>JAWXUU010000010.1:0-94482 GCA_044426085.1 Bacillota bacterium | reverse complement strand
CATGTTGTTTTCCCCCAATGGTCGGTTTGGTCACTTTCCATTATAAAGGATTTCGGTGTGAATCGCTATTCTTTTTTAGGTGTTGCACTTAATTATACAATCTATTATTTTTAATTTTTAAAATGCTTTCCCTATCCCATTTTTTGATTGAGAAACGCACGAGATAAGCTATTCCGCGGATGTTTTCGTCGATTGCCATTGCTATCCAAATGCCGACGAGTCCAAAGCCGAAATGAACGCCAAAAATGTAGGCGAGCAAAACGCCAATCATCCAATGCCCGAAACAGCCCATCCCCATAAGGAAATATGTATCCCCCACGCTTGTGAGCATTCTTGACATGATGATATTCACCGACCTGCCAAATTCTAGGAAAATTTCTATCAGCAGAATTGTCTTGCCAAGCTGTTTCACTTCTTCTGAAGCGGAAAACAAATTAAACACAGTGTCGCTTGCGAAATACATTATCGTCATCACCGTCATCGAGCAGATTATGCAAACAAAGTTGCTTTTCATAACTCGTTTTTTGATTGGGTCGAATTCGTTTCTGCCAATCATATATCCAACCACGATTTGCGTTGCTTGCGCCATTGCGATTGAATAAAGAAACGCAAAGTTTGCGATTATCGAGCAGTAACCTTTTGTTGCAACAACTGTTGTGCCAAAGATGTTGATAAACGAAAGAATAACCATTTGCGAAAGGCTGTACGAACTTGATTCCACACTCGCTGGAATCGCAAGGTGCAGAAGTCTTTTTGTTGTGTTTTTTGGGAACTGTTTGAAAAATTTCCAATCAAACTTGACAAAATCCGCCTTATACAATCGCACAAACACCAAAATACTGCCCACAATCTTGCTGAATGCCGTTGAAATTCCCGCACCAAGCACGCCGAGTGCAGGCGCACCAAACCAGCCATTTATCAGAATTGCATTGCCCACAATATTCAAGATGTTCATGAAAATTGAAATCAACATCACATCGTTGAGCAGACCCTTACTTCTTAGCGCCGCGGTGTTAATGCAGTATATTCCGTAAGGAATCATCGCAAAAGACACGACAATCAAATACATAGACGCATCGCCAATTATGCTTTCGCTTGCGTTGAACAAAATAAGCAGTTCGCTTCCGAATGCCATAAAAATAATCATGGCAAAAATGGAATATATCCCCATCATG
Organism: Bacillota bacterium; assembly: GCA_044426085.1. GTDB lineage: Bacteria > Bacillota > Clostridia > Christensenellales > CAMQZB01 > JAWXUU01. The sequence continues at coordinate 93,307 of JAWXUU010000010.1, read as the reverse complement.
ACATGACCAGAGAAGAATGCTTTTTCATACATCTCGCCATTCTTCCTGCCTATTGCATGGGTGAAACGCACCATAACTGCATTTGCAAGGAATGTTGCCACAACCATCACCAAAGTTATCAGTTGGTTCGCATTCACGATTGAAGCAACTGCGTCTTCTGAAATTCCCGCCAGCATTATTTGGTCGATATTACCAACCAAAAATTGCATAAAAAGCTCCACAAATATTGGGAGCGACATGAAAAATACTGTTTTTTCTTTTTTTACTGTTACCATTTCTTCCTACCTACAGATTAGTATCTCATCACTTTCTATAGATTTCTTATATTGTATATTCTTTTATGTTTTATATTTTATATCTTATATCTCATATCTTTTTTAGGAATTGAGATTTGCGTTTAGAGTTTTAAGAAGTGCCCTTTTTAAAAGTGCCCTTTTTTTAAAATGTTTCAAGCCAGTCGCCGTGGGCGGGACAAAGCAAGGTTGGTCTTTCCACTGCCATGTGCGAAATCTTGTTTCTAATCACCGTTGCGGACTTAGAATCCATATTCACGCTTGACATCAAAAACGGCGCAAGCTTGTTGAAGTTAGCTTGTTCTTTGGAAAATCCGCGAATGTTGACATAGTTATCACCGCTGAAAATAAGCCCCATTTCTCGGCAGACAAAAATCGTTTCGCCGCGAACGTGACCGCCTGTGCCTAGTATCACATCGAATGTGAGATTTTCAAAGCTGATCTCGCCAATTGTTGTCATGCAGTCGTGAAAGTATTCTGCCTTTGTGTCGACAGTTTGCATGTTTGCAAAACTTGGCGTTTTATATTGCGAAATAACCGCAGAAAGGCGTGCATACGGCGCGTGGATATAGTGCTGTTCACGATAATTTTCCTTGCCGGCATTTTCAAGCTCGAAATTTTCACGAGTCGCGCGCGACATATAAACATTGTCGAAAAAATCAAGGTTGCCCGAATGGTCGATATCGGCATGCGTCAACCACAAATCCTTTTTCATGCTGTCAAAGTTTGGGAAAACCGTTTTGAGTTCTCGCCTTATTTCTTCTTTGTAACACGCAAATCCCGAATCGATGAAAGTCACACTGTCACCCTTTTCAAGTGCGTATATATTAGACCCGCACGGTGGCGCAAACTGATGAAGTTTCACACCGCCCAATAAATCGATTGCTTTATAAGACATGAAGAACGATTCACCCTTATAATGCGAAATAAATTGCGCGTATTTTTTTATGTAGTCAAATGTTTTGTGTGGCAGTTCTCCGCGGGCATCAAGATGTTGCATGATTTCGTTGGAATTTGCCATGATGATGTTTGTTTCTTCTTGGGTAAGTTTCAAAATATTGCGGATATCGCTTGTGAAACTCACATAAAAAATTGCACTGTCCAAAAGCGTTTCCGTTGTGTCGTAGTCAAGAATTTTAACTTCGCAAATTTTGCTTGCACGGTCGAGAAGCGTTTTTATCGTGAGTGGGTTATCAATAAAAAGACCCGCTTTGAAATACTTCACCAAGCCGTTTGCTTGCGAGTTGATATATGATATGTTGATTTTCAATTCTGAAATAAGTTCCAAAATTTCTTCCGCCGCACCAGGCTTGTTTTCCAGCATGAATTCAATCAAAAGCACTTGCGCTGTCACAGCGCCTTCAAAGCGATAACCAATCTGAAAAAGTGCATTTTCCATGTTCTCAAGATTTTGCTCCGTTCCCGTTGCATCGATAAAAAGGGTGTGCAAATCCACACTCTTGTTATAGCTTACGCGAATGATATTGCAATCGTTTTCCCTTGCAATTCTGCTAGCTTTTAAAAATGCACCCGCTTCGTCGGGCATTTGTGTTATGAATGTTCTTTTCATGTTTTTTCCCTTTAAACACCAACATAAACCAAGTGTAGATTTTTGTTTCCGTGCGCATAGGCATCAAAAACTTCAACTGGGTTATGAAATCTTCTTGCGATGTGACCCTTTGAAGATAGCACAAATATTTCGTGACTGCCTTCGATACCATTCAAAATATCAACGGTGTATTTACCGTTTTCCATTGTGTTTCTTGAATTTTCTTCAAGGATTAACAGTTCTTCCGACACGCCATTTTTCACAAGATAATCGCTCATTGCACGCGCTTCGGATTTTTTATAACCATTGGTTACACCACCCGACAAAATAATCTTATCAAAATCAATAAAGTTGTGGATTTTAAATCCCGCACTCACGCGCAACAACCCCACGCTTGAAAGTGTGGAATCTTGATTTAGTTTATTTCCTAAAATGACTAGTATCTTCATTATCTCACCCCTAGATTTTTGTTATATTTTTCCCATAAAAATTGCAAATATTCTAGTTCTCGCCGTGTTGTATGCCAAATTTACATATGGATTGCACCGCATTTTCACAGTGGATACAATTCCAACTCTTATCAAATCAAAGTATAACCTTATGGTTATATAATGTCAACAATTTTTACTGCTTTTTGTGTTTTTCTGAAATATTTCACAGCAAATATCCACAATATGCACGGTGAGTATCCACAATTCACAAGTGGACTATCCACAATCTATCAAAAAAATAAAACCCCCGCAAGTTATCTCGTCTTGCGGGGGTTTTATCTGTTATCTAATCAAGGTGGTAAAACCAGTTGATTCGCATTTGATTGAATTGAAAATCCAAACAAAAATCAAATATAAAAAGTCCTAGTTCAAGTATGCTTTGATAATTGCTTCATTCGAAAGAAGTTCTTTTGCGTCGCCAGAAATCGTGATGTTGCCCGTTTCAAGAACGTATGCACGATCGGCGATATTCAATGCTTGTTTTGCGTTTTGTTCAACCAATAAAATTGTTGAGCCTTGTTCTTTAAGCATTTTGATTACGCTGAAAATTCTTTGAACATAAAGTGGTGAAAGACCCATTGAAGGTTCGTCCATCAAGATGATTTGCGGTTCTGCCATGAGCGCTCTGCCCATTGCAAGCATTTGTTGTTCACCGCCAGAAAGTGTTCCTGCGATTTGTTTTTTTCTTTCTTCCAAGATTGGGAAAGTTTCATATATATACTGCAATTTTTTTGCAAATTCTTTCTTGTCTGGCTTTGTATACGCGCCAAGTTGAAGGTTTTCGAAAACTGTTAGTTGAGCGAAAATTCTTCTGCCTTCAGGAACAAGTGAAAGTCCTGATTCGATAACTTTGTGGCAAGGTAGTTTGGAAACTTCAACGCCGTTGAAAATAATCGAACCGCTCTTTTCTTGAATAATACCAGAAAGGCTTTCCATAATAGTTGTTTTGCCCGCGCCGTTTGCACCGATAAGTGCGATAACTTCGCCTTCGTTAACTTCAAAGGAAACACCTTTGATTGCTTTTATCATGCCGTATGAAACTTTTAAATCTTTAACTTCAAGTAGTGCCATATAAAATTTTCCTCCTATTCGCCAAGATAAGCAGTGATAACTGCTGGCTCTTTCAATACGTCTTCTATTTTGCCTTGCGCAAGTGTTGTTCCGAAGTTCAAAACTGTTGCGTTTTCGCATATGCCTGATACAAACTTGATATCGTGTTCGATAAGAAGAACAGTAAGACCAAATTTATCTTTAACAAAACGAACTGTGCCCATGAGTTCTTCAGTTTCACGCGGATTCATGCCCGCAGCTGGTTCGTCAAGAAGCAAAAGTTTTGGGTTTGTTGCAATGGCACGCGCAATTTCAAGCTTTCTTTGTTGTCCGTATGGCAAGTTTCTCGCTTTGAAATTTTTGCTGTGTTCAAGGTCGAAGATTTTCAAAAGCTCAATCGCTTCTGCGCGCAATGCTCTCTCGTCCTTTTTGTGACGTGGAAGCTTTGCAATACTGTCCACAACACTGCATTTTGCCTTGTTGTGAAGCCCAACCATAACGTTTTCAAGAACGGTCATTTCCGCAAACAAACGAATGTTTTGGAATGTTCTTGCGATACCAAGCTTGTTGATTTCGATTGACTTTTTGCCGTCAATTCTGTTGCCGTCAAGCCAGATTTCTCCTTCTGTTGGTTGATAAACACCTGTAAGCAAGTTGAAAATTGTTGTTTTGCCCGCACCGTTTGGACCGATAAGTCCATAAAGTTCGCCTTTTTCTATTTTTAAATCCACTTCAGAAACAGCAGCAAGTCCGCCGAACCTGATAGTTAGTCCCTTAGTTTCAAGTAGTGCCATCTTATTCTTCCTCCCCTTCGTCTTTTTTGAGTTTGTGAGAGATTTTGAACCAAGTGTCGAACATGAAGTCTTTCACGATTTTTTTATACTTACCATAAACTGTTTGGAACTTTGGTGACGCATTTGCAAGCATCATCAAAATAAGAACGATTGAATAGATAAGCAATCTGTAATCTTGCAAGAATCCGAACGCGATTGGAAGATATGTGATAATCGCAGCCGCAATCATAGAACCACGAATACTGCCCATACCGCCAAGAACAACGAATACCAAAATTTCGATTGAATAGTTATAGCTGAATGCTGAAGATGCAAGTGATGTGATTGAATGTGAATACAAAACACCCGCAATTCCCGCAAAGAATGCCGCAACCACAAACGCAACAAGTTTATAATATGTCACGTTGATACCAACGCTTCGCGCCGCGATATCGTTATCTCTTATAGAGCGGATTGCACGACCATGACGAGAGTTCACAAGGTTTTGAATAACGAATAATGTAACCAAAATCGCAATACAAACGATTGTGTAGTTTGTAACTTTTGTGTTTGCATTAAGCCCAAGTGCTCCGCCAAACATTGGCATGTTCAAGATGATGTTTCTCACGATTTCGCCAAAAGCAAGCGTAACGATTGCAAGATAGTCTCCGCGAAGACGCATTGTTGGAAGTCCGATAATAAGACCAAACACAGCCGCAAGACAGCCACCAACCAAAAGTGCAATACCAAAGCTTACAATTGTTGGGGCAGAAGTCATATTCATAGAAATATACTTACCAACAAACGCACCGACACACATAAAGCCCGCATGTCCAAGTGTGAGTTCGCCAAGATATCCAACCAGCAAGTTGAGTGAAACCGCAAGCACGATGTTGATACCAACAGTCACGATAACCGCTTGTGTTCCGTTTTTAAGGTTGCCAGTTGCATCCATAGCAAACAAGAGAAGCCACACAACAATAACTATCATATAGTTGATGTTGTTGCTTGTTTTAAGTTTTTTAAGTGATGTTTTCATTTTGCGTCCCCCTTAAACCTTTTCTTGTCTGATTTTGCCCAAAATACCAGTAGGTTTGATAAGCAAAACCACGATGAGAACGCCAAACACAACTGCATCTGAAAGCGTTGTGCTGATGTAAACTTTTGTGAAGTTTTCAACAAGTCCCAAGATGATGCCACCAAGCATCGCACCAGGAATACTGCCGATTCCACCAATAACCGCAGCAACGAATGCCTTAATACCTGGCATTGCGCCCGTTGTTGGTCCAATATATGTGTATGATAAGCCATAACAAATACCAGCAATCGCAGCAAGTGCAGAGCCGATGATAAATGTTATAGAAATAGTCCTGTTAACGTTGATACCCATAAGACGTGCAGCGTTTTTATCTTCTGAAACTGCAAGCATTGCTCTGCCCGTTTGAGTGTTTTTAACAAAAAGTGCAAGTGCCACCATTATGATAGCTGAAATTCCCATTGTGAAAAGTGAATTACCACTTATCATAAGGCTTTCAGTGATGTAAACCGTTGGCAAGCTGATAAGTTTTGGGAATGAAAGTCTTGAAGAGCCAAACACCAAAAGTGCAACGGCTTGCAAGAATTGTGAAACACCAATCGCTGTTATCAAAACAGCAAGAGAAGATGCATTTCTGAGTGGTTTATACGCGAGTTTTTCAATCGTGAAGCCAAGCAATGCACAAACAACAATCGCAATAACGATTGAAATAAGTGATCCAAGCAACAGATTTGTTCCCGCAATGATGCCGGCATAGGCACCAACCATGATGACGTCACCATGTGCGAAGTTCAACATCTTTGCAATACCATATACCATTGTGTAGCCTAGTGCTATAACGGCATAGATGCTGCCCATGCTGAGCCCGTCTATTATTGTTGTAAAAATTGTAGTCATTAGTTCCACCTCTTTCTTCAATTTCTTGAAGAATAGTTTTATTCATAGAATAATTATTTTATAGATAACAGTTTGAAAATTTATTGCGTTTCCTTGAGCGTTAAATTCATTTCCGAAAATTTAAAACCCTTATCATAGCACAAACGCATTGCCAAATTGGCAATGCTTTTGGCTTAGATATTTGTTTATAGTTTAAAAACTATTGATTTTTAAAAATATTTCTATTAGTTGAATGCAACAGCTTCGCCATCTTCAACAACAACGAACATTGCTGCTTTTGTTGGTTCGCCATCTGCTGACCAAGTTGTTGTTCCAGTCAAACCTTCAACAGTGATTTGTGTCATTGCAACTTTCATAAGGTCGCAAAGTTCTGATGCGTCGATTGAAGCGTCAGTAACACCAGCTTTTTCGATTGCTGCTGCGATTGTGTAGATTGCATCATAACCGTCTGCTGCGAATTGGTCTGGAGTTGCGCCATAAGCTGCTTCGTATGCAGAAACAAATGAAACTGTTGCTGCGTCTGTTGCAGAAGCTAGGAATGGTGTCAAATAGATAACGCCTTCAACGATTGCTTCTGAAGAAGCTGCTGGGATGATACCGTCAAGACCGTCACAACCGATGAATGTTGGAGAGTAGCTTTTTGAAGCTGATTGATCAAATACTGCAACTGCTTGTTCTGCATAGAATGGGCAGAATACAACATCACAACCTGCTGATTGGAATGCAGAGATTTGTGCTGAGAAGTCGATGTTTGTTTCAGATGTGAAAGATTGAGTTACAACGCTTCCTGAATATTCAGCGATGAATGCTTCATAGATACCAGTTGAATATGCATCTGAACTGTCGTATAGGATACCAACAGTTGCTGAAGAGAAAGATTCTTCAACGAATTGAGCAGAAAGTGTTCCTTGAAGTGGATCTGTGAAACAAATTCTGAATTGGTTGTCGTATTGTGCACAAGCAGCAGCAGAAGCTGATGGTGTGATTTGGAAGATATTAGCTTCCATTGTAAGTTCGCCAACTTCAAGTGATGGAGCTGTTGTAACCGCACCCATGAACACTTGCATGCCATCGTCGATCAATGTGTTAACAACTGTGTTTGCTCTTTGTGTGTCGTGTTCGTCATCTGCCATTTCGAAATAAATTTGCATACCGTTGATTCCGCCAGCAGCATTGATTTCTTCAACGGCGATTTGTGCACCGTTTCTAACTGAAATGCCGTATGTTGCAGCAGCACCAGTAAGTGGACCAGACGCACCGATGAAGATTACATCATCATATTCGCCAGAACCGCATCCAGCGAAAAGCGTCAAACACATGCATAGGCAAAGTGTCAAAACTAAAACTTTTTTCATAACATTTTTCATAATATTACTCCTTATAAATATAAAATTTTTCTATGTTAACTGTCTTGATATACCTATAAATATCAAGCAAAAACGTAGTCTGATTTGGGATAAAAAAATAGGCCTATTCTTACGAAAGGCCCCATTGCTTTTACTGTCACACTATTTTTTTCTACAGCGAAAAGAGCCTATGTTGTTTAGATAGACAGAGTAGGACTATTAGAATTGTAATGACTGCCATATTAAACATGCGATTCTTTCTCCTGTAAAAAATTTCAACAAACTGTTTACAAATAGTTTATTGATGTTAATACCATTATACTCATTTAGATACTTTTGTCAAATGTTTAGCACCAAGAATTTGCATTTTTATAATATATTTTCAATATAATATACTTTTATCTGTATATTGCTATGTATTGTTATATTGTGCGTACACGCCCGACAAAATATGGCATTATAAGGGATTTTTTAGACAGCTGTCTATAAAACTTGCTTCTTTTGTATTTTTTGCGAACTTTTTATGCGTTTAAATATAAAAATCAAAAATGCATATATGCACTCGATTTGCATATATGCATTTTTATTCATTTCGTTATTTTTTATACACATTCTCAACTGCAAAAGGGTGTTTCCCCTGCATACTGTGGAAAAATCAATCTTTATGCAGTAATTTTTTATACGAAAAGTCTATCATCACAGCGCCGATTGGGGCGGAAAGCAAAATGCCGATAACCGCGAATGAAAGTGCGAGATTGCCGATGGCAAGACCTTGGGCAAGTGCGATGCCACCGATTGCCGCTTGCACCGTTGCTTTTGGGGTGAATGCCAGCATGCAAAAGAGTCGTTCTTTTATATTCAGCGGGGTTTTAAGCGTTGCGAGAAACGCGCCCAACATGCGAAAGCACATTGCAATTGCGATAACAGCGATAACGGCGAGTGCGTTTTGCGATGCGTAGGAAATATCCACGATTGCACCGACCAAAACGAAAAGCATGATTTCTGCAAAAATCCACAGTTTTGAAAATTTATTTGACAACCGTTTTGCACGCTCGGGCTGGTTTGTTGATATTATCACCCCGAAAGTGACGATTGAAATTAGCGCGGAAAATGGGATTGTGTTTTCGATAGCGTCTTCAACGCCCAAAAGCATGAACGCAATTGAAAGAAGCAACAGCACCTTCACCGAATCGCGCATGTGCACTTTTTTTATGAGTTGCGAGAATGCTATCCCCACCGCTATGCCAACCGCGATGCCAACCGCGATTGCGATTGGGACAGAAGCCAAAACAGCAAAGGAAAATTCGCCACCGCCAGAAAGCGTCAGAAATGCCGAAAACAGCACGATAACATAAACGTCATCCACGCTTGAAGCGGACATTATTATCGACGCGACGCCCTTATCTTCGCCGTAGCCTTCTTCCTTGATTTTTATCATGCGTGGCACAACCACCGCCGGCGAAACCGCGCCCATGATACTGCCAATCAGCATTGCATCCACAATTGAAATATTCAAAATCAGGCTTGCAAAAATTGTGTAGCCCGCTATCTCGAAACTCGCCGGCAAAAAGCTCATCAAAACCGCCGGTCTGCCAACCTTTTTCAGTTCGCCAACCGAAAGCGAAAGACCCGCCCTTGCAAGTATGATCACAAGCGCAATTTCCCGAAGCTCCGCCGAAATTCCCAAAAGATCGCCACTGATTATATCCAAAACATACGGCCCAAACACAACGCCTATCAAAAGCATCGCCACAAGACGTGGCAAACGAACCATGTCGCAAACCCTGCCAAGCAGTATCGCCGATATTATTATCACTCCTATGCTAGTTAACATAAATTTCTCCTTACAAGTAAATTATCCCACTTTCAACCGCGTTTGTCAAGGTTTTTTGTATGGGGTGTGATGGGGGCGGTGGGGTTTGTGGTGGGGTTTGTGGGCTCTGCCCACGCCCGCAAGGGTGGTGACCACCCTTGACCCCTATTGGGGGTGGATTGTTTGGAGTTTTGTTTGAGAAAAAGGCTTCGCCTTTTTGCGGGATTGTGGGGGGTGGATTGTTTGGAGTTTTGTTTGAGAAAAAGGCTCTCGCCTTTTTATTGGGGGTACTGCAGCTCAGGCATTGGAACAGCATGCATAATTTGCTTTTCTACTGCGTCAAAAATGGATTGCGGTCGCGTACGTAAGTACGCTTGTCGCAATCCTTTATTTTTTCCTTGTATAAAAACAAATTCTGCCACCGTGGCTACCACTTCTATAATTGAGCACGAGTGCATTGCCCCGTGCCGTGGCGAAGCCTTTGGCTCGCCACCAATAATTAAACGTGGGGCAAAGCCACCCTTGCAAGCCAAAAAGCAAAGCTTTTTGCTTGCAACCTACAAATTGAAAAACAACCCCACAAGCCAAAGGCAACACCACCCAATAATTGAAAAACAACAACACAAGCCAAAGGCAAAGCCTTTGCTTGCAACCTTAATAATTGAAGCGACCCCCAATAAGGGGTCGCCCCACACGCGACCTTCGCACAACTAGAGCAAGCAGCTGTGGTGGAGGATTTTTGGGAATTTTTCAGTTCGAGGCGAGTGAAGGCGATATTAGTATATGCCGAGCTCGCATCGGGCTGAAAAAACCCAAAAAGTCCCACCACAGCGGGGCTGGCTTAATTTTAGGCGAAAAAAAAAGAACCCCAAAGGGTTCTTTGATTTTTTTCGCCTAAAATTAAGCCAACTCAGCTTCTGCGCCTGCAGCTTTAAGAGCTTCAACCATTTTTTCAGCTTCTTCTTTTGGCACGCCTTCTTTAACAACACCAAGAGCTTCAACCAATTTCTTTGCGTCTACAAGACCAAGACCAGTGATTTCTCTTACTGCTTTGATAGCTGCTACTTTTTGTCCGCCAGCTGATTTCAATACTACGTTGAATTCAGTTTTTTCTTCTTCAGCTGGAGCTGCTGCGCCGCCTACTGCTGCAACTGCCACTGGAGCTGCTGCGCTTACACCGAATTCTTCTTCCATCATTTTAACTAGTTCAGAAACTTCAAGAACTGTCAATACTTTAATATCATCCAAGATTTTTGCCAAATCTGCCATTTTAATATCCTCCATTTGTTTTGGAACCTTTCTTAGGTTCAAATTTTGTTTAAATTTTTATTTTTGTTTTGTTTATCGCTATGCGATTAAGCTTCTTTTTCTGAAACTGCTTGAAGTGTTCCAGCCAATTTTTGCATTGGAGCAAGAAGTGTGCCCATAAGTTGAGCGTATACACCAGCTCTTGAGCCAAGTGTTGAAAGCATTTTAATTTTTGCTTCGTCAAGACTTTGTCCATCTACGTATGCTGCTTTGATAGAGAAGAAGTTTTTGTTTGCATTTGCAACGTCAGCAATAGCTTTTGCTGTTTTAGCTTCATCTTCATATCCAAACGCGATTGCTGTTGGTCCGTTCAATGTTTCGTCGAATGCTGTAACACCCATATCGTTGAATGCTTTTCTTACCATAGTGTTTTTCAACACTTTGTATTCAAGGCCAGCTTCTCTGAAACTTTTACGAATTGCTGTGTCTGCATCAACAGTGATACCTTTGTAGTCTACAAAAATAACTGCTCTTGATTTTTCAATCTTTTCTCTGATGCCTGCAACAAGTTCCGCTTTTTGGTTCATAATTTCTTTTGCCATTTTGTTCCTCCTTGTGTTATTTTCAGTTCTGTGATATTATCACATCTATTTGGGAATTCCTAAAAATTATAAATGCAAAGATTGATTTCAAAATCGAAATTTGCGTTTAGAATTTTTTGAAGTGCCCAGAAAATAAAGATGCCCTTTGCTTCCGAAGATTCAAAGGGCAAAAGAAAGTTCACTTTCTAGTGACCTTTTCAAACCTCGGCAAGTCGCTTCCGCGTTTACGTTTTTCAACACTTGCTTTCTCTGGGAAGAAAAGCATCATATATTTCATTGTGTTTTGACTAAATTAGTACTTGATCTTAACGCCAGGGCCCATTGTGCTTGCAATTGCAACTGATTTGATATAAGTTCCTTTTGCTGCAGCTGGTTTCGCTTTTACGATAGCACTCATCAAAGTGTCAAAGTTTTCTGCGATTTTTTCTGTGCCGAATGATTTTTTGCCAAGTGGGCAGTGAACGATTGCTTGTTTGTCTAGTCTGTATTCAACTTTACCAGATTTTACATCGTTAACAGCTTTTGCGATATCCATTGTTACAGTACCGCTTTTTGGGTTTGGCATCAAACCTTTTGGTCCGAGAAGTTTACCGATTCTACCAACAACACCCATCATATCAGGAGTTGTGATACAAACGTCGAAATCAAACCAGTTTTCTTTTTGAATTCTAGCAACGATTTCTTCAGCACCAACGATATCTGCGCCAGCTTTTTCAGCTTCTTCAGCTTTTGGTCCTTTTGCGATAACCAAAACGCGAACTTTTTTACCAGTTCCGTTTGGAAGAACAACTACGCCACGAACTTGTTGATCAGCATGTCTTGGGTCTACGCCAAGAACACAGTGAAGTTCGATAGTTTCGTCGAATTTTGCTTTTGCTGTTTCAAGACAAATCTTGATAGCTTCGTCTACTTCGTATTGAGCTTGAAGGTCAAATGCCTTCATGCTGTCTGTATATTTTTTTCCTGCCATTATTCGTTACCTCCCTCAACAACAACACCCATGCTTCTTGCAGTTCCTGCAATCATGCTGATAGCTGCTTCAAGTGAAGCTGCATTAAGGTCAACCATTTTTGTTTTTGCAATTTCTTCAACTTGTGCCATAGAAATTGTTGCAACTTTTTGTGTGTTTGGTCTTCCACTTCCACTTTCGATTCCGCATGCTTTTTTGATAAGCACTGGAGCTGGTGGAGTTTTCATGATGAATGTGAATGATCTGTCTTGGTAGATTGTGATAACAACTGGGATAATCAATCCTGCTTTATCAGATGTTCTTGCATTGAAGTCTTTTGTGAATCCAGGGATGTTGATACCGTGTGGACCAAGAGTTGAACCAACTGGTGGGCCTGGTGTCGCTTTTCCTGCTGGAAGTTGCAATTTGACAACCGCTGTTACTTTTTTTGCCATTTTTTTATCCTCCTTGTGGTAATTTCGAAAGGTGGCTTACCTTTCTTCCACTGCTGTGGGGGTTTCCCACGCCTATATAATACGAACTGTCCTTGCGAATGTCCGAATTAAACAATATTATTACTCAGCAATTTTATCGATGTTTGTAAGTTCAACGTCAACTTCTGTGAGTCTTTCGAACATAACAACTTCGACTTTTGCTTTTTCGCTTGCTTGGTTGATTGAAACAACTTTTCCTTCAAAACCAGCAATTGCACCGCCGGTAACCAAAACTTTATCGCCAACTTGGAAGTTGATATCCCCAGCTGAAATTTTTTCCAGTCTGTTTCTTCTTACTTCTTCATCAGAAAGTGGTTGTGGTCTTCCGCCTGGGCCAACGAAGTTTGTCACGCCACGAGTGTTCGTGATCATGAACCAAATATCGTTTGTGTATACCATTTTAACGAAAATGTAGCATGGGAAAATCTTTCTTTCGACAATTTTCTTTTTGCCATTCTTTTCTTCAATAGTTTGCTCCATTGGGATTTGTATATCAGTTATATACTCTTGAAGATTACCGTTTTCAATGATGTTTTCAATACTATCTTTCACTGTTGCTTCATAGCCAGTGAAGGTATGGATGACATACCATTTTGGATCTAATACTTTCTCTTCCATAATACTAGCCATTTATAACCAATTTCATAAGACCAGAAAGCACTGTATCGAATAATCCCAAAACGATAAGGAAGAACAGAACAACAACCAAAACAACGCAAGTGTTTTTTACAACTTTTGGAAATGTTGGCCATGAAACTTTTTTAAGTTCTGAAAAAATTTCTTTAAATTTTCTGCTTAGTGGTTTTCTAGCTTTCTTTGTTGTTTTTTTAGCTGGTGCTTTTGAAGCTTTTTTCGCAGGTGCTGTGGCAGTTGTTTCTTTCACAGTTGTTTCTGCAGTTGCTTCGCTTGCAACAGTTGTTTCAACTTGTTTTTTAGTGTCGCTCATATTTTTACCTCTATTATTTGCCTTCTTTGTGAACAGTGTGCTTTTTGCAGAATCTGCAGTATTTGCTCATTTCGATTCTGTCTGGCGTGTTCTTTTTGTTTTTTGTAGTGTCATAATTTCTTTGTTTGCATTCTGTGCAAGCAAGTGTAATTTTAACTCTCATAACGTAAACCTCCAAGTTATATTTGATATATTTTTATCTTTGAATTTTCAAAAAATTAATCGTAAAAATAACACCCCCTAGGAAAGTGCTTAATAAGTTTACCACACACCAAGGGAATTGTCAAGGGAATTATCAATGAAAAATCGCGATTTTTACGATGTTTTAAAGCATTTTTGCTAGCTTTATCCATTTTTTTAGATTTCAATCCATTCTACCATAAATTTTCGCGTTTGTCTATGAAAAAAGGGGTTTTTTTAGATACAAAAATCTGTTACACCTTATAATAATTAAAAATTAAAAATTAAAAATTGTGGTAAGGCACTCGCTTCGCTCGTGCATGCTATTATTTGAAATGCTTATTGGAACGTTACTTGCTGATTGAAACGCTTTTTTCATATTATCTAATAATTGAATGCACAGAGAGCTTAGCTCTCGTGCTTACCACAATTTTCAATTTTTATCGAGCTCGCAGAGCGAAGCCTGTTTTTAATTTTTAATTATTTAAAGTGTAACAGATTTTTGTATCCAGATAAACAACGCTCCCATGTTATATTCCCCCTTTTTCTGTCTATAATCATGTCAAACACTTTAAGGAGCAGAAAAATGAACAACTTTCAAAATCTTTATTCGCTTTATTTGGAAACGCAGGTTTTCACTGCGTTATCAATTGCGATATTCTTTGTATTTCTTGCGGGGGTTTCCGCATCGCTTTTTTATCTTGCAAGCTCAAGATCGGCTTTTTTATTCGACAGCATGCAGATTTGCACATACCTTGACAAATCGGTCATGCCCGAGCCAATACGGCTGAAAATTTTATTTCTTTCTTTCCCGACCCAGCAAAAGGAAATCCTGACAGCTTATCTGAAATCTCCCGAACAGCGACCAAAAAAACTGTTTTCCAAAACGCTTGAACAGCTTAAGTGCGAGATTTTGGAGCGAGTGAACTACAACAAAAATATCGCCATGCTGTTTTTTATCATCACGGCGGTGGTAATTTTGTCTTCCAGCTTGCAATCGCTTGAAACGAAAGTTCTCGGCGTTGCTGTTATGGGGCTGATAGTTTATTCAATCGACCTTTTTTGCGATGGGGTTTTTATCGCCATCAAATACGGCGCTTATCAATCTTTTAAAAAGGCAGTTGACAAAATGGATAATTTCCACAACATCTATTCGAACAAATTCAAATGCGGACTTTTCCCTTCGCAAGGTGCTGATTCGCCATTTCTGAAAACCGCCATGAACAGCATGCCCACAACAAAAACCGCCCCGCAAAGTGGCACGCCAAACAAAAATGCACCGCCAACTTTTTCGCAAAATCTCGACGTAACCATTCTTGAAAAGCGAAAACAGCAACTAGACAGCCCAAATCTCGCAACTGAAATTTCACCTTGTCCACAATTTCCAAACGCAATCGTGGATAAACCAAAATCGCAACAGCCACCCCGCTTGCAATCAAACGGGGGAAATTTTCACGGCGATAACTCTGTCAGTTCAATACTAAAACAAATGCAAAACGCCACCGACAACCTAGACCTTGACACCTTCGATGCACTTTCAACCAACCTTTCCACCCTGCTGAAAAACGAAAAAATAACCCCCACCGACCAATTCGAACTTCAACAACAACTGGATAAATGCCTGAGGCAATTTGGGCAAACCTAAAGGTTTGCCCAAATTGCAATTAAAAATTAAAAATTAAAAATTAAAAATTGTGGTAATGCACGCACTTCGTTTGTGCATACTATATTATATATATTAAATTTACACAAAAAACAAGGGACAACCTAAATGCAGGTAGTCCCTTTTTTAATTATTGAAAGCACGAGCAAAGCGAGTGCCTTACCACAATTTTTAATTTTCAATTTTTATCGAGCTCGCAGAGCGAAGCCTGTTTTTAATTCGAGCAGTGCAGAATTTTATTCCACGACAACCAAGCCGCCCAAAACCGCCTCTTAAAACCTAAAACTATCTTTCAAAGATACTATTTCCCCAAACGTTCCGCTTTTTTCGTCGAAAACGTAGTAGCCCATTCTCATGAATTGGAAGCTTTCGCCGACTTTAGCGTTTGCGAGGGTTGGTTCGCCGAGTGCGTTGAAAGAGTGAACAGAGTTTTCGTTGATTCTTTCAGAGAAGTCTTGACCGTTATATTCCGCATCAGAAAGAAGATAGTCGAAATCTCTCATCACAACTGGCACGCAAGTTTTCTTATCCACGAATTGAACAACACCGCGAACTTTGATACCGCTTTTATCTTGACCTGATTTTGAACTTTCCACATAAGAGCATTTAAGTTTTACAACTTCGCCGTTATCATCCAAAACAACTTCTTCGCACTTGATGATATAAGCGCCTTTCAAGCGAACGTAGCCGTCTGGTTTAAGTCTGAAATATTTTGGTGGTGGCACGAGTGCAAAATCGTCCCTATCGATATAAATTTCCTTGCCGAAAGTGATTTCTCTTTCACCCATTTCAGGATGATTTGGGTGATTTTCCACTTTCAAAACTTCGCTTTCTTCGTTTGGATAGTTGATAATTTCCACGAGAAGTGGGTTTTTCACCGCCATTGCACGAAGTGCGTTTTCGTTCAAGTTTTCACGAACGCAAGCTTCCAAGTTTTTCACGTTTACTTCGCTGTTCGATTTTGCAACACCGATACGCGCACAGAAATCTTTCAGCGCAGCCGCCGGATAGCCACGTCTTCTCATACCGCAGATTGTTGGCATTCTTGGGTCGTCCCAACCGTCAACAGCGCCTTCATCCACAAGCTTTTTAAGGTATCTTTTGCTCATGATTGTGTTTGTGATATTAAGCCTTGCAAACTCGCGTTGAATAGGCTTGAATGCTATATCGCAGTTATCAACAGTCCAATCGTATATTGGGCGGTGGTCTTCAAATTCTAGCGTGCAGATTGAATGCGTGATACCTTCAAACGCGTCGGAAAGCGGATGAGTGAAATCATACATTGGATATATGCACCACTTGTCACCAGTGCGGTGATGCGTGGCTCTTAAAACGCGATACAAGATTGGGTCGCGCATGTTGATATTCGGGCTTGTCATATCGATTTTGGCACGCAAAACCATGCTTCCGTCGGGGTATTTTCCATCGCGCATGCCATAGAACAATTCAAGGTTTTCTTCCACGCTTCTGTCGCGATATGGGGAATTTTTGCCAGGCTCGGTAAGCGTTCCGCGGTATTCACGCATTTCTTCAGCGGAAAGTTCGCACACAAACGCAAGTCCTTTTTTGATAAGCAAAACGGCTTTTTCAAAAATTTGGTCGAAATAATCCGATGCATAAAACAAATTGTCATATTCAAAACCAAGCCATTTGATATCTTCGATAATCGCATCCACATATTCGACATCTTCCTTAACTGGGTTTGTATCGTCGAAACGCAAGTTGCATTTGCCATTATATTTTTCTTTTATGCCAAAGTTGATGCACAAGCTTTTTGCGTGCCCAACATGCAAATATCCGTTTGGTTCTGGCGGGAAACGCGTGATGATTTCTTCACATCTTCCACGTTCGAGATCCGCATCTATTATCTCTTCAATAAAATTTTCTGCCATTTTGTCACCTCTTTATTTTTATCTTTATAACTTTATATACTTTTATAATTATATACTTTTAAACTTTATATATTTTATTTTTTTATTGCTTTTTTATTGCTTTTATGCATTTCCGCACTGGCACGTGTGTGGGAAATCGATTTCCGCCGTGCTTCCAGCAAGGTTTTCGCCATCTGCAAAAAAGTGCATTGGAATCAAAAACTGCTGATATTTCACGCTTGTCACAATGCGTTTAGCGTTGAATGTTAGCGCAAAATTTATGCAACTTTTCAATAAAAATTCTTCGTATTGCAAGTTGGAAGTTTTCACAACCGCGTCTTGCAAAATGCAATCTTCGCCATTCATATCCATTTTTATCATGCCGTAGAAAACGTCATCTTCCGACATCTGAAAAAACATGCTCGTGTTGGAAATGCCCGCATCTTCACCGCAACTTTGATAAAAATTTTCAATCTTTTCTAAATCAAAAACACATCCTGTTTTTAGCATTTTATCACCTTAATAATCAAGTTCGTCATCAATGTCCGAAATGATTTCCTCTTCAATTTGGATTTCCGGCATTTCTTTCACTGTGCTTTTTGAAACCTGTTCAATCCCACCGAAAGTTCCGCCGTCATCTTCTTCTGGCGGTGCGATATCGTATTGTTCATCGCGGATTGCATATTCCGGCATGTTATATTCCGCATTGTTATCGCTGATATTGAAAGACGCACCTTCGTTTTGACTGTTTCTTCTTTCGCTTTGGATTCTTTCAGCTTCCTGATATGCACGCACGCGCTCTGCTTCCGCTTCGTGGTCGACAATCTTTTCTGGCGGTTGATAATTTTCGCTTCCGACAGCTTGCTGATTGACGAATTTTGTATATTCGCCACGCCAACCAAGGTTGACAATTCCGCACTGACCGTTTCTGTGTTTGGCAATCATAATCTGTCTTGATTCGCCATTGCCCGCGCCCGCAATCGCACCGCCTTCTTCACCTTTATTCACCGCGCTTGGGTTGTGAATGAACATAATAACGTCGGCATCTTGTTCAATCGCGCCCGAATCACGCAAGTCGGAAAGCTGTGGGATTGGTGGAGTTCTGTTTTCCACCTGACGTGAAAGCTGAGAAAGCGCCACCACAGGAACGTTGAGTTCCCTTGCAATCAACTTCAAACTTCTTGAAATTTCCGCAATTTCTAGCTGTCTGTTTTGCTCGCGTCTTGAACCGCTGTTCATAAGCTGGATATAGTCCACCATGATAAGGTCAAGCCCATATTGAGCTTTTAAACTTCTCGCCTTGCTTTGCATATCGGCGGGAGTTATCGACGCTGTATCATCGACAAATATATTAGTTTTTTCAAGTTTTTGTTGAGATTTTAGCAGTTTTTCCCATTCCACTTTTGAAAGTTTGCCTTCAAAAGCGCGCTTCATGGAAACTTCCGCATTGGAACAAAGTATTCTTTGACTTATCTGAATTTTCGGCATTTCCAACGAGAACACAGCACAGTTATATCCCGCAATGGCGGCGTTTTCCACAATGTTCATTGCAAATGACGTCTTGCCCGCAGCAGGACGCGCGGCAATCAGCACCAAATCCGAACGGTTCAGCCCATTCAGCATGCCATCCAAATCGCGGAAACCTGTTGTGATACCGCGAAGTCTGCCGTCGTTTTTTGTGTATTCGTTGAACACTGTGATAACTTCCGAAAGCGTTTCGCTTATGGGAACAGGCTTTGCGCGATTATCTGAAATTGAAAGGTCGAATATAGTTTTTTCCGCCGATGCGATAAGGGTTTTTGTGTCGTCTGCGATAAACGCATCTTGAATGATTTGCTGTGATTGGCGAATAAGATTTCTTCTGACCGAATCCCTTTTGACAATTTCCAAGTGGTTTTTATAGTTCGCAGCAGAAGGCAAAAAGTCGGTGAGTTCGATAAGATATTCCATACCGCCAACATTTTCCAAAACTTCCGCCTGCGAAAGCTTATCAGAAAGCGTGACAAGGTCGATTTCCTTGCCATTTTTATACAAATCATAAATTTTGCCAAATATTTCCTTGTGCGAAGCCAAATAGAAATCATCTTCCTTAATTTCAGGAATAATCTCTCTTCCCAGCTCGTTATCAATCAAAATAGAACCCAGAATGCTTTTTTCTGCGTCGGTATTATGTGGCATAACTTGCATCTTACCTTCCATTGTCGAGAACCCCCCATTTGCGCAAAGCGAAGCTTTGCTTTATTTCACATATCCTTTTATTTTACAGAGCAATCTTTCGAGTGTTTCTTTGTCACCTTTCACAAAGTTTGCTTTTTCAATTACGAAAGCTGAACCTTTGTTTACATAGATATAAACAAAGTCTTCTTTGTTTATTGCTTCAAGAAGCGCGTCGTATCTTTCGCAGAATCTGCCTGTGTGTTTATCAAATGTTGAAACACCTTCAAATTCTTCTTCCCTGAAATGGTAAACATGTTTTGTTTCTTTGAACTCACGATCATTTTTGAGTTGAGCGCGAGAAGCAATCCAGTGTAGCCCCGCAAGGCAAAGTGGGAACACAACTGCAAGAGCAAGGAACAAATAAACGTTTTCCCAAATGCTTAGCCATGTGTAGTATCCTGCGGCAACAAGGCAGATTAGCGATGCACCGATGTACGCTCTTTTCTTTGTGCGCAAAGAATGGAGCATGCTGAATTTTAGGAATGGTTTGAGTTTGTTGTGAATTTCCACAACAACAAGGTCTTCTTGCGAAAAGTCAACCTCAGTTTTTTCTTCAACTTTTTCCATACCCTTTTGAGTTTTTTCAAAAGCTTGTTGTTTTTCCTTTTCTAATTGTTTCTTCTTTGATGTAGCCATTTTTTATACCTCTATTAATATTTTTTTAACCCACAATAAGACTTTCAAGTTCTGCAAGAGTGTTTTTTGCAACTTGCATAGCCTTTTCAAACGGTGCATCTGTTTCGAGATCCACACCTGCAATCTTCAAAAGATTTGTTGGGGTGTCACTGCAACCGCTTTTCAAGAATTCCTTATACGCATCAACCGCCGTTTCACCATTTTCCAATATGCCATATGCAATTGAAATTGCGGAAATCAAGCCTGTTGCGTATTTATAAACATAAAAACTGCGATAGAAGTGGGGAATTCTGCACCATTCTATCATGATGTTATCATCGTGAGTGATTTCTTCGCCGTAATATTTTCTGCCGAGGCATTCATATTCAAACGAGAGTGCTTCCTTTGTGAGAATTTCGCCATCTTCGCACATTTCGTGTGCCTTTGCTTCAAACTGGGCAAACATTGTTTGGCGGAAAATTGTTGTTCTTATCATGTCTAGGAAATAATTCAGACAGAACTTTTTGAAATTCACATCTTCAGTGTTGTCAATCAAGTGGCGCAAAAGCAAAACTTCGTTTACTGTTGAAGCGACTTCCGCCACGAAAATTTTATAGCTAGCCTTTGAAATTGGCTGATTTTTGCTTGAATAATGCGAGTGTAGCGCGTGACCCATTTCGTGGGCAATCGTGAACACATCGTGGGTTGTTTTTTCATAGTTGAGCAGAACAAACGGGTGGCAATCATACGTGCCCAAAGAATATGCCCCACTGCGCTTACCTTCAGAATAAAACACATCTATCCAGCGGTTTTCAAACCCTTCTGAAAGCAAATCTGTATATTCCTTGCCGAGCGGTGCAAGTGCACTTTTCACAAGCGCGCAAGCATCTTCATATTCAAGTTCTAGCTGCGTGCCTTCCACCATGGAAACATAAAGGTCGTAAAAGCAAATTTCATCAAGCCCCAAAACCCTTTTTCTTAGTGATATATAATCGTGCATTATGCCGACGTTTTTCTTGATGTTTTCAAGCAGTTTGTTATACACCTTTTTATCCACTTTTTCAAAAAATAGCGACATATCAAGGGCGGAATCAAACTTTCTTGTTTTTGCAACAAAGCAGTCCTTTTTCACACTTCCAGAATACGTGCCCGTTATGTGGTTGAGGTTTTTGTGGAAACTTTCATAATATTTTTCATATGCCTGCTTTCTTATTTCGCGGTTTTCGCTTGCAAGATAAAGCGCATAAGTGGAGTGGTTGAGTGGTTTTGCTTCGCCGTCCACTTGCATATCTTCAAATGTGATATCAGCGTTGTTTGTAAGGTTGAAAATTTCAGAATATCCACTGAAAATTTCACCAAGCCCCGCCATGATTTTTTCTTCCGATTCGGAAAGTATGTGCTTTTTTTCTTGAATATAGCTTTGAAGCATTCTGTCGTATGGCGCAAATTCAGGCATCTCTGAAAGCTCAAGCAAAAATTCTTCCGATAGCGCTGTGATTTCCACATCCGCAAAAGCAGAAAGTTCGCCGTATTCCACACCGAGTTTTTGCATCTTGCCGGAAAGTTCGTGTGCATCGCCACATGCCATATCTTCATCAAGCCACATGTGGGCATAAGCAAACAACTTTTCAAGCGCCAAATCGTTTTCGTCTAGCTTTTTGAAAAATTTCAAAATAACTTCCGCCGTGTTAAGCTTGCCCTTGAATTTTTCCACCTTGGCAATCCCACACTTCACTTTTTCAAGCATGATTAAAAACTCTTCTTCGTTTTTTATCAACTGAGTTTTATCCCAAGTATATTTTTTGTCAATTTCGTTTCTCTTCATTGTTGCCCCTTGATAGTTGTTGGTTGGTTTTGTTTTAGGTTTAGTTGTATGTTTTTTGGACGTCATTGCTGACTTGGTGTGTTGAAATTATCCACTCGAATTGAAAGGTGAAAGGTGAAAGGTGAAAATTAATGTAAGCACTTGCTTCGCTCGTGCACTCAATCTTTAAGTCTTTTTATATTAATAGATTGCAAAGTGTTAAAGCGTTTGGTTACTTGTAGCCAAATATAATTGAAATGCATGTAGCGATAGCGGAATGCCTTACCACAATTTTCACCTTTCACCTTTCAATTTTCAATTCGCGTAGCAAAGCCACTTGTATCTAGGCGACAGACGCCGTCCAAAAAATGCTTCGCATTTTTAATTTTTGTTCGAATGCATTGGCGCTGGGATTCTTCCGCCTCTTGAGATGAATTTTTCTGCGCTGAAAGTGTTTATGCTCATGATTGGAGCCATGCCGAGAAGTCCACCGAAGTTTACTTCGTCGCCAACGCTTTTGCCAACTGCAGGGATTAGTCTTACTGCTGTTGTTTTTGTGTTCACCACGCCGATTGCGATTTCGTCGGCAATAATTGCACTTATTGTTTGCGCTGATGTGTCGCCCGGAACGGCAATCATATCAAGACCAACCGAGCAAACTGATGTCATTGATTCTAGCATTTCAAAGCAAAGTGAACCTTTTTTCACCGCGTTGATCATGCCGATATCTTCCGAAACTGGAATAAACGCACCAGAAAGTCCGCCGATGTGGCTTGAAGCCATAACCCCGCCTTTTTTCACTGCGTCGTTGAGCATAGCGAGTGCCGCGATTGTGCCCGGACCGCCCACGCTTTCAAGACCGATTTCTTCAAGGATATGCGCAACGCTGTCCCCCATGACAGGTGTTGGGGCAAGTGACAAATCCACAATGCCGTATGTTGAATTCAAACGCTTAGCGGCTTCTTTTGCAACAAGTTCGCCAACGCGTGTGATTTTGAATGCTGTTTTCTTGATTGCTTCCGCAACTGCTGTGAGGTCGCCATCAACACTTTCAAGTGCTGTTTTCACAACGCCAGGGCCAGAAACGCCAACGTTGATTACGCTTTCGCCTTCGCCAATGCCGTGGAAAGCGCCCGCCATGAATGGATTATCTTCCACCGCGTTTGCAAACACAACAAGTTTAGCACAGCCAATAGAATCTCTATCACCCGTGAGCTCCGCAGTTTTTTTGATGATTTCACCCATTTCGCGAATAACGTTCATGTTGATACCCGCCTTAGAAGTTGCCACGTTCACGCTTGCGCAAACTCTGTCGGTTGTTGCAAGTGCTTCTGGAATAGATTGAATGAACGCTTTTTCTGAAATTGTTGCATCTTTATGGCAAAGTGCTGTGTAGCCACCGATAAAGTCGATTCCAAGCTGTTTTGCCGCCTTATCAAGAGTTTTCGCCATTTGCACATAGCCTTCTTTGTTTGAAGACATCACAAGTGCAATAGGAGTGACAGACACACGCTTGTTGACAATTGGAATGCCATACTTTGCAGAAATATCTTCCGCAACAGCAGTCAAATCCTTTGCAAGCGTAGTGATTTTTTTATAGACCGCATCGCAAGTTTCATCAGCAGTTCCGCGAATGCAATCAAACAGCGAAATGCCCATAGTGATTGTGCGCACATCAAAGTGCTGTTTTTCTATCATGTTTATAGTTTCAAGAACTTCTCTTGTATTAATCATAATTTTTGTTCCCTCGTATTATTTTTATTGAGCGTTTTTGTGATATTTCCGCATTGGGATTGATTTTTGATATTTGATATCCGCCCATAAGTGCAAAAAACCTTCGCAATAAAATGGCAAAATGACGTTTTGTGCAAGGCAACGGGAAATTTAGCGAAAGGAGCGTATTAACATACGTGACTTGAGCGAAATTTTTCGTTAACGCAGCAGAAAATGTTATTTTGACATTTTATACTGAGTGCATGGCTTTGAATATGTCCTCATGCATTACATGAATCGCAACGCCGAAATCTTCGCCGATTTTTTTGATTTTTATTTGAAATTCTGATAAGCCCATTTCACATTCAGAAAGGTCGATAACCATCATCATTGTGAAATAAGATTGCAAAACAGTTTGACTTATTTCTTCGATATTAACTTTGAATTCGCTTAGCGCACCTGAAACTCTTCCGATGATACCTTTTTTATCTTCGCCCACAACAGTTAGAACTGCTCTCATATCTTTTTACCTCGCATAATTTATTTAAATATTTTTATTATCTTAAATTTTATCACAGATAAACTTTTCTGTCAATTTAAACCCGTTATAAAATCCACCAAAACAGCGATTTTGAGAATATTTGGCGTTTTGATGGTGGATTATTTAATTAAAAATTAAAAATTGAAAATTAAAAATTGTGGTAAGCACTCGCGGTGCTCGTGCATACTATTATTTGAAATTAAAAAAGTAGCGTTTTTTGTCAATAGTAACGCCACTTTTATATTATCTAATAATTGGATGCATAGGGCGAAGCCCATGCCTTACCACAATTTTCAATTTTTAATTTTTATCGAGCTCGCAGAGCGAAGCCTGTTTTTAATTTAGAATTTTAAATAATTTTCAATTATTTAAAATTCCCTATCTACTTCAACAACTAGAAAAATCTTTTCTTCGCCTTTTGCAAGTTCGTTTTTTAGCAATGTTATAACTTCTTCTTGACTCATTGTGAAGTTGTATGGCAAAACCAAATCGAACACTAGGTTTGTGTGGGAATTGGAATAGACTGCACGAAAATCGTGGATTTTTATTTGACTGCTGACCGACGACAAAATTTCTAAAACTCTGTTGCGATGTGCGTTTGTTTTTTCGTTATCGAGTTCCACTGGGTCGTAATGCAAAACCATATGCACGCCCGCCCTTGCGAACTCACGCTCAATTTCGTCGATGATTTCGTGGCTTTCAAGTGGGGGGATTTTTGCATCCATTTCCACATGGGCAGAAGCGTAGGTGTTCCCTTCGCCATAGCTGTGAACAATCAAGTCGTGAATGCCCAAAACACCAGAAAATCCGCAGATAACATCATGCATTTCTCGCGCTTGTTCCGCTGTTATCCTTTCGCCAAGAAGTGAAGAAAGCACATCTTTTTGCACATTTAACCCCGAAATAAATATCACAACCGAAACCACGCAACCCACAAATCCGTCGATGTTGATATCAAACCAATGCACAAGCAACATAGAAATTATAACGCCGAGTGTTGCAATTGTGTCGGAAAAACTGTCAATCGCAACGGCTTTCAGCGTTTTGGAATTTATCTTTTTCGACAGCGATAAGTTCACAACACCCATGCAGATTTTAACCGCAATGGAAAGACCCAAAACTGCGAGTGCAACGATTGAAAATTCCACATTGCTACCCGAAAAAATCCCCAAAAGGCTTTCCCAAAACAGCGAAAAAGCAGCAAAGAAAATCAGAATGGAAATCACAAGCCCTGCGATATATTCAAACCGTGCGTGCCCAAATGGGTGCTCGGCATCGGCGGGCTTTTTCGCAAGATAGAAACCTATCATAGAAGCCACGTTTGAAGCCATGTCCGCAAGGTTATTAAAACCGTCGGCAACCATAGAAATTGAAAATACCAAGCTTCCCACAACGATTTTAAGACCGCTTAAAATAAGGTTCAAAACAATGCTGAAAACACCAGAAATCATTCCGATTTTGTTTCTATCTATTAAAATTTCACGCTTGTTTTTTTCCATAATATTCACCTTTGCACAAACTTACTTTGTTATTATCATATGCATTTTACCACAATTCGCCACAATTGTCCATTCACATTGCAAAATATTTTTCAACACCGCAAAATATTCTTGTTTTTAGCGGGCTTTTGGTGTATTATAGTGTTGAGAAAATTCTAGGAGAGCACTTTGAACAACAATAAGCGACAAATTGTGAAAATAATAGAGGAGATTTCAGCAGAAAAGGGGTATGCGTGCAATGTTTTTGCCGACGGCTTTTGCATTGAAATTTCCAATGGGGAAAACACCACTCGCGTGTTTGGATATCAATTCGACAACGCAACTTCCGCAAGCATGATTGCAACGGATAAATGCGCTTGTTTTGAACTTTTAAACCAAAAAAATATCCCCGCCGTGCCACACTTTTTAATCCTTGCACCAGAAAAGGAAAAATATGTGCCATGCCCAATCAAGGCGGAAGATTTGATTGCAAAATACAAAACGCTTGTGGCAAAACCTTGCAAAGGCACTTCGGGCGCGAACATATTCAAGTTTTCGGGAATCGCAGAATACAGCGAAGTGGAAAAAGCAATCATGCCATTTTCACGCGACATTGCCCTTTCGCCATTTTTGCCATTAGAACGCGAATTTAGATGCTTGATTTTGAACGGCACAGTTCAGCTTATTTATGAAAAAATCAGGTGCGACAGTTGGAAACACAACCTTGCAAGCGGTGCTGTTCCCGTTGTTCACCAAATCGAAACACAAAGGGAAGTTGCACTTCTTGGCATTGAAACAGCCCGCACGCTTGGGCTTGACTTTTGCGCGGTGGATATTGCAACTTGCGCCGATAAAAACAGCGAGAATGTCGAAAAACTTCTTGTTATTGAAGTCAATTCTGGCATTATGTTTGAAAAATTCGCACAGTTTTCACTCGAGAACTACGAAAATGCGAAAAATATTTATAAAAAGGCTCTCGCCCACTTTTTGAAGGAGGAATAAATGAATAAACTTGAACAATTGCGCGCTTCCGACAACGCCGAAGACGCCGTTGACGATTACGATGCGGTTTATAAACCAACAAAAAAAAGTGAGATTGACAGCTTCAAAGAAGATTATTTCACCCTTTATTCTGACATTAAGATATCTATCAAAGAAGACTGGTAAAACTCCGCCCTGCGTGGGACTAAGTTTTTAATAATTGCAAATAAAAAATGCCACCAAAAGGTGGCATTTTGTTTTAGTTTTAATTTGTTTTTTCGCTAGATTATTAGTCAATCCAAATAACTTTGCCTGTAAGCAAGATTGTGATGATATCAATAATCCATAGGAATGGTAGACCAACGATAATTAGCACGACAGCAAGGATAATACCTAGAGTATTTTTTTTCACGAGTGATTTACACAAGCGATAAACAACCCACACGATATCAAGAACTGGAATTGCGAGAATAATTTTGATAAGCAAGCTTGCATTATCCATCCATTTAATAAAACCTTTCATAATGATTTCCCCTAATCTTTTATTTTTAACAAGGCTCTACCTTGCAAAAGATTCATTTGTAGTAAGTTATGACACACTCGTGCACAAATGTGATTAATCGACATTTGAAGTGTAATCTGTGAGTTCATAATAGAACACAGATGATGTGTATGGCACTTGGTGCATGAAAGTTAGAAGTCTGCTTCTGTCAACTTCCATTGTGTTGCCAGCAGATGTTGTAACATAGCCATCATCGCCACTTGCAAACAACATAAGAGTTGTTGTGCCTGATTCGAAAGACGAGTTGATTTGCGTTGAAACTGTGAATGTTTCAAAAGTTTGGCTTGCACCGTTGATTGTTGTTGTGTATGAAGAGTCTGTATCTTCGTCAACTGTTGAAACTGTAAGTGCGATTGGTGTGAGACCTGTCACTGCGTTCACAATGTTGAAAGATGTTGAAAGTGCAGAACTCTTGTTGAGCGATCTTGCAACCAAGAAAAGTTGTTCGTTATCATAAACATTAGAGCTGTATGAATATTCGCTTTCTGTTGCGATTCCTGCTGAAACTGCTCCGCCATTTGCATTTGTGATTGAAACTGTTGCAGTGCCGTCGTCATATGTGATTTTAGAAACATAGTCAAGATCCGCAGAAGAGAAAGTTCCCGTTTCGCCGTCGTAGACAATAGTTGTTCCTTCGTATGATTTTTCAGAATATGTTGGGGCAAGGTTGTTTGTTATTCCTGCAAACAAAACTTTTGATGTGATTGTTTGCGTGAAATCTTCTGTTTTGCCATCGAAGTTGAGTTCGCCAACAAAATCAAGAGTTGTTTCAAGGGTGTAACCTTCGCTGTCCCCACCGGAGATTGTGTAAACATATGTTCCTTCGCCAGTCACGCTTGGTGCACCTTCAAAGAAAACTTCTTCGCTTTCCACGATAGAAATCTTGTATGTTGAAGTTTCCAAAACATCAGATTTGCCCCAAACAGATGTGTATGTCACAGTTGATGAAGTCGAGCAAGCCGAAAGGGAAAGCACGAGTGCTAGAATAAGAACAATAGCTATAATTTTTTTCATTTTATATCTCCGTATAGTGTTAATTTCAATAATTTGCACAAAAATTCAAAAACCCACGCCGTTTTTTGGGGTAAAACACCACAAATAGCATGATTTATTTATTATTTTGTACCTTTACCCGTTTATTATATAAAAAAACTTGAAATAAAGCAACTTTTTTAATATAATATAAGAAAAGAAATTATTTTTAAAGTTTAAGGGGCGCTTATGACACAGAAATTTTGCAATAAAATATACATCTCTTCCAGCATTTGGGGGCAAGTTTCGCATCTTGCGGATATCCTTTCGCAAAATCCCGAAAAGCTTGGGCAAAAACGCGTTGTTATCTGCGAAGAAAAATTCACGCTAACCCTTGAAAAACTGCTCGGGGAAAAACTCGGCGGAATAATGACAACCCGCGTGCTTTCTTTTGGCAAGATTTGCGACACCCTTAAAGCCCGCGAAAGCTATCTTTCGAAAACTTCCGAGGTCATGCTTTTATCAAAGGTTATTTCCGCCGTGCAAAGTGAGCTTGACCTTTTTTCAGACGTAGCTTCCCGACCATCTTTCGCGGGGTCGATTTATGACATACTTTCACTTTTGAATTCTTCAAACGTGGATTTTGATAAGCTTGAAAAAACCAATCTTCCACCCGCACTGCAAAAGAAAATAACCGATATTTGCAAAATCAATCGTGAATACCAATCGCAAAAAGCGGGGCTTTTTCTTGACGCAACCGACAAAATGGAAGCACTTATTGCCTATTTTGACAGCGTAGATATTTTGCGTGGTGCGGAAGTTTTCTTGGTTGGGCACACCGCCTTTACAAACCAAATGCTTGCAGTCGTTTCCAAAATCGCCCAAAGTGGCAAACTCAGCGTTTATTTGACAGCGGATATGCCACGAAAAGGGATTCTTTCGATTTTTGAAAATGCGCAGCACCCATTTGAAAGCGTTGCTATCAAGGAAGAACTTTCCCCACTTTGCCAAAAGGCTTTGCAAGGTACAGCGGAAAACTTCAAAAGGGAAAAAACACAGCTTGATTTGCAAGGTGAGAACCTAAGCCTTCTTGAATTTGACAGCGACAATTTCGAAGTGGAAAACATCACCATAAAAATCAAACAACTGCTTGCAAACGGCGAAAAACCAGAAAATATATCACTTGTGATTGCCGATTTTGAAAACGGACTTGAAAAATACGCCGACAGCTTTATCAAGTTTGACATACCATTTTTCGCTTCCAAAAGCGAGACGCTTGAAAAGTTTCCATTTGCAAAACACATACTTTCACTTTGCGATCTCACAACAAAAAAATACTCGCTAGACTGCGTTGCCGATGTGTTGAAATCGCAATTTTCACCATTACCACCCGAAGAATCTTACAATTTTGAAAACTTTTTGATTGCAAGAAACATCGACCGTGGCAGATTTTTCAAAGATGAAATCTTCATCAAAGCAGAACTTTTGCAAACGCGAAACGACTTTCTTAAAGCGACCAACATTTTTGAAAAGGGGATTTTCACAGCGGTGGAATTTTCCGAAATAATAAAAACTTACGCATGCGAAAACGTGAACACCCTTGCCCACATAAGCGCGGGACTCGCAAGCTTTGGCAGTATTGATAAGGCGGATTTTTCCGCACTTTCAACAAAGAAAACTTTCGAAGTGCTATCCGAAATGGAACTTATTTTGGGAAGTGACGTCTTCACCCTTGAAACCTTGAAAAACATCTTTGAAGGTGGACTTTGTGGCAAGGAAATCGCCACTGTGCCCGCGCATATTCACGCGGTGGAAATATCCGACCCAAGCAGTTGCATCATGCTTAAAAAGCCATATTTATTCATCGTTTCGGCGGGCAAAAGCACTTTCCCATCGTCGCAAAAGGACACTGCACTTTTATCCGATAAGGACATTTTTGCACTTTCGCTTGGGGAAATTGACGTTTCGCCGTCGGTGGAATTTTTAAATGAAAAACAAACGCAAATTTGCCGTCTTGCACTTTTGTGTGGGGAAAAATCACTCACGCTTAGTTTCAGCAAGCTATCCCACGGCACAAAGGAAACACCTTCCGACTTTTTTGCAATGCTTGAAAAATACAACTGCAAATATTCACCACAAGGTGAATATCACTTCGCGCTTGAAACACTTGGCTACACCCTTGAAAAAGCACTTTCAAGCCCGCAAAAAGCACGCGAAGTTGCAAGCGTGACGCTTTTGCAAACACTTCCAACTGCGCAGTGTGCAATATCGCTTTTCGCGCGGGAACACATAAAGGAAAATACTATCGCAAGGGAAATTTCCGCTGGGATTTATTCCGCATTCAAAATGCTTGGGCAAAGCGAAGTTCTTGACGGCATCGCACAAAAAAACCACATTGAATTTGTTGACGCGCCAATTATCCGAAGCGAATATTCACCGTCGATTTTGGAAAGTTATTTCGCCTGCCCATACGCATGCTTTTTGCAAGGCAACATCAACCTACGCGACCGTGAAGTGGGGATTTTGAAAGAGTTTGACACAGGCAATTTTCTGCACGAACTTTTGGAAGACTTCTCGCAAAAAATGGAGGACATAAAAAAAGAAGACATCACCAAAGAAGTGGCGGACATTGCAGAAAAAATACAAAACTCACCCGCTTTTGATAAGTTTGCGGGGCAAGACAAGTTCAGATTTGTGTTTGCTAGGCTAGTTCGCGAGGCGGACAAAATTTGCCACCACATATATAAGACCAACGAAATTTCTAAATTCAAGCCAACCATGCACGAGTTCACTTTTGGACGCGACAAAAAGGTTGTGACTGACGGTGGATTATCACTCACCGGCAAGGTGGACAGAGTTGACACATACGGCAACGACGTTTTGGTGGTGGATTATAAAACTGGGCATATCGACCTTACTGATTCCGCGTTTTATCACGGCTTGAAACTTCAATCCGAACTGTATTTATACGCCGTTTCGAGCTTGACACACAAAAATCCCGTGGGTGCGGTTTATTTGCCAATTTCTGACAATTTCGACAAAAAGCCACTTTCCTACAAGATGAAAGGCAAGATTTTGAAAGATGGCGAGTTTTTGAAAAACCTAGACACAACGGTGAATGCCGGCGAATCTTCCGAGGTTTACCCATTCGCACTGAAAATCGATGGGACAAGCGTTGCTTCTTCTTCCAATCTAGAAAATCAACAGTTCGAAGAGCACATAAAAAAGGCAATCAAGACCGCCGAGCAAGGCAAGGTGGAAATGGAGCAGGGATATATTTTCCCAAGCCCGTATGTAGACAGCAGTAAGAACAGTTGCAAGTTTTGCAAGTTTGTTTCTATTTGCAAAACTTGCGGAGAAAACAACACGCGTGGCGGATCGCTAGAAAAGGAGAAGGGCAATGATTGAAATTAAAAACCAACAACTGGCGATTTTTTCAAAGAGCGACAATATTTTGCTTTCTGCTTCGGCGGGGACTGGCAAAACCCACACAATGGTGGCGCGAATTGTTGAACTTTTGAAAAATGGTGCGAATATTTCTGAATTTCTCGTTCTCGCGTTTGGTAATGACGCTTCAAAAGAAATGCACGAAAGAATTGAAAACGGGATAATTTCCCTTGCAAAAACCGACAAAAAATACCTAGCTCAGCTGAAAAAACTCAAGATTGCAAGCGTATCCACAATCCACGCTTTCGCACTTGAAATCGCCAAGACATACTTCGCGGTTTGCGGTTGTTCGCCAAAGGCTAAGGTGCTTTTGGGGGCGGATGAAGACGTTTTGAAATCCGCTGTTATGGATAAAGTTTTTCTTGACTGCTACGAAAAGGCAGAGCCTTGGTTTTTATCGCTCGTGGAATACTTCATCCGCTCGCGCAAGGACGACGGCTTGAAAGAGCACATCTTCAAGCTTTATTCTTTTGGCAGAAACATGCCTAGCGGAGAATTTGAAAAGTGCTTCATTGAAACGCTTGAAAACAAAAAACTTGAAAACTTATACCTTGAAATAACAAAATCCAAGGCAAAAAGCTATCTTGAAAAGATTTCTGACACTCCCGACCACGAGATTTATCAAAAGCAAAAAGACCAAAGCGGAGAAATTTTGCGTGCGATTGCAAGTGCAACAACACTGAAAGAAATCCGCGATTATTGCGGTGTGAAATTCCACGCTAAAAGCAGAATGAAAAAGGCGTACCCTGAAAATTATGCCAACATCAACGAAAACTTCCACACACTTGTGCAACTTCCCATTAAAGATTTTATCAAGGACACTTGCGACGAGCTTTTCTGCCTTGAAGAATCGGAAAGCTTCATTTGCGAGTATCGTGAAATTGCAAAAAAACTCTTTGCGCTGACTGCCCTTTTTGAAAGCGAATACCAAGCGGAGAAATCCAAAAAGGATTTTGTGGACTTTTCCGACACCGAGCACATGCTTCTTGCTGTTTTGAAAGATGAAAAATCACGCGAAGAACTGCAAGCTAGGTATCAATACGTTTTTTGCGACGAATATCAAGACGTTTCAAAAATCCAAGAAGAGATACTTTCACTTCTTTCACAAAAAGGCAATCTTTTTGTGGTTGGCGATATCAAACAAGGAATCTACGGATTTCGTGCGTGCGACCAGACCGTTATCAAAAATCGCGAGCTTGACATTCTTGCAAATGGCAATGGGGAACTTTTGCCAATGAACACTAATTTCCGTTCACACGCCGACATACTTGAATTCACCAACAGCGTGTTTTCCGTTGCGATGAACAACCCTCATATTTGCGAATATGAAAAGACTTCCATGTTTGAAGCCATGGCGAACTTCCCCGATATGGGTGGCGTTGAAATTGCCATTGCCAAAAAGAAGAAAAATCCGCCTGTTGCGAGATTGGAAGTTTATTCTGTGCTTGCCGACAAAGGTGGCAAGCGTGAGGAAATCAACGCTGAATCCGAGGGGATTCACATCGCGAAATTTGTCAAAAAATACCTTGGCAAGCAGTTTGATTTCCCATCGGGCACTCGCGATGTTCGCCTTTCCGACTTTGCAATACTTCTTCGCTCGGCAAGCGGAAAGTTTGCGCCAACCCTTGCACGGGTGTTGGGGGAATACAACTTGCCAAGTTATATCGCATCTTCCGAAACAACCCTTGAAAGCCACACAAAGGTGCTTTTCTTGCATGATTTTTTGAAGACTGTTGCAAGTCCGCTTGAAGATGTTTCGCTTTATTCAACGCTTGTTTCGCCTTTCTTCCAAATTTCCGACAACACACTTTTGGAGATAAGAAAATCCTTCAAGGCAAAATATTTCCACCAAAGCTTTTTCGGGTTTGCAAAGGACATTGCAAAAAAATACAACCTTGGTCGCTACCCTTTTGCAGTTGGTGCAGAAGAAAAAATAGCAACAACAGTAACAACAGAAACAACGGCAACAACAGAAACAACAGTGGCTGACAAAAAAGCAATGCCGTTTGAAGATGCCATTTCAAGTTTGAAGGAAACTCTTGAAATCCAACAAATCACAAATGCCAATCAGTCGGGGTCTAAATCTGAATCTGAACCCGATATTTTCGGTGTGGATTTTTCACCGCTGCTTGAAAATGCAGATGCGACAGATTGCGAAAAAGCCGTGGCAAGATTTTTAACTGCCCACAAAAAATACCGCACAATCGCGTGTTACAGCGTGGGCGATATGCTGAAAGGGGCGATTGCGGAAAATTCCGTTTTTGAAAAAATTAACCTTGCGTTTGGCGAAAGTGAGCTTGATTTTGCTTGTAAGTTCGTGGATTTTGTTGCCACAATGCAAAGCGAATCGGTGGCGAGCATTTGCACCAAGGTGGAAAAAGCCTTTACCACGCTGAAATTGCCAGGCTCGCAAACTTCCACAAACGCGATTTGCATCATGACGATGCACAAATCCAAAGGGCTTGAATTTCCATTCACAATCATCGCAAACGCGGGCAAGGCATACAACCTTAAAGACGCAAGCGCGGAAATTTTATTCCACAAAGATTACGGCATTGCATTTGCAAAACGCGATATTGAAATCCGCAAAAAAATTGACACTATTCAAAAAATTGCACTCAAAACAGTTCTCGTGCGTGAAACAAAAAATGAAGAACTCCGACTTTTATATGTAGCACTTACACGTGCGAAATTCAAACTTTTGATAACGGGCACAATCGACGGTGACTTTTTTGTTGAAGATAACATCGCAATTTCAAGCAAAATCCCAAACCTTTCTTGCAAAGAGGATTTTTACAAGTGCAACAGCCACCTTGAAATTATTTTAGCCTCTCTTGCCAAAACCAAATATAAATGCAATTATTCAATCGTGAGCCTTGAAGAAATTGAAGAAGTTGAAAATATCCAAACGCGAGAATACCATTCGAACGGTGAGCTTTGCGAGAATTTTGCCTTGAAAATGAAAAATTTTGCTAGGGCAAATTATCCAATTATTCCAACAAAATTCACTGCGACGCAAAGGCTTGAAAGCTTTTCCAAAAAGGTGGAAGAAGAAAATTTGCAAGTGCTTGAAAAATACGAAGTGAGCAAAATTATCGACTTTCAAACAAAAAAATCAATCGCCAAAACCGCCGAAAACAATGGATATTCCAAAGCGGAAATCGGAACGGCATACCACAAAATTTTGGAAACTGTGCCATTTTACAGCAGTTTAAATCAAATTGAAAAATTCACGGCTGATTTGGTTGCAAGCGGAGAAATTTTGGACATAGAATACGATTTTGAAAGAATATACCGCCTTACAAACAATCCGATTTTTGGTGGGGTGAACCCACATCGCGAAGTGCCATTTGTTATGCAAATGCCTAGCGAGATGTTCAATCTTGCCCCTGGGGACAATCTGCTTTGCCAAGGTATTATCGATTGCGTGTTCCAAAATCAAGACGGCACGCTGACCCTTGTGGACTACAAAGCTACAAGCATAAAAAACCACCAAATATTGCAAGACAAATATTTCAAACAGCTTGAAACCTACAAAATTGCCTGCGAAAAAATCCTTTCTTGCAAGGTTGCAAAGTGTTATATCTATTCAATTTTCTTTGAAGAATTGATAGAAATCGACTGTTAAATGCAAATTTTATCATGCAATAACATCGAAAAAGTCAATTGGGACACACATAATATTTTTTATGATAAAACACAAACTCAAACTCAAACTCAAACTCAAAACTAAACAAAAGATAAGCACAAAACAAAAGACACCCCGTGGGGTGTCTTTTGTTTTAAAATTTCAAATCACATTGCAAAAGCAACATGGGTTTTTAAGTTTATAATCAAGCTTACAATCAAGCTTACAATCAAACTTTATAAATGATTTTTCCGCAGTGTTCACATTTTGTGAGACCATTTATTTCGATTTCAGATTTGATTGAAAGCGCCAAATCCATACCGCAACCACCGCAGTTGCCACTGACAAGAGGGACGAACACAGGATAGAGTTTTTCCTTTCTGCCTTTCTTATACATTTCCATAAATTTATCATCGATTTCGCTTTCAAGTGATTTCATTTCCGCCTTGATTGCGTCCACTTCTGGTTTAACCTTACCGCGAACTGCCTCGAATTTTTCTTTATTCACTGCGAATTCTTTTTTCGCAACGGAAACTTTTTCTTTGAATGCGTCGAATTCACGAGTGAGTTTTTCAATCTCGCTCACGATTGTTTCGCCGTCTTTTTCGATACCACGAATTTGGTCACGCAATTTTTGCGTTTTTGTTTGAAGATAATTCACTTCGCTTTCGTCGCTACCTTCAAGTGTCATACCTTCATATTCGTGAATTTCGTCAACCAAGTCGGAAATTCTTCTTTCGCAACCGTTGAAAGAACCGTAAAGTTCGCCAGCACGCTGTTCCATTTTGTGAAGTGTTTGATCCACTTCGTCAAGGAAAACTTTAACTTTCATAAGTTTTTTTCTTTCGTCAGTTTTCTTAAGATCATTTTCGATTTTGATGACTTTGCCATCAAGATCTTGGTATTTATTTAAATTAGTCGTCATAATATACGCCCTCCATTTATTCCTTTATTCCGACTTTGCCCGATTGAAAATAAATTTCAACCCCTGCAAAGTTCATATTTTTTATACATTCTTTCATGGCAATAAATTCGCTGTATCCGTGCGGAATATCAAAAATATTCACGTTGTATCTGCTTGCTTCAACCATAAGGTGGTGCCTTATATCTGAAGAAACAAATGTGTCCGCACCATTTGCAATCCCCCAAAAGAATTCTTCTTCTGCCATGCCCGAACCGCAAAAACTTGCGATTTTGTTTATTTTGTCTGTTTTGATAACGCTTTTGCAAACGCTGAATTTTTCTTCAAGTTCGCTTTGGAACGCTTCAGTGCTTGCGTTATCGATTGTTGATAATTTACCATAAGACCCGCCTTCCAAGTGGTGGAAAGTTTGAATTATTTCTCCGCCCAGAAGTTTTGCAAGGGTGTCGTCTATTCCGCCACTTGCAATATCAAGATTCAAGTGTGCGCAAAACACCGTGATATCCCCTTTCACAAGGGAAATAATTTCTCGCCCTTTTGGGGTTTTCAAATTCACATCCGCAATCTTGCCATATATATATGGGTGGTGGGAAAAAATAAACTTTATGCCATTTTCTTTTGCAAAATCAATATCCTTTTGTTCGATATCTATGCAAACAAGCATTTTATCATGCGAAGTTTCTTCACCACCAATCAAAAGTCCGCTGTTATCATACCCACCCGTTTGCGAAACATACGCATCGGAAAGTGACTTTGGGCAGAAGCTTTCAATCTCTTTTATAATTTCTGATGTCTTCATTTTTTACCTTAGTTGTTATTTTTTTATCTTGTTATTTTCTTTTTATTTTCTTTTTATTTTCTTTTATACCTATCCAAAAACTCGCAGAGAAAATCAATGATTTTATCATCTTCTTCACTGTGGATTTTTCTTGAATTTTTTATGCTTTTTTGCCTTTCTAGCCTTGCTTTTGCAAAAATCAAAAAATCTTCACCGGGGTTTTCAAGGTTGGTTTTGCCAAACATGATTTCAAAATCGCAAAGCTTGCAACTCCCCTTTTTCACAACCAATAAATTATAATATTTATCCCTATCATAAAAAAGTCGGTCGGTGATAATTTCAAACTTATCTTGCAAAAACACGCGCAGTTTTTCAACTTCGCTCATGGGTTGCAAAACGCAAATTTCAGGGCTTGTTGATGCAAGAATTTTCATAATCTCCTCGCCACCCATGCCCGCAATCACGCAAACATCGGCTTTAGTTTCTCCCCCTTCAAGTCCGTTTGCCACCAAAAAGCACGCTTGATTTTCCATTTCTGGCACGGTTTTCACAAGCGACTTTGCTTTTTCAAGGCTGGGCGCACTTATATCGGAAAAAATCACCTTTTGGGCAATACCGCGCTTCAAGCATTCAAACCCCACGTAGCCATGGTCGCAACCAACGTCGCGAAACACTTTGCAAGCGGGGATTTCAGACAGGATTTCTTCTCTTCGCTTATTCATTTATTTTGAAAAATCTTTAAGTTTCTTGCTTCTTTGTGGATGACGCAATTTTCTTAGTGCCTTTGCTTCGATTTGGCGGATTCTTTCACGAGTCACGTTGAATTCCTTGCCAACTTCTTCAAGGGTTCTGCTTCTTCCGTCGTCGATACCATAACGGAGTCTGATAACTTTTTCTTCACGCGGTGTGAGTGTTGAAAGGATAGATGCAAACTGTTCTTTAAGCGTTGTGTTTGTCACGCTTTCTGATGGGTCGATTGCTCTGTCGTCTTCCAAAAAGTCGCCAAGGTGAGTGTCATCTTCTTCGCCGATTGGAGTTTCAAGGGAGATTGGGTCCATAGAAATCTTTTGGATTTCTATAACTCTTTCTTCAGACACGCCCATTTCTTCTGCGATTTCCGCTGTTGAAGGTTCTCTTCCAAGTTTTTGGAGAAGTGCTCTTGCAACTCTTGCTTGTTTGTTGATTGTTTCAACCATGTGAACTGGTATTCTTATTGTTCTTGCTTGGTCGGCAATTGCGCGAGTGATCGCTTGGCGAATCCACCACGTTGCGTATGTTGAAAACTTGAACCCTTTTGTATAGTCGAATTTTTCAACGGCACGCATAAGCCCCAAATTGCCTTCTTGAATAAGGTCAAGAAAAAGCATGCCACGGCCAACGTATCTTTTTGCGATTGAAACAACAAGTCTCAAGTTGGCTTCGGAAAGTTTTTTCTTTGCTTCATCGTCTCCTTCAAGCATTCTTTTTGCATAGTCGATTTCTTGTTCTGGTGACAAAAGTGGCACCATGCCGATGTCTTTTAGATACATCTTCACAGGGTCTTCCATGTTGATTTCGATATTCAAATTTTCAAGGTTGAACACAGTTTCGTTTTCTTGAATGATTTGAACGCCCGCTTCTTCAATAGCTTTCCAAACCGCATCAATAGTTTCGCCTGTGAGGCCTAGTTTTTCCGCTTTGTCAAACAGTTCGTCCGCCATGATAGAGCCTGTTTTTTTGGATTGGGCAATCAGTGTTGCCGTCAGTTGCGTTAGTGCTTCTTGTTCCATAATTTCTTATTCTCCTGTAATCACATTTTTTTCAATTTAGTATACTTATTTATTTCTTTAACTAGTTTATGCTTTTCTTCGCTCGTGCTTGCAATTTTCAGCTTGGTTGTGCA
Source organism: Bacillota bacterium (assembly GCA_044426085.1). Lineage (GTDB taxonomy): Bacteria > Bacillota > Clostridia > Christensenellales > CAMQZB01 > JAWXUU01. The sequence continues at coordinate 54,566 of JAWXUU010000010.1, read as the reverse complement.
AAGGGCAATAGCTTTGTCGTACAATTTTATTTTTTGACGCTTCAAAACGTCTTGGAAATATTTTTCCTTGTTATCAACTTCCTCGCATTGCAAAATATCATAGGAGCGTGCGCCCAAATAATCAAACAAGCTTGAAAGTGGCAGTTTCATATTGATATATTCCTGCATAACTTCCTGTTCCGCACCCGAAAAGTTGTCCCAAATTTCCGCGATACTTTCCTTGCTCGCCTTGCCCGAAAGCACCATATATAAAATGAAATCCTTTTCTTGCTGGGTGACATCTTTTTTCAGTTCGGGGTTGTTTTGCACCTGTTGTGCTTTTTCTTTTTCCTGCTTTTTTAGTTCGCCGTTTGTGATTTGTTCTAGGTCTTGCACGATTGATTGATATTTCACACCAACCTCGCGCGAAACCCTTTCGCAAAGTTCCGACTTAACTGAATATTCTTTCACTTGTGAAATAACTTTCAGCGCCTGTTGGGTATATTTGCGACGTTGCAGTGCATCGGTAAGGTCGACTTCGCTTTTCAGAATGAAAAGTTTGAAGTCCACAAGCGGGAGTGCATTTTTGAGTATGTTTGCATATTCATCCCGACCGAGTTTTTTTATCACATCGTCGGGGTCCATGCCTTCTGGCATAACCGCAACTTTCACATCGATACCCGCAGATTCCAATATATCAAGCCCACGCACCGCTGCTTTCAAGCCGGCAAAATCGCCGTCGTATGATATGCACACTTTGGAAACCAAAAACTTCATCATGCGCGCTTGTTCTTGCGTGAGCGACGTGCCCATGGAAGCCACCACACCCACAAACCCTGCGGTGTAAAGGGAAATCGCGTCCATATATCCTTCAACAACAATAAGCTCGTCCACTTTTTGCGTCTTTCGCGTTTCTTTCACAAGATTCATGCCAAAAAGCGTTTTGGATTTATAAAACAGCTCGGTTTCTCTTGTGTTTTTATATTTGGCAAAGTCGGTTTTTCCAAGCACTCTGCCACCAAACGCGATGACGTTTTTGAAACTGTCGATAATTGGAATTATAAGCCTGCCACCAAGGCTGTCGTAAATTCTGTTGTTTTTTATGTCGCAAACACCCGCGTCAACCATTTCCTTTTCGGAATAACCAAGTGATCGCAAATGCTGTGGCAAGCCTTCCCAATCAATAGAATACCCAATCGCAAATCTTTTTACATCATCTGCGGATATCCCCCGATTTGCAAGATATTCCCTTGCAACCACGCCACTTTCTGTTTTTAAATTTCTATAATAAAAATACGCTGTTTCCCGCGTGAGCGACAAAAGCCGTTCTTTATACTTTCGCTTAGCTTCGCCGTCATCCTTGTTTGAGCCAGAAAATCTTGGCACTTCCATGCCCGCCATTTTGGCAAGCACTTCAACCGCGCCCATGAAATCTGTGCCTTCCATTTGTTGAACAAATTTGATGACGTCGCCCGATTCCTTACACCCAAAACAATAGAAAAACCCCGCCTCTTCGTTTATTGAAAAAGAAGCCGTTTTTTCGTGATGAAAAGGACAACAACCCCAAAATCTTCCGCCTTTTTGAGTGAGCGTCATATATCTTTCACAAACTTCAATTATATTCAGTTTTGATTTCAGCTCGCTGATAAAGCTTGTTAAATCCATAAGTTGTCCTTCATTTTTAATATTTTTTTTACAGTTCCCTGAGATTTTTTAAGGTTCTTTTATATCTGCGATTTTGGCAAGAAAATGCCTTTATATGTATCTAGGGCAAAGTTGTCGGTCATGGTTGCGATATAATCGCACACGACGATTTCTTTTGTGTCTTGATCGATTCTGTCTTGCAAGAATTGTGGCAATTTTTCTGGTTTATCCATATAATAGCCAAACAGTTCTGTGATGATTTTCACAACTTTGTGTTCTTCTTTGAACTTTTCACCTACGCTGTAGACATTTTGGAACATGAAAGTTCGCATTTCTTCGAATGCAACAAGCGCATCTTTTTCCATCGACACATAATCTTTGCCGAAACTTTCGCGGTATATTGATGATACCATGCTGTGAATACGCTTAGAATGTGTTGCGCCGAAGATTTCGATGAGTCCTTCTGGCACTTCTTCAATTTTCAAAACGCCCGCACGCAGACTGTCATCAATGTCGTGATTGATATATGCGATTCTATCCGCAAAAGAAACAACCACGCCTTCCAATGTTGAAGCCTTACCGCGTTTTGTGTGGTTCAGAATACCGTCGCGGACTTCCATTGTCAAGTTGAGCCCTTTGCCTTCACCTTCAAGAAAATCCACCACGCGAAGTGATTGTTTGTTGTGGGCAAATTTATATTCCGAAAGCGTGGCAAGTGCCCTTTCGCCAGCGTGACCAAACGGCGTGTGCCCCAAATCATGCCCAAGCGCGATTGCTTCTGTCAAATCTTCGTTGAGACAGAGTATTCTTGCAATAGTCCTAGCGATTTGAGAAACGTCCAAAGTGTGTGTCATGCGGGTTCTGCAATGATCGTTTGACGGCTGAATAAAAACTTGCGTTTTGTTTTTCAACCTTCTAAAAGATTTACTGTGCTGAATCCTGTCGCGATCGCGTTGGAATGGAGTTCTAAGTTCGCATGGCTCGGGATTGCCGTTGTATCTTCCGACACTGTTTTCCGATAGAAATGCGTATTTAGACAAATATTTCTTTTCAATTTCGTATGTATTGTTCATATGTTCTGCCTCCTTTTGTAAATAATTATGTATTTTTTATAAATTTTCCTAGCTGAAATGCCAAAAAAATATATTCCTACATATTATTATTCAACTTCCCAACCGTGAAATCCTTTATTTATTTTAAAATCTTTTTACAAAATCTTTTTGCAAAATTTATTTGACAATTGTTTTTTAAAAGAGCATAATATATGTAGATATTAAATTACGAAATAGGAGATTTACTATGAGTGAATGTACAAACGATTGTTCTTCTTGCGGTGAAAGCTGCCCAAGCAGAATTAAAACAGAACCAATGAATCGCCAATCTTCTTGCAAAAAGGTTATTGGTGTTGTAAGCGGAAAAGGCGGGGTTGGCAAAAGCCTTGTGACTTCCCTTCTCGCGATTGAGGCGACAAGAAGAGGACACAGCGTTGCGATTTTGGATGGCGACGTGACTGGCCCATCAATCCCAAGGATTTTCGGCGTGGGCGGTCATGCAACTGGTTGCGACGACGGCATTTTCCCTGCTGAAACAAAATTCGGCACAAAACTTATTTCTTCAAACCTACTTTTGGAAAACCCAACAGACCCAATCGTTTGGCGCGGAGCTGTTATTTCCAACATGGTTAAACAATTCTGGACAGACGTTTTGTGGGGTGATGTGGATTTCATGTTTGTTGATATGCCACCAGGAACTGGCGATGTGCCACTGACTGTTTTTCAATCACTTCCTGTTGACGGCATTGTGATTGTGACTTCACCACAAGAACTTGTTTCTATGATCGTTGAAAAAGCCGTGAAAATGGCAAACATGCTTTCTGTTCCTATTGTTGGCGTTGTGGAAAATTATGCATACCTCAACTGCCCAGATTGCGGAAAGAAAATCAACATCTTTGGCGAAAGCAAAACTTCTGAAGTTTGCGAAAAATACGGAATCAAAATGCTCGATTCACTTCCAATCGACCCAGAACTTCCAAAACTTTGCGACAAAGGTATGCTTGAACTTGTCGAGGGCAACCCACTTGCCGGCGCAGTGACAGAAATTGAAAACTTGCCAAATAAGGTTCAAGGATAACAATTGCTTGAATGCAGAACAAACTTTGCCAAATAAAGGGCAATAATGACAATTGCTTGAATGCAGAACAAACTTTGCCAAATAAAGTTCAAGGATAATTTAATCTAAACACATAAATTGCAACTGTTTTTTAGTTGCAATTTTTTATATAAAAAAACAGCGAACCGAAGTGGTACGCTGTTTTTTTAGTATTAAATAAAATTTATAATAGATTTCTGATTAACTATTAAATTTTTGATTAACTATAAATTATTTGCAAGTGCAATTTTCACCGCAGCCGCAGTCTTCATCGTCGTGACCGCCGCAGCCACAGCTTTCGCCGTGCTCGTGATGATGTTCGTGTTCGTGGTCGCCACAGCCACCACCGCAACCGCCGCAGCCACCGCCGCAACCGCCGTTTTCTTCGCCTACATAAAGTTCGCCATCGATATCGTCAAAAACAACATCGCCAAGCAAATTTTCAAGGTCTTGGGTGATAACAACTTTCAAACCGTCGAAATCAAGAACTCTATCTCCTTCTTGCAAATCGACAATGTGCATAGAAAGCGCCAATCCGCCATCCATTTCTTCTGCGTCAAGCAACAGTGCCTCTGCCCCGTCATGCTCCGCAATCATATTCGCGACAAGTTCGCGACCTTTCTCAGTGAATTTCATTAGGTCTCCTTTTGAAGTTAACTTTCATTAACTCGTATAACTATTATAACCAATAAGTTAATATATGTCAACTATTTATACATATAATACACAAAAAATTTAAACTTAATAAAAACAAAACGCGGAAAGCACAGCCCCCGCGTTTTTTTGTTTTGTTTGGTTTGTATTAGATGTTAATCAGATGAAGGAGTGAACGTATACGTTCCTGTAGGCACCACATTGCCAAAAACAAAATCCGTTTTTTCTATCACATTATTAGTATCATAATAGTAGTTATCAAAAGTAATGCTACTTGCACCACTTAAATCAACACTTCCATTATTTTCAATAGTTGAATACCACATATAAAAATCACCATTCACTGTGATTGAGGAATTGTTTATTACAGAAATATCCCACAATTCAAAATCGCCATTTGCAATAATTGGCGCATTAACAACCACGCTACCACCATAACCAGTTATATCAATTAAAATAGTTTCTGGAATAGTCAATGCAGATGAAACTACAAACTCTTCACTTGGTTCAACATATATTGGACGTGATAGTCTTGTTATAGCACTATTTGCCACAAGTTGTTGTAAACCAACAAATGTTTTCGTGCACAAAATCATCATTGTGTTACTTAGAGTACTAGTTCCGCTGTAGTATCCATTATTATAGAACACACATCCTGCACCATATATTCCGCCAAAATCATCCACGCTATTATTCACAATAGTTCCATTGTTGATAAAATCCGAGCAAACATAATAGCCATCTGAAGTATATGAACTAAACAGCAACTTGCCTGTATCATTTATTGTTATACTTCCCGTCTCAGATACAACGAGTGTACCAATGGAGCTTAGATTAATTTCCGCATTCAAAATCAAATTACAATTGATTGTAAAAGTGCTATCCGTGCATGACGCCAAATCGATTGACCCTGAATCATAAATTGTAATTGTTCCAGTTTGAGATAACAATTCTGTAATATCTGGCGCCACATAAGCATCTTCAAGCTTCCAATCACTATCGCGAACTACAATTGTATATTGATTAGAAACGTTCTCATATGAGCAATAATATGACGGAACACTGCTATAGTCATTTCCATCATCAGGAATGCCATTATATTTTACAAGCGAACCATCAATGACTTCATATAATGCACCATCAATAATAACTTGTAAATCATCATTCAAAATATCATAATAAGAACCATAAATATATAACACATCAATTCCGTAAATCCTATATGAAATGTAATCATAGTTATATGTTTGCATTAATTCATCATCTACAATTTGATAAAGAGTATATTGTCCATTAACATTCTCGTATGACAACTCATATTCTACACCATTGAGTACTACTGCATTATTTTCTGTAGCTGGATATGTCAATGTGCCACCACTACTTGAGCTTACAACAGCAGCTTGAACATTGTTACTTGTATACATTTCAAATATGCAATCATTCAAATAAAGCGTGTTACCATTTGCACCATATTGGAAAGAGAAACAATTTTGTTCTTGATCTCCAGTATTAGTTGCAGTTATAATACAATTGTTCATTGTGTACGTTCCATTAATTGCACCATCTGTCAACACAAATGTAGAATATGAATTCGATGTTCCACTATATTCATTTTCACCAATAAGAATTGAATCTGAAATAGTATATATCGTGTTTTCACCACGCATATTACCAGTAGACCAACCTTCTAGTGTTGAATTTGTTATTGTATATATTGTATTTTTAACATCATGAGAATCGCCTCTCCTGTTATCACTATCAGTATATGTAGCGCAGTATATAGCATACTTGCCGTAAATATATGAATTCTTAATATTTATTTTTGCATCAACTGTTGCATCAAGAAAAACTGAGCCATATAATGTGCTTGTTGTTTCTTTAATAACTTGACAATCAATCATATTAAATTCAATATTATCATATGTATCTGTTCCAGTATATCCTAGCGAAATTATCCCCGCAGCTGTTGCAAATTTGCTGCTTACCGCATCTGCATCAAGATCTAATGACTGAATAGTTAATACAACATCATCAGTTTTTACATACATAGGATTTACAAAAAACAATGTAGTAATATCATTAGAATCTAGTCTCGTAGAACCTACACCCATTATATAAGTGGATTTATTTATTTCTGCTGGAGCATTAAAAGTACCTTCGCCCAAAAGAATTTTACCACCAACTGCCAATGCTAGTTCAAAAGTGGCTTGTGTTCCCACTTCAAATGTGCCATAGTTTTTAATTGTGCCATAGTCTGTGATTGTTCCACTATTTGCAAAAACTACCGTGCCGTAGTTTGAAATTGCATACGTGTTTGCATCAATAGTGCTTGAAATTGTTGCTGTGTATCCTATTGGGATAACAATATCTGCTGTTATTTCAGTGATTGTGTATTCATCTGTTGTTGGACTTACAACGACAACGGTGCCTGTCACTTCGTTGCTTTCGCCGCCTGTTGAAACTGATGCATTTGCTGGGATGATAACTGCTGCATCTGATACTTCTGCTGTTGTTGCACTTGTTGTTTTATCTGCAACAGATGCGTTTTCGTTTGATTCTTGTTTTAGATATGTAGCTTGAGAACCTGAACCATCGATTGTTGGTGACGAATTATCTTGCGTTACAACAACTGTTCCTTCTGCATCGTTTTTGATTGTTGGTGATGCACTGTCTGTTGTTGTTATTGTTGCACCAGACATATCTGCACTTGTCACTGTTACGCGCGCATTTGTTCCCACTGAAACACTTGTTGTGTTTGTGCTGTCGATTGCGATTGAAGCTTGAGTTGAGCCAGATTCGATAACAGCGTTTCCGCCTGCAATTGTCAATGCACCAGTTTCCGCACCACTCTTCATGTTGAATGTGTGTGCGCCTGAAGCGATTGTCACTGCACCCGTTGTTTGTCCATAATAATTGATTGTGGCATTGCCCATGTCGATTGTGATTGCATCATTGATTGTGCCATTTGTGTAAACATTCAAAATGCCTGTGTATGATGAATCTTCAAAGCTGTATGCTGTGCTGCTGTCTGAAAGCGTGATTTGATATTCATCTTCTGTCAATTCTTCAGTGCCGTCCCATGTTGGGATTGTCACACTGCTAGAACTTCCGCCTGTTGTTGGGCTTAGGCTTATCCATGTTGTTGTTGGGGTTTCTGTTGCTTCCACCTCTGGTGACGTTGTTGGTGACGTTGTTGCTTCTGGGCTTGCCGTTGCTGGCGCAGCTGTCACAACTGGCGTTTCCGTTGCTGTTGGCTCGGTCACATCACTTGCACACGCAGTGATTGATAGAACCATTGCCAGAACCAAAACTATTGCTATGATTTTTTTCATAAACTTCCTCCTAAATATTATACTAACTGTTTTTTTGCACTAACTGTATTTTAAAAATACGTTTTATGCCAAACATGATTTCAAAAATATTATACCCCCCCCCGCACTTTTGTCAAGGTTATATGAACATAATTATTACGTACGCAAAAAAAACACGTGATTTTTACACACGTGTTTTGTTTTTTTTATTAAATTCAGTTTTTCAATCAGTTTTTCAATCAGTTTTTCAATCAGTCAAAAGCGTATTTTCCGATTTGGGCTTGGGACATTGCTTCTTCGGTGAAAGTGATTGGGATGTACATTGCGAAAACTTGGTTGTCCGCGCCAATGCTCACCGACATTGTTCCATAAGTTCCAACCATGCCATAAAAATAGCTTCCGTCGGCACTTTTTGTGTAGCTACCGCTTGAATAAAAGCCGTCGAAAAGTCCTTGGGCATCGTTTGTGATATACGATGTGAGAGTGACTGTGTTCATATAGTATTCTTCAGTTTCTGAAAGACCTGAATCGGCATAGTCGCCACCAAGGTTATATGCATAACAGATTGAACCTTCACCGATAATAACGCAATCGAGAACCATGCCGTCGGCAAGTGTGTCGAAATATGTCACAAATCCAACTTCGTCAAGCCTAGCTGAAGTTGCAGCCGCTTTCACTGTTGGATAGTTGTCGTATTTCTCATAATCAATCGTGCCATCTTGAACTTGCTGAATAAATTCAATAGAATCTTCCACCGATGTGAACACAACGCTGTTTCCATCAACCGTCAAATCAACCACTTCAACCGAGCCACAGCCCGCAAAAACACAGACAAGACACATCAAAAGTGCCGTCATTTTTATTATTTTTCTCATCTTTCTCCTTATATTGCCTTCGCAAAATCGTAATACAAATATGATACATGCAAATTGATGTTTTGTCAAGGAAAAAATTTTGAAAAGTGAAAAGTGAAAAGTGAAAAGTGAAAATTGTGGTAAGGCATTCCGCTATCGCTACATGCATTTCAATTATATTTGGCTACAAGTAATCAAACGATTTAACATTAACAATCTATTAATATAAAAAGACTTAAAAATTGAAAGCACGAGCAACGCGAGTGCATTACCACAATTTTCACTTTTCACTTTTCACTTTTCACTTTTAAAAAAAACTGGTGCAGAAATTTGTATCAATCAACACTCGTTCCCATTCACCCCAATAATCCTCAAAACTTCCCCAATATCAACGGAATCTTCAATCACTTTTGCTAATTTTTCATATTGGGAATCTTTATATGCTAGTTCGTCGAAATTTTCAAGGTCGACTGTTATGTTTTTGCTTTTTGCGATTGCGTAAAGCATGTCGCGGGCGATGTTTCCGCCATCGAAGATGCCGTGGATGTAGCTTCCATAAACATTGCCGTTTGCAATAATGTTTTTATCCGTTGACGATTTGCCGTTGTGGATTTCGTATCCCGAAAACTCGCAACCCGAAAGGCACGCGAAAATTCCGCCGACGCTATCCAATCTTCCCGCGACTTGCGTGGTATGCTTTTCGCTTTCGAAAACGGTGTGGATATCCAAAAATCCAAGCCCAATAACGCTTCCGCCACCTTCAACGCCAACTTTATCTTCTATGCTTTTGCCAAGCATTTGATATCCACCGCAAACACCAAAAAGCCCACCGCCTGAAGATACGTGCTTGGAAACTAGCGATTCAAAACCACTCGTTTTCAGCCACTTCAAGTCTTCAATGGTCGATTTTGTGCCGGGGATTATGATAAGGTCGGGATTTTTCAGGTCGCTCACCTTTTCAACATATCGCACCGAAAGGCTTTCGAAACGCTCAAAAACCGCAAAGTCGGTGAAATTGGACATGCGTGGCAATCTTATTATCGCGATATCGATATCTTTTATTTGTGAGTTTGGCATTATCCTTTGCGACAGCGAATCTTCGTCATCGATATCCACTTTCGCAAATGGCACAACCCCCACAACAGGTTTGTTTGTGAGATTTTCAAGCATTGTAAGTCCGCTTTGAAGTATGCTTTTATCACCGCGGAACTTGTTGATTATAAGACCTTTTATTCTGTCTTTTTCCGATTGTTCAAGCAGTTCAACTGTGCCGTAAAGCTGAGCGAAAACACCACCGCGATCTATGTCGCCAACAAGCAAAACGGGGGCATCAACCATTTCTGCCATGCCCATATTCACGATATCTTGCGTTTTCAGATTGATTTCCGCCGGCGAGCCCGCACCTTCGATAACGATGATATCGTTTTCGCTCGCCAATTGGTTGTAGGCTTTCATGATGTCGGGAATCAGCGTTTTTTTCATTTTGAAATATTCCACAGCACTGTAGTTCCCGATTGATTTGCCACCCACAATCACTTGCGAGCCCACATCTGTTGTCGGCTTCAGAAGTATTGGGTTCATCAGCGCAGAAGGCTGTTTTTTGCACGCTTCCGCTTGAACCACTTGTGCCCTGCCCATTTCTTCGCCATCTTTGGTGATGAATGAATTAAGCGCCATATTTTGCGATTTGAAGGGCGCAACGTTATATCCCATGTTGGTTAGCACCCTGCAAAGCCCCGCCGTGAGCAAGCTTTTGCCGGCGTTTGACATTGTGCCTTGAATCATTATTGGTTTTGCTGGCATATCACTCGCTCCTTTCAATCATAACTTCAACAATCGCCCTTATAAGCGATTGATTTTTTTCCATTGTTGCAACGCAAACGCGGAACATGTTTTTTCTTAGCCCCACAAAATTCGACGCGTCGCGAATCAAAATCCCCTTTGCAAGCAGTGGGGTTTTCAAATCAAAATCCGTTTCGAAAAGTATGAAATTCGCATCGCTGATATAAACTTTAAATCCAAAAAACAACAAGCTGTTTTCAAGATATCTTCTGCCACTTGCAACAACTTCCAGCATGCCCCCAAAATCGTCGCACTTTTCAATCGCCGTTTCACCCGCTTTTTGCGCTAGGTGGGAAACATTCCACATGGGCAATTGCGTTTGCAAACTTTGCGCAACATTTTCGCAACTGCATATTGCATATCCAAGCCTTACCCCCGCCATTGCGAAAATTTTCGTGAACGCGCGAATTATTATTATGTTTTTGCAAGTTTCAAAAAGTTGAATCCCACTTACCCCATCAGCCACAAAATCAATAAAGCACTCGTCCAAAACAAGCGTGCCCCCAAAGCTTTGCAAGTGCGTTGCAAGTGCGCGCACGGCATCCGCGCCCGCAAACTTGCCCGTTGGGTTGTTGGGATTGCACAAAAAACAAACGTCGCATTGCGGTATTTTTTTCGCGTCTTGAACGCCAAATTCAAGGTTTTCACCCATGATATAATCGCAAACTTCCACCCCTGAAGTTTCAAGCGCCGTTTTATATTCCGAAAAAGTCGGCTGAATCACAACTGCGGTTTTAAACCCCAATCGCGAAACTGCGCAAATGATTTCCGATGCGCCATTGCCAATCACAATTTGGCTTTCAGAAACGCCGTGCTTTGCCCCCAGCAGACCGCTGAGCTTTCGGCATTTGTAATCGGGATAAACATCCGCACCCGCAACCGCCGCAACAAGCGCCGTGGCAATTTCTTTTGGCATGCCAAGGGGATTTATATTTATTGAAAAGTCCAACAAACTTGTACTTTCAAATATGTCGCCACCGTGTTTATATTGCATAATTCTCCTATAAAATAAATAAAATCGCGAGTTTTATTGCCACCACCCAAAACAAGCACCAAACGCTTGCAACTTGCATAAGTTTGTTTGCCCTTTTGATGTCGGCGATTTCAATTTTGCGGATTTCGTCGCCGATTGTTGGTTTTTTCTTCAACACACCGCCGTAAACCGCGTCGCCAGCAAGGCAAATTTCAAGTGCGCCCGCAACCGCCGATTCCGTTTGGGCGGAGTTTGGCGAGTGATGATTTCGCCTGTCACGCTTCCAAATTTTCAGCGCGTTTTTCCAATTATATTTGCAAAGCCAAGCACTATCCACAAGCAATAATGCGGAAAGTCGGGATGGCAAGAAGTTGCAAAAGTCATCAAGCCTTGCCCCAAACGTGCCAAAGTGTTTATATTTTTCGTTTTTGTAGCCTATCATCGAATCGCAAGTGTTCACCGCCTTATAAATAAAGCCGAGCGGTGCGCCACCAATCAAGATTGCAAGCATGGGCGCAATCACGCCGTCCGCAGTGTTTTCCGCAACGGTTTCCACCGCCGCTTTAACAATCCCCGCTTCGTCGAGGTTTTCTGTGTCTCTGCCCACGATATAAGAAAGGTATTTTCTGCCCTCCGCAAGATTGCCATTTTCAAGGGCGGTGAAAACTTTCATGCTTTCCACTTTCAGCGATTTTGTCGCGAGAATTTGCCAGCACATCAAACTTTCTAGCCCCAAATATAGCCACGGGGATATTTTATACGCAACCCACAAAATCCCAAGCGAAACGCCACCCGAAAGGATTATCGTGACAACAACTGTCAAAAATCCACCGAAGTGTTCTCCCGCTTTGGTTTTTGGAAACACCTTGCGAAACACCTTTTCACAAGCGGAAATCACCGCCCCCATCAAAACAACGGGGTGCACCAAAAAATGCGGGTCGCCGATTATCATATCTATCACATACCCCACGACAACCGCAATGGTGGAAAGGAGCAATATTTGCATTATTATTTCTGTCATAATTTTTTATATTCCAATTTCTTATGTTTTTGATTTTATGTTTCTGATTTTATGTTTCTGATTTCTTATGTTTTTGATTTTATATTTCAGCTTTTTATCTTTCAGCTTTTTCAAAATCCATTTCGCCACTGTTGCAAGTCATCTGCAATTTGACACATTCGCCATTTTTCACCATGTGCGAATAAAAATCACCGCCGAAAAGGTTGGTCATAATCGCCATGATACTTCCGCCGTGGCACACGATTGCGATTTCTTTCGCCTTTGCTTTGCACGCTTTTGCAAGGCAGGCGTAAAAACCGTCTGTTGTTCGCTGTGAAAAACTTTCCATACTTTCGCCGTTTGGAATCTCGCCACGGCAGTTGTTTTCCACCCACTTGATATAGTTTTTATCGTTTTCAAGGTCGATATAGCTTTTGTTTTCAAAGTCGCCAAAGTCGCATTCTGCAAGCTTTTCTTCAACCACTTTTTCGCTGTCGCAAGCAATCAAAATTTCCGCCGTTTGCAAGCAACGCTTTCTTGGTGAAACAAACAGCATGTCAACTGCGGTCTTGCCTTTGCTTTTCAATTCTTCTATCCCACATTGCGAAACGCATTCGTCGGTTTTGCCGATGTATTTGCGGAGTTTGTTGCCCGCGGTTTCGCCGTGGCGAAAAAGATAAATTATCATTTGATTTTCACCCCCACAGCGTTTTCCACAAGATAAACTTCACTTGCCACCCTTGCAATCTCGCAAGCAATTTCGCCGTTCGTTTCTGTTTGCAACAACTGAAATTTGTCCATTGGCGAAACCCTGCAACCAAGCTCGTCACAAATTGCGATTTTAAATTGCACTGCACTTTCCAACGCTTGAATTTTCACTTGTTCACGGTTTGTTTGGTTTAGGTTTTCAAGCAAAAACCGTGTGAGAAAAAAGCAGTTTTCCACTTTTCCGCCAAACTTTTCAACAGCGAACGCGTTTTTGCCACTTCCCACTTTGCCCGTTATCATAATCATATGAACACCGCCAAAATCGCAACGCCCACAACCGACAACAGCTCTGCAATCTGCAAGAAATACCCCGCAGTGTCACCCGTGACGCCACCAAAAATTTTGTAGATTCTGATTCTGTAAACCCCAAGCCACAACAGCTGAACCGCCACAACCACAACGCCAAACCAGCTTGAAAAAAATCCAAACAGCCCAACGAGAACTGCGAAAAACGAAAACAAACAAGCGTTGCAAATGCTCTTCTCGCTTGCATCTTTAAAAGTTGAAAGACTGCCACAATTTGCCGACTTGAAGTTACAAGCGGAAATCGCTGACAAACAACGCGACAAAACAAACGCGAGCGAAACCGCCACAATCCCTTGTTTGCTATCCAGCAATGCGAACATACCGCCAACAAAAATCACAACGTACACAATGGCATAAATAACCCCAAACGCACCGACGTGTGGGTCTTTCAAAATCTCAAGTTTTCTTTCTTTTTCGGCATATGAAGATATCGCGTCGACAGTATCCATATATCCGTCGAAGTGAATTCCCCCCGTGATAATTATGGGAACAACAGTTGAAATGCACGCAAGGAGCAATTGGGACATACCAAATATATCCGCCACCAGAATCATTCCAAAAACACACCCACCAACAACAACCCCAACAAGCGGAAAGAAAATCATCACGTATTTCATGCGTGACTTATCCCAATTCACCCTTGGCATAGGAATTTTTGAATACATCGCAAATGCGATTGCTAGTGATGAAAATATGTTTTTCATGTTATCTCCAATTTGTTTGCACAGCTGTGCTTTGAGTTTTTTATATTTTAGGCTGTTGCTTATAGCCTTTCTTTATTTTTATTTTTTATTTCTGCTTTTCGCTTTATTTTTGCTTTATTGCAATGCCAACGCAAACGCGGTAAACTTCGTTGCAAATTTCGCATATGCCGCTGTTTATCTTTTGCATATTGTTTATATATTCAAGCGTTTCTGCCGTTGGATTTTCACAGCCGCCTGAAAGGTCGCTTGAAACTATTATCAGATTGTCACATTTTTGCGATAGTTTTTCAATCCCCGAAAGAATGATTTCGCAGACATTTTGTGGAATATTTTCAACAGAAAACATCTCGTTTGCAAGAAGATTTCCAACGCATTCCAAAAGAACTGTTCCGCTGTTTACATTTGCGTTTGCGATATCCGTGAATTGTTCGCAAACTTCAAAACCCTTGCCTTCACGCTTTTTTTTGTGGTTTTCTATCCGCCTTTTTCCCGCATCGCCAAAGGGTTGCATTGTCGCAAGATAGGTCAAACTTTTCAACGCTTCGGCATTCTGTTGTGCTTGTGCATTCTGTTGCATTTCTGCATTTTCTTGTATTTCTGCATTCTGTTGTGCTTGTGCATTTTTTGCCACTGCGAAATCTTCCGCGAGCTTTGATTTGCCACTGCTTGCACCGCCATAAAAAAGTGCTATCATAACGGCTTATACTCCTCGATTTCAATTTCGCCAAAGCTTGGCATATTTTCCAGCACGCTTTTTGCCATATCCATAAGCGGAAAAATCGCCACACAGCCCGTGCCTTCGCCAAGCGCCATATTTGCGTGGATGATAGGATTGATTCCAATTTTTTCAAGCAACATTTTTCCACCGCGCTCTTTGGATAGGTGGGAAGCAAGCATGAAATCAACGCTGTTTTCACAAATCATTTTGGCAAGCAATGCGGAAACCGCCGAAATAAATCCGTCGCAAACCACCATTGTACCACTTTCGCCACCGCCAAGAAACATACCGCACATGCACGCGATATCAAGCCCACCGATTTTGCAAAGCACGTCTATTGGATCGGCTTTATCAGGGTTGTGCTTTTCGATGCCCGCTTTGATAACATGAATTTTTCTTGCAACACCATCAGCTGAAAGTCCCGCGCCTTTGCCCGTCACGCTTTCAACATCCAAACCAAGCAACACTGCTGTCACCGCGCTTGATGTTGTTGTGTTGCCAATGCCCATTTCCCCCGTCGCGATTATGTTGTAGCCATTTGCTTTTGCTTTCCCAACCGCATCCATGCCAACAAGAATGGCGGATAACGCGTCTTCCTTATCCATTGCAGTTTCCACCAAAAAATCACGCGTGCCACGCATGGTTTTGCAAACTTTCACCCCGCTTGCTTCTGTGTTCATGCCCACATCAAGCGGAAAAACATCACTGCCACAAACGCTAGACATCAAACAAACGCTAGCTTCACCTTTGGCAATATTCCCCGCAACAACCGCCGTGACCGACGAATCCGTTTGTGTGACACCATTGGCGACAACACCGTTATCAGCACATGCCACAATGGTGCATTTTTTTGCCAAATCAAGATTTTCATCAGCCCCCGCAATCTTGCAAATCATTTCTTCAAGCATGCCTAGCCCGTCAAGCGGTTTTGCAATCGCGTTGAAACGCTTTTTCGTGCGCGCAACCGCCAACTTGTTTGACGGCATGATTTTCGCAATTCTATCACGAAAAACACTCTCCACACTGTCGAGTGGATACGTTTTGAGATTTTCAAATATAGAATTTGTTTCTATTTCTGTTTCTTCTTTTACATCAGCGTTTTTTATTTCAACACCAAAAAGGTTTGCAAAAAATTCCTTTGCACCGCCGATTGTCATGCTGTTGTTTTCGCTTTCTTCAAGTTGATTTTCCGCCAAAATAACGCAGAGCAACGCACCTGTTTTTTCGCACGCTTCCACTTTTTGCGAAAATCCACCCGCGTTTCCCGTTTGCTTTGTAACGAAAAATTCCGCGCCTGAACTTTGGATATTTGCGACGTTGGTGTTGACAGAAAATGGACCTTCAAAGGCGAAGATGTGCTTTCTTTTTATCCCCGCACTCTCGCAAAGCTGAAGCGATTCCACGCAAGGCAAAACCCTTGCAAAAATCCGCTCGGCATTTAGGAAACTCGCAAACTCCGCAAGATTTTTACTTCCCGTTGAAAGAAAAATATTGCCGTTTTCACCATTCAAAAACTCGCAAACTTCACCAATGCTTTTGAAATATCTGACATTTTCACTTTCTACGCAAGCAGTTTCGCGAGCAATACGCAAATATTTCACCCCGACAAATTCGCACGCTGATTTGATATTTTTTGACACTTCAAAGGCGTATGGGTGGGTTGCATCCACCACAAAATCAAAGTTTTCACACGCGAATTTTTTCTGCATTTCCGACTTAGTAAGCCTTCCCACTTCAACATTCACGCGGTTATCAATTTGCATATCAAGGGCGTATGATGTTGCCACAAACCCGAAAAGATTGCATGAAAAATCCGCAAGAAAATTCAGAATTTCCCTGCCTTCAGATGTGCCATAAAAAACCGCAATCTTATAATTTTTCATCATTCCCCCAAACTTATTCCCTTTCGCAAACTTGATACATAAGCGCATTCACGATCGCTGCCGCAACGTTGCTTCCGCCTTTTCTTCCCTTTGCCACAATGTGTGGCGCGTTGGTTTGCAAAATTTCTTCCTTAGATTCCACCACGTTCACAAACCCAACCGGCACACCAATGATAAGCGCTGGTTGGATTTCTCCCGCGTCAATCATGTCGCGAAGTTTGAAAAGTGCTGTCGGTGCGTTGCCTATTGCATAAATCACATTATTCCCAAGACTTTTCGCCTTTTCCATGGAAATTTCCGCACGCGTTGTTTCAAGCTGTTTTGCCTTTGTTGCAACATCGGCATCGCCAATAAAACAGTGTACTTCGCCACCAAATTTGCCAAGCATAGCCTTGTTGATACCCGCCATCGCCATTTTTGTGTCCGTCACAATGTGAGCGCCGTTTTTTATCGCCTCAATGCCCTTTTTGCACGCATCTTCCGAAAACACCAAGTTATTCACATAATCAAATTCCGCTGTCGTGTGGATAACGCGCATAACAACATCGCGGTTTTCGCTTGGGATTTCTGTTGTTCCAAGCTCGCTTGCAATTGTTTGCATACTTCTTTGTTCAATTTCCATTGGTTTTAATTTATTTCTCATCTTTTCCACCTATATTTTTATATTCGTTACATTTTCTGATAAAATCTTCAACACTTTTTTTGTCGCTGTGAAACGCCAAATGCCCAAATCCCGCATAAACGCTTTCTGTTAAGTGCCCCGCTTTCCACGACGTGCCGTTTTGCTTTGTGCAAGAGAACGCCTCGCCGTTATTTGTGCTGTCGTAATAATGAAATTCGTGACCTTTGAAGTTGCCATCAAAAAGTCCGCCGTTTTCAAGCTTTTTCATTTGCAGGTATCCAAACCGCACAAGTTTTTCCTTTTTTTCGCACTCGCATGGGAAAACCCCACACATCTTTTCACCGTCGATTTTATCCGTGAGATACATATATCCACCGCACTCCGCAATCGTGGGCAAGCCGTTTTGGATTTTATCTTTAACATCAGCAAGCATTTCGCGATTTTCCGCAAGCTGTTTTTTATACAGTTCGGGATAGCCACCAACAAGATAAAGCCCATCACAATCTGGCAGTTTTTTATCTTCTAGCGGAGAAAAATAACAGATTTCACAACCCATTTTTTCCAGCAAAGAAATATTCTCGCGATAACAAAAGCAAAATGCACTGTCTTTTGCAACGGCAATTTTCACGCTTTCGCACTTTTCAATTTCCGTCTTTTTATATTCCAATTTGCTTGCAGAATTGCCGATTTCAAGGATAGCTTCAATATCGATTGTGGCTTGCAAAATTTCCGCAAGTTTATCCACTTTTGTCGCAAGATTTTCAATTTCGCCCGCGGTTACAAGCCCGAGATGTCTGCTTTCAAGAAGTAAATCCTTGGAAAGTTTCGGAACAAATCCCACCGCTTTCACACCCATTTTTTCTATGTCGCCTTTCAGCTGAGTAAAGACGTTTTGGCTTGTGTTGTTGAGTATCACCCCCGCGATGTTGTTTTCTTCCCAAGTAAGAAAACCGTGAATAACCGCAAGCACCGATTGAAAAGCACCCGAGGCATTCACCACCAAAATTGTGGGCGCGCCCAAGATTCTCGCTAGGTTAGCAGTTGAGCCCGCACCGCCGTCGTAGTAGCCCATGACACCTTCTATGATTGAAAAATCGCTTGCATTCTCGCAAAAAAGCTCGCGACATAAATTTTCTGAATAAAAATAACTATCTAAATTTCCGCTTGAAACACCAAGAACCTCGCGGTGGAACATTGGGTCGATATAATCAGGTCCGCATTTGAACGCAGAAAGAGAATGACCGCGTTTTTTCAGCGCGCTCAAAAGCCCAATCGTGAGAGTGGTCTTGCCAGACCCACTGTTTGTCCCACCAATCAAAATTCGCCCTTTCATATCTTCTCCTATAATAAAAAAACCCAATCCAATACAGATTGAGCAAAATCGGGAATAACCCCAAACTTTATAATCCTGTAAAGCTTTAAAAACAGGAATCCCGACTTATGCATTGCAATCACGGTAACAGGCATTGCGCGAGAATTTCACCCGCTTTCCCCTTTTTTATTTTCTATATATCCATGCTATCACAATAGTAGGGTTTTGTCAAATGAAATACGGGAGGTGTGTGGTTGCTAGGTACGAAATTCTGCACTAAGTTGGATAATTAAAAACAGGATAATTAAAAATTAAAAATTAAAAATTAAAAATTATGGTAAGCACTCGCGGTGCTCGTGCATGCTATATTTGAAATGACAAAAGTAGCGTTACTTGCAAATAGTAACGCTACTATAATATTTTCTAATAATTGAATGCATAGGGCGAAGCCCATGCCTTACCACAATTTTTAATTTTTCATTTTTAATTTTTAATTGTTTTTGGGTAAAAAGCCTTCGGCTTTTTATCCAAAAACATATTCTTTTACTTTTGCAGAGATTTCGGCATAGTTGCTTGCTGATTCTTCAGCTGATTTGCCGGAAACTGTGTAGTATAGTTTGATTTTTGGTTCTGTGCCTGATGGTCTGATGATGATTTTCAAGTCGCCTTCGAAGCTGAAAGAAAGAACGTTTGATTGTGGGAATTCGATTGTTTCTTTTTCGCCAGAAATCATATCTTGTTTGTAGCCGTCGAAATAATCCGCAAACGCGATAACTTTGATACCCAAATCTTTGAACTTATCAGCTCTCATTTTTGTCATGATACCCGCCATTTCAACCATGCCTTCAGCGCCTGGGAATGCGAAATTTTCTGTGTAGTTCATAAGATAGCCGTATTCTTCATACATTGCAGTTCTCACATCAGCAAGCGATTGACCTTTCATTTTGTAGTAAGCCGCCATTTCTGCGATGATAAGAGAAGCTGTCACTGCATCTTTATCGCGAACGTAGATACCTTTCAAATATCCATAACTTTCTTCATAGCCAAGAAGGAAATCGTCTGATCTATCCACACCTTCAAGCTTAGTGATTTCGTTACCAATAAACTTAAATCCTGTCAAAACGTCTTTCAAATCAATGCCATGTTTTGCACAGATTTTATCAGTTAGCGGTGTTGAAACGATTGTTTTAACAGCAACTGGGTTTTGTGGGAATGTGCCTTTTTCTTTTTTGCCACGGATGATATATTCAAGTAGCATAACACCAACTTCGTTGCCTGAAAGCAAGATATAATCATCCCCTTCCTTAACCGCAATACCAACTCTGTCGGCGTCTGGGTCTGTTGCAATCAAAAGGTCACTGCCACTTGCTTTTGCATCTCTGAGCCCAAGTTCCAATGCTTCTTTGAATTCTGGGTTTGGATACGCGCAAGTTGGGAAGTTGCCGTCTGGATGTTCTTGTTCTGCAACAACCGTGATATCTTTATATCCCGCCATGTCCAAAATCTTTCTCACAGGTTCGTTGCCTGTGCCGTTGAGTGGCGTATATGTGATTTTTAGTGATGTATTTTCAATCGCGTCAGGGAAAACTCTTTCTTTCAATGCGATTTCATAGAAGTTTTCAAGGATTTCGTTTGAAATATATTCAATCTTGCCTTCTTTCATAAGTGCGTCGAAATCAAGCGTTGGGTCGTAGCTTTCAAGCAAGTCGAGATTGTCGATTTTTGCAAGAACAACATCGGCAACTTCTGGCCCGATTTGACATCCGTCGCCACCGAAAACTTTGTAGCCATTATATTTTGCAGGGTTGTGTGATGCTGTAACCATGATGCCGGCATCGGCATTGAGCTCTCTTGAAGCATAAGACAAAAGTGGTGCTGGCAAAAGTCTGTCATAGATATAGGCTTTGCCACCCATTGATGCGATAACGCAAGCTGAAAGTTTTGCAAACACGTCGGAATTTATTCTTGAATCATACCCGATTGCAACAACATAATTTTCCTTTTGGTCAGCCAAAAATTGGCAAAGCCCCCTTGTTGCACGAGCGATTGTGAACACGTTCATTCTGTTTGTGCCCGCGCCCAAAATACCGCGAAGTCCCGCTGTTCCAAATTCCAAATCGCGATAGAATCTATCTTTGATTTCTTCTTCGTCGCCACTGGCAAGTTTCATGTCTGCCAAAAGTTCTGGAATTTCAATCCCGAACTCTTCCCACTGCTTAAAAATACCGCGATAATCTTTCATCATTATACCATCCTTAATTTTACATTAGATTATTTTTTTAGTGAATGCTTCACTTATTCATTTTATCACACTTTTTTTGCCTTTTCAACCCTAATGTGAAAAAAATATCGCAGAAAATATATATTTTTTACAAATTATTTGATATAATATACCCATAATCAAAAAGAGGTAATTTTTTATGAAAACTTTCGAAATTGTAATCCTCGGCGGTGGCGCTTCCGGCGTTTGCACTGCGCTTATGGCTTGCAAAAAATACAGCGGAACTGAAATCGCAATCGTGGAAGGTGGCGAGCGCCTTATGCGTAAGCTTGCCCAAACGGGAAACGGCAGAGGAAATATCACAAACAAAGCACTACATCCACAAAAATTCTTCGGCGACGACTGCTCTTATTTTATCGAAAATTTCAACCTTCAAAACACTCTCGATTTTTTCACCACACTCGGCATAGAAACAACTTCGATAGGCAACAAAATATTCCCACGCTCTTTTTCTGCTAGCAGTTTTGTCGATCTTCTTCGCTTTTCTATTGCACGCGAGAACATCAACGTTTTCCTTTCACACCAGATTTCAACGGTGAAAAAAGTCGGTTCTATATTCAAAATCCAAACTTCAAGCGGTGAAATTTCCGCAAAAAAAATCGTTGTGGCACTTGGCGGCTGCGCTTGCCCACACCTCAACACCGACGGTTTTGGCGTGAAAATCTTGAAATCACTAGGTCACTCCTCAACCGCACTTCACCCCGCACTCGTGCAGTTGAAAACAACTTCGCAACACACAAAAACACTGAAAGGTATCAAGTCGGAAGTGGTTGCAACATTCTCGCAAAACGGCAAACCACTCGCCACTTTCGCAGATGAAATGCACTTTTCCGAGTTCGCCCTTTCCGGCCCCGTCAGCTTTCTTCTTTCCACTTTCTCCGCCCCTTTCAAAAACGGCGTGATAACTGTGGATTTCTTGCCCGATACCAATCTTGAAAACTTGGTTTCCGCCCTTTCTGCAAAAGCCAATCTATACCGCGATTGCGATTGCGAAACTCTGCTTTTCACAACCGTCGCAAACCAAATCGCGCGCTGTATTATCAAAGAAGCTTGCCTGAACGGAAAAAAAATATCGCAAATTTCAAACGCAGATATCATCAAAATCGCGAAAATCACCAAATCATTCGCGTTCGATTTCGTAGGCAATCTTTCATTTGCTAAAGCTCAATCAACAGTCGGCGGTGTGCCACTTGCAGAGTTTGATAAAAATCTACAGTCAATCATCACCCCAAACCTGTTCGCATGCGGTGAAGCTCTCAACGTCTGCGGTGAATGCGGTGGGTTCAACCTGCAATGGGCATGGAGCTCCGCTTTCGCCGTTTCAGAAGGGTTGTAGGCTTTAGGGGGTTTAAGTTTTGTTTTTTTTATGGGGCTCTGCCCCACACCCCGCAAGGGTTTGAAACCCTTGACCCCGATTGGGGGGTTATGCACTACCCATGGGTGAGTGAAAAGGCTTCGCCTTTTCTACACGAAAGAATTTATATTTCAAAATTTTGATACCTAAGAAAGCTCTCGCTTTCTTGTGGGGGTTGTAACCTACAAGAAAAAGCGAGAGCTTTTTAAAATGCCAATGGGCAAGGTGTGTTTTAAAAACTTTTAAAAAGGCGAAGCCTTTTTTCAGTTCCCAAACTTTCACGCATAACCCCCAATAGGGGTCAAGGGTGGTCGCCACCCTTGCGGGGTGTGGGGCAGCGCCCCATAAAAAACAATCCCAAAAACGCATTTTAAAGCACAAAAAAAGACAGCTGAGCTGTCTTTTTTTCGCAATAAATTAATATTGGTTTATTTTGATTATAATTAAGCTTCGACAGCATCGCCTGGTTGACCTTCAGAATCGTCGAACAGTTCGTAGTCGAATTCTTGATCGTCGTAGCCAAGGTTGATGTCTGGTCTTTGCACGACAGCGGTAGTAACGGATTTATATTTACCAACGCCAGTGCCGGCAGGGATAAGTTTACCGATAATAACGTTTTCCTTAAGCCCCACGAGTGGATCGATTTTGTTTTTGATAGCTGATTCTGTGAGCACTCTTGCAGTTTCTTGGAAAGAAGCGGCAGAAAGGAACGATTCAGTTGCGAGAGAAGCTTTTGTTACGCCAAGAAGAACACGTTTTGCAACTGCTGGTCTTCCGCCATTCATGATAGCTTTTTCGTTTTCTTCTTCGTATTTGAACAAATCCATCAAATCGCCAGGAAGGATATCAGTGTCGCCGACGTCTTCAACCTTAACTTTTTTAAGCATTTGGCGAATGATGATTTCGACGTGTTTATCAGAGATAGAAACCGATTGAGAACGGTAAACTCTTTGAACTTCTGTAAGGATATAATCTTGAACGCCACGAACGCCTGTTGTTTTTAGGATATCGTGCAAGTTGATTGAACCGCCTGTCATGATTGTGCCTGGAACAACGCTGTCGCCTTCGTTGACTTTCACATCAGTTCCGTATTGGATTGGGTATTCTTTTTCTGTGCCGTCCGCTTGAGTGATGACCGCTTTTCTGATACCGTGGTCAGTTTTGAAGCTTACAGTTCCGCTGTATTCAGACAAGATAGCCATACCTTTTGGTTTTCTTGCTTCGAAAATTTCTTCGATACGTGGCAAACCTTGAGTGATATCGTCCGCACCCGCAACACCGCCGGTATGGAATGTTCTCATTGTGAGCTGTGTTCCTGGTTCACCGATTGATTGAGCCGCGATAACGCCGACCGCTTCACCGATGTGAACTAGCTTGCCGTTTGCCATATTTTTGCCGTAGCATTTTGCACAAACGCCACTTTTGCTTCTGCAAGTGAGAAGAGTTCTACATTCAACTTCTTTGATACCCGCTTGTTCAATAGCTTTAGCTTGTGATTCTGTGATCATTTCGTTGCCGATTGCCAAAACTTCGCCAGTTTGTGGGTGGATAACATCAGAAACTGCAACTCTGCCATTGATTCTTTCAGAAAGTTTTTCAATGATTTGAGCTTCGTCGCCAACTGATGATTTTTCGCCGATGATTGCTGAAATCATCATACCTTTCACTTTTTCGCCAGCTGTTTCGAAACAGTCGTCTTCACGAATGATAACTTCGTGAGCGACGTCAACAAGACGACGAGTGAGGTAACCTGAATCGGCTGTTTTAAGGGCAGTATCTGCAAGACCTTTACGTCCACCATGCGAAGAAATGAAGTATTCAAGGACTGTCAAACCTTCACGGAAACATGCCTTAACTGGAACTTCGATTGTTTTACCTGATGGGTCTGTCATAAGACCACGCATACCAGACAACTGACGGATTTGGTGCATAGAGCCACGGGCGCCTGAATCAGCCATCATCCAGATTGGATTTTCTTCATCAAGAACGTCTTTAAGAGCAGCTGTAACGCCATTTTCCGCTTTTTGCCAAGCGGCGATAACGCCTTTATATCTTTCTTCTTCAGAAATAAGACCACGTCTGAATTTTCTTTCTACGCCGAGCACTTCTTCTTCTGATTTTGCAATCCATTCTTTTTTCGTGTGTGGAATGTGCATATCGAATAGAGAAGTTGTGATAGCGCCGATTGTTGAATATTTGAAACCTTGGCTCTTGATCATATCAAGAGTTTCTGCAGTTCTTGTTGCGCCAACGCGTTTGAAACATTCTTCAACGATTGTTGTGAGCTGTCCTTTTTTCACGAGCGTGTCTACTGCAAGGTTAAGTTTGTTTTCTTGTTCTGTCCATTCTTTTGGGTTTGGATCAATAAGATCTGAAACGAAAACTTCTTGCATGCCGATATCTTGTGGAATAGCTCTGTTGAAAATCATTCTACCCACAGTTGTGTATAGGCGTTTTGTTACAAGTTCGCCATCGATTTCGCGAGAAACTCTGATGTAAACTTTTGATTGCAAGTCGATTTCTTTAAGTTGGTATGCCATGAATGCTTCATCGAAATCTTTGAAGTATCTGCCTTCGCCTTTCGCACCTTTTTTGAACATTGTTAGGTAGTATGATCCAACGATCATATCTTGCGATGGCACAGCAACTGGCGAACCGTTTGAAAGTTTCAAGATGTTGTTTGAGGCAAGCATCAAGAATCTTGCTTCCGCTTGAGCTTCAAGTGAAAGTGGAACGTGAACCGCCATTTGGTCACCGTCGAAGTCGGCATTGAACGCACCACAAACAAGTGGGTGAATTTTGATTGCTCTACCTTCGATAAGAACTGGTTCGAACGCTTGGATTGAAAGTCTGTGAAGTGTTGGGGCACGGTTCAAAAGAACTGGATGTTCTTTGATTACGTCCTCCAAGATATCCCAAACTTCTCTGTCTTGGTTTTCAACTTTCTTTCTTGCATTTCTCACGTTGCCCGCGATGTTTCTTTCAACAAGTTGGTGCATGATAAATGGTTTGAAAAGTTCAAGTGCCATTTCTTTTGGAAGACCACATTGGTGAAGTTTAAGTTCTGGGCCAACCACGATAACTGAACGACCAGAATAGTCGACACGTTTACCGAGCAAGTTTTGACGGAAACGACCTTGTTTACCTTTAAGCATGCTTGAAAGTGATTTAAGTTCTCTGTTGCCAGGGCCAGAAACCGCTTTTCCTCTTCTGCCGTTGTCGATAAGTGCGTCAACCGCTTCTTGAAGCATTCTTTTTTCGTTGCGCACGATGATTTCAGGCGCGCCGATTTCCATAAGTTTTTTCAAACGGTTGTTTCTGTTGATAACACGTCTGTATAGGTCATTTAGGTCACTTGTTGCAAATCTTCCGCCGTCAAGTTGAACCATTGGGCGAAGGTCTGGTGGAAGAACTGGCAAAACATCCATAACCATAAGTTCTGGTTTGATTTTGCTTCTTCTTAGTGATTCGATGATTTCAAGTCTTTTGATTGCTCTTACGCGTTTTTGACCTGTTGCTTTTTCCAAAATTGCAGAAACAGCTTTTGCTTCAGCGTCGAGGTCTACACCCATAAGAAGTTCTTTGACCGCTTCCGCACCCATAGAAACTTTGAAAGAATCGTAGCCAAATTCTTCAATTTTTTCACGGTATTCTTTTTCTGTTACTACTTGTTTGAAAGAAAGGTCTGATGTGCCTGGATCCAAAACCACGTATGAAACGAAATACAAAACTTGTTCAAGGAGTTTTGGGCTCATATCAAGAAGCAATCCCATTCTTGATGGAACGCCTTTGAAATACCAGATGTGAGAAACAGGGGCAGCAAGTTCGATGTGTCCCATTCTTTCACGACGCACTTTTGATTTTGTCACTTCCACGCCACATTTGTCGCAGATTGTGCCTTTATATCTGATTCTTTTGTATTTTCCGCAAGAACATTCCCAGTCCTTGATAGGTCCAAAAATCTTTTCGCAGAAAAGTCCTTCTTTTTCAGGTTTTTGAGTTCTATAGTTGATAGTTTCTGGCTTTGTTACTTCGCCATAAGACCATTCTCTTATCTTATCTGAAGATGCAACACTGATTTGTATTGCATTAAAATCGTTGAGTTCAAACATATGTTTCTCCTTATATCTTTTGATTCGAACTGGCGGGGGAAAATCCCCCACAATTATTTCTTAGATTACTTAATCTTTCTAGATTTCGTCATCTTCGAACAAATCTTCAAATGCTGAATCATCGTAGTCGTCGAAGTCTTCATCTTCACCGTCTTCGAAATCGCTATCCAAATCGTCGAATAGGTCAACTTCGTCTTCCTCTTCTTCGAATTTTTCTTTAGCTGTTTCTGGTTCGAACATATCATCGCTATCTTCAACGAGTTCCTTGATAGTGATTTCTCTTCTATCTTCAGTGAGAACTTTAATATCAAGCGCAAGTGCTTGAAGTTCTTTTATCAAAACTCGGAATGATTCTGGAATACCTGGTTCGCTGATGTTGCTTCCCTTGACAATAGATTCATAAGTTTTCACACGACCAACAACGTCATCGGATTTCACTGTCATGATTTCTTGAAGGATGTGACCTGCGCCGTATGCTTCAAGTGCCCAAACTTCCATTTCACCAAAACGTTGTCCACCAAATTGTGCCTTACCGCCAAGTGGTTGTTGTGTTACAAGAGAATATGGACCTACGCTTCTCGCGTGGATTTTATCATCAACCAAGTGGTGAAGTTTAAGCATATACATTTGACCAACAGTAACTCTGTTTTCAAACGGTTCGCCTGTTCTTCCGTCGTATAGTTGAACCTTACCATCCGCTTTGCCTTCTGGATTAACAAAACCGTTTTCTTCAAGCATATTCTTGATTTCGCTTTCCGTTGCGCCATCGAAAACTGGTGTTGCCACTTTGATGCCAAGTGCTTTTGCAACAAGACCCAAGTGAACTTCCAAAACCTGACCGATGTTCATACGAGATGGCACGCCAAGTGGGTTAAGAAGGATTTCAAGTGGAGTTCCGTCAGCCATGAACGGCATGTCTTCTTGTGGCATAACGCGTGAAATAACACCCTTATTACCATGACGACCCGCCATTTTATCACCGATAGAAATTTTTCTTTTTTGTGCGATGTAAACGCGAACAAGCTTGTTCACGCCTGGTGAAAGCTCATCTTTGTTTTCGCGAGTGAATGTTTTCACATCAACGATGATACCGTTTCCACCGTGTGGAACTTTCAGTGATGTATCTCTCACTTCTTTGGCTTTATCACCAAAGATTGCGCGTAGAAGTCTTTCTTCTGGTGAAAGTTCTGTTTCACCCTTAGGAGTAACTTTACCCACCAATATATCGTCCGCTTTAACTTCCGCACCAACTCTGATGATACCGTCTTCATCAAGGTTTTTAAGTGAATCTTCACTTTGGTTTGGAATGTCGCGCGTGATTTCTTCTGTTCCTAGGCGAGTATCTCTTGCTTCGATTTCATATTCTTCGATATGGATAGAAGTGAAAACGTCGTCACGAACAAGTTTTTCAGAAATAAGAATGGCATCTTCATAGTTGTAACCTTCCCATTCCATGAAACCAATCATGATGTTTCTTCCAAGAGCAAGTTCGCCGTTTTGAGTTGAAGGACCGTCGCAAAGAACACTGCCTTTGGCAACTCTTTCGCCAACGTTTACAACTGGTTTTTGGTTTACGCATGTGCCTTGGTTTGAACGAATGAATTTTTGTGTTTCATATTCGCAAATTTCGCCGTCGTCATATTTGACTTTAACCATGTCGGCTGAAACGTTAAGAACAACACCGTCTTTTTTAGCGACGATCATAACGCCAGAGTCCATTGCGATTTTTGCTTCTACGCCAGTTGCAACACATGGTGCTTCTGGTTTAAGAAGTGGCACTGCTTGACGTTGCATGTTTGAGCCCATCAGTGCACGGTTTGTATCGTCGTTTTCAAGGAATGGGATAAGTGCTGTTGCAATTGATACCATTTGTCTTGGAGAAACGTCTACATAATCGATTTCTTCTTTAGATACTTCGATGATTTCTTCTCTTCTTCTCGCGATAACACGATCAGCAGCGATTCCGCCTTCTTCGTTCAGCGGTTCTCTTGCTTGAGCAACAGTGAAGTCATCTTCTTCGTCGGCTGTGAGATAATGAACATCATCAGTCACAACGCCAGTTGTTTTATCGATAGGTCTGTATGCCGCTTGAATAAATCCATATTCGTTGATGCGTGCATAAGATGTGAGGGATGTGATCAAACCGATGTTTTGACCTTCCGGAGTTTCTATAGGACACATTCTGCCATAGTGTGAGTGATGGACGTCACGAACGGCGAATGTTGCACGTTCACGGTTCAAACCACCAGGACCTAGGGCTGAAAGTTTTCTTTTGTGTGTTAGCTCTGCAATCGGGTTCGTTTGATCCATGAATTGAGAGAGCTGAGATGAACCAAAGAATTCTTTGATTGCTGACGAAACTGGTCTCACGTTGATAAGTGATTGTGGTGTCACATCAGTTTGGTCTTGAGTTGTCATTCTTTCTTTGATGACTCTTTCAAGTCTTGAAATACCAATTCTGAATTGGTTTTGCAAAAGTTCGCCAACTGATTTCACACGTCTGTTGCCTAGGTGGTCGATGTTGTCGTTTGTGCCGATTCCGTGGATAAGACCTAGGTTATATGATACGATTGAAATGATATCTTCAATGATGATGTGTTTTGTGCAAAGGCGCAAAACATTTTCTTTCAAAAGTGACAAAAGCATGTCTTCGTCGCCGTTTGCTTTATCGATAAGTTCCATAAGAACTGGATAATAGCAATAGTCAACAAGTCCATCAACTTCGTGATAATCAATTCCGCAAACAGCCATAAGGCTTGCAGTGTTGTTACCAATGATTTTGAAAGTTTTTCCGTTTTCAGCTTCAACACGAACTTCGTTCGCGCCAGCAGTTTGAATGGTTTTCGCATCTTCACGAGAAAGTGTTGTGCCCGCTGGGAAAACAAGTTCGCCAGTACGCATGTTGATAACATCTTCCGCAAGAGTTCTTCCTGCAAGACGATGTGCGATAGCTAGCTTTTTGTTGAATTTATATCTGCCCACTTTTTGAAGGTCGTATCTTTTTGCATCAAAGAAAATGTTGTTAAGTTGCATTTTCAAAGCTTCTTGAGTTGGAACTTCACCTGGACGAATTCTTTTATATAGTTCAATCAAACCATCTTGTTCTGTTTTTGCTGTGTCTTTTGCGCAAGTTGCCAAGATTGTTGGATCGTTATCAAACATTTCAGCAAGAATTTCATCTGTGCCAAAACCAAGCGCTCTCAAAAGGACAGTTGCAGTGATCTTTCTTGTTCTGTCAACAGAAACATAAAGAATTCTTGCATCTTCGTTATCAGTTGTGTCTTGTTTGAAATCAAGCCAAGCACCGCGCGATGGGATAACAGTTGTGTCGAAGAGATTTGCACCTTCTTTTTTGTCTATGCTTTTGTCGCAATAAACACCTGGTGAACGCACAAGTTGCGATACAATAACCCTTTCAGCACCGTTGATTATGAAAGAGCCGTTTTTTGTCATGAGTGGGAAATCCCCCATGAAAACTTCTTGATCAATCATTTCACCTGTTTGCTTTCTCACAAGGCGAACCTTAACTCTTAACGGAAGTGCATAGTTAGCGTCTCTTTCTTTGCATTCTCTTTCGTCGTATTTAGGTTTTCCTGCAAGGGCGTAGTCAGTGAAATGTAGTTCAAAGTGATTTGACTTATCAGTGATTGGTGAGAAATCTTCAAAGACTTCTTTGATTCCGTGTTTCACAAACCAGTCATACGAATCCTTTTGCACTTCAATCAAGTAGGGAATGTCAAGAACGCTTCTAACTCTCGCAAAATTCACTCTTTCATGATTGCCAAATTTTTCTTTGTTCAACTTTGTTTCCATATTTTGCATACTCCTCTTCTAAAAAATACTTTAGTTTAAACTATTTATACATTAAATCCCAATGCCAATTTCGAATTCTGCGCCAATTTGGAAAATCATAAGAAATTTATTAGATTTCAAAATATTTTTTCAAAGTGGGGAAAATTTTCTTGACAAGAGATGAATTTATGATATAATGTGCATATGTGATTGAAATCCACCTTCCATGACCCGAAAAACAACGGGAAAATCGCGAAAATTTAACGCGAAATCTGCGATAAGGGATACTTCCACACATAACGATGCATTTTAATATTATATCAATACCCCCACGCCGTGTCAAGTAATTTGATAGGCTTTTTTGCTATTTTAAGGAGAAAATGTAAAAAAATTATGACTAAACTAGATTTGCTTGAATTTTTAAAGAAAAACCAATATAAATACGTTTCCGGCGAAGAATTAGCGGTGCATTTTGGCGTCACTCGCGCGGGGGTTTGGAAGCACATAAAGAAACTTCAGGAAGAGGGCGTGAAAATTGAAGGGGTGACCAATAAAGGATACAAACTTGCGCAAAGTTTGCTTTGCGAAGATGAAATTCTTGGTGAAGTTGACCAAACTTTTTTTGGCGATTACAAATTTGAAAAAATTTCCTGCGAAGTTTTCGAAAGCATAGACAGCACAAACACATACGCAAAAACCAAACAAATAAAGGGATTGCACCTTTATTGCTCTTCCGAACAAACTGCGGGAAGGGGCAGACGTGGCAACGAATTTTATTCACCAAAGAACACCGGTGTATATTTTTCACTGGCATTCAATCCGAAAAGCGATGCGGAAAACATCTTCACAGTTGCCGCCGCCGTTGCGACAAACGCAGTTCTTTCGAAAACTTGCGGTGAAAACACGAAAATCAAATGGGTGAACGACATTTATTTTAAAAACAGAAAAGTCTGCGGTATTCTCACCGAAGGGACTTTCGATTTTGAAACGGCTCAGCTTTCTGAAGTTATCGTGGGGATTGGCATCAACCTTGAAACCACAGATTTCCCCGATGACATCGCAACCAAAGCGGGCTCGCTTGGGGCGGTTTGCAACCACAACAAAATCATCGGCGAAATTATGAACGAATTTTTCAAAACACTTTCACTTTCAACCAAAGAA
This sequence comes from Bacillota bacterium, assembly GCA_044426085.1. Lineage (GTDB taxonomy): Bacteria > Bacillota > Clostridia > Christensenellales > CAMQZB01 > JAWXUU01. Next base: position 23,145 of record JAWXUU010000010.1, on the reverse strand, counting down.
ATCATAAAACTCTATTCAGAAAATTCCATGGTTTTGGGCAACCACGTAGAATTTTTATGGGAAGGCAAAAAAAGAATAGCAATAGCCACCCACTTCACCCTTGAAGGCAACCTAGTCTGCCAAAGCGGAGAAAAAGAATACGTGCTGAAAGCAGGGGAGATTAGCGTTTTGGGTGTCCGTGGTTGATTGATACAAGCTGCTTTACTACGTGAAGAATTAAAAATTAAAAACAGGCTTCGCTCTGCGAGCTCGATAAAAATTAAAAATTGTGGTAAGGCACTCGCGTTGCTCGTGCATGCTATTATTTGAAATTATTACAAAAGCGTTACTTGCCAATAGTAACGCTTTTAGTGTATTATTTAAATAATTGGATGCATAGGGCGAAGCCCATGCCTTACCACAATTTTCAATTTTTAATTTTTAATTTTTAATTTTGAAATTTAAAAAAGCAAGGCTTTTTTAAATTTCAACCTCTCCTTCAAACGCTATATCTGCTGTTCCTGTCATGAAGACGTGGCCGTTTTCTGACATTTCGATATATAGGTCGCCACCTTTCAGTTGCACATACGTGCCGTTATCGATAAGGCCTTTGTTATATGTTGCGACAAAAGACGCGCACGCACCTGTTCCGCATGCGAGGGTTTCGCCTGTTCCGCGTTCGTAAACACGCATTTGGATGTTGTTTCTGTCAATCAGTTTCACAAATTCCACGTTGGTTTTCGCAGGGAAGGCTCTGTGGCATTCAATTTCTGCACCGAGCGTGAAGAATTCTGCAAAATCAGTTTCGTCAACATAAATCACCGCGTGTGGATTGCCCATAGAAACGCAAGTGACGTCGAATTCATACTTTTCAGTTTGCAAAATAAATTCGTTTTCTTCAGCAGTCACAGGAATAAGTTTTGGGTCTAGAATCGGTTTGCCCATATCGACGCGCACGCTGATAACTTTGTCGTCTTCAATGAAAAGTTCAAGCGTTTTTACGCCCGCTCTCGTTTCGATAGTCACGCGATTGCCTTTGTGAAGTCCTTTTTCATAAACGTATTTACCAACGCAACGGATAGCATTTCCACACATTTCCGCTTCACTGCCGTCGTTGTTGAACATACGCATTTTGAAATCACAAAGAATCGATGGCATAATCAAAACTATGCCGTCACCGCCAATAGAAAAATGTCTGTCGGAAAGCTTAATCGCAAGCTCGCTTGGATCAGCCAATTCCCTTTTTGTGCAGTCAAAATATATGTAGTCATTACCAATGCCGTGCATTTTCGTGAAATTCAGTTTCATAAGAACTCCTTTTTGGATTTGTTGTTTTTATTAATTATACTATATTTTTTTTAGATGTCAAGCAAAGCAAAGCGAAGCTTTGCTAATTAAAAATTGAAAATTAAAAATTAAAAATTGTGGTAGGCACTCACTTCGTTCGTGCACGCTATTGTATTTGGAAGTAGAGTAGATACGCTATTTGTTAATAGTAATGTTATTTTCCTATTATATATAATTGAAAGCACGAGCACAGCGAGTGCCTTACCACAATTTTTAATTTTTAATTTTTAATTTTTAATTTTTATCGAGCTCGCAGAGCGAAGCCTGTTTTTAATTTTTAATTTTTAATTTTTAATTTTTATCGAGCTCGCAGAGCGAAGCCTGTTTTTAATTTTTAATTTTTAATTTTTAATTTTTAATTATAAAAAATGCTACGCATTTTTTATCCTTTCTATCGCTTCGATAGTTTTTTCTTTTGTGTTGAAAGCAGTTAGTCGGAAGAAGCCTTCGCCCATGTTGCCGAAGCCTGAGCCTGGTGTTCCTACTATGCCGACTTTTTCAAGAAGGAAGTCGAAAAATTCCCAGCTTGTCATGCCGTCTGGCGTTTTTAGCCATACGTATGGTGAATGAACACCGCCGAAACATTCGTAGCCAATTTCTTCAAGCCCGCTTTTGATGATTTTCGCGTTTTCAAGGTAGCCTTCTATGTTAGCGCCGATTTGTTTTTGACCTTCCGCGCTGTAAACTGCTTCTGCGCCCTTTTGAACGATATATGAAACGCCGTTGAATTTTGTTGTTTGACGACGTAGCCACAACCAGTTCACAGATGTGCCGTTTGAAACCAAATCTTTTGGCACAACAGTATATCCACAACGCGTGCCTGTGAAGCCCGCTGTTTTTGAATATGATCTGAATTCTATCGCACAAGTTTTTGCACCTTCGATTTCGAAAATTGAACGTGGGATTTCATCGCTTGTGATAAACGCTTCATAAGCACTGTCATAAAGTATTACCGCACCCACTTCGTTTGCATAATCAACCCAAGCTTTCAACGCTTCTCTTGACGCAACTTCGCCCGTTGGGTTGTTTGGATAGCAAAGATAGATGATGTCCACTTTTTCTGTTGGTGGTGCTGGCGAGAAATTGTTTTCCTTTGAGCAATCAAGATAAACAAAATTTGCAAATCTGCCATCTTCCATGCCGTCGCCACTTCTTCCGCTCATCACATTTGTATCAACATAAACAGGATAAACAGGGTCGCAAACCGCAACAATGTTCTTATCGCCAAAGATGTCAACGATGTTTCCACAGTCGGATTTTGCACCGTCGGAAACGAAAATTTCATCAGACGCAATATCAATGCCCCTGTCTTGATAATCAAACTTCGCAATCTTATCACGCAAAAATGCGTAACCTTGCTCTGGACCATAACCACGGAAAGATTCCGCCTTGCCCATTTCGTCGCAAGCAGACTTCATCGCTTCCACAACAGCGGGAACAAGCGGTTTTGTCACGTCGCCAATGCCAAGACGAATAATGTCAGCTTCAGGATTCGCAGCTGTGTAGTCAGCCACCTTTTTCGCAATTGTTGAGAACAAATATGACGCCTTAAGCTTCAAAAAGTTTTCATTGATTTGATACATAAATACCCCTTTCGCACAAATGTGCATTTTTATTACTTTGTTTTAATCTTTTATATAATATACCATATTTAACTTTTTGACTAGCACTTTTTTGCCTTTAACCAAAAATAGATTGCAATTTAAAATGATTGTGACTTAATACATGACTTAATAAATGACTTAATAAATGACTTAATAAATGACTTAATAAATGACTTCTTCGTGGGCTCTGCCCACACCCGCAAGGGTTTGAAACCCTTGACCCCAATTGGGGGTTATGCGTGAAAGCTTGCGAACTGAGAAAAGGCTTTGCCTTTTCAAAAGTTTTTAAAACGCACCCAACCCAACATCATTTTAAAAAGCTCTCGCTTTTTCTTGTAGGATACAAAGCCAAAGGAAAAGCGAGAGCTTTTTCACATATCAAAATTTTAAAATAAAAATATAAATTTTTGCAAAGATGCGAAGCATCTTAAAATACCCTACGCAAGTGCATACACCCCAAAACATTGAAAACAACCCCACAGCCTAAAAGCGAAGCTTTTAGCTGCAAAAAAACTTGCAACATTGAAGCGACCCCCGAGGGTCGCCCCACAAGCGAACGCCTGTAAAAGTGGGGCAAGCAGCAGAAAGGGAGGATTTTTGGGAATTTTTCAGTTCGAGGCGAGTGAAGGCGATATTAGCATATGCCGAGCTCGCTTCGGGCTGAAAAAACCCAAAAAGACCCCTTTGTGCGGGTTGATGCAGAAAATATGGTTCACCCAGCAAAAAAATAAAAGACCACCGAAGTGGTCTTTTATTTTTTTGCTTAAACTGGGTGAACCATATTTTCTGCATCACATGAAGGATCTACGCCATACTTCGCAATTTTTCTTGTTTTAAAGAAGTTAATAGCAACTTGTGGGAAGAGGGCGTATGAAAGCACGTCTTCTTCTTGTTCGTAGTATCCAAGTTCGATGAGTTCTTTTTTGTAGTTTTCGTATTCAGGTTTGAGGTTATCGGCAGGTCTGCAAGTGATTCTTTCTTCGTCGCCGAGAGCCATTTTGACGATTTTTGCGTCTGGTTCTGCTGGAAGTTTACCGTATTCACCTTTCAAAAGACCTTTTGATTCTTTAGTGAAAGTTTTGTATCTTTCGCCAGCAAGAACGTTGAGAACCGCTTGTGTGCCAACGATTTGAGAAGTTGGTGTTACGAGTGGTGGGTATCCAAAATCTTTTCTCACGTTTGGAACTTCAGCAAGACATTCAAGGAATCTGTGTTCTGCTTTTTGTTGTTTCAATTGAGAAAGAAGGTTAGAAAGCATACCGCCTGGAACTTGATAAACCAAAGTGTTGATATCAACAGCCATGATTGAAAGATCCAAAATGCCGTCGTCAACGAGTCTGTTTTTGACAGTTTTGAAGTGTTTTGCAGCTTCAGAAAGAACAGCAAGGTCGATGCCTGTGTCATACTGAGTGCCCGCAAGAGTTGCAACGAGTGGTTCTGTTGCAGGTTGGCTTGTTCCGTTTGCCATTGGAGAAAGTGCAGTATCAACGATATCAACACCAGCTTCGATAGCTTTCAAAATAACCATGTCACCAGTTCCCGCTGTGTTATGAGTGTGAAGGTGAATTGGGATTTTAACTGCTTTTTTAAGTTGAGAAACAAGTTCGTAAGCTGTGTATGGCAACAAAATGTTTGCCATATCTTTAATACAAATTTGGTCTGCACCCATTTTTTCGAGTTCTTTTGCAAGTTTAACGAAATATTCGAGAGTGTGAACATCACTTGTTGTGTATGAAATTGTTGCTTCGCAAATACCGCCGTGACGTTTTGTTGCTTCCATAGCAGCTTTCATATTACGAGTGTCGTTAAGTGCGTCGAAAATTCTGATAACATCTACGCCGTTTCTTAGTGCAGCTTCAACGAATTTATCAACCACATCGTCGGCATAGTGTTTGTAGCCAAGAATGTTTTGTCCGCGAAGTAGCATTTGGATTTTTGTGTTTGGAAGAGCAGCCTTAAGCTTTCTCAATCTTTCCCATGGATCTTCGTTCAAGAAACGAAGACAACTGTCGTATGTTGCACCACCCCAAGCTTCGAGTGAATAGTATCCCGCTTTGTCTAGTAATTCGCAAGCTGGCAACATTTCTTCTGTTGTCATTCTTGTTGCAGCAAGTGATTGGTGGGAATCACGCAAGATAGTATCTGTGATTTTAACCTTTGCCATTTATATTTTCCTCCTGATTTTTTTACGGTCACTTCAATTTCATCCTTTGAAAATTTGAAATGCCCTATCTGATTTTTTAATTATCTTCTATCCTAGAATTTTATAGTTCTCTGAGAATTTTAAAAAATTATATGTGTGAAGCTCGGTTTTCACAAATGAGCCAATTTTTTCTGAAAGTCTCGAAGTAATACTGGATGTATTTTGAGAGGCTTTCTGGGAAAATTTGCCATTTGTGGGAATCGAGGTTTACATATAGAATTTTTTAAGGTTCTCTTATTAGCCGAAGATTGCTAGAAGTACACCCGCTGCGATTGCAGAGCCGATAACACCGGCAACGTTTGGACCCATTGCGTGCATAAGTAGGAAGTTTGAAGGATCTTCGTCACGACCAACTTTGTTTGAAATACGCGCGGCCATTGGCACGGCAGAAACGCCGGCTGAACCGATAAGTGGGTTGATTTTTCCGCCAGAAAGTTTGCACATAAGTTTTGCAAGAAGCACACCACAGCTTGTTCCCACGCAGAATGCGAAAAGACCCAAAACGATGATGATAACTGTTACTGGAGAAAGGAATGTTGGTCCATAAGACTTAGCACCAACAACGATACCAAGCATGATTGTTACAATGTTGCAAAGTTCGTTTTGTGCTGTTTTTGAAAGTCTGTCGCAAACGCCACTTTCTTTCAAAAGGTTACCAAACATGAGCATACCAAGAAGTGGAAGCGCAGTTGGAAGCATGATACCAACAACCAAGATAACAACAAGTGGGAAAGCGATTTTTTCAAATTTTGAAACCACGCGAAGTTGTTCCATTTTGATTGCGCGTTCTTCTTTTGTTGTGAGTGCTTTCATGATTGGCGGTTGAATGATTGGAACAAGTGCCATATATGAATATGCGGCAATCGCAATCGTAGAAACCAAATCAGGGGCAAGCTTTGATGCAACATAAATCGCTGTTGGACCATCCGCACCGCCGATAATGGCTGTCGCGGCGGCTTCAAGCGAGCCGTATGTTGTGCCTGGAACAAGAGTTTCAATAACTCCGCCAAGATAAAGACCACCGATGAAAGTGATGAAAATACCAATTTGTGCTGCTGCACCAAGAAGCATTGTTTTTGGGTTGGCAATCATTGGACCAAAGTCGGTCATTGCACCAACGCCAAGGAATATAAGTGGTGGGAAGATAACTAAATCAACACCGTAGTATAGGAAATACAAAAGTCCGCCCTTTTCACCTATTGTCGCATCTGGAACTGCGAACAAGATTTCTCTTGAACCAGGAATGTTTATCAAAAACATACCAAATGCAATCGGCAAAAGAAGTAGTGGTTCAAATTGTTTTGCAATGGCAAGATAAAGTAAACCACAGGCAACCGCAAGCATCACCCAACTTTCCCACTGCATACCGATAAACCCAGAGGATTCCCAAAGGGATACTAATATTTCAGCAAGAGACTTGTTTGCTCCTGTTGTTAGAATTGTGTTAAGCATTTTATCTCCTTATTAACCAATTGTTGCAAGAGTTGCGCCAGTTTCTACTGTTGCGCCTTTAGAGCAAGTGAATGTGATAACGCCATCAGCATGTGCACAAACGTCGTTTTCCATTTTCATAGCTTCCAAAATAAGAACCAAGTCGCCTTTTTTCACTGTTGCACCATTAGCAACTTTGAAATCCACGATCATGCCTGGAAGTGGTGATACAAGAGCGTTTGCGCCTGCTGCTGCAGGAGCTGGAGCTGCCGCTGGGGCTGGTGCTGCTGCTGGAGCAGCGATTGGTGCTGATGCAATTGGTGCAACTGCTGGTGCACTGCCTGATTCTGATACTTGAACACTGTATGTTTTTCCGTTAACTGTTACGTCGAAATTACGCATTTTTTATTCTCCTATTATCTTTTATAAATTTATAATTGAAACGATTAGTTTCTTTTGATTTGTTTGATTTTCTTGATTTGGAAAGACGGTACATTTCCACCGTTTTCACTTGCGAGAATTGCCATGATTGCTGCTGAAATAACAGCGACAATTTCGCTTTCATCTTCCGCCACAACAGCTGTCACAGCTGAAGGAGCAGTCGCAACCGCTGGGGCAGTTTGCGTTTTCTTTTTTGCATTTTTCATCACTGCAACAACCTTTTCAAAACATTTGATTGCAAGCATCAATATAAACAATACAACGAAAACCGCAACAATACCAATTGCCGCAACTTTAAGACCTAGCATTAAATTATCCATTTATGCCTCCTTATAGTGGCATATTGCCAACGCCTTGTGAAAGACTTTCTTTATATTCCAAACTAACAAGTGCTTGCATGATGTAAGCACGAAGGAAAGATGCGTCGATAATCGCGTCGATTTCGCCGTTTTTCGCACTGTTGAATGGGTCGCCATCAATTTCTGCATATTTTGCATTAATTGCTTCCCTTGCTTTGATTGGGTCGCTTGATTTTTTCACTTCGTCGCCGTAAACAATTTCAGCAGCTGTTTGAGCTGGAAGGGCAGAAACGAAAGCGTCTGCACAAGCGATTGTGTAGTCGTAGCCAAGTTCTTTTGAAGCAAAAGCAGTGAAACCAACGCCCACAGCGTTTTTAGTGATTACACCGATTTTTGCATTTGTTGTGTCTGCGATTGTGTAAAGAAGTGTTGCGATTTCTTTTGCAACAGGAGTTTGTTCGAAACACACGCATGATTTTGCTCCAAGACAGTCAACAAGCGTTACAACTGGAATAGAGAACATTTCGCAGAATCTTGCAAAACGTGCTGCTTTTTTAGCCATGTTGCCACTTAGCATTGCGTTATCTGTTCCGATAAAGCCAACTGTGCTTCCGCCCATTCTTGCAAAGCTTGTGAAAAGTGCGCTTTCGAATTCTGCGCCCATTTCGATAACGATTCCGCCATCGGCAATTGCGCCAAGAGCGTCGCGATTGCTCATTGAAGCAATAGCTTTGTTGCCTGCGATTTGAGCCAAATCTTCCACGCCAGAGCAAAGAATCATATCAAGAAGGTTTGCAACTTCGTTTCTGACAGCTGAAACTGCAACCACTTTAGAGCAGATACCTGTTTTTTCAGCGTGAACTTTCGCGCCAAGAACATCAGTAGTTTTTTGCATTTTGCCAGCTTTTGCAACCAAAACTTCTGGGCTTTGAGAAGCGCAAACTGCACCTTCAACCATAAAGCAGAAGTCGTTCATTGCAACGATATATTCCATTTGACCAACCGCTTTGCCTTTCACGACAGCGATTTGTGGAACAACGCCAGAAAGTGCTGAAACCTTTTTCATGATGCGCGCATATCCTGAAAGTGCTTCCACACCTTCGCCAAGTCTTGCACCGTTTGAATCAACGATTGAAACAACAGGAGTTGAAGTCTTTTCCGCAAGTTCCAAAAGTTTTACGATTTTATCAGCGCCAGCTTTTCCAAGTCCGCCTGAAAGAACCGCTTGGTTTTGGGCATAAACATAAACTGGCATGTCACCAATTGTGCCGTATCCTGTGATAACGCCCTCGCCTTTTGATGGATTTTCTAGGTATGTATCTTGAGTTGCGAAAAGGAATGCGTTCGTTTCTACAAAGCTCTTTTCATCAAGTACTGATGTAAGAAAATCTCTGATTTCTTGAGAGGTTTTTGCGATTTCCGCCACTCTCTCTTGCAAAATCATTGTTTTGTCCATTTTTTTCCTCCATACATTTAATATTTTTATTCGTTTGAAGTTAGTCTTTTCAAAGCATCCTTAAAAGCTTTGAAAAAATCCTTTATAACCGTGAATCTGTTTTGTCATTCATAATAAGTTTTTCAATTCATGTGTTACAAATATCCCCACAGTAATAATACCGCAATTTTTTATAAAAATCAATCATTTTCACCGCGTGGCAAAAATAAATTGATAATTTTTTCACTAAGACGTACGAAGTTTCATCAGTCACACGGCGATTTTAAGAGATATTTATTCAATTTTAACATCACGAAAATAGTTTTAAAAATTGCGAAATGCGTTAAAACAACTTCAAAAGCTGTTATTTATTTAATTTCCACAATCTTTTTGCAAAAAATTACTTGCTAAGTTACAATAAATTTTTCAAAAACACTTGCAAATTGCATTTAAATACTATATAATATCAGTGAAATATCGCAGTTGCGAATTTCCTAACAAAAGATATTTGCCGATATACGGAAAATAAATTAATTAATTTTTATAAGGAGTATTATTATGAAATCAGTACAAATCAAATTATCAGAAGCAGAAAAAGTGAAACACTTTGTTAATATCGTAACTAAATACGACTTCGACGTGGATCTTCGTTCTGGAAGATTCGTTGTCGATGCAAAATCTATTTTGGGACTTTTCTCACTTGACCTTTCAAAACCAATCACGGTTGAAGCACACAGTGATGATTGCGCAGTTTTCCTTGAAGAAATCAAAGCTTTTATGTAATCCCAATAATTGAATAAAGACACTCGGAAATGAGCGCTTGATCGCGCTCATTTTTTTGCCTTTAAAGATATCCACAATTCAAATGAAAATATTGCAACAATAGGAGAAATTATGAGCCAAGAAACTGAAAATATGGATTTTATCGATTTAACAACAGATACCGACATGCTGAATAAGCTTATCCTTCTGTTCGTTTTCGACAGCATGGAAGTTCCCATGAGCGAAAGCGTGGTTTTGGATATTTGCACAAGTTCTAACCCTTGGATTGCATATTTCGAATGCAAAACTATGCTTTTGGAACTTGTGGATTCATCTTTTATCTACGAAATCGTGAGCGAACACACCGACCCGCTTTACACAATCACTTCTGAAGGCAGATCTTGCATCGGGCACTTCTTTTCAAGAATTCCCGCTTCGCTTCGTGAAACTATCTCTGCATACGTCAAAGCAAACCGCATGCGTTTCAAAAGAAAACAAGAATACGAATACGAATGTAATCCAAATCTTGACGGCTCTGTTTCTGTCGCTCTCAAAATCGTTGAACCGACTAAGCAAATCTTGAAAATCGAAGTCAACGTTTCAGATAAGCACGCAGCAAAGGCAATTTGCAACGTGTGGGAGGAAAAAGCCGCGACGGTGTACAACGCAATCTTCGACATAATCGCCGAAGTTTAAGATATGGAAGTCAGAATGGGGAATTCTGCTGTGGGAAAAGAACATTTTGTTCAGTCACGTACATTAGTACGCTCCTTCGCAAAATAACCTTTTCCCTTTGCACAATCCCCCATTCTGCCTCCCATATCTTAAACTTGCCCAGTTTTTTGGGGGTTTTTTATGGGCGTCAATGCTTTATTCGTTTTTAAAATCTTTGCCACGCGAGACAATTTGCATAAGGGTGATGTGATGTGCACGTCGCTTCGCTTGTGCTGGCAATTGTTTGATATTGACATAACGTTGGGTATTGATATAAAACTTGTATATTGATATAAAACTTGGATCTCAGCATAAACCAATGGGTATACATAAAACACTTGTTTCATACGTACCCCAAAAATTTAAAAATAGCATGCACGAGCAACGCGAGTGCTTACCACAATTTCAGGCGTACGCTACGCTAGCGACACCTTTCACCTTTCACCTTTCAATTCGCGTGGTGCAGATTTTTGTATCTAGCATATCAACGACGTCCTCCCCCCCCCCTTTCTATCTAAAACTCAAAACCTAAAACAATCATCAAAAAGGAGACTCCCAATGATTTCTTACAAAACAAAAGGCGTTTGTTCACGCCAAATCGACTTTGATATTGAAAACGGCAAAATCACTAAACTAAAATTCGTTTCTGGCTGTCCTGGGAACTTGCAAGGCATTTCCCAACTTTGCATCGGAAGAAACATCGACGAGATTATCCCACTTCTTGAAGGAATAAAATGCCGAAACGGCACATCTTGCCCCGACCAACTTTCCAAAGCATTAAAAGAATACAAATCAAAAAACTAAAGCTCCCGCTATTTCTTGCACTCATTACGAAACAAGAAAAAGCGAGAGCTTTTTCACATATTCAAATTTTGAAACCATAAATTAAATTTCTTGCAAAGATGCGAAGCATCTTAAAATGCCCCCGACTATACCGTCACCCCCAATAGGGGTCAAGGGTTTCAAACCCTTGCGGGTGTGGGCAGAGCCCACGAAAAAGCCAAGCCCCGAGCGGGTGTGGGCAGAGCCCACGAAAAACCACGAAACCCACAAAAAAACCAATCTTATATCACGTAAATCAAAATGCTCAAGAAGTGGCAAATACTTCCGCCAAGCACGAACAAGTGCCAAAGCGAGTGAATGTATCGCATTTTAGAGCCGAATGCATAAACCACCGCGCCAACTGTGTAAACAATGCCGCCTGCGAGCAACAAGACAAATCCGCCCGTTGGGATTGCCATCAAAATCTTGCTTCCCGCAAGAACGATGCACCAGCCCATAATAAGGTAGCAAGCCATAGAAAGGTATCTATATTTTTTCACATCGATTGCAGTGAAAGTCACCCCGAACGCCGCGATAAGAACCACCGCGCAAAGATACCAAACCCCACCGATATCACGAAGGGTGATAAGGCAGAATGGCATGTATGTTCCGATTATTAACAAATAAATAAAGCAGTGGTCAAGCACCCGCATAACGCGTTTGCCGTCACATTTTTTCAGTGCATGATACACCGTTGAAATTGTGTATGTAGTGATTATGCTGAGCCCGTAAGCCACGCAAACGACAAGTTCGAACGTGCTTTCCACCTTGATTGCGAGCAAAATGATTGCAACGATTCCCAACACCGCACCAATGCCGTGGGTGATTGCGTTTGTGATTTCTTCGCCAAGTGTATAGTTTGGCAGAGTGATTCTTTTTGGTTTTTCAACCGCTCCAACTTCTTGCATAAATTTTCTCCCGTCCTATTTTTTCATTTTTCCAGTTTATTTTACAACGTTTTATCTTCTTTTATCCAATTTGTGCTTTTTTTGTTATATTATTTTTCATTCAAGATTTCTTCAACCTTGCGCAAGTCCACCTTGCCCACCATGTTGAGTGGCATTTCGCCGTCGAACAAAACAATTTGCTTTGGCACGCACCAACTTTCAAGATAAACAGCAAGGTATGCACGCATCGTCTTTTCAAAATCCGTCATATCAGCATTTTTGCTCATTTGAACAACCAATTTTGCAAACTCGCCTTTTTCGTCTTGACCTTTCAAAACCACGCAGTGCACAACGCCAGGGAATTTTTTTGCAATCTCTACGATTTCCGTTGGATAAACATTGAAGCCTGCAACGTTGATAACGTGTTTTTCACGCTGTTTGAAATATAAGAAATTATCTGCATCCACCCAGCCAACATCGCCAGTTTCAAGATAGCCACGTGATACGATATCCCCGCCTTGAAGATAGCCAACCATAACAGACGGGGCAGAGATTGTGATTTTGCCAAGCGTTCCGCGTGGAACTTCGTTTCCGCTTTCGTCAACAATTTTCAACCTTGCGCCAGGGATTGCCTTTCCGCAAGAACCTTTTTTGTTTTCCTTTGCTGTGTTCACCGTGCAAACTGTCACCGTTTCTGTGAGCCCATACCCTTCAAAAAGCATGCATTTTGAACCGGCATTTTTCATTATTAAATTAAATTTTTCATAAAGTTCATCGGGAACAGCTTCGCCACCACAAAAGGCAACTTCGACATTTTTCAAAATGTCTTTATCCGCAAAGCCGTCGTAGCGGGCAAGTTTTTCATACATCTTTGGCACGCCACACATAACAGAAACCGTTGTTTTTTTCATAGCTGACACAACCGCTTTTGGCGAAAAATCAGGAATCAGAACCGTTTGCATGTTGTGAATTATTGGCGTGTGGATTGTCATGCAAAGTCCAAACCCGTGAAACATCGGCAAAACTGCAAGCATACCCCTTGTTGAAGTATCGCCATTTGGAAGTAAGTCTATGCCGTTTATCGCGACAAAATTCATGTTCACACACGAAAGCATAACCGTTTTTGGCATGCCAATCGTGCCCGAGCTGTGCAAATAAATCGCGGGCGCGTTCTTTTCAAAATTGTGCGTTTCCACCTTGGCAGGACTGAGTTTTGGATTTTCACCAAAGAAGAGTTCCCCCTTCAAATCACACTTCTTGACGTTAGCTTTCAGGCGATAAAACGTTTTTGCAATTTTTGGCAAGAATGAAGAAATGTCAGAAAAAATATATAAATTTTCCGCACTGTCGTATTCAGCTTTGTCTTGCAAATAAAATTCGTCGATTAAAATCGCCACTTTGGAAGAAGATTCCTTCATCATGGCAAGAGTTTTTTTCACCGGTGATTTTGGGTGCACCATATTGCAAATGCCGCCGATTTTATTCACAGCATAAAAGGCGATTATCCCCTGTGGAATATTTGGGAGCGCGATTGTGACAACGTCGCCACTTTTCACGCCAAGGTCTTTCAACCTTTGTGCAAATCCGCCGATGTACATATACAGTTCTTGATTGGTGATTTTATTACCCAAAAAATATATAATCTCGCGCTGTGGATTTTTCAATATGTTTTTTTCCATCTCTTTAAACATGTGTTTCCCGCCTTTTCTTATGTTAGTTTATTTGTCATTTTTTTACTTTTCATACCACCGCTTTGCAAAATGCTACGCAAAAACAATCGCGATAATATAAAATATCGGCAACAAAATCGCCATTTCACCGAAGTAATACCAAAGTGAATTTCTGCCCATGTGCAACAGTGGTTTTGTGATTGCTGGTTTGACTGGTTTCAGAAGTGATTTGCGCTGTGGATAAAAAATCTTGCCCAAAACTCCGCCAATAAAAAAGTAGCCAAGCCAAGGGAAAAGTGACGCGTAGTCGCCATATTGATAGCCAATTGGTTTTATGCCAATCGGGAGAAACAATGTGGAAAGCGTGCTTATTTCCAGCGTTGGAATATACCACGAAAGGAATATGCAAACACCCGCAAGCAATAATATCCAGATGTTTTTCCACTTGCTTATCAACCCATAAATCAGAATTGAACAAGCGAAAACATGAATAAATCCAAAATCGATGTTGATGCCCACAGCACCCGTGAAATAGCTTGCAATATAAGTGACCGCCGTGAGCGCCATTGCAAAGCCAAGCATTTTCAATCCGCGCACCACGTTGTTTTTCGAAAAGCTTGAAGATAACCCCGAAACCACAAAAAACAGCACTAACACAACATTGCGAACATCAGTTCGAACCTGCCAATACCAATATTTATATCCAAGCCCGCGCATCGCCATGAAAAATGGAACTTCCACATAGCAAACCGCAAACTTATACATCAAATGATCAAGCATAACAAGGAGTATGCAAAGCCCGCGAATAAAATCAATCTCAAATATTCTCTTATACTCGCCACCCGCATCATATAACTTATCCATAAGCCCCCTTTTTGCAAACCCACAAAGCTTGCCACGATATAATAATACGTTCGTGAAATAAAGTGGGTATAAACAGTGGGGGGGGTATCTAGTTTTGTATGGGATCAAAATAATGGTTGCGGGATTTTTGAGGTAAATTAAAAATTAAAAATTGAAAATTGAAAATTGTGGTAATGCACTCGCGTTGCTCGTGCTTTCAATTTTTAAGCCTTTTTACATTAATAGGTTGTGAAATGTTAAAGCATTTGGTTACTTGTAGCCAAAATATAATTGAAATGCATGTAGCGTAGCGGAATGCTTTACCACAATTTTTAATTTTTATCGAGCTCGCAGAGCGAAGCCTGTTTTTAATTTTTAATTCGAGTGGTGCAGAATTTTGTATCTAGGCAACCACCGACGCCCATCACCTCTCTTTCCCCCGAACAAAACAGCTAATCTCCTCTTTTGTGAAGTATCCGACGAAGAAAAGTAGGAACAGGAAAGCGAAATAGATGATTCCGAGCGTGAAAATGCTTATTGTGTTTATTTGGAAAACCGCTGAAAAGCCTGCAAGGCAGAAGCCTAGAACGGCTACGCAAAGTGTGCCAGAAAACAGTGGTCTGAAAGAAAACGGCACAAAGAGTGTTTTGTTTATTCCGCGGAAGTTGAGAAATCCCGAAAGGATTCCGCCCACAAAAACGCCAACAAGGCTTGCGTATATCCCAATAATCGGAAGCAGAGCCACCATAACCGCGAACCTTGCCAAAAGTCCCCACAGTTGACTTTTCAGCGGAAGCGAGCCTTGGGATAGTGAATATAATATTGAAGACGTCACATTTGAAAAGCAAGACAGCACCACGTTCAGAAAAGACCATTTCAGCATTCTTTCCAACAGTCCACCGCCACTGCCGGCGATTTTCGAAAACAAAAGCGACACGATTTGGTGGGAGAAAAACAAAAACATCACCGAAACGCCAAGTGCAACCGCCATGCCCGCCTTTATGCAAGCGGAAATTTTTCGCCTTGCAACCCTTTGACCGCCCCTTGCAAAATCCGCAGAAATCGAAGGGATAAGCGCCGTGCCCAAAGCCGAGCAAATGCCAAGGGGAAGCGACATCATCGTGACCACACCGCCGGAATAAAGCCCGAATTGCTCCACCCCGTTTTCCCCCGCGAGCGACAAAAAGTTGATGATAAATCCGCTTTCTAAGATTCCCGCGATTGGGTATATTGAATATGAAATCGTCATTGGAAGTGCGATTTTCAAAAGTGGCGACAGCACGGAAATTTTCCACTTGCGGGATAAAAGGCTGTCGCGTTTTCGATTTTTTTGGCGGATTTCGCCATCTGCCCAAACTTGCTGAAAGGGTGTTTTGATTGCTTTTTTCTTGCACCATTGCGAATATAAAATCAAAAATGCCAACGAACAAAATTCCGATGCTGTAACCCCAAAAACCGCAAGTGCGACTTTTTCTTCAAGCGTGCCACCAAAAAATGTCGGCAGTGCGATTGAAAAAATCAGCTTGGCAACCTGCTCGCAAATCTGTGAAAGTGCCGTTGGCAACATGTTGTTCATGCCCTGAAACTTACCGCGAAAACACGAAACAAACCCCACCAAAAGCACCGATGGCGAAATGGCAACATAAGAAAGCCCACCCTGCCTTTCGCCTTGCAAAATGGCAAATTCATCGCCAAAAAACCAAAGCAAAACAAAGCAAATCGCCGAAACCACCAAAATATACTTGCGCGCCGTGCGATAAACTATCACAGCTTCTTCGCCCCTCCCCTGCGACAAATTTTCCGAAATCACCTTTGCAAGGCTCGCGGGTATCGCAGAAGACGAAAGGGTCAGCAAAAGGGCGTAAAGCGGAAAAACCATCTGATAAATCCCAAGCCCCTCACCGCCGAGTATCCCCGCAAGGGGTATGCGATACATCGCCCCAATCACTTTGGAAATCAAAAGTCCCCCACCAAGTATCACCGTGGATAGCAGTAACGAATTCTGTTGTCTACTTTTTTTTGCAAACATAAACCCCCTTTGGCAAAGCATAGCTTCGCGTTGCACTATCCCAGATTTTTGCCAAGATATACTGCACACATTTTGCAGATTTCGTCAATTTTTTTGTCATCTTCCGCGCTGAGCGAACAAACTATCACTCCGCCGGGCGCTTCGCCGTTTGCAATCACCGTGTGCATACTTGCCGATTCGAAACTTTCACCAATAAGTATCGCATCACTTGCAATCGCATCGCCACTTGCGATGTGTTTTCTTTCTTCAATCGCCTTTGCCACGCCTTCCGATACAATCGCACCCAAATAACTGTTGCCATAAGCGTTTTCGCAAATCACTTTTCTGCTGTCGCAAATAAGAACCATGTATCCCGTGGCTTCCGAAACACTGTCGCAAAGCGTTTGCGCAAACTTTTCAATCTTCAAAATCTCCTGATACTTCTTCAGCACCAACTGCTCGCCGTCAGCAAAAATCTCCAAACTGTCCCCCACCTTGATGCTAAGCGTTCTTCGCATCTCTTTCGGAATCACAATCCTTCCCAGCTCGTCTATCCTTCTCACAATTCCCGTTGATTTCATATCTACCCCCAACAACTTTTTTTATTATTGTGAGAAATTATGGAATTTTTTATGCAAAAGAAATGCAAATTCCAAATCAGGGAATGAAAAACCGCCAAATCAGGGAATGAAAAACTGCCAAACTAGGGAATGAAAAACAGCCAAACTAGGGAATGAAAAACTGCCAAACTAGGGAATTGACTTGACAAGCAGTCATTTTCATAGTATTATATACTTAATTAACAATAGGCGGTTATCACATGAAATCATATAAAAGCAGAATATTAGACAGCATTTTGGAAGAAAAACTCGAAGGCAAGGGTGCTGTGCTTATTGAAGGTCCAAAATGGTGCGGAAAGACCACAACTGCTGAGCAGATGGCAAAAAGCATACTATATATGGCTGACCCAATAAGCGTAGAACAAAATATTTATGTT
Organism: Bacillota bacterium; assembly: GCA_044426085.1. Lineage (GTDB taxonomy): Bacteria > Bacillota > Clostridia > Christensenellales > CAMQZB01 > JAWXUU01. Next base: position 5,703 of record JAWXUU010000010.1, on the reverse strand, counting down.
GCAGAAATAAACCCGTCACTTATATTGTCCGGCGATACACCAAGGTTGATTGACGAATGGCAAATCGCCCCAAAATTATGGGATGCTGTTCGATTTGAAGTTGACCACAGAGATAAACTTGGTCAATTCATTTTGACAGGCTCGCAAGTTCCCGCAAATACAACTTCTATTCATCACACTGGAACTGGAAGATTCGCTTGGATATTAATGCGTCCAATGAGTCTTTATGAATCAGAAGAATCAAGTGGTGAAGTAAGTCTTTTGCAGATGTTTTCAAAAAATGCAGATATTTCTGGAATAAACAAACTAAGCATTGAACAAATTGCATTTATTGTTTGCCGCGGTGGATGGCCAAGAGCAATTGATATGCGAGAGAAAATCGCATTAGAACAAGCCTTTGATTATCACGATGCAGTTGTACGTTCAGATATTTCAAACGCCGATGGAGTTTTTCGAAATCAAGAAAAAACTAGGAAATTAATGCGTTCATACGCAAGACATCAAGGTACACAATCAGCCATTGAGGTTATCCGAAGCGATATGGAAGCGAACGGCGGTGAAAAAATAGATTCAAAAACACTATCTTCTTATATTGATGCACTAAAAAAAATATTTGTGATTGAAGATTTGTCTGCATGGAACCCAAATTTGCGTTCTAAAACAGCAATCCGAACAACTGATACACGATATTTTATTGACCCATCTATTGCAGTTGCTTCACTTGGAATTGGTCCAAATGATTTAATCCAAGACCTTAACACATTTGGTTTTTTATTTGAAACAATGTGCATCAGAGATTTGAGAGTATACGCAGACAAAATCAACGGGAAAGTATACCACTATCGTGATAAATCAGGACTAGAATGCGATGCGGTTATCCACTTGAGAAATGGAAACTACGGCCTTATAGAAATCAAACTTGGCGGTGATACCCAAATTGAAGAAGGCGCATCAACGCTGATCGCACTATCAAAAAAAATCGATACAACAAAAATGAAAGAACCATCTTTCTTAATGGTGCTAACCGCAACAACAAAATATGCCTATAAAAGACCAGACGGTGTCTTTGTTTCCCCAATCGGTTGCCTAAAAGATTAATAATAAAAGCGACCAACGGTCGCCCCACAAGCGACAGCTTGCAAAAGTGGGGCAAGCAGTTGCGAGGGAGGATTTTCGGGAATTTTTGCCACTAAGGGGGGTGCAGATGATATTAGTATATATCAATCCCCCCTTCGGGGCAAAAAACCCGAAAAGTCCCCTCACAACGGGGCAATCAAAAATAAGAGATAACAACCACCCACACACACCCAACGCAAAAAGTCCCATGCAAACGCATGGGACTTTTACACAACACCTTATTGTGGGTGGTTGTTATCTCTTATTTTTGATATTAGCTTGAGCTGCGGCAAGTCTTGCGATTGGCACACGGAAAGGTGAGCAAGAAACGTAAGCTAGTCCGATATCATGGCAGAATTCAATTGTTGATGGGTCGCCACCATGTTCGCCACAGATACCAAGTTTGATTTCTGGTCTTGTTTTTCTTCCGAGTTCGATTGCGATTTTCATGAGTTTACCAACGCCTTTTTGGTCAAGTTTTTCGAATGGATCTTGTTCGAAAATTTTCTTAGCGTAGTAGTCTTCAAGAAATTTACCAGCATCGTCACGAGAGAAACCGAATGTCATTTGAGACAAATCGTTTGTACCGAAACTGAAGAATTCAGCTTCTTCAGCGATTTCGTCTGCTGTGATTGCTGCTCTTGGGATTTCAATCATTGTTCCAACTTTATAATCGATTGTTGCGCCTGTTTCTGCAAGAACTTTTTCGCAAGTATCAACAACGAATTTTTTAACGTATTTCAATTCGACAACTTCGCCAACAAGTGGAATCATGATTTCTGGAGTAACTTTCACGCCTTGTTTGCCAGCTTCGATTGCTGCTTCCATAACCGCTCTTGTTTGCATTTCTGCGATTTCTGGATATGTAACAGAAAGACGGCAACCACGGTGACCAAGCATTGGGTTGAATTCGTGAAGACCATCGATTGTTGCTTTGAGTTCGTCATATTCAAGACCCATTTCTTTTGCAAGAGCAACGATATCTTCAGTTGCAGTTGGCACGAATTCGTGGAGTGGTGGGTCTAGGAAACGGATTGTTACAGGACGATCTTCCATAACCATATACATGCCAAGGAAATCTTCACGTTGCATTGGAAGAAGTTTAGCAAGTGCTTTTTGTCTTTCTTCTACTGTTTTTGAAACAATCATTTCACGAACAGCTGCGATTCTATCTTCTGCAAAGAACATGTGTTCTGTTCTGCAAAGACCAATACCTTCAGCACCAAATTCAATAGCTGTTTTTGCATCCGCTGGAGAATCAGCGTTTGTTCTTACTTTAAGTGCTCTGAATTCGTCTGCCCAAGCCATGATGATGTCGAAGTCGCCTTCGATTGCAACAGCTTGTGTTGCAATTGCACTGCCGTATACATTACCAGTTGAGCCGTCAAGAGAAATGAAATCTCCTTCGCTGTATGTTTTGCCACCCGCAACAAATGTGAGTGATTCTTCGTCAATTTTAATTTCGCCACAACCTGCAACGCAACATGTTCCCATGCCACGCGCAACAACTGCCGCGTGTGATGTCATACCGCCACGAGCTGTCAAAATACCTTCTGACGCATACATGCCTTCGATATCTTCTGGTGAAGTTTCAAGTCTAACAAGAACTGTCTTTTCGCCAGCTGCTTTCATTTCAACTGCTTTTTCAGCTGTGAACACAACCTTACCGCAAGCTGCACCAGGAGAAGCCGCAAGACCTTTTGCAATAACTTCTGCTTTTTTAAGTTCTGAAGCGTCAAATTGTGGATGTAGAAGTGCATCAAGTTGTTTTGGATCAATTTTCATGAGCGCTTCTTCTTTAGTGATCATACCTTCGTTCACAAGTTCGATTGCAATTCTTAGCGCTGAAGCTGCTGTTCTTTTGCCGTTTCTTGTTTGAAGCATGAAAAGTTTTCCGTTTTCAATTGTGAATTCCATATCTTGCATATCACGATAGTGATTTTCAAGAGTGTTTGCGATTGTCACAAATTGGTTGTAGATTTCTTCGTTTTGTTCTTGCAAGTGAGAAATTGGTTGTGGTGTTCTGATACCAGCAACTACGTCTTCCCCTTGTGCGTTCATCAAATATTCGCCGTATAGTTTCTTTTCACCAGTTGATGGGTCACGTGTGAACGCAACGCCTGTGCCTGATGTTTCGCCCATGTTGCCAAATACCATTGATTGAACGTTAACCGCTGTGCCCCAGCTTGCAGGGATATCATTTTTTCTTCTGTATACGATTGCGCGTGGGTTATCCCATGATCTGAATACTGCTTTAACAGATTCGATAAGTTGTTCTGTTGGTTCTTGTGGGAATTCTTCGCCTTTTTCTTCTTTATAGAAAGCTTTGAATTTAACAACCAATTCTTTCAAATCATCTGCTGAAAGTTCTGTATCAAGTTCTACGCCTTTTGATTTTTTAACTTCGTCCAAAATTCTTTCAAATTTTGCTTTTTCAACGCCCATAACAACGTCTGAGAACATTTGAATAAATCTTCTGTAGCTGTCATACGCAAAACGTGGATTGCCAGTTAGTGTTGCAAGACCTTCAACTGTTGCATCGTTAAGACCCAAGTTAAGGATTGTATCCATCATACCAGGCATTGATGCTCTTGCACCAGAACGAACTGAAACCAAGAATGGATTTTCAACTGAGCCAAATTCTTTTCCAGCTTGTTTTTCCATAACTTTCATCGCTTCAAAGATTTGTGCCACAACTTCTTCAGTGATAACTTTACCGTCATCATAATACTTGTTGCAAGCTTCTGTTGAAACTGTGAAACCGTAAGGAACAGGCATTCCAAGGTTTGTCATCTCAGCAAGGTTCGCACCCTTACCACCAAGAAGTTCTTTTTGATCTCCACTTCCTTCATTAAAAAGATAAACATATTTAGACATTTTTCGTCCTCCTATCATATAAAATTTTTTATACACATCTTACATAAGTCAATATTATACATATGCTTTTTCGTGATTTTTTCCACAAAAACAAGCATATAAATAAATATAGACCTACTGTCACTTTGCATTATATATCAATTCTCCATATAAAACAAGCGTTTTAATGCCATTTTGATACCATACTAGCACATCTTTGTTCTTTTTTTAACGAACTAGGTTTATAATTGCAAATTTGCACAATAGACAACCAAATATGCACAAAAAGGAACGTTTGGCAAAAAAGTGAATATCGGGTGAGGGAAGTAAAAAAAAGCGAAGCTTTTTTTAAAGTGAAAAGGAATGATTGAGAAATGATTGAGAAATGATTGAGAAATGATTGAGAAATGATTGAGAAATGATTGAGAAATTAAAAATTAAAAATTAAAAACAGGCTTCGCTCTGCGAGCTCGATAAAAATTGTGGTAAGGCATGGGCTTCGCCCTATGCATTCAATTATTAGATAATATGAAAAGAGCGTCACTTTTAACAAGTAACACCCTTACAAAAATTTCTGACAATAGTATGCACGAGCAACGCGAGTGCTTTACCACAATTTTTAATTTTTATCGAGCTCGCAGAGCGAAGCCTGTTTTTAATTTTTAATTGACAAAACCAATCTCCATAATTTGTTTCAGGTTTTCGCTTTGGTGGTTGAATCTTGCATTTATGTGGGCGGAGAGGAGCGACAGCATGTCTTGCGATTGGGATTTTGTGAAGTTGACTTTTGAAAGCGATTGCATATCTAAATCGTCCACAAGGGACAGCGTTTTTAAAATTGCCGACTTTTCGTTTCCACCGCAGTTTTCACAGCGGAAACCGCCGTTGTCATAATCAAAGGCGAAAGCACCCGTAAGCTTGCCACCGCAAGCGACGCAAGTTTTGAAAGATATGCCTATGCCGAGATGTTTCACGCATTCAAGAATGTATTTCACAGCCATTTTTGGTGAATATTCGTTGACTTCCAAAAAGGATAGGCATGCAAGCAAAAATTTAAAATCTTCTGCGCTTTCTGAAATGTGTTCAAGTGCAAAACAGGCAAGATACAGCTTTTCCACGCTTTCGCGAACGCCCCAAAACATGTGCTTTGGCGTTGCTGTTATCAGCAGTGGATTTTTTGAATTTGTGTGTTCAAATTCGCAAAGTGAAAATAGTTCTGATGCGAACTTCAACTTGGCTTTGGGCGCGTTTATCCCCCTTGCACGCAAGGCAAGCTTTTCACCCGATATTGAAATCACCGTTATTATCTTGTCACGTTCTTGATAATCAACGCTGTTTATTGTTATTGCTGTTGTTGAAATTGTATTCAAAGCTTAAACTCCATTTGTGAACTAGAAATATTGTGCATGCATAAAAATTTTCAATACGCGGAAAACTATTTCCAAACCAAGCAAAGGAGAAAACCATGAACAACACACAGCAATATTGGAACCAATTTGAAAAAACCGGCGATATAGGATATTATCTACTTTATAAACACGCGAAAGAATGGGAGAATAAATAATTTTTCGACGTCATTGCGACTTTAGTTACAAGTGGCTTTGCCACTCGAATTAAAAATGATAGATTGTCAAATTAAGTGCAACACTTTTTAAAAGTATTTGCGAGAAACTCGATAGGCGACAACCAACCTAAGCGTTTTCGTGGTCTATTATTTATGAGATCTACAAT
>JAWXUU010000020.1:0-25124 GCA_044426085.1 Bacillota bacterium | reverse complement strand
GCGGTGGTAATAGCATGGGGGTCCACCTGTTCTCATCTCGAACACAGAAGTTAAGCTCCATAGCGCCGAAAATACTTGACTGGCGACGGTCCGGGAACATAGGTCGCTGCCGCATTTCATTCATCCATATAGCTATCAATTAACGTTGATAGCTATAATCGGATAAAATAACCGTATTCCTTGTTAGCTCAGTCGGTAGAGCATGCGGCTGTTAACCGCAGGGTCTGGTGTTCAAGTCACCAACAAGGAGCCATTAAGCCTTATTTTCCTAGGAAAGTAAGGCTTTTGTTTTTGCCTTTTTGCGTACGTATAAAGATATTTTGGGAATTTAAAAAGCCGAGTTTCGCCTTATGCCATAAGGGGAAACTCGACTTCAATTTTTATTTTTTTGGGAATTTTTGTTGTTTTTTTGAAAAAGGGTTAGTTTTGGAGCGTTTTTTGAAGTGTAAACAGTTTGCTTTGTTGGTGTGCGAAATTTGTATCAATGTGGGTGTATATGTTGCCAGTGGTGCTTATATTTGCGTGTCCTAGCCACTCTTGCACGACTTTCATCGGTATACCGTTTTCAAGGCAACGAGTTGCGAACGTGTGGCGAGTGTCATGGAGCTTGTGATTCGGGCAGAGTTTTGGGAAAGTTTTTGTCACGTTGTCAGCTGTGAACGGAAAGAGTTTGTTTGATGTTTTCTTCATCTTGCAAAGAATTGTGAACAGTTCGGGAACGATAGGGATTTTGCGATAGCTTTTATCTGTCTTTGTGCCAGCTAAAAGCAAAGTTTTGTTTTCAAAGTCTATTTTGTCCCAAGTCATTGCAAGAGCTTCCGACCGCCTTGCACCCGTAAGCAAGCAGAAAAGGAAATAATGTTCCAGCTTCTGTCCCTTGATGTTCTCAAGGAACGTTGCAAGTTCTTGAGCGTTAAGAGCCTTTCCCAAGTTGCGTTGGTGTTTTGGTTTGTCGACCTTGTCCATAGGGTTGGTATAGAGTAAATCAATTTGCACTGCTTTCTTCAGTGCGGAGTTCAGCACGTTATATGTATCTTGTCGGGTCTTGCTGGCTTGTATCGAGTAGATGTTTCGCTGGAGTTCTTGGGGTGTGATTTTGTCGAGCTTTTGTTTTTTGAGTGTGGCAGATATATGCAATCGGATAATGATGTCGTAATGCTCAATGGTGCTGGCTGTCACGTGTGGAGCTTTGTAATTTGTCAGCCATTCATCGAGCCAATCAGTCAAGCTGTATTCGCAGATGTTATCTTCAAATACAGTTTGAATCCCCCTAAGCAAATTCAGTTGGTTAAAACATTGTCTTTGTGTCTTTGCGTATGTGGAAGTAGTTTTTCCTTTGTGCATATATCTGCCCTCAAAGCCGTTGTTTTTTTGTCTTACGTTTTCCATGTGTTTATATCCATTGCATTGCTAGTGCTTTCATCTCGTTAGTGAATCCGTTTTCGTCGATTTCATCTTTGTTTGGAATTATAGGTGATATTGCTTGAACTTCTTCAAGCGTAGTTGCCCCAAGCCTTTGCCAATCTTGCAAGCAAGTCTTTGCATATGCTCCGTGATTATATGCCCCGTGATGTTTGGCGAGTTCTAAAGCGTATTGAAAAATTGCTTTGTTTTTTGCACTGTCCTCGTGTCCCTCTTTTGATGAAAGATGATTAAGATTTATATTATTATTATTTATATTATTATATGCGACATTTCTGTCGGGAGGGGTCACGACATTTTTGTCACGAGGGGTCACGACATTTCTGTCGGGAGGGGGTACGACATCAGAAAGGGTGATTGTGCGAGCTTCAACGGCTTGCGTTTGTGGGTTGCGAGTAATAGTGATTGTGATGTATTTTTCATCAGCAAGTGTTTTCAGCCACCTTTGAATTGTTCTTGCGTCCACCTCAAAGAAGTCTGCAAAGTATTTGTTAGTTGCCCAGCAATAGCCCTTTTCGTTAGTTAGAGCGGTGATTTCAGCGTAAAGGAGCTTTACGTTTGCAGAAAGTTTTTTGTTATAGCGGACTGTTGCTGGAATGATTGCGTAATAGTTTTTATTCATCTTCATATTCCTCAAATTCTTCGGGGTTCTCAACTTCAAAGCCGATTGCAGAAACTTCGCTTTGCGGAGCTTCTTTATCTGCTTCGAACTGCTTTGGGTCGGTTAAGTACATATGCAAGATATGTGCGTAATCGTTGGCTTTTCTTATGTTTTTTTCTAGTTTCTTGAGTATCTCAAGTGCGTGTAGGTTATTCATTGTTTTTTTCTCCTAGGATGTGGACTGTATCGCAACTTGAAATATCGACACAGTCCACATCATAAAATTGTGATATGCGTGGTTTTGGTTGTAGCTGTATTATTAAATAATCGAGAATTTCAATTGAAATTATAATTGAATGTCCAAAATGATTCCCAAGCTCTGATGTCATGTCTGGATGTTCAAGGAATGGCAAACAATCTTCTAATAATGCTTTAATGCGTAATAGTCTGTTTAAAAATAAATTATTTGTCATTTTCGAGCTCCGTTGTTTGACTTTCCTTGCTAGGTTCTTTTGTCATAGCAAGAACGATGTTGATATTCATATCAAGGGTGTTAAGGTACTGAATAAAATCACGGTATTGAATGTTGAAGCCGTCCTCAAATTGGTGGTATTCTTCAAAAGTGATAGAATCGTTTGCAACGAGTCTATCAATGATTTTGTATAGGTTTGCTATTTCGATAGCGAGCTCGCCGAGAAATTGTCGATTTTCGCCGAGATATACACGGTCAAGAAATGTGCCGAGTATAAGTTCTTGTTTTCTCATGATTGTTTTTTCTCCTTGTCTTGCGGTTAAGCCATTATGGCTTATATGTGGTATTATATAAGCCATAATGGCTTATTTCAAGTGTTTTTACGCCATTTTGGCTTATAATATAAAAAAAGCCCCTTTTTGGGCTTCTGTGGTGGTATTATGAATAAGTTTGCGGAAAGATTGATTGAGGTTTTAAAAATTAAAGGTTTAAGTCAAAATAAGTTTGCAAAAGTTGTTGGTGTTAATCAAACAACAATGAATAAATGGTGTTTAGGTAAAAGAGAGCCTAGTTTTGATATGCTCATGGTAATTTGTAGAGAGCTGGAAGAAAGTGCGGATTATTTGATTGGGTTAGAAGATTAAGTCATTTTTGACTTGTTGACAAAAAATGTGATTTTGTGTATAATATATATATATAAGTCGGTAACGGCTTTGTCTAGCTTTTGCTAGTTAGGGGGTGGGATTCTTTCCCACCAAAAAAAGAAAGATGAATCCATTGCTTAATTGCAGTTTGGTTGCCTATGTACGATTTTATCGGTATGCACATCTTTCAAAAAAGAGAAAGGTTATCGCCCTTTGGGCTGATGGGTATAAAAACGAATTAAGTTTCGGCACCGCCTTTCTTTTTTTAATGTTTAAATATGCGAGAGCATAAAAAAGAACGGTAGTCTTTCGTGACTTCCGTTCATTTTTCATGTATTTTTCTGTTCTTTTGTGGACTGTTAAAAATGTGTGTGTTTTTGATTTTAGGCAATATTGAAAAGAAGAAGAGGTCATTTTTGCCTTTTCCGTTTTTAAACGTTGCCAATAACAAGTGGCAACGGGTTTATTCGAGTTCTATTATAGTGATTTTTTTGAGTTTGTCAAGGGGTTTGTGTATATTTGTATATTTTTTTGTTTTGCCACCCAAAAATAGCCGTGTCCACAAGCTCGCGGGCGAGCTTATGGAGCGTTGCACGGCTAGCTTTGCTTTTGGGTTCGCACGTTCCGTGCGAGGGCTTTTTGTTATGTGTTTGTGGCAGAGCTTGCGAAGCTGGAAAAAGTCTGCAGTGTAAGCGAAACAATTTCGGATCGCTTCGCTGAAATTATTCCGCGCTACACTTTGCCTTTCTCCAGCTTCACAAGTTCCGCAAGTTTGGTTGAAGTTTGATTGGTTCGCACGTTCCGTGCGTGGCTTCAGAAAAAGGGTGTTTTGCGGGGAGTTTGGTTTGGGGTATAGTTTTGGTATGCATGCCGTTGGTTCTCACTTTGTGGGGGTTTAACGTGGCGGTGTCTTGTCAGCCTCAAGCGTTCGAGCGTGTCGAACTCTTGCGGGGTGGCTTCCGCTTCGCTGTGTTTTTGTTGCGTTCTCTCGAACTTCTCTCGAGAAAGTTAAGAACTGTTAACCGCAGGGTCTGGTGTTCAAGTCACCAACAAGGAGCCATTAAAAAACCAAACTTATGTTTGGTTTTTTATTTTACCCACTATTGCGTTGTGTTATAAAAAACAATGGATAGGGATAGAACACCAGACCAGCGTCCGCTTACGCGTCCACGTCTGGTATGAGCACAGCTTTGCTGTGGGTCCAAGTCACCAACAAGGAGCCATTAAAAAACCAAACTTATGTTTGGTTTTTTATTTTACCCACTATTGCGTTGTGTTATAAAAAACAATGGATAGGGATAGAACACCAGACCAGTGTCCGCTTACGCGTCCACGTCTGGTATGATGCCTAACGGCAATCGCTTCGCTCAACAAGTCACGGCGGGGGAGCCATTAAGCCTTATTTTCCTAGGAAAGTAAGGCATTTGTTTTTGTCTTTTTACGTACGTATAAAGATATTTTGGGGATTTAAAAAGCCGACTTTCGCCTTATGCCATAAGGGGAAAGTCGACTTCGATTTTTATTTTTTTGGGAATTTTTCAGTTTTTAACAAAAAAAGGCTTATTTTTCCATGATAGATTTTATCAAAGTGTCAGTTTTGTCAATCATTTCAAGTCCTTCAAGATTGCCATGCAACCGCCAAATAATTCCGCAGATTTCTCGATATTTTCAGTGCTAGCAAAATATTTTATATCCATTGTGGGAGCGAGCGTACACAACGAATGTTGACTTTTAGTCCGTTGTGTGTTATGCTTGACTCAAGATAATTTATATAATACAAAGGTGGTTTTAAATGAAAAATTCAGATATAATATACCAACAAGCAAAAATATATGACAGTTTTTATTTGTATGACGAAGCTGAAATTTTGCGGAATATCCATGATATGAGCAGTCAATTTAAAAATGTAAATTTTTTGTATTCAATAAAAACAAATGCAAATCCTCACGTTGTGAAATGTATTTTATCAAATGGTTTTGGTGTGGATGCAGCAAGTGTTGCTGAAGTGCACATGGGAAAGTCTGAAAAGATTTCCGCGAGAAACATTCAATATTCAGCACCTGGAAAAACAAAAAAGAACATTGAAGACACAATTGAGATAAGCACAATTATTGCTGACAGTTTAAATGAAATAAAGCTGATAAATACAGTAGCAAAATCCACAGATTCCATTTGTGGTAAGGAGTTTTAAAAATGAATAGTGTAAATAAAGTGTTTTTGGCAATGATTGAATTTTATAAAAACGATCCCAAACGCATACAGCATTTCACGAAAGTGCACAGTTATGCTAAGCTTATTGGCGATGCTGAAAATATTGATAGCGACGTATTGCACGTTCTTGAAATCGCTTCGTTGACTCATGATATAGGCATAAAAATCGCAGAGGAAAAATATAATTCTTGCACTGGCAAATTGCAAGAACAAGAAGGCATTGAACCTGCTTATAACATGCTTGTTGCGCTCAAGTTTGAACCTAGCATTATCGATCGCGTGTGCTATCTTATTGCACATCATCACACGTATAAAAATGTTGATGGCGCAGATTATCAAATACTCCTTGAAGCTGATTTCTTGGTTAATCTTTATGAAGACGGGGTGAGTGAAGTTGCTGTGAATAGTGCTTTGAAAAATATTTTTAAAACAAAAACTGGTATTTCAATCTGCAAGTCGATGTTCTTGAATGATTAATCCATTTTTAATCAACCAAACCGCCCACGCTACTTTTCAAAGAGTGGTCGGTTTTCTATTTTAAGTTTGAAGCTATAAAACTCACAATATAAAAATAAAAATCCCCCTTTATAAACGTCTTGTATATAAGGGGGATTTTCTTGTGCAAAAACCGCAACCAACGGAATATTTTTGCTGTTATATAAGATGTATTAAAAACATTCCTATTTTATGCTAAAAACAATACATCTTATAGCAATATACGTACTATATAAAAAAATGTTATTGACAACAAAATGAACTATGTTATACTCAAAGTGGATTAGAAAATGAAAATATGGAGGTGCAAAATGAAAAAGAAAATTATTATCATAGCTATTATAATTATTGTGCTAGCGGTGCTAGTTGTGCGGATAATTCCAGTTCATAGTGGCGATTTTGTTATTGCAAACACCCATGCGGAGGCGGAAAAGGTGATTTCTGGTACTGACTTATTGATTCCAGAAAGCGAATACTTGCCTGATGATGAAACTACTTATTATTATGTTTATGAAAATAGATACATGTTTGCAAAAGTGAAAAGAATCGTTATTTCTGCGTATAATCAAACTCTAAATATTGATATTGCGCCTGTTGATAACGATAATCCTCAAATATATTCCGATACATACATCGGCTCAGTTCCCATTTCAGTCAGCGAAGTATCAGGGCGAACGACTATTACATTTTTTATCGGCAGTTTGAGATACGAACTCGAACTAATCAGCAATGAATATCTAGAATACCAAGATATATACGAAATGGCAGAAAGCATTGTTTCGCAAATCGAGTAATGATATTATAAAAGAAAATACACTAAAATAAAAGGAGAAAAACATTATGCTAAAAAATCAAAAAACTAAAATAATGTTGCTGGTTATTCTGATAATTTCAATGCTAGCTTTTGTCGGCTGCTCGCAGGTGAGCGAGTTTTATATTGTGGAAACGGAAGACTATTGTTTGGAAGTGGACACAGTGAATAGAACTATTTTCGATGGTGAATACACATATGAATATTGGATTTTAAAAAGTGATGAATATTATACAATACAAATCACATATCCAAACGGTGAAACGTTCACAGCTAAAATTTATGATGAAGTGCAGAGATATAGTTGGTCTGGTAACTATGATGATGAAACATATGTTTCGGGCATAATTCTAGCAGATGCGTTGTCACAGACAGCTTCATAATAGAAAGCATTGGCAGAGCAATAAGGAGGATTTGAAAATGAAAAACAGGCTTATCAAATATTCAGTGATAATAGTGGCATACCTATTGGGAACATATCTCATTCAAACGTATATCCCTTGGGATAGAGATTTTATGCAAGGCTTCTTTGGCAACTTCTTTGCACTTTCAGCATTGTTTCTTGCTATTGGAATTTTCGCGGGGGCTAAAACTTTCAAATTGAAAAAATTCAACTTGAAAGATAACTTGCATTCCCTTATCATAATCGCAGTGTCGTTATTGATAGTCGCATATCTATCAGGTGCTTACATCATTATATATGCAAATCTTCCATTCAAAAGTGGCACATTGACATTTAACTATATACAGCTCAACTATTTGTTCCTAGTAGAAGGCGGTCTTATAATGGTCTTGCCATGTATCATAGGTCACAATATCGCAAGCATTTTGTTTGAATGATGGCGAAATAAGGGATAAGCAACATGAAAAAATCAATTAAAATTATTGTGTGCGTGGTGATTATCATCGCTTTGGTTTTTGGGATTTGGTGGGTGACACCTAAAACTTTCCCGAAAGCTGATGCACAAGACGTCGCGGAAATTCAACTATTCAACGGCAACACTGGCGAAACAGTTGTTATTGATGATAGGGAAACCATTGATTATATAATAAGTGAAATGCAAAGCACCAAGTATCGCGCCAAAGGGTTAGCGCTTGGAATGGGGACGTCTTTTCATGTGAATATGTATGATGCGTATGGCACTTTTCTTGGGGACGTAATCGTTCAGTCATCGCAAACGCTCAAAGTTGGTAACTGGTTTTATGAAGCAAGCACGGCTGGTGCAATTGCCGACTTGCATGCTTTTTTGGAAGAAATAAACGGCTTTGCATATAAATCTAGCCTAGAAAATAATAGTTAACAAACGAAATAAAAATGCCTACGCCAGCAACAAAACGCGGTGTCACAAAATCAAACACGCATAATTAAAACAAAAAAACAAAAAATCAAAAAGACTTGGAAAATGATGTGCGCATCAAAAATTCAAGTCTTTTTATTTATTTTCACTTTACCACACAAAAACGCTTGCAAGGTGATTTTTCTATATGTATAATAGTATGGTATGGAGGAAGATATATGGAAAACGTAAAGGAAAATAAAACAGAAAGAAATAAGCGAAGGGGAGTGATGGTCAGGTTTGCGCCTTATTTCGTGAAATATAAAGGCATATTGATTGCGGATTTGCTGTGCGCGGCACTCACAACGGGGTGTGCGTTGGTGCTTCCGATGATAGTGCGCGAAATCACCAACACCGCATTATACGACTTTGAAAGTTTAACATTGCAAATGGTGCTCACGCTTGGTGGGTTTTATATGTTTTTGCGTCTGCTTGACGCATTTGGCACGTATTTTATGGCATCGGTGGGGCACATCATGGGCTCACGAATGGAAACAGACATGCGTGAGGATCTTTTTCGCCACATGCAAGAAATGTCGTTTGGGTTCTACAGCGAAACAAAAGTGGGTCAACTTATGGCGCGAATCACAACGGATCTTTTCGACGTGACGGAATTTGCCCACCACTGTCCTGAAGAATATTTCATAGCGTTTGTGAAAATACTAGGAACATTTATAATACTCTGCACAATCAACGTGCCACTCACATTGCTAATTTTTATCGTAGTTCCAATCATGCTTTATGTTGCGTGCAAGTTCAACAAAAAGATGAAAGCGATTTTCAGAAAACAACGCGTGCAAGTTGGCGAAATCAACGCGCAAGTGGAAGACAGCTTACTTGGTATCCGCGTGGTGAAATCATTTGGCGCGGAAGAAGTGGAAATTGAAAAGTTCAAAGAAAACAACAGCATTTTCCTAGCAATCAAAAAGCGGTCCTACACAATCATGGGCGGTTTTGAAGCAACAAACAGACTTTTCGACGGACTTATGTATTGCGTGGTTGTTGTTGGCGGTGCGATTGCAATGATGAACGGTTCAATCAATGTGGCGGATTTTTCCGCATTCCTACTTTTTGTTGCAACACTTATCGAATCAATAAGAAGAGTGGTTCAGTTCACCGAGCAATTCCAGCGCGGTGTGACGGGCGTTGAAAGATTTTTTGAAATCATGGATATCCAGCCGGAAATTCAAGACGACGAAAACGCAGTTGAGCTTGGCAAAGCGAAGGGCGATATCGATTTTGAAGACGTTTCATTTTGTTATAGCGACGGCGAAACGGAAGTTTTGTCTAAGATAAATCTAAAGATAAAAAGTGGCGAAAACGTAGCGCTTGTCGGTCCATCAGGTGGCGGAAAAACAACCCTTTGCAACCTTATCCCAAGGTTCTATGATGTGACGGGCGGAAGCATAAAAGTGGACGGACACGACGTTCGCGAACTCACAATGCAATCATTGCGAAAAGAAATCGGGTTTGTTCAACAAGATGTCTATCTTTTTGGTGGCACAGTTTATCAAAACATCGAATATGGCAAAGTTGGCGCAACTCGTGAAGAAGTGATTGAATCAGCAAAACTTGCGGGCGCGCACGATTTTATTTGCGAACTAAAAGACGGCTACGACACATATGTTGGCGAGCGTGGCGTGAAACTTTCCGGCGGACAAAAACAAAGAATTTCAATCGCGAGGGCATTCCTAAAAAATCCACCGATTTTGATTTTGGATGAAGCGACATCCGCACTGGATAACGAAAGCGAAAGATTGGTTCAATCATCCCTTGAAGCACTTTCAAAAGGCAGAACAACTTTCACAATCGCCCACAGACTCACAACAATCAAAAACGCAGGCTTGATATTGGTTCTAACAGATAAAGGCGTGGAAGAACAAGGCACGCATAAAGAATTAATGTCAAAAGGCGGAATCTATCACAACCTATACAGCGCGTATAAAGAAATGACAGAATAAAAACCCAAAACAAATAAAAACGTAATATATAAAAGCAAAACTGCAGGAAATAGTTGATTTTTCTTGCAGTTTTTTTATTATGCCCAAAAAAATCCGATAAGAAAAGTGCTAATTGTGCCAAGTGGCGTCTATTTTATTTTACCCCACAAAATCCCTTGATTTTTTCGGGGGGGGGGTGTAGACTTACAATGTGTAGATGCGTGCTAGCGATTTATCAACTGCGACAAAGTTTGTAAGTTAATATAATAAGTTGCAATAATATGGCACAAAATCAAAAAAAATACATATACAATTATTATGTATGGAGGTATTATGAAAAAATTTAATTCTAGCAAACAAGCGAGAAAAGCAATATCAATAGTAATGTTGATTGCACTTTCGCTCACCCTTTTTGCGGGCTGTGGTGAATCAGTCCAATATTCTTACACAGCTGAAAAACCAACAGTTGAAACGCAAACAGTGGAAGAAATAGCAGTGGAAGTTGCTGAAAAAATCACAATCGCCGACACAGCATGGAACGGCACTGATGTTGATACAACTTGGTATACAGATTATACCGAAGATACAACCTACGAAATCAGCACCGCAGCACAGCTAGCAGGCCTTGCAAGTTTGGTGAACGGCACAGCAGAACAAAGTTATGAAGATGCTGTCAATTTTGAAGGCAAAACAATCACGCTAACAGCGGATATTGTGCTGAACGATACATCAATCGAAAATTGGGCAGATGCAGATGGCGAAAACCTTAACAAATGGACACCAATTGGACATACTTCTACTACATATTCTTTCAAAGGCACATTCGACGGTGACAATCACACAATTACTGGACTTTATATTGATTCTGAATATGATACAACCACTGTTTACGTAGGTCTTTTTGGATATGTTGGCGGTATTTACTCTAGTGGGACAATTAAAAACTTGAATGTTGTTGAAGCTGACATAACAGCGTCAAACAGTGGCAATATTTATGTCGGTGGTATAGTTGGTGGTGGTGCTAATGTCGTAGTGCACAACGTTAGCATAAGTGGACAAATTGAGTCTATATCTACAACTGCGGAAAACGCAGCGAAAGCGGGTGGCATTATTGGATATTGCACTGCATCGGGTTCACTTATCGAAAATTGCTACAACTCATGCAGTGTGACTGCAGAAAATTCTAGTACAGGTTATGCTCGCGTAGGTGGTGTTGTTGGTGAGTTTTCACAAGGTACAGTAATCAACTGTTATAACACTGGAAGTGTAACTGCGAAAAGTGGTGGAAACAATTTTGTCGGCGGTATTGCAGGTTTTGTTGATACCAGCGGTTCAATTATAAACTGCTATAACACAGGCGATGTTTCCGGCGAAAGCACTTCAGGAGGCTATGCCTGTGTTGGTGGTATTGCGGGAGATATTGAAGGCTCAACAATAGTGGCAAACTGCTACAATACGGGTGATGTTTCAGGCGAAACCTACGTAGGTGGCATCGTTGCTTGGTGTTGTGGTGGAGAAATTTCCAATTGTTATGTCTATAGCGGTGTGATTGTGACTGCTAATGATGCTGATGTCACATCAACTAAGCAGCTTATTGGTGATGAAGATACCGGTAGCTCAGCTTCAAACAACACAACTTTCGATGGCGACGGTGATTCATTCACAGTTGACGAAGAAACATACAGCAATCTTGTTGATGCGCTGAATGCATACACAAATAATCTGTACATTCTCAATACTTGGATTGAAAGCGAAAGCTACGCTGTGAACAATGCACCTGCAGAATTTGGTGTAACTAGCACATATTATTCAATCAGTGGTGAAATTACTGGTGCATCGACAGACAAAGATTATTTTGGTGGGAGTGCAAAAGTTACAATCGAGCTTGTTATCGGCAACACAACATACAGAACATTACAAGCCGTAGTTGATGAAAGTGGCAATGCAAGTTATTCTTTTGTTTTAGTTCCTGCGGGCACATATAACGTGGTGTTCACAAGTGGCGACGGAAGTGTGATAACTTCAACTGTTATCGTTGGCAATGATGATGTAACCAAAGGTTGCAAATTTGGCGATCTAAACACTAAAGTTGAAGTTTTGGGAAGCGTTTCAGATGTCGTGGTTTCAAATCTTGATACATATACAGATGGTGATGTTATGGACGGCAAGAGCGTTGAAATCCTCGTGAAAGTTGAACAAGACGAAAAAGAAGATTACAGCAACAAATCAGATATTGAAGAAATAGCAGCTGAAAGTGACACAGAAGTAGCACTAGTTTTTGAAATTACAATTGAAAAAACCGTGACAGAAGATGGCGTAGCTGGCGATCCAATAGAACTTTCAACTCTAAGTGCTCCACTCGGAATAGAAATCCTTTTGCCAGAAGAATTGTGCGGAATGCCAACTTATTCAATCATCAGAACCCACGATGAAGTGACAGAAGCGTTGGTTGAAAAAGATAGCTATGATGAGTCATACGATTATGATTATTTCGTTGTCAACAGCGAAAGAACTTCAATCACAATATACAGCAAAAACTATTCAACATATGCAATTGCATATTCAACAGTGGCAGTGGTTGAACCATCATCTTCAAATTCTAGCGGTATAACAATTTCTAGCGCCTACACAGTTGGCGGAGCTTCAAGCGAAGAAGTTGAAATCCCAGAAGCAACTGTGACTCCAGAAGCAACTGTGACTCCAGAAGCAACTGTTTCGCCAAGTGCAACAGAGACTCCAACGGCAACAATAACTCCAGTCGTTCCAGAAAGTGAAGAAACCTCTTCAGGAAGTTCTTTCCCATGGTGGATTCTGATTGTAATCGCAGTTTGTGGCGGTGCTGGCTATGTTATCTATAAAAAGAAAAGCAATAAAGAATAAAACCCAAAACAAATAAAACAGCTAATCAAAACTGCACGGCAAAAACGTGCAGTTTTTTCTTTTTTGGCAAAAGCAAGAAACTTAATGCAAAATCATCAAAATATATGCAATTTTATTTAAATGCATGTTGACAGAGTACAAATTGCGTGGTATGATGATAGATAATAGCCATAAGGGGAAGTATCATGAGTGATAGAATATACATAAATAACGACTGGCTTTTTGCAAAAAAAGGTGATTCGGAAAAACTTGAAATAAGACTTCCGCACACAAACGTGCAAACTCCGCTCAATTATTTCGACGAGGGTATTTATCAGTTTGAAAGTGTTTATGAAAAGACCATTTTTGCCGACGACGATTGGTTTGATAAACGCGTTTTTATAACCTTTGAAGGGGTGGCTCACGTTGCGAACGTGTATGTGAACGACGTCTTTGTGGAAGGGCATAAGGGCGGATACACAGCATTCACTGTCGAACTTTCGCAACACCTGAAATTTGGCGCGCAAAATAAAATCACCGTGGAAGTCGATTCCAAGGAAAACAGCAACATCCCTCCGTTTGGAAACGTTATCGACTTTTTAACCTACGGCGGAATATATCGCGAAGTTTATCTTGAAATAAAAGAACCCAGATATATAAGCGACGTGTTTGTTATGGCTAAAGATAAAAAACTAGCCTTTGATTTCGAAATCGAAGGTGTGTTCAGCGACACAACACTGCATTATTCAATAAGAAAAAAAGGCGAATTGGAATGGCAATATCTCGCATGCGTGAATGTGAAAGCCCAAAAAGAATCAGTTTCCTACACCTATGAAGAAGCCGAAACATGGAATCTTGATAACCCAGTTTGCTATCAGCTGAAAACAAAGCTTAAACACGGAAGTATCACAATCGACGAAAAAGTTACAACTTTTGGTTTCCGCCATGTGCTGTTTCAATCAAACGGCTTCTATCTCAACGGCGAAAAAATCAAGCTTGTTGGGCTGAATCGTCACCAATCATATCCATACGTTGGCTATGCAATGCCAAAGCGCCCGCAACAGCTTGATGCGGATATTTTGAAATTTGAACTCGGTGTGAACGCAGTTCGCACATCGCACTATCCACAATCAAAACACTTCCTTGATAGGTGCGACGAAATCGGGCTTTTGGTTTTCACCGAAATCCCAGGCTGGCAACACATTGGCGACAGCGATTGGAAAAAAGTTGCGGTGCAAAACACAATCGATATGGTAATGCAAAATCGCAATCACCCATCGATAATTTTGTGGGGCGCAAGAATCAACGAATCACAAGATGATAACAACCTATATAAAAACACAAACAGGGTTATTCACACCCTCGATAAAACACGCCAAACGGGCGGTGTCAGGTTTATAAAGAACAGCAATCTGCTTGAAGATGTCTACACATATAACGATTTCTCCCACACGGGAAACAACGCTGGCTTGGAACAAAAATCAAAAGTGACACACGCAAAAAATGCGTCGTATCTCGTCAGCGAATATAACGGTCACATGTTCCCAACCAAAGCGTTCGACAGCGAAAGTCATCGTCTTGAGCACGCAAAACGCCATGCAAACGTGTTGCAATCGCTTTATAAACACGACGATATAACAGGCGGTTTTGGGTGGTGTATGTTCGATTATAACACCCATAAAGACTTCGGCAGTGGCGACAAAATTTGTCATCACGGCGTTATGAACATGTTCAGAATTCCAAAGCTTGCTTCAAGTGTTTATCAAAGCCAATCTGAAAACTGCGACGTTCTTGAAATCAGTTCTTCCATGGATATCGGCGAGCACGCGGGCGGGAATATTCCCGAAATTTACGCATTTACCAACGCGGACTATATCAAACTTTATAAAAATAATGAATTCGTGCGGGATTTCCATCCAAATAAAGATCAGTTTCAAAACATGCCACACCCACCGATTTTAATCGATGATTTGATTGGTGAACTCATGGAAAAATATGAAAAATTTTCATATAAAGATGCAGAAGAAATCAAGCTTGTTTTGCGCGCAGTTGCAAAGTATGGTCAAAACAATCTACCACTTAAAATCAAGTTTAAAGTTTTGAAACTTTCTCTGCTTGAAAAAATGACTCTCGCAGAAGGTTTCCGCCTATATTCGGAATATATCGGCAACTGGGGCGGAAAAGCCACGACGTATAAATTCGAAGCTATCAAAAACGATAAAGTTGTTAAAGTTTGCGAAAAAACAGCCACAAACAAAGTGGTGTTGAAAGTTTCGCCAGACACAACAGTCCTATGCGAAGAAAACGGCTACGATGTTGCCACAGTCCGCGTGGAAATCACAAACCAAAACGGCGAAATTTTGCCATACTATCAAGGTGTCGTGAACTTCAACATCACGGGCGACTGCGAAATCATCGGCGAAAAATCCGTTTGTGCCATCGGTGGCGGTGTTGCAACATATGTGAAAACTGCCCACAAATACGGCAGTGCAAAGCTTGAAATCACATCGGGCAGTGCAGAAGCAGTGACTGTTGAATTCCAAATAAAAGAAAAATAATGATGATAAAACGCGACAAAATCGCGAAGTAAAAACGCGACGAAATCGTAAAATAAAAACGCGACAAAATCGCGAAATAAAAACGCGACGAAATCGCAAATAAAACCGCGACAAAATCGCGAAATAAAAACGCGACGAAAATCGCAAATAAAAACGCGACAAAATCGCGAAATAGGGTAAGGGAAAATGATTGATAAAAAAGTAAAAGTTGGCTACGGCATAGGTGCTGTGGGCAAAGATATGGTCTACGCGCTTGTCGCAGGCTTTTTGATGAACTACTACAACACAGTTTTGGGCGTCAGTGCAACATTTATCGGCGTGCTTTTCATGGCGGTGCGTGTTTTTGATGCGTTCAACGACCCAATGATGGGGGTTCTTGTTGGCAAAACAAAAACTCGAATAGGAAAGTTCCGTCCGTGGCTTATCGTGGGCACGCTTACAAACGCAGTTGTTCTGTATTTTCTTTTTGCTGTGCCAGAATCTATTGAAGGCAACGCACTTTTGATTTATCTTTCTGCGGTGTATCTCGCGTGGGGGGTTACCTATACAATCATGGATATTCCATATTGGTCAATGATTCCCGCAATTGCACCAGCGGGCAAACAGCGTGAAAGCATTTCTGTTATCGCAAGAAGTTGTGCGGGGCTTGGGTATGCAATCCCAACCGGCGTGGCACTTTTGCTTGTCACAGTTCTTGGCGGTGGCAACGACAGGGAAGGTTATCGCCTTCTCGCGCTTGGCGTTGCAATCGTGTTTGTTATCGCAATCGCAATAACAGTTCTCACAGTGAAAGAAAAAGGCGAAACAAACATCAAAACACCAACGGTGAAAGAGATGTTCTCTTCACTTATCCATAACGATCAAGCACTCGTGGTTGTTGTCACAATCGTGGTTTTCAATTCCGCGCTGTATCTAACGCAAAACATGGCTATTTATTTCTTCCAATTTGATATCGGACAAAAGGAACTTTATGGCGTGTTTGGCACAGTTGGTGGCGTGGCACAAATTTTATCAATGATGTCGCTTCCAATGCTAAGAAAAAAATTCGGCACAAAACAGATTTTTATCAGCGCGATAATAACAGCAATGGTGGGTTATGCAATGTTGTTTGCGCTAGGCTCGCTCAATATCACAAACATGTTCCTTCTTGCAATTTCCGCAGTGGTGATTTTCGTTGGGTTTGGTCTTGCAACAGTTCTCACAACAATTTTCCTTGCCGACACAGTTGACTATGGCGAATGGAAAAACGGCACGCGAAACGAAAGCGTAGTGTTTTCTTTGCAAACATTCGTGGTTAAACTTGCCTCTGCAATTTCAATCTTGATTGCAGGTATTGGAATAGATTTAATCAAACTAGACATAAACGCAACAACGCAAACGGCGAGCACCCTTCTTGGTATGCGCGTTATCATGACAGTGATACCAGTTATGGGATTGATTCTCGCAGTTGCAATCTTTGTGAAAAAATATAAGCTAACCGAAGAAAAACTCGGCGAAATATCAAAAGAACTATCTGGGCAATCCCAAGGGGAATAAAAAATGCAACAAATCATAAAAGACGGCGACGTTTTTATTCTGAACACAAAAAACACAACGTATGCATTCAGTGTTTTGCAATCGGGGCATCTCGCACATCTATATTATGGCAACCGCGTGGATTTTCAAGGCGAATATTCCGCGATTTTGCCAAAATGCGAGTTCCCAGAAGGCAATCTTTGCACATATGGCGAAGATTATCCAACAGTCGCGCTTGAAAATTGCAACTTGGAATTTTCAACTCGTGGCAAGGGTGACATCCGCGAACCAATGATTGATATCACATATCCAAACGGCTCTTCCACTTGCGATTTCGTGTTTGAAAATTATAATATTCACCAAAAATCACCGCTGGAAAACTTGCCTTCTGCATACGACGAAAGTGGCGAAACAAAAACCCTTATTATAAAATTAAAAGATAAAAACTATAACCAAGAACTTCAGCTTCACTATTCAGTGTTCTATAACACAAACGTGATAACGCGAAGTGCAAAGCTTATCAATAACAGCGAAGAAGAAGTGAAAATCAACCGCTTTCTAAGCTGTCAACTCGATTTCGACCAAGGCCCGTATGTGTTTTCAACATTCAAGGGTGCGTGGACAAGAGAGATGAATAAAACAGATGTCTTGTGCGAACAGGGCATTGTTGTAAACGATTCAAAAGTGGGTGCTTCAAGCAACAGAAGCAATCCTTTTGTTATGCTGTCAAAACCCCAAACATCAGAAAATTGCGGAAATTGTGTCGGCATAAACCTTATATACAGCGGAAACCACTTTGAAGCGTGCGAAGTCAACAGCTATCAAAACACGCATTTTATCTGCGGTATAAATCCATTCGGCTTTGAATATCACCTATCAAAAGGTGAAAGTTTCCAAGCCCCAGAAGCAGTGTTGACATTTTCCGAAAATGGATATGGCGGGGTCAGTGAAAACATGCATGAATTTGTGCGCGAACACATTGTTTTTGGCGAGTGGAAAAATAAAGAAAGACCAATCCTTTTGAACAGTTGGGAGGCATTTTATTTCGACTTTTCAGAAAGTAAACTTCTCAGCCTTGCAAAAGCGGGCAAGAAAGTTGGCGCGGAACTGTTTGTTCTTGACGACGGCTGGTTTGGCGAAAGAAACGACGATAAATCATCGCTAGGCGATTGGGTAGTGAACAAAAAGAAACTCCCAAACGGACTTTCAGGTCTTGCAAACAAAATCAACAAACTCGGCATGCAGTTTGGCATTTGGGTAGAGCCAGAAATGGTCAGCTACAACAGCGAATGTTATCGCAACAATCCAAGCTTTGCTGTGGAAATCCCAAACCAAACACAATCGCTAGGCAGAAACCAATTGTTGCTGGATTTGACGCAACAAACCGTTCAAGATTATATCATAAACCAAATGCGAAACGTGTTTTCTTCGGCAAATATCAGCTATGTCAAGTGGGATATGAACCGCATCGTGACAGATGCCTATTCGGTGGCACTGCCTTGCGAAAAACAAGGTGAATTTTTCCACCGTTATATTTTGGGGCTCTATCGCGTTTTAGAAACGCTCACAAAAGAGTTTCCAAACATACTTTTTGAAAGCTGTGCTTCAGGTGGCAATCGTTGCGACCTTGGCATGATGCAATTTATGCCACAAGTTTGGGCAAGCGATAACACCGATGCAATCTGCAGATCGGAAATCCAAACGGGATACAGCTATGCCTATCCAATGTCGGTTATTGGCGCTCATGTTTCGTCCGTTCCCAACCACCAAACACTCAGGAAAACATCGCTAGACACAAGATTCAACGTCGCGTGTTTCGGTCTTTTGGGATACGAATGCAACCTATCCGATTTGCCAGAAAAAGAGCTGTCGCAAATAACACAGCAAATCGCATGGTATAAAAAATATAGGAACACCTTGCAGTTTGGCGATTATCACCGCATAAAAAACGGCGAAGATGGCGTGTATCAATGGATATGCGTTTCAAAGGATAAAAAAACTGCAATCGGCGCGTATGTTCAAACACAAGTTAAATCAAATTATATAACAGGAACATTCAAAACAAAGGGTCTTTGCGAAAAAACTAAGTATCATTTTTATAATATGCCACAAGTTTTCGACCTTCGCGACTTTGGCGACCTTGTGAACACAATTTCACCAATCCACATCAAACAAAACGGGGTTTTGCACAACATCTCCGCCAAATTTGTAAAAATGCACAGCGAAAAGGAAGATTATTTTGCAACGGGCAGTGTGCTAAACAGCGTCGGTGTAAGGCTGAAACAAGGCTTCGGCGGAACAGGCTTCAACGATAACGTCCGCCTCTTCCAAGATTATGCAAGCAGACTATACGTGATTGAAGCAGTGGAGGAAATCAACCAAACCCCGCAAGCTGAAGAAAATAAAAGCACGCAAGAACAAGAATAGACAACAACCAATTCCCAATTGGGGACATAAATTCTATACGATAAAAAGAACGCATTAGATCGCAACCTAGTGCGTTCTTTTTATTGCTTTGCATCACCAGATATGCTATACTTGCAAAGAATAACGATTTGTGGGAGAAAAAATGAAAGTACTTGCAATTTTCAACAAAAAAGATATATGCCTTTGGGCGATTTCCGTGGCGGTTGTGACTGTCGCGTTTTTATTTGGCGGTGATCCTGATTATATGATGCTTGCAACATCGCTTTTGGGTGTTTCGGCGCTGATATTTCTTGCAAAGGGGCATTATTTTGGCAACGTTATAATTGTGATTTTCTGCATTTTATACGGTTTTATTTCATTCAAAACGAAATACTATGGCGAAATGGCAACAATGCTTGGCATGACGCTCCCCATGGCGGTTTTGGCGGTGGTGTCTTGGGTGAAAAATCCCCACGACGGCGAAAAAACACAAGTGGAAATCAACAATGTTGGAAAAAAAGAAATCGTCACACTTCTCGGCATAACAGTGCTTGTGACAATCGCGTTTTATTTCATTCTTGATTTTCTTGGCACGGCGAGTATGCTTTTTAGCACCCTTTCAATTGCCACAAGCTTTTTTGCCGCAAGTTTAACATATAAGAGAAGCGAGCTATACGCGCTTGCATATGGGCTCAACGATATGGTGCTTATAATTTTGTGGGCGATTGCAATGCTTGACGATTTAAGCTACATAACAATGGTCATCTGCTTTGTCATGTTCTTTATAAATGATATATATGGATACATAAGCTGGCTAAAAATGAAAAAAATGCAAAGTAAATAACACTTGCAACATGCCCTAAATTGTGGTATGATAAATATGGGGGTTTCTAAAAAGTCTTAACGCAAATCTTAATTCCCAAAAAAGGCTTGATTTTCCGTATAATTTCTAGAAAAACGTCCAGTTTTACGTCGAAATTCTACAAAAAATACGCACTTTTTTTGAAATCAATCTTTGGTTAATACTTTTTAGAAACCCCCATAAAAAAATGGAAGGTGCAATATGCAATTTAAAATGGTTCACATGAATATTAATGTTAAAAACATGCAAGAAAGCTTGGCTTTTTATGAAAAAGCTTTGGGGCTCACGGAAAAAAGCAGAAAACAAGGTGAAGGTTTCACGCTTGTTTATATCGGTAACGAAACAACAGATTTCGTGTTGGAACTCACTTGCCTTGATTCTCATCCACAAGCCTACAACCTTGGCGAAAACGAATTCCACTTGGCTTTCAGGGCGGAAGATTTCCAAAGTGCCCACGCGCTTCACGAAGAAATGGGTTGCATTTGTTTTGAAAACGAAAAAATGGGAATATACTTCATCACAGACCCAGACGGATACTGGCTTGAAGTTGTTCCAGTAAGATTGTAAGGTGAAATTATGTTGCCAAACGATCCAATAATGCTACTAAGCCTTATCAACACCAAACTAAGAGATTTCTATTCATCGCTAGATAAACTGTGCGATGATATGGATGTTTCAAAGGAAGAAATTTCAAAAAAACTTTCAGGTGTTGGATTTGAATATGATGAAAAACTAAACAAATTTGTATAATCAAAGGGGAATATGATGAAAATTGCAATACTAGGCGCTGGTGCAATGGGGCTTTTATACGGCGGATATCTAAGCGAAGAAAACGAAGTTTTCATGCTTTGCCGTGGTCAAGAAAAAGTTGATAAAATCAATCAAGAGGGGCTCAGGATTGAAGAATCAGAAGGTGGCGAAAAAATTTATCGCCCTGTTGCCGTGCATGCGGGAACTCACGATTTGCCACAGCTTGACGTTTTGATTTTGTTTGTGAAAGCGGGTGCAACTGTTGAAGCACTTGAAGAAAACAAACACTTGATTTCTGAAAACACGATTTTGCTTACATTGCAAAACGGAAGTGGTCATGAAAATATTTTGAAAAATTATGCCCGCGAAGACCAAATCGCAATCGGCGTAACTCAAGACGGAAGCAGATATCTCGATAAAAACGCAGTCCGCCACACAGGCACGTTTTCAACATATTTCGGGCTTGTGAACGGGGGCGAAAACGAAACGCTTTCTGCACTTGAAAAAACTTTCAATGCGTGCGGTTTCAAAACTTTCAAATCCGACAAAATCAAAGTTTTCATTTGGGAAAAACTTATGATAAACGCATCTTCAAGCGTGCTCACAGGTATGCTTGGCATGCCACAAGGGTATGTCTACACAAACAAATCCGCGTGGGAAATGATTCAGTCGCTCGTGAAAGAAATGGTGGAAGTTGCCAAAGCTGACGGCGTTTCGCTAGATTATAAAACACAACTTGCAAGGGTTGAAAATCTCGTGACAACAGCGCCCCACGGCGTTCCAAGCATTTGCATTGATATAAAAGAAGGCAGAAAAACCGAAGTGGACAGCATAAGCGGAAGCGTAGTTCGCGCAGGTATCCGCCACGGCATTCCAACCCCAAGCCACAGCATGGCGGTCAACATGATTCACGCGCTTGAAGGCAAAGGCGAAAGCAAGTGGCAAGTGTAATCAAAACTGATAAAGTAAAACTTTCGAAATGTGCGTAAAAAGTGCGAAATATGTTAAAAAATAAGCAGATTTCATTTTGATTTTAAAAAACTTTGTGATATACTTATTCAAGTTAAAGAATATATAAGATAGAAGGGCATAAAATGGAATCACAAAATCAAACAAAAGAAGAACAAACGTCACATTCAAATCACGATTATAAATCGGTATTTTTGAAAGCAATTCTCGCGGGCATGATGATTGCAATTGGTGCATCAGCATATTTGGGGATTGAAAATCACTATATCGGCGCTGCACTTTTCACAATCGGGCTATACGCGATATACACTCTTGATTTTTATCTTTACACAGGCAAAGTTGGATATCTTCTCGAAGATAAAGATGTTCTCAAGCTTGTGATAATCTGGGTGGGCAACTTTGTTGGCGTGTTTGCAATCGCATTTTTGGCACTTCAAACTCGCATGACATACACAACTTCTATCCTTGAAAATGCGATTCACTATGCAGAAGTAAAACTTAGCGACCCAAGTTATTTAAGCTTGTTCATCCTTGGAATTTTCTGCGGAATCATGATGTTTCTTGCAGCAGTGTGCTTCAAGAAAACGCAAAACACTCACAACAGCGTGGGTGGTTATATCGGACTTTTCCTTTGCGTTATGATCTTCATGCTTCTAGGCTTCGAACACAGCATTGCAAACATTTTCTATTTCACTGTTGCAGGCGCATGGAGCGTGCACGCAGTTGTCGCAATCGCCGTGGTAACCCTAGGCAACGCAGTTGGCGGACTTCTAATAAATGTGGTGTCACTAGGAATAAAACAACACTAAAAACAACAATAATAAAAAACCCCTTGCAAAAGCTAGGGGTTTTTTCCTGTCCTTTAATAAAGATGTGCGAAATTCATTGACATTCAAATTTTGTGATGATATTATAGCATAGATAGTAAAAAAGTGACAAAATTCCACAGCATCTTCAAAGGTGCTGTTTTGATAGGAGAAATAAAAATGAACGTAGAAATCATTTCGGTTGGAACGGAAATTTTGCTTGGCGATATTGTCAATTCAGATGCACAAATGCTTTCAAAGGAGCTCGCAAGGCTTGGGCTTAATGTGTATTTCCACACTGTTGTTGGCGACAATCCGCAAAGGTTGGAAGAAGCGTTGATAACGGCGAAAAATCGCGCAACAATCATCATAACAACGGGTGGTCTTGGACCAACGTATGACGATTTGACAAAGGAAATCATCGCAAAAACATTCAAAAAGGAAATGGAATTTGACGAGCGTGCATACGCTCAAATCGAAAACCACTTTGCAAAGATTGGCATACCAATGACAGGTAATCAAAAAAAGCAAGCTATGCTTCCACAAGGTTGCACAGTTTTCTATAACAACTGGGGCACTGCGCCAGGTTGCGGATTCAAATCGGGGGATAACCACGTGTTGATGCTCCCAGGTCCACCAAAGGAATGCGAACCGATGTTTGTGCACTGTGGCGTGCCATATTTGCAAACACTTTCGGAAGGTATAATCCATTCTGTAAGCTTGAAAATGTTCGGCATTGGCGAAGCGCAAGCGGAAGAGATTCTTCGCGAAAAAATGCTCACGTATCAAAACCCAACAATCGCGCCATATGCAATGCAAGGTCAGTGCCGTGTGCGCATAACAGCAAAAGCAAAAACTCTTGAAAGTGCGATTGAAATGATTGCACCAGTGAAAGAAGAAATCTATGGACTGATGGGTCAGTTTATATATTCCGAAACAGATAAATCACTCGAAGAAGTCGCAATAAATCACTTGCTTGATAAAAACATCACCCTATCCGTTGCGGAATCATGCACAGGCGGTTTTGTTTCTAAGCAAATAACAGATATGGCGGGCGTTTCAAAAATCTATCTTGGCGGAGTTTGTTCTTATTCAAACAGTTCAAAGCAAACACTTTTGGGTGTCAGTGCAAAAACGCTTGAAAAGTACGGTGCAGTTTCCGCTGAAACAGCAAAAGAAATGGCATGCGGCGTCGCAAAAGCACTTGGCGCTGATGTCGGCATATCAACAACGGGCATAGCAGGACCCACTGGTGGCACAGAAGAAAAACCACTCGGTCTTGTTTATGTTTGCGTGTATTATAAAGGCGAATATAAAATCGAAAAACTCCAAGGCTACAGAAACCGCGGTGGCACAAGATTGAAAGCTACCTACACAGCTTTTGACATGCTAAGAAAGCTATAAAAACAAAAGCGTAAACTAAAAAAATAAAGGTTATTGGGTAATATAAGTGAATTCAAAAAAAGGTATTGGAATATTATGCGCGGTGCTCGGCGGGATTTCTTGGGGATTTTCCGCATGCTTTGGGCAATATCTGTTTGAGAATGTTCCCGTTGATACAAACTGGGTGATATCACTTCGCTTGGTTTTTGCGGGGTTGATTTTTGTTGTGATAAGCATTGCAACGCAAGGCAAAAAAACCTTTGCAATCTTCAAAAACTTTCAAGATATGCGAAGACTTCTCGTGTTTGGCATATTGGGAATGTTCGGCAGTCAATACACATTTTATCTGGCAATTCAGCATGCAAACGCCGGCACAGCAACAGTTTTGCAATCCCTTGCAACGGTGATGATTTTGATTTACGTAAGTATAACACACCGCAAAATGCCAAAAATCAAACAGACAGTCGCAATTCTGCTCGCACTTTTCGGGGTGGTGCTTTTGTCGACAGGTGGTGATTTCACAACCTTGCAAATGTCGCAAATCGCACTTGTCGCGGGCTTACTTTCCGCCGTTGGTGCCGCTTGTTATAATATGCTTTCGGGTGGTATAATAAGAAAATATGGAGTCTACAGCGTCGCGGGATTTGGCATGTTGATAAGCGGACTTATTTTTCTTCCGTTTGCAAGACCGTGGGAAACCGCCGTCACACTTTCGCCACAACTGTTTATTGGCATGTTCGGTGTTGTCGTGATTGGCACAGCCGTCGCGTTCGGCTTTTTTCTGAAAGGCGTTTCAATCGTCGGACCGCTTATGGGAAGCCTTATCGGCACGCTAGAACCAGTTTCCGCAGTTGTGATTTCCGCACTGTTGCTAGGTTCAAATTTCACAACAGTGGATTTTATCGCTTTCGCAATGATTCTGTGGTCAGTGTTCTGGCTTTGTTTGCAAGAGAGAAGCTTTAGAAATTAAAAATGATAGATTGTCAAATTAAGTGCAACACTTTTTAAAAGTATTTGCGAGAAACTCGATAGGCGACAACCAACCTAAGCGTTTTCGTGGTCTATTATTTATGAGATCTACAA
>JAWXUU010000031.1:0-4160 GCA_044426085.1 Bacillota bacterium | reverse complement strand
CATGTTGTTTTCCCCCAATGGTCGGTTTGGTCACTTTCCATTATAAAGGATTTCGGTGTGAATCGCTATTCTTTTTTAGGTGTTGCACTTAATTATACAATCTATTATTTTTAATTTTTAATTCTTTAAAACCAACACAGTAATACACACCCACACCCACCAATACCCCCAAAAAATCGGTTTAAAGGAGAAAACCTATGTTAATAAAATCAATCATTCTCGGTATTATTCAAGGGCTCACGGAATTTTTGCCTGTTTCTTCAAGTGGGCATTTGGTTATTGCGTCTAGCCTTTTGGACTTCGAACTTTTGGGGTCGCAGGCTATCTTTTTTGATGTAATGCTTCATGTTGGCACGCTTTTTGCTGTTATTGTTGCAATGCGAAAGGAGCTTTTTGAAATGTTGAAATCGCCATTTTCAAAAAAGACGTGGCTTCTCGCCCTTGCAACGCTTCCCGCGGGGGTGGTTGGGCTTTTGTTTTCTTCTTATATAGAGAGCATGTTTGATATTTCCTACGTGTTTGTTGGGCTTTATTTCACCGCCTTCATTTTGCTTTTCGCAGAATATTTCACAAGGTACGCTTCAACGGAAAAAATCAGCTATAAAACCGCAGGCATGATGGGTGTTATGCAGTGTTTTGCCCTTATCCCTGGCGTATCGCGAAGCGGATCTACAATGCTTGGCGGTGTTTATTGTGGGGTGGAAAAAAGCGAAGTGGCAAAGTTTTCATTTTTGATGAGCATTCCAATTATCACCGCATCAGCAATCTTGCAAGTTTTTGAATTTTCCGCAAGTGAAATGTCTTCTCAGCTTGCAATTTGCAGTGTTTTTGGTGGCGTTTCCGCTTTTGTTTTTGGCATTGTGGGCATAAAATTCTTTTTGCGGTTGTTGCAAAAAGCCAAACTAAAGTATTTTTCCTACTACCTATTTGCCCTTGCAACGATAGTAATGCTTGCGACAGCGTGAAATCACTAGACTTTTATTCTCTTACATGATAAAATAACCTAAATAAAACCTATGTATCGTGCTTGGAAATTTGTGGGAACAGCCCGCAAAAAGCACAGTAGAATAAACTAGAAAACAAAAAGAAACATAAGAAAAGAATCAACCGCGGAATTTTCGTCAAATTTTGCGGATTGTTATTCGTGGAGATAAAATTGAAAAAGAAAATAATTGTGACTCTTTTGGTCATAACAATATTAATATCACTTTGCGGTTGCAGTGTTCAAAGCTTGGATAGCGATGTTGAAAGCTTCAAGGAAAATTGGTTTAGCAATCTTGAAGACAGCGTTGTGGATTTCAAAACCAACTGGTTTTCAAACTTGCAAACCAACGTGGAAAGCGTGACTTCATATTCTTTTTCCGACTTGGATAGAGAAACGCAAAATTTGATGTCTTTCAGCTTTGATTATACATACGTAGCATACGAATCCGACCTTCAAAAAGCACTGTACAACTTTGAAAGCACAGATGTTATCGTGATTCAAAGAAGTATTGAACTTTCTGAAGATTTAATCATTCCATCGGGCAAAACAGTCATGGTGCAAAGCGGAGTTATCCTGACAGTTCCAGCGGAAGTTTCAGTGACAGTGAAATCGGGTAGCAACTTGATTTTTGACGGCGTTTCATATTTTGTTTTGAACGAGCTTGGCACATGCTTTGTTTCTGATATGGCAAGTCTAACAATTGGTGAATCTGCAAGTCTGCTTATGGTTTCTACCGATGCTCTTTCGCAAAGTGCAAGTGCGGTTGTGACCAACCTTGGCATGTTGCAACAGGGAAGCACTTTTTATGTGTACAGCACAACTGCAATCACAAACGCAATAAGATCAGCCTACGACGGTTGCACAATCAACATTCCGGCTGCGGAATTTGGCAACCTTGCGGATTATTATATATATAATATTGATAAAGCAATTTCAGTTGTTGGCACAACAGCAACAGTGGTGGATGGCGAAACTATGCAAACTGTCACAAGCACGCTTTATGGCGGATTTGTTCTTTCTGCCGACGGCGCGTCTGTTTCTGGCATGGAAATTTATTCACCTATTGAAGGTGGAAAAACAACGATATCATCAACCCTTGCAAGTGGCTACACCGCAGGTGGTGCTGTCACAATTGCGTGTGCACAAGCCAGTATCACAAACAGCACATTGCACGCGACAGATTATGTCGTGAACGGCATAGAAATTTTCCCATACTACACAGAAGAAGAAAACTCACAAAGCTACACAATTTCAAACAACACATTTGTGGGCTATGGCGATATAAGCAAACCGACAACAGCGCCGATTGTCATTCGTGAATACAGCACTGATGTCACAAAATTTGGCAAGGCAACGGCAAGTTCAGTTCTCGGCATGACAGACTCGGGAATAATTTCTCTCACAACAAGCAACGCTTTTGAAGATTGCGTTTTGCGCGTTGCGGTTATCAACTGCACTTCTGGCGAAGCCTTGAAAACAGTTGTCGCCCCAGCACTTGATGTGACAGAAGATTTCATTTTCACTTGCAACTATTATCTAACTGGCGATTGGAACGTTTCGGGCGCAGACCTTATCGTAACGGGAAGTGGTGCAGTCACAGTGGCAAGCGGAGTATATTTCAACTTTGATGAAAATTCAAGTTTGGAAATCATGGAAGGCGGAACGGTCACTTTGCAAAGCGGAAGCGTGCTTGAAAACTACGGTAATGTTACGGGAGAAGTTTCGGGAAGCGGAAACTTTATCGACTGGCCAAACTATATTCAATTTGCAATGCAAGTTGAAACAAGCGAAGATGTTTGGGAAGAAGAAATGATTCTCGGCGAATACGTTGGCTATTCCGTTGCTAACCTAAGAACTTTATATATTGCAACAAAAGAATTCAGCGGTGATAATTATATCATCGGCTACGAAGTGAATTTCACACTTTCACCAGATGGCGACTTGCTTGATGATAGCTATGTCTTCACCGATAACACAGCGGTCTATGTGGATTTCACAGGTATCAGCATGCCTATTTATTACGATGATAACGGCGGAAGCGATATCGGAAACAACAGGGCAGAACTCACATATCCAAGGTCGATGTATCTTGAAAATGCAACAACAAAGAAAACAGATATTTATTTTGCAGGTTGGACAATCAAAGATGGCGCTTTTGCGGGCGATTATGTATCCGTTATCGATGACGATTTCTTGATTGAACTTTGGGAAGCGGGATATACATATTTGAATTTGCAAGCAAACTGGATAAGTAAATATAACTTGAACGATTTGCGAAAAATTGTATACTTGCAGTCTTCATCTTCAACAGACCCATACGACGAACATTGTGATGTTTATGTCTACACCCCAGCGGGAAGTGACAGCACAACATACGATATTGATGACTATAACTATGTCGACGGCACTCTTGCACTTGTGAAAGTTGCAAACAACACGGGATATAACGACAGCGCGTATATTTTCTTTGATATCGAAGAAGGTTACGAACTTGAAAGCGTCATCATGGTTATTTCGGGCAGTACCGACGAATACGATTTGACAAACCAAGCGCTCGTTGCAATCAGCACAAATTCTCCGTTGATTTTCCCTGACGAAAAACTTTGCACGCTTGAAGTGACAACTAAAAAATCAACTGGCGAAATTCAAGAAATAGAAACTGTCGGCATAAATCTTAACGGCAACTTTGCCTTTATAACAGATTTCACAGGCCTATCTTTCGACTGCGAAGACGAAATCAAATTCTCCGCAAGAACGGCGAGTAACGAAATTGTGTCTGCATTCTATGTGAAAGCATACGCAACAGATGAAGACGGCGACACAACAATAATCACATATTACAACCCAAGCGGCATATACTTCGGCGAAGATTATCAAGGCGGAACAGTCTATTTCGAAATCTACGCAATAGACGGAGTAACGCAGATTTCCGACAGCTTCACGTTGAATAAAGTGTTTAATATTGTGTAGCAAGGCAAAGCGGAGCTTTGCTAATTAAAAATTAAAAATTGTGGTAAGCACTCGCTGTGCTCGTGCAATCTATATTTGAAATGACAAAGGGGCTGTATCAAAAGTCCCGACAAAAAAAGAGCAGAAATGCGAGATAAAATCTTGCGTTTTTGCTCTTTGCCTATTATAATATAATTACTACAAAACACCATAAAAGGCAAGGTAA
>JAWXUU010000019.1:0-27660 GCA_044426085.1 Bacillota bacterium | reverse complement strand
TATTTGCAAAATCAAAATATCGTGAAAATTTTTATATTGCTTGGCGATTATGGAAGCGAAGAATATAGAGTTGCGAATATATTTATTCCCGCACAATCATAAACAAAAGGAGTTAACTATGCTGAAATTTTTTAACACGCAAATCAGTGGAAGAAGTGGATGGCAAACTATTTGTGAGCGGACTAGATAACCTCTACGTGAGCTTTGAAGATTTCTGCAAATCTGCAGTGTCGTGGAAACAGCAATACCCAGAAGCAACTGGTGGTCCAGGGCTTGCTTAAATAAGACATAAAGTTTAAAATGTGCAAGTGTTAAATTAATAAAGGAAAAACAATATGAAAAAAATTATATCAATAATATTGTGTGTAACAATGCTATTTTCAATGGTTGGTTGTGAGCAAGGTGGCGATGACGGATTGAAATCGGGGGATGTTCTTTTTCAGGACGAAGATTTGAAGGTTATTCTTGTGACTGAAATTGGCACTTTTGGGTATAAAGCGACTGCAAGGGTTGAAGTTTTGACAGATGAATATGCAGATGGCGAAAATCTTGGTCTTTATATGGCTTGGGAATCAGGAACTAACAGCGGTTCTTCATTGACAGATGCCGTGCTAGAAAAAGGCGAAAGTCAAGATTTTAATATCAAGTATTTTGATACAGAAGAAGAACTTCAATCATTTCTCGAAAAATTGACAGTGACTGCCGAAATCGGCGATCACGAAGAATTCAGCAATTTGCGACCTACAACTGCAATCATAGTGAACGATTCTCCTAGCGTTTCGGAAGTCGTTGTTTCAGAGGATGATATCAGTTTCACGCTTACATCGGCACACTCAGATTATCCAATCGCTTCAATAGCGAATTTGCAAAAGCCATTCGACATCACGCTTGAAATGGAATATATCGGCGAAGATGAAGCGATAACGGTTTCTGGCAGTGGGACTATATACTGCGTGAATTTATATGACGAAGCTGGTGAAGTTGTTGGGATTGTTAGCGAAGTTCCTGTGATATTGAAAGACCATGTTTTCAATCAAGGTATCGCAACAACAGCATCTTATTCTTTCCCGGTGACACAAGATGGAAAAACTTTCACAAATCCCGAAGTCGGCAACTACACAGTTGTTGCAAACATCAAATATCAAACGCAAGAAGGCAAAAACATCGATTTTGATATCACTTTGCCGATAACAGTTTCATAGGAGATAAAATGAAAAAATCAATCAAAATTATTATGTGCGTGGTGATTATCATCGCTTTGGTTTTTGGGGTTTGGTGGGTGACACCTAAAACTTTCCCGAAAGTTGATTCGCAAGACGTCGCGGAAATTCAATTATTCAATGGTAACACTGGCGAAACGGTTGTTATTGATGATAGAGAAACCATTGATTATATCATAAGTGAAATGCAAAGCACTAGCTATCACACCAAAGGGCTAGCGCTTGGAATGGGGACGTCTTTTCATGTGAATATGTATGATGCATATGGCACTTTTCTTGGGGACGTTGTTGTTCAGTCGGAGCAAACGCTCAAAGTTGGAAACTGGTTTTATGAAGCAAGCACGGCTGGTGCAATTGTCGATTTGCATGCTTTTTTGGAAGAAATAAACGGCTTTGCATATAAATCGAGCCTAGAAAACAATAGTTAATAAACGAAATAAGAATGCTCGCATGGGCGAAAGGAGAAAATGAAAATGGCTAATACTTGTTGTGTTTGTGGAAGCAAAATAAGTTCTTGGGCTAAGGAACATCCGATTTCTGAAAATCAACCTAAGCAATTTTTGTGCGATAAATGCTTTGAAGCAACAAAAATTTTGCAAAAAAGACCAGTGGCTGATGTTGATGAATTTCACAAAGCTACGTTATATATTGATGAATATATAAATTCAGGCAAGCTTGAACCGCAAGTTGTGGAAGTTTTGGAAAACATCAAATCAGGAACGACTGATGCGATGATAGAAGTGGAAAAAGTGCTTGAAGAAAAGAGGAAATACGATTATATCCTAACAAGCAACGGTCACAATTTCGAAGGATATAAAATCACTAAATATATAAAAATCGTGGTGGGAGAAACAGTTCTCGGCACAGGTTTTGGAAGTGAAGTGGCGGCAGGCTTTGCGGACTTTTTTGGCACAACAAGCGGTGCTTTCAAAGATAAACTTGCAACGGCAAGGGAAGAATCTATGCAAGAGCTTTATAAGCAAACAATTCAGTGCGGTGGCAATGCTATCATAGGCATTGGTTTTGACTATCATCAGTTTGGTTCAAACCTTATTGGCGTTATCATCAGCGGCACAGCGGTTGTGATTGAAAAAATTGAAGAGTAAAATAAGTATAAAACCATAAAGGAAAAACAATATGACAAAAATAAAAAAGAAAATTATAATAATCGCAATTTTAATTATATGCATTGCTTTGATTGCTTTTTTTGCAATGGATATTGGAACGCATACAATAACATGCTATGCTGTCACAACAGAAAATTTAGGTTTAGAGATGACTGCTATCACATACCAAGATTATGAACCATTGTCACTTGTTGGCGATTTTGAATTGCCCCCAACAATCAGCACTGGCGATAAAATAGAGGTGACATATGATGGCTCAATAATGGAAAGTTATCCCGCGAAATTGGGTGGCGTCAGCAAAGTTGAAATCATTCAAGAAGGCGACCCAGGCGATGTTCCAGATGGCATTTTGGAAATTTTCAAAGAATACGGACGAGAAGTGATTGAATAAAAGGATATAAAAGGATAAGAAATGTCGCAAAGATACTGATCTTGACATTACTTAGCTATATTCTCGCTGCTCAGCGTTGACAATGAAGCTAGTGCGGAGTATAATGAGATAGTAATTAAAAACAAGGGGAGGAAAGAATTATGTTTAAGGTGATTTTTACAATATTATTGGCAGGCTTTTGTGGTATTGTGCTTGGCGAATCGCTCAATATAGAAGGTAATTTAGGAATAATTGTTGCCATTGCTTTTGCGGCTGGGTTCATCATTGATGCAATAGAAAATAAAAGATATGACGAAGAAAATGACGAGGAAAATATAGAAGACTAAAGCGAGAGGCTGACCACAATATGTGGCGGAGGCTTTGGTATTTCTTAGCATTGACTTACAGTCCGCTGTAGGGTATGCTTGACTAAAGATTATTTATATAATGAATGGAGATATAATATGAAAAAAAGCATTCTAATTCTATTGGGAATTATACCATTTTTCGTCGGATATGGTATAAATTATTTGGTAATGGGACCGTTTTATAATACAGTGCCACCATTTACATTGTTTGGAATATTATTTTTGATTGCATGGTTTTTATTTGGGAGATATTCTTATAAATTAGTGGATAATAAGAAATTAGCGATAGTTTTGGGGAATTTGGTAGCTTTAATCGTATTGGCATTGATTTTATATCAAGAATTTATTTTGGGACAATATTGGTCTGGCTTCGTTGGAATAGCAACCCAGTTTTATTATTTGCCACTTATCCGTATAGTTGCTGTATTCACAGGATCGTTTCACACGCTATCGCCTACATATATAGTAGCATTTTTGATAATGTGCATTGTTTTTTATTTTGGGTGTCAAACAAGTAAGCACCACACAAAATGAGCATAACGCGAATAACAAATAAATACAAAAATAATGAACAAATAAATACAAGAAATTTATATAATATACTAGGAGGCTGATAAGTATGGAGTTCAAAATTGCATTAATAATTATGGGATTAGTCAGTATAATTGGTGGATATATGGTTAAACAGCAACGATGGTTATCTTTCCATTTTGGCGTGCGAAAAATAAAAGTAGACATACCAAAATTCACACAATATATTTATAAAAAGGATTACTTGTGTGGTTTTGTTTGTATCTGTATGGGTGTTTTGGGTCTAATATTTGAAGTGAGCTTTCTAATTCCAGCAACTATTTTATTTATTATAATGTTCGTGTTTGATATATATGCAGAAAATAAATTCAAGATTAAGTAACACAAGATGTGATAGGATTTAAGAAGATTATGAGCATACCACACATAACGACAAAATAACAAACGCAAAGAGTAACTATAGAAGTTGCTCTTTTTTTGCACTATGAATCAATAAAACACTTGAAGTAAACTATCGGTCGAGCAGTTTTGTGGCGTATTTTGCAATCTAAACTTGTGGTTGGTTGCGTAAGTTTTGATTGCGTGCTATAATTTATTTATCTTGCAAGGTAATACAAACAATGGAGAAAGAAATGAAAACACAAAACGAAAAATTCAATTTTATTTTAAAATTCACCAATAAAATTCAAACCTCGCACGTTATAGATAGTGTAAGGAGATAAATTATGACAGATAAAGAGTTGCAACTTATATTATCACGCATGGCAAGTTCTGATGTGAGCGCCCTTGCTGAGGTTTATGGCGATATGAAAATTCCTATTTTCACGATTATATATCGCATTGTGGGAAACAAGGCAGAAGCTGAAGATGTGATGCAGGAGTTTTTTGTTAGGCTTTATAAGAATGCTCAAAATATAACAGTAAAAAAGCCAAGGGCATATATTTTTCAAATGGCACGCAATATGGCACTGGATAATCTGCGGTGGCAAAAGCGAGCTGGCGAGCCGACAAAAGAAGAGGGCGCATATAACCCATGGGGTGCAGAAAGCGACAAACTAGATATAGAATCTGCAATGACACGCGCCTCCGAAAGTGCAAAAGAAATTATCACCTTGCATATCAATGCTGGACTCAAATTCCGTGAGATTTCTGAAATAACGAAAACGCCACTTGGCACTGTTATTTGGAAATATCACAAAGGAATTTCTCAGCTTCAAAAGTATTTTAACGGAGATAATAATGAATAAGATAATAAATAAAAAAATAACAGCAATTTTGCTTGCGGTGATGATGATAACAGCTTTTGTATTCACTGCGCCTAAGGTCGCACTTGCAAGCGAAACAGAGCAAAACACGCCTGCATATAACCTGCAAATAATAGAGCCAACCCTTCCAGATGGCGGTATTGTAGTGAGTGACCCTCAGTCAACAACGTCACCACAACTGGATAGCGATGGAGCAGTGGAAGAAGATCCAAATGCCCAAGTTGTAACACCTGATAACTACGGCGCATTTTTTGATGGCGAATATGGATCTGGCGACATTGAAAACATCGAAGAATATTGGTACGAAAATGGATATCCTGATTATATTTCATATGCGCATCTAGCAGGTGGAACAATGATATCTGATACGGAGAAATTATTCAAGTATGAAATCGGCGTTGTTGGCATGACTGAAGAAATAAAAGCTGAAATCTTAAATCTTGTAGGCTCAAACTGCACAGTGGAATTTGTGGAATGTGAATATAGCTATAACCAAAGAAATCAAGCGAAAGAAGAAATATTGTCTTGGAACGATGAAAATATTTCCGACGTGTTTCTTGGTTTAAATACCGAATCAGTATATATCGCTTTTGTAAATGAAATCACGAGCATACAATTATTGAAATATAACCAAACCATCGAAAAAGAATTTGCAGGCATGGTGGAAGTTATCAGCACAACAACAACTGATGACTATGAAGTAAGCATGGGCGTAGGTGAAACAACTGGAATAGGTGGCACAACAAATAATAATACATTTTATATTGCAATATCACTTTTGCTAGTTGCAATCTTGGGAATTTTCATGTATAGAAAATCTCAAAATGCAAAAGCATTAGCACTTTCCAATGGAGAAACAAAAAGCGAAATCAAGATTTCAAAATCACAAATTAAAAACGCAATCAAAACTGAAAACATCCAGCCAAGTGATGATGTGCTTGATAAAATTCTGCAAGATATAAAGAAATGAATAAAATGATAAAATAATATAAAAAAAGCCTCCAACTTTGTAAACAAGAGCGGGGGCTTTTTGTGCCGATATAGTAAATTGAACTAAAAATATCTATTCGCAACCGAAATGCAACTGATAATATCGCAATAGTTGGTGGTGTAATTGTGGTTAGCATGATATAATTAAGAAAAAATAAAAGGACGGATTAAAAAATGATTAATGCAATAATCTTTGGAATTTTTTCTATTATAATGCTTGGTTTTTGGATATGGCTAATTATTCTTGTAGTGAAAGCCCTCTTGAAATATTTAAGATCGAGCGATGTAAGGGATGAACAAAAAATAACAAGACAATCGCTCGCTGAGATTTTAAAAAAGCATAGGGTAGAATGCAAAATGACACAAGAATTTGTCGCAGAAGCTGTGGGTGTATCACGTCAAGCTGTATCTAAGTGGGAGAATGGCACATCCGATCCAAGCACATCGAATCTCATAGTACTCGCAAAGTTATATGGAATTTCACCAGAAGAGTTAATAAGAGAAATCGGATAAAATAAGATAAAATCCACCAATGTTAATTAGCGTTGGTGGATTTTTTATTGCCTAAAATAAATAAAATTTATTTTTATTTACTTCGGGGGTGTGGTGCTTTGTGTATTTTATCTATGTATTTTTTTGACTTATACTGAATTTTTGAGTTGAGTTTATTTTGGCTGGTGTATAAATTTAGCGTTAATTATTTAAATAATAGACGTAATAATGAAGAATAAAGCTAAATTTTAGCGTGTATTTTTCCAAATAAATAAAAAAGTATGGTTTTTATAAAAAGTACGCCATTTTTCTATTAACTTTATCGTTAAACTTAAATTTCGCTAAATTTATGGATTTTTTTGTTAAAATCAATAAAAAAAGTAAAAAAACTTCATATTTTTTGTATTTTTCTATTGACAAAGTGCAAAAAGTGTGTTAATATGCAACTATAACGATAAAGTAAATAAATTTCAGTCAACTAATCGACAAATTTTCAATTGCTTTTATAAAATAGAATATCAGATTTTGAATAGCTAAATAACTTTACAAGTTATCAAAAATAATCCATCTATCCTTTATAAAGTATTATTTCAGTACAAATACCGCATATTGTTTAAAAACATATTGACAAATGCGTTATTTTTTGATAAAATTACTTTAACGATAAAGAATACATAAGGAGATATATTATGGTAACGATAAAAGAAATTGCAAAGGAATGTGGGTTATCGGCTATGGCTGTTTCTAAAGCTTTAAGGGATGAAAAAGACATAAGCCCTAAAACTAAAGAAAGGGTTAAAGAAGTCGCAAAGCAAATGGGCTACACGAGAAATGCTGCTGCAGCTAGTTTGAAAACTAGAAGGTCATACATGCTTGGTGTTTTATTTGCTCATGGTCCTGAAGGTGGAGTGACACACGAGTTGTTTGCCACAATCTTGAATGAATTTATTCATGCCACAAAAAATGCAGGCTACACAATAACATTCATCGGTGACACACTTGGGAAAAATAAAGTTTCATATCTTGAATATGTGCGAACATATGGCTGTGACGGAGTTTTGATTATTACTGCTGAATTTGATGACGATGGAATAATCGAGCTTATGAAGAGCGACGTTCCAGTTGTTACAATCGACTATCTATATAACGGCTGCGGTGCTGTTATGAGTGATAACAACCAAGGAATAGAGAGCATGATTGATTATGCAGTTTCAATGGGGCACAGTAAGATTGCGATGATACACGGTGAAATCACATCAGTAACGAAAAAACGTATAGCAAGTTTCCACAGATCAATAGAAAAGCATCAATTGAATATTCATGATTCATATTTGCAAAGTGGAATATATCACAGTCCAGAATCAGCTGAAGAAATAACTCATAGGTTGCTAGGGTTGAAAATCCCACCAACATTTATTATATATCAAGATGACTTTGCGATGATTGGAGGAATGAACGCAATAGAAAAAGAGGGTCTGTCTTATCCTGAAAATATAAGTATTGCTGGCTATGATGGCATGCTTATCACGCAAGTTATGCGACCAAGACTTATGACGTGGCAACAAAATTCAAAACAAATGGGATTTGAGTCAGCTAGGTTGCTTATTGATGCGGTTGAAAATCCAAAGTGTTTCACTCCGACAACAGTGACTGTGGAAGGCAAACTGTTGAAAGGACAATCAGTTAAAAATTTAAATGAATAGTAGGTTTTGATAAGGGCTGGCTATTTATTTCAAATATGATAAATAGCCGTAAGGCTTAATATAAGTAATTTTCTGGGAGGAAAAATATGATGAAATCAAAACTAACTAAACTGCTTGCGGTTATTTTAATCGTGTGCTTGCTTTCAACAACTCTTTCGGGTTGTGGAATTGATTATAGCGATAGCTATGGCGATGATTATGAAGTGCTGACTGTGCTTTTTGACCAAACGGAAGGTTGGACAAATAACTTCAGTCCATTTGTTGCATCTGTGTATCAATTTGTTCAAGGTTTTATGTTTGAGCCACTCATGATTGTTGATTCATATACAAACGAAGAAACAATGTGGCTTGCTGAAGATATTGTGTCTGAAGATGATAACAAAACACTAACAGTATATTTGAGAGAGGGAATCGTGTGGTCTGATGGTGAAGAGTTCAACGCTGATGATGTTGTTTTCACATTCCTATACACACAAGAACATCCTGAAATTGACACGAAAGGTGATTGGATGGATGGTTCTTTATCACAAATTGAGTCAGTAACAAAAATCGATGATTATACAGTGC
This sequence comes from Bacillota bacterium, assembly GCA_044426085.1. Taxonomy (GTDB): domain Bacteria; phylum Bacillota; class Clostridia; order Christensenellales; family CAMQZB01; genus JAWXUU01. Next base: position 19,027 of record JAWXUU010000019.1, on the reverse strand, counting down.
AAATAGTTATGGTGAACGAAAATCGTTTCCACCGAAACACACTTTTTGCAAGCCGTTGGATGGTTCCAGAGCATATTTGGAGCGAAATCGACAATCCAGCAACATATATATATGAAACAACTTATCCAGTTGTGACAGGAGCTTTCTGTGAAGTGCTTTCATTCTCTTCTGAAATGATTTCAATCGCAGCAAACCCTTTGTTCTGGCAAGCGGAAAACCTCGCTGTTGATGAACTTCGTGCTCCTCAATTCAACTCAAATGATGCCGCACTTGCACTTTTGGCATCAGGCAGTGTGGATTGGGCACATATCATGATTGCAAACATTGAAGAAACCTATGTGAATGGCAATTCTGATAACAGCTATTTCTATGGTATGAACGACGGTGTCCGTATTTCCATGAACTATATGACAGAAGATGAAGGACTTTTGGAAGCTTTCAATAGCGTAGACTTTAAACGTGCAGTTTCAATGTCTATCGATAGAACATTTATCAACGAAGCGGCTGTATATGGCTATCTTGTAGACACAGTGCCAACAAACACAGGTCTTCCACCAGCAGTTTATTCTTATGTGTCAGAAGAAGCTGAAGCCATTATGGCACAGTACACAACATTTGATATTGATGCGGCAAATGCACTTTTGGATGAAGCTGGATTTATCGATATAGATGGTGATGGCTATCGTGAAACACCAAGCGGACTAAAAGTTGAAATTGAAATTGATTCACCAGCAGGTTGGACAGATTGGAACGATGGTGCGATTATTGCTGCTGAAGGTATGAGAGAAATCGGAATCAATGCAACAGCGGTTTCAAAAGACCTAGGTCTTGTCACAGACAGTTGGGGCAGTGGCGATTGGGATATGCTTTACACAGCATACGGCAACTATGCAGATATCTATAACTTCTACTACACAACAATTGGTAATGCAGACACAGCATTGACAAATACATGGTGGACAGTTTGTCAAACTAACTATATCAACGAAGACATCAATGCGCTGATTGCAACTTTGCCAACAGCAGAAACAGAAGAAGAAGTTCTTGCAGTTACTAATGAAATTGAAGTATTCTTTGCTGAAAACATGATCAACATTCCAATTTTATATAACGGCAACTGGGTTGTTTATAGCGAAGCAAGATTCAGTGGTTGGGCAACAGAAGAAGATCCATTCTGCAATCCTGCACTAACAAACCATGATTCAAAAATTTTGCAACTCATGGCATTGGAAGCAGTTGAAGACTAATAAAAACAAGGAAACTTTTATATAAGAATCATAAATAAACAAATAAATAAACGAGGAGATTTTTAAAAATAATTTAAAATCTCCTCAAAAAGTAAAAGGGTGAAAATCGTGAAATACATTTTAAAAAGAATAGGCTTTTATGCCATTGCATTTTTGGGCGCAATCACACTAAATTTCTTTTTGCCAAGAATGATGCCAGGCTCTCCGCTTGATAGTTATCTCGCAAACCTAGCACAAAGTGGAACAAAAATTGATGAAAGCGTTATCGCGGCAACAGAGGCGATGTTTGGATTGAATTCAGACGAGCCATTGATTGTGTCTTATTTAAATTATGTTAAAGGAATTTTCTCTGGTGATTGGGGAACTTCGTTTTATTACTATCCACTTTCAGTCACAGATTCAATTTCAAGGGCACTTGGTTGGACGGTATTTTTGATGGGTATCGCGCTTATCGTTGGCTTTGTTATCAACAACTTGCTTGGAATCCTTGTTGCATGGCGCAGGGGCTCAAAACTTGACACAGTTGTTACGGTTGGTGGTCAGCTTATGGCAAATATTCCTTCAGCAGTCACTGCAATCGTTTTGCTTTTTGCACTTTGCTACACGGGAATTTTTCCGACTGGATATGCCGTGACACCATTGTTTATTGCAAAAAACGGCTATGAATATTGGATGGATATATTCTATCATGCATTTGTTCCAATAACAGCAATAGTTTTGACAGGACTTGGTGGAATCATGGGCATGCGTGCAAATATGATAAATCAACTTGGTGATGACTACATAACTATGGGTATTGCAAAAGGTGTTCCAGATGGCAAAATCATGCTTGGATACGCTGCAAGAAACTCACTTTTGCCAGTGGTGACAACGCTAGCAATGCAAGTTGGTTTCCTTTTGGGCGGTTCGCTTATTATAGAGCAACTTTTCAACTATCCAGGGCTTGGAAGCATAATGGTTTCAGCGATAAGCTATAAAGATTATACGCTTATGCAAGGAATTTTGCTCATGTCTACTATTTTGATGCTTTCAGCTAATTTACTTGCTGATATCGCAATCTTGATTATAGACCCAAGAACAAGAAGACAAGGAAGCAAATAGGGGGGAATTATGGAAAAAATTAAAAATACGAAAGGGATTTCCTCTTTGAAAAAAACATGCAAAAGATTCTTTGCATTTCTAAAAAGCAGTCCAAAATTTGCAACAGGACTAATAATTTTGCTATTTCTTCTAACGCTAACATTATTTGCAGGGCTGTTCACTGTTCACGATCCAATGTTTAGATACGATGGACTATACCACACAGCACCATCAAGCGATCACATCTTGGGAACAACAAGACTAGGCAGGGATGTTTGGTCGCAAACGCTATACGGTGGAAGAAAATCAATCGCTGTTGGCTTGCTTGCTGCGGGAATCACAACAATTTTGGCAATGACAATTGGTATCAGCTCAGGATATATTGGTGGAATGTACGATAACATTATAAGCATTATCACAAACGTTATGATGGTTATTCCTTCACTTGTGCTTTTGTTGATAATAGCAGCAATGATGGGTTCAGTTTCTCCAGTTTTGATTTGTCTTGTTATCGGATTCACATCATGGCCTTGGGGTGCGAGAGTACTCCGTGCACAAACAATGAGTATCAGAAACCGCGACTTCGTGAGGTCAGCAGAAACCCTAGGCGAAAGCAAAATCAGAATTTTGTTCTTTGAAATCATGCCAAACATGCTTTCTATCATATCTTCATCATTCGTTTCAACAATGATATACGCAATCACAGCACACGCAACAATGGAAATCATTGGTTTTGGTGATTCAAGCTCTGTCACATGGGGAATGATAATTAACAACGCAAAAAATTCAGGAGCGTTCTACAGCGGATATTGGTGGGAAATTGCAGGTGCAGTTATTGGGCTTGTTATGCTTGGACTAAGCCTAACGCTAATCAACTTTGCAATCGATGAAATTTCAAACCCAAAACTAAAAGCGCAAAGAATAATGAAATCGTATTATAAAGCAAGAAAGCTAGAAGAAAGAGCAAAAAGAAAACTTGCAAAAAATAAAATGGCGGAGGAAGTGTGATATGTCAAAAAATGTTTTTGAAGTGAAGAACCTTTGTGTTGATTATATCACAGGGGATAACAGCTATGTGAGAGCGGTTGATAACGTAAGTTTTTCAATAAAAGAAGGTGAAAGTATGGGGCTTGCGGGTGAATCAGGTTGTGGAAAATCAACAATCGCATATTCTCTTTTAAGGCTACATAAACCGCCAGCAATGATATCAGGGGGAGAAATTCTCTTTGATGGTAAAGATGTTTTAAAATTTAACAAAAAGGAATTGCAAGAGTATCGTTGGAAAGATACAGCAATGGTTTTTCAATCAGCAATGAACTGTTTGAATCCAGTTGTAACGCTAGAAAATCAATTCTACGAGATATATAAATATCACAATATAACTAAAGATAAAAACGACGCTCGCAAAAGGGCAGAAGATCTTTTGGCACTTGTTGGAATCCCCGCTGAAAGATTGAAAGACTATCCTCATCAATTCTCCGGCGGTATGCGCCAACGTGTTGTTATCGCAATGGCATTGGCGCTAAACCCAAAACTGTTGATTCTTGATGAGCCAACAACGGCACTAGATACAGTTGTGCAAAGGGATATATTGAAAAGAATCTTTGAGCTTAAGAAACAATTTGGCTTTGCAATTTTATTTATCACCCACGATATAAGTTTGATGATAGAATTTTGCGACAGTGTCGCAATTATGTATGCAGGCAAAATGGTGGAAAAAGCTGATGCAAAAACAATCTTGCACAATCCAAGCCATCCATATACATACGGATTGAAAAATTCATTCCCATCACTGAAAGGTGAAATTGAATATATGGAAGGCATTGCAGGCACGCCACTAGATCTTAAAAATGTGCCAGACGGATGCAGATTTCAAGCGAGATGTTTTGCTTCTTGCGACAAATGCAAAACGGTAGAACCGCAAGCAACAGAAAATGGAGGCAACTTCTATTGTTGTCATAACCCATTAAAATAGTATTAAGGGAAATTAATGATGGAAAATAAAAAAGTCATATTTGAAGCTGAAAATATAACAATGGATTTCAGCGTTGGCGGAAAGGGGTTGTTTTCTAAGTCAAGAACCTTGCGAGCACTCACAGATGTTTCATTCAAACTCTATGCGGGAGAATCGCTTGCAGTTGTTGGTGAATCAGGTTGTGGAAAGTCCACAATTTGCAGAATTGCAATGCTGTTTCACAAACCAACATCAGGAGTGATGAAATTTGATGGCGAAGATATCCACAAAGTAAAAAAAGGCGCACTAAGAAAATACAGACAAAAATCACAAATGATTTTTCAAGACCCATTTTCTGCGCTAAATCCGCTACATAACATATATTATCACCTTGAAAGGCCAGTTAAATTGTATCATAAAACTGATGCTGAAACAATGAAAAGAAGGGTGGATAAAGCCCTTGAAATGGTTGGTTTAACACCTCCAGAAGAACAAGGAATCAAGTATCCTCATCAACTTTCAGGCGGTCAACGTCAAAGAGCGTATATCGCAAGGGTGCTAGCTGCGGGTGCAGAAGTTATCTTTGCCGACGAGCCAACATCCATGCTAGATGTTTCAATTCGCCTTGGTGTGTTGAACCTTTTGAATGAACTCAAAACAGAATATAAAAAATCATTTATCTATATCACGCATGATATCGCAACAGCGAGATATTTTGCCGATAGAATAATAGTTTTATACGCAGGTCATATTGTGGAAAGTGGTGATGTGAACAAAGTTATTTTGAACCCACAACATCCATACACGCAACTTTTGGTTGCGGCGGCACCAGACCCAGAACGTGAAGGCGATGTTGTTTTGCCAGTGAAATCAACAGAAGAAAGCGAAATTTCAATGTGGACACCAGAAAGCACAGGCTGTCCATTCAAAAACAGATGCCCATACGCAATGGAAATTTGTCACACAGAAATGCCAAAGGAAAAACAAGTTGATGATAATCAATTCATTTGTTGTCATTTGGAAAAATAATAAAGAGAGGACAATATGAACGAACTAGATTATAAACAGTATGCGAAAAAAGCGAGAGAAGTTTGTGCTGATTCTTGCGTGCTGATAAAAAATGATAACAACACTTTGCCAATAAAAAGTGGAGAAGTTATCTCTGTATTTGGCAGAATAGCGTTTGAAACGTATTATTCAGGCACAGGTTCTGGTGGAATGGTAAATTTGCCGTATGTTGTCAATTTGATTGATGGTATAAAAGCTCAAAGAGAAGTGAATGCAGACCTTGTGGAAATTTATACAGAATGGATAAAAGACCACCCTTTTGATAACGGTGAAGGTTGGGCACAAGGACTTTGGAGTCAAGAAGACATGCAACTTTCTGAAAAAATCGTGAAAGATGCAAGGGAAATCTCGCAAACGGCAATCTATGTTATCGGTAGAACAGCAGGTGAAGATCAAGATAGCAAAGCGGAAGCAGGCAGTTATTATCTGACTTCAACAGAAGAAGAAAATATAATGTTGATAACGCAAAGTTTTCAACGTGTGGTTGTTGTTTTGAACGTTGGAAATGTGATAGATATGAGTTTCGTTTCAAAACATAATCCAAGTGCAGTTATGTATGCATGGCACGGCGGTTCGGAAAGTGGCAATGGATATGCAGATGTGCTAACAGGGAAGGTGAACCCAAGCGGTAAGCTAACTGACACAATAGTCTATGAGCTAGAAGCCAGCCCAACAAATATAAACTTTGGAAATCTAGATAAAAACATCTATTGCGAAGATATATTTGTGGGATACAGATACTTTGAAACATTTGCAAAGCACGAAGCGAAATATCCTTTCGGTTTTGGACTTTCGTATACTGATTTTGCCGTTTCAAATCAAACTATCAAAAAGTGCGAGAACGGCTATCAAATAACTGCTAAAGTTGAAAACGTCGGCAGAGTTGCTGGTAAAACAGCAGTGCAATGCTACGTGAAAGCTCCTTGTGGCAAACTTGGAAAATCGAGCAAGGCATTGGTTGGATTCGCAAAAACAAAAGTTCTTGAAAAAGGTGAAAGCACCACTGTTTCGATTAAATTTGAGGATAAATACATTTCATCATATGATGCTGATGGCAAAACTGGCAACGAATCTTGTTTTGTTATAGAAAAAGGTGAATATCTTTTTTATCTTGGCTTTGATGTAAGGGATGAAAATTCAGTTTCAAAATTGCAAATTGATGAAGATATCGTTGTTGAAACATGCTCAAAACAGTGCGCACCAACAGAAGAGTTTGAAATTTTCACTGCAAAGGAAGTTGATAACCAAATTGTCCAATGTTTTGAAAAAGTAAACACAGCACAAAAAACAATGACACAAAGAATGATCGAAGAAAGAAAAAGCGTTTCAACACAAACTTTCAACGGCTACACATTTGAAGATTACAAAAACGGCAAGATAACGGCATTTGAACTTGCGCTTGAACTTTCAGATTTAGATTTAATTTGCATGACAAGAGGCGAAGGCATGTGCTCGCCAAAAGTGACAAGCGGAACGGCAGGTTGCTTTGGCGGTGTGACGGATGTTCTTTTCGATAAGAAAATACCAATCGCATGTTGCTCGGATGGACCATCAGGACTAAGGCTAGACACAGGTGCAATGGCGTTCAGCATTCCAAACGGAACAGCAATTGCTTCAACATTTGATGAAACACTAACGTGCGAATTATTTGAATTTTTCGCACTTGAAATGTTGAAAAACAAAGTCGATACAGTCCTTGGACCTGGAATGAATATTCACAGAAGTCCACTTTGCGGAAGAAACTTCGAATACTTTTCTGAAGATCCAGTTCTCTCTGGAAAAATCGCATCAGCACAGCTTTCAGGATTGCACAAATATGGTGTCACGGGAACAATAAAGCATTTTGCATGTAACAATCAAGAAAATCAAAGAAAAGTTGTCGATTCGGTTTTAAGTGAAAGAGCATTGCGTGAAATATACCTCCGTGGTTTTGAAATCGCAGTGAAAGAAGGTGGAGCATATTCTATCATGACGTCATATAATCCAATCAACGGCGTTCAAGCAGCTAGCAACTTTGATATCTGCACAAGCATTTTGCGTGGCGAATGGGGCTACGACGGCGTTGTGATGACAGACTGGTGGGCAGAAATGAACTTGCAAGGTGAAAAATCTGCAGAAAGCGAAACAAGAGCAATGATTTTGGCACAAAATGATGTTTATATGGTGAATGGCAATGCACAAGAAAACAGCAACAAAGATAATTCTCAAGAAATGCTTGAAAAAGGTGAACTATGCAGATATGAACTTGTGAGGGGTGGCGAAAATATTATAAAAACGCTTGCAAGATTCAACTGTGCAGATGGACACAAGAAAAGCGAAAGTCTAAAAGTTGTGAACACGCCAATAAAAGATGGTGAATTGCTCGTTGATATGGGCACGGTTGTCGTTGATGAAGTTGCAGTTTTGCCACTTGAAGGAATAAAAACTCAAAGAGGTGCAACAGCGCAATATGTATTGCAAACAAAAACAGCTGGCAAGTATCAAATAGAATTTGACCTTGAAAGCGAAGCAACAGAACTTTCGCAAGTTCCGCTAACAATAAAAGCAAGTGGAACGCACCTTGGCACAATAGCGCTAAAAGGCACATCTAAAAGAAGTGCAACAGTGGAATTTACAACACAAACAAGTATTAACATCTATATAGATTTGTTCTTTGGACTAAGTGGCATGAAAATAAATTCAGCAGTAGTACGAAAAATATAAGGGAGAAGTAATATGCAAGCAAAAGGCAGTTTTATAACTATAAATAATCAGCCTTTTTATGAAATTAGTAATTCACAAAACATGGCACCATTCTTTTTGCAAGTGGTTTCAGCTTGCGATTTGTGGGCGTTTATGTCATCAAAAGGTGGAATAACAGCAGGCAGGAATAACGAAAACGGCAGTATTTTTCCATACGAAACAGAAGATAGACTTCATCAGGCAAGCGAAACTGGCTCGAAAACTATTATCAAGTGCGGAAAAAATATTTGGTATCCCTTTGAACAAAACAATGTTGGAAAATATAAAATAACTCAAAATATTTATAAATCAACATATGGCAACAGCGTGTTTTTTGAAGAAATAAACCACGATTTGGAATTGTCTTTCAAATATGGGTATCAATCAGCTGAAAAATACGGTTTAATCAAAACTTCAGAAATATCAAACATAGGCGATAGCACGCGCGAAATCGAAGTTTTAGACGGGCTTTCAAACATTATGCCTCACGGCGTTGGCTCATCATTGCAACAAAGCTCAAGCACTCTTGTAGATGCGTATAAATCGGCAGAACTAGAGTGTGAAAGATTGGGTATCTATTCACTAACAACAAAAATAAACGATACCCCAAACCCTATCGAAATTTTGAAAGCCAACGTGTGTTTCACAACAAAAAAAGATTGCAGTGTGTATCTTGGTTGCGATGTTTGCAGTGCGTTTTTGCAAGGCGACATGGAAAATGTCGCACAAGATGCCTACGGCAAAAAATGTGGATATTTCGTTGTCTTTTCAACAGCTTTAAAGGCGGGGGAATCAACATCTCATAAATTCGTGCTTGATTCAAGCTGCGACCATACAAAAATTTCAGCTCTGATTGGGTATATCAAAATGAGAAATTTTGATAATATCGAGCTAGAGATTGAAAAAGATACAAAAGCGCTGATAGATGTTGTCAAAAATGCTGATGGCGTGCAATCATCAGGAGATGAAACAGCTTGCGCACATCACTATTTGAACACGCTCTACAACGTTATGCGTGGTGGCACTTTTGAAAATGGATATGCATTTGACCCAAAAGATTTTGTAAAATTCATAAAATATCGCAACTTTTCAGCACTTGAAAACAGCGATTTGATGTCGGAAATCAAGAATTGCAAAACGATAAGCGAACTAAAACAAGTCTGTCAAAAAGATAAACTATTTTATCGCATGGCACTAGAATATATGCCACTTTCATTTTCAAGAAGGCACGGCGATCCATCAAGGCCATGGAACAAGTTTAATATCAACTTGAAAGATGAAAACGGTGAAAAAATCAATCACTACGAAGGTAACTGGCGAGATATCTTCCAAAATTGGGAAGCACTAGGACTTTCATATCCAGAGTATTATGAAAACATGGTTGCCAAGTTCGTTAATGCAACAACAGCGGATGGTTTCAATCCATACAGAATAAACACAAAGGGTATCGAGTGGGAAAAACCTGAACCGGATAACCCATTCTCAGGATATGGCTATTGGGGCGATCATCAAATTGTGTATCTCCACAGACTTTTAAAAGGGCTCTTGGCTCACTATCCACAAAAGCTGGCAGAAATGCTTGCGTGCGATGCGTTCACCTATGCAAACGTACCGTATGTTTTGGCTCCGTATGCAGAAATCTTGAAAGACAGCAAAAACACAATTTCTTTTGATGCAAAAAAGGATGCGCAAATTGAAAACTTAGTTGCACAAATCGGTTCCGATGGTAAACTTCTTCAAAAAGATGGCGAAGTTTACACAGTTTGCCTAGCAGAAAAGCTACTCGTGCCACTTCTTTCAAAAATGAGCAATTTGCTTGTTGGCGGTGGAATTTGGATGAACACGCAACGTCCAGAATGGAATGATGCAAACAATGCGATAGTTGGAATAGGGCTTTCTATGGTGACAGTGTACCACGTGAAAGCGTATTTGCAGTTGTTGCAAGATATATTTGAAGAAAACTCAGGCTGCTTTGAAATTTCTGATGAAGTTGTCGTGTGGCTAGCAGATTCTCTCAAGTGCTTTGCAGAAATGGAAGGCAAATTTGAAGGCGGTGAAAAAGCAGTTCTAGATGAACTTGGGCAGTATTTCTCGCTTTACAGAAATAAAATATACACAAGCGGACTAAGTAATAAAACGCAGTTGCACACAAGCGTGATTTTGGACTATATAAAAACAGCAACAGCGGCGATTGATTATACAATATCTAAAAACCACGACGAAGTATATTCAACATACAATCTCTTGAAAGATGATTTCACGGTAAGCAAAATGGACAATATGCTTGAAGGGCAGTCTGCAATCATTGGCAGTGGCAGTTTGAACGCAAGCGAGATTGGCAATCTTATTGACAATATGGAAAATTCACTGCTAGTGAAAGAAAGGGGCTGTCATACCCTTTATCCAATCAAAAAAACCAAACGATTCATAAGCAAAAATAATCTGGGCAAATATTTTGATGTCATCGATAACATAACAGTTTGTGATATGAATGGCGATGTGCATTTTCTTTCGGATATAACAACGGAAGAAATACTTTGCGATAGAATAAAAGATGTGTATATGCCTTGCGAGGTATCAAAAAGATTGATAAGGGAATTTGAATCGCAGTTCGGGCACAAAAAGTTCACGGGCAGAAGCCAAGTGATGTATAAGTTTGAAGGCATTGGCTGTGTATATTGGCACCAAAATGCAAAACTTGCACTAGCGGTTTTGGAAGGTGTTCAATCGGCAAGAGAAAAAGGCGCGGGCGAAGAAGAACTCTATGCAAAATATAAAAGTCTTATGCGTGGTTTTATATATCGCAAGTCTCCAAAAGAATGTGGTGCAATACCAATAGAGCCATATTCACATTCATCTTTTGAAGGCAAATCTGAACAACCTGGCATGACTGGTCAAGTTAAAGAATCAGTTATCATGCGCAGGGCAGAACTTGGCGTGTCTGTCAAAAATGCAAAAATTCACTTTGATAAATGGTTCGTGCAAAACGAAGAATATAACAAGCAAGGTGAAATTCATTTCAGTATATACGGCGTGCCTGTAAAATATGAAAATTCAAGTGAATCTAAACTGCGCGTCGAACTATTGGGCGGTGAAACTTTAAAATTTGAAAATGCAATAATTCCAAAAGAAATTGCTAGCGATATATTTGCAAGAAATGGTAAAGTTGTAAAAATCACATATTAACTTAGGAGAAACAATGAAATATTGTATCGGAATAGATCTTGGCGGAACTAATATAAAAGCGGGAGTGGTCAGCGAGTGTGGCAAAGTTATATATTCGCAAAGCGTGAAAACCAACATGCCACGCACCGCTGAAGAAATCATGGACGACATGGCTGATTTGTGTTTTGCCGTTGCGAAAGCGTGTGAAATAGATTTTCAAGATGTGTGCCATATCGGCGTTGGAACTCCAGGTGGTGTCAACAGTAAAGATGGAATAGTTCTATTTTCCCCAAACCTTGCAATGAAAGATGTTGCAATGAAAGAATATCTTGAAGCCAAGCTATCAAAAACAATCAGCATTGCAAACGATGCAAATGCAGCTGCGGTCGGCGAATATCTGTTTGGATGTGGAAAAGATAAATCTTCCATGATAATGATAACGCTCGGCACAGGCATCGGTGGTGGAATAATCCAAGAAAGCAAACTTTTGGAAGGTGAACAGTTTTGCGGAGGTGAGCTAGGGCATATGGTGATATCTTTTGATGGCAGAAGCTGTGCTTGTGGCAGAAAAGGTTGCTTTGAAAGATACGCATCAGCAACTGGTCTAGTGCAAACAACCAAAGAATATATGCTGAAAAATCCAGATAGCAAGATGTGGCAAGATGTTGAAAATATCACAGAAATTGATGCAAAACTAGCATATAAATATAAAGCGATTGGCGATGAAACTGCAACCGCAGTGGTGGAAGAATATCAAGCGCACCTAGCGTGCGGACTTGCAAACATAATCAATATTTTTCAACCTACAATAATCTGTCTTGGCGGTGGAGTAGCAAATGAAAAAGAAACATTGCTAACACCATTAAAAAAGCTAGTGGAAAAAGAAAGCTACGACAAAAACAACTACACCCAAATAACAACTGCAACCCTAGGCTACGAAGCTGGCATAATCGGCGCCGCATTCCTTCATAAAATGAAATAAAACAAACTCAATCATTCAAAAAATCGGACAACTGAGCTTGCGTATAAGATAATGAATTTGTGTCAACAGTGATGACACAAATAGAATCTTTAAAATAAACAGCTAAATTGAATAACTAAATGTAAAGAGCGACTAAAAAAGTCGCTCTTTTCTTTTGCGGTGCGCAATAAAGATGGCGATGTCAATAATCAACAGTATCCTATTGACAGCATTCTGTTGACATGATACTGTTGAATGTGTTATAGTGTCTTAGTGAATAAATTTATTGTGAAGAAAGAGGAGAAATTATGGAATATAATAATAACTTTTTACATTGGTTTAAGCAAATTGGAGATATGATCGAAAAAAATGGAAATTCAAAATTAAATGATTTTGGTCTTACATTATCACAATGTCATATTTTGGCGTACTTAAGACATAAAGAAGAATTTCAAGCATCTTATAAAGAAATAGAAACTATTTCAAAAGTTGCCCAATCCAGTGCCGCTAGTATGATTTCACGTCTTGAGGCTCGAGGCTTTGTGAAAACATTTACTGCTAAGACGGATAAAAGAATAAAATTACTTGAGTTAACAGAGTTTGGAAAATCTTGTGTAGAAGCTACTGACAAATGCATGGATGAGCTTAAGAACGAATTGTTTGAAAAGCTTACAGAAGGAGAAAAACAAACACTGTTTGTTTTATTGAGTAAAATAACGGACAATCAGTTAGAAGGGGAAATACTATGAGCGAAAATTCTAATCAACGAGTATCAAAATTTGTCTTGAAAAACACAGTTCCAGCAATTCTAGGTATGATAATGGTTCTTATCTACAATATGGCTGACTTGTTTTTTATAGGTCAAACGGGCGATGCGCTTCAAGTTACATCGGTATCTCTTGCAACCCCTGTCTTCTTGGTGTTTATTTCGATTGGTACCATCTTTGGTATGGGCGGTGCTTCAGTTATTTCTAGGGCGTTGGGTGCTGAGAAAAAAGAATATGCCGATAAAGTGGCTTCATTTTCTTTTGTTGCAAGCATAGTTGTTGGTGTATTTGTATCGATACTTTTGTGTGTATTTGCTGAAGAAATAGCAGTAAAACTTGGTGCAACCAGCGACACTACAGTACAAATGGTTGGTGAGTATATTTCTATTCTTGCCATAAGCGGTCCGTTTATCATACTTCAAACTTGCTTTTCCAATGTTTTAAGGGCAGAGGGAAATGTGCAAAAAGCAATGATGGGTATGCTGATTGGTAATATCGTAAATATTGTGCTAGATCCAATTTTCATTCTGATGTTGGGTATGAATGTACCTGGTGCTGCGATCGCAACATCTATCGGTAACATTTGCTCTGGGCTGTATTATATTTTGTTCTTTGTAAGGGGGAAAAGTAAATTAAGCATCTCGCTCAAAAAGTTTACGATGAAAGAAAAAGTATGCGCAAGTGTGCTTGCCATTGGTATTCCAGCCTCGCTCGGCACTATATTTGTAACAGTATCGCAAATTGTAATCAATCTTCTCATGTCGGGATATGGTGAACTTGCTGTTGCTGGCATTGGTGTTGCCCTCAAGATTATTTTGATCAGTTGGATGCTGTGTGTTGGTTTGGGGCAAGGAGTGCAACCAATTTTAGGTTTTTGTGTAGGCGCTAAAGATTGGGATAGATTTTGGGATATTCTGAAGTTTTCTATCCTGTTTGGACTGGGCATTGGTGTTGTCATGACCGTTTTGTGTTATGTCGGACTCACTCAGATTGCGGGTGCATTTTTGACGGATGAAGAAGCATTTGGCTATGCATATTATTTCTCTCAAATACTCTTAAGCACTGGCTGGTTATTGGGTGTGTTCAATGTATTGGTCAATGCACTTGGTGCAATGGGCGCAGAAAAAGCTTCTCTTGTGACAAATGCATCCCGCCAAGGAATTATTTTCTTGCCACTGGTTGTGATTATGAACTACGCTATGGGAGTGGATGGTTTGTTATGGGCACAACCAATTTCGGATGTGTTGACCCTTATTTTAACAATTATTTTGTGTGTGAAAACATATAAAACATTACGCAGTAAAGATGAAAAAGTAAAAGATATAGAGAGTGGAAGACTTTAGAAAACAACTAGATAAACATCTGAAATATATAAGCAACCGCCCAATGCGACTGCTAGGCTACATTTCTTCAGTCCAACACCTAAAGAAATATTCTTTTTTAGATTAACGTTCTAAATGATTGACAAAATAACACTAAAAATACTATTATGTTAGTGTAATAAGTATGTTACAATGTACTTATCTTAACAAGCGGTAGCATTTTTATGAGATAGCTGATTTCCAAAAAAAAATCGTATCCTTGTTTTATTTTAAAAGATTTTATTGGTAAAAATCAGCTGTTCATGATTAGATTAGGAGGGCATTATGCCACAAATTAAAAAACATTATTTAGTTACTGAGAAAATAAGTAAACTTATGATTAAATTCAGCGTTCCTTGTACGCTATCCTTACTTGTCGCATCTCTTTACAGTATTGTAGACCAAATCTTCATTGGCCACGGCGTTGGTTATATCGGAAATGGTGCAACCAATGTTGTATTCCCACTGACTATGCTCATTTTTTCCGTTGCCCTCATGTTCGGGGATGGTGCGGCCGCATTTTTAAGTCTTAGCTTAGGTAAAAATGATGCAGATAGTGCCCACAAAGGGGTTGGTAATGCAATCCTGGTTTCCTTTATCTCAGGGCTTGTGCTCACTGTTGTATTTGGCTTATTCCGAGATCAATTACTCGGTATGTTTGGTGCAACCGAAGCCAATATGGCTTATGCCCAAGAATATTTCAACTACCTACTGATAGGATTTCCCTTTTATACAGTAGGTACCACATTGAGCTCTATTATCAGGGCAGATGGTAGCCCTCAGACCGCTATGAATACCATGTTGGTGGGCTGTGTTGTCAATGTCATTTTAGATCCTATTCTTATTTTTGTATTTAATTGGGGGATGATGGGTGCTGCTGTTGCGACGATTATGGGTCAAATTGCGACGGCATTGCTCACACTAAATTATCTTAGAAAAACAAAATCCTTCAAGCTGCAAAAAAGCAGTTTTAAGTTAAAGTGGAATATCTTGAAGAAAACATTGCCCCTCGGCATCACCAGTTTCTTAACCCAGTTTGCAATCGTGCTTATTGTGGTTGCTCTGAATAATGTTATGGTTACTTATGGTGCCATGACAAAATACGGTTCTGATATTCCTCTAACTGTCATCGGCATTGTGATGAAAGTGTTCCAAATTGTCATTGCCATCGTAGTCGGTATTGCAGTGGGCTGTCAGCCTATCATTGGCTTTAACTATGGTGTAGGTGCCTTTGATCGTGTGCGTGAAATTTATAAGAAAATGATTGTCATCGAACTTGTGGTGGGGTTTGTTGCGATGTTTATTTTCGAATGCTTCCCTGTGCAAGTGATTTCCCTGTTCGGTAGCGAAAGCGATTTATATAATGAGTTTGCCGTTATCGTCTTTAGAATCTTCTTGGCGACCATTGTTCTGTGCTGTGTTCAAAAGTCATCCAGCATTTTCTTACAAGCCCTTGGCAAATCCGTGCTATCTCTCGGGATGTCATTGCTTCGTGATTTCATGCTACTCCTACCTCTCATCATTCTTCTTCCACGAGCATTTGGCTTAATCGGAACGCTTTACTCTGCACCAATCGCAGATGTAGTCTCGTTGATTGCCGTTGTTATTGTCATGAAAAAAGTGATGGGCGAGTTAAAATCTGCAGATGTCAAAACGAAAAGTGTTGAAACTTCAGTTTTGAAAAAGCAAGGCAGTGGACTGGTCGACCAGATAATCATCATTAACAGACAGTTCGCCAGCGGTGGACGTGAAGTGGGCAAACGACTTGCAGATGCTTTGCATATTGCCTATTATGACAAAGATTTGCTCCAAGCTATCGCCGAGAAAAGTGGGTTGAGCGAAGATTTTGTAGCAAAATATGATGAAATGGCAATCCAAAATTATCACTTCACCTTTGGTCAATCGTTTACAGCGTATGAACACTCACCTGTGCATCAATTGCTCCACGCGCAGTCAGAAATCTTGCAACAAATCGCAGAAAATGAAAATGCAGTCATCATCGGACGATGCGCAGATTACATACTCAGTGATGCAAACCCTTTCAAGGTATTTGTCTACTCCTCAGATATGGACGCACGTATCAAGCGTTGTTACGAAAAGGTTCCAGAAGATGTGGGCGTGAAAACAGCCCTTGAAATGAAGGACAATATCCAAAGCGTCGACAAAAAGCGTGCTGCGTATTACGAGTCTTCCACAGGTCAAATATGGAATGATATGAGTCACTATAACCTCTGCATCGACACGTCAAAAGTTGGCGTCAAGGGCGCTGTTGAGATTATTATGAACGCACTTCATACGATTGAAAAAGCATAGGGTAGAATGCAAAATGACACAAGAATTTGTAGCTGAAGCTGCGGGCGTATCACGTCAAGCTGTATCTAAGTGGGAGAATGGCACATCTGACCCAAGTACATCGAATCTTATCTCAATTGCAAAGTTATATGGAATTTCACCAGAAGAGTTAATAAGAGAAATCGGATAAAATATATTTATAAAACCCCAAAAGACCGATGAAAATCGGTCTTTTGTTATGCTGTGCGCAATAAAAATGGCAATGTTAATAATCGTTGCGACAAGTTTTCTTCATATTGCTTGCTTTTTCAGTTGGTTGTTGATATCATAAAGCTACAAACTTGAATAACGGAGGGGAAAATGATTTCGGAAAATATAAAGACGTTGAGAAAAAACAAAGGACTTTCGCAAGATGAACTTGCGGGAAGAATTGGTGTTGTCAGGCAGACTGTTTCCAAATGGGAAAAGGGGATTTCAGTTCCTGATGCGGAAATGATAATTGAAATAGCAGAGCTTTTTGAAGTGAGCGTAGCTGATATCCTCGGCGAAAAAATGACACCGTATGAAGATAAAAGCGAGATAAGATTGATAGCGGAAAAGCTAGAACAAACAAACGCAATATTGCAAAAATACGACCAAAGAAGGCGAGGAAGTTATAAAATTGTTGGAATAATCGCAGCTATTTTCGCAGGGATAAACATCATTGGGTATGCCTTTATGGCAATAACAACTTTAATGGCTAAAAGTCAACAAGGCGCTGTCGGTGTTATCGGCGGTGCTGATGGACCAACTGAAATAATAGTGACAAGCACGGTCACTGGTGCAAACTTCGTGTTGATACAAATAGCCGTGGGACTGTTTTTGGCAATCATGGGCTTCTATTTTGCAAAAAGGAAGTAGAAGTTATGTTTACAGCCCTCACCTTCTATTGACAAAGCACATCGCGTATTATATACTAACAATGAAGAATAACAAAGGGGGCAGGTGATGAAAAAACATGATGGATATATAAGGCATGTGGAAGCAGCGAAGACTTGCGTGGTATTTTGTCATGGCATTTTGGGATCGCCAAGGCATTTTGACGAGCTTGCTTTGCTTGTTCCACGCGAATTTTCAATCTGCAATATTTTGCTTGAAGGTCACGGCGGAAGCGTGATTGATTTTGGCAAATCAAACATGCGAATTTGGGAAAGTCAGGTTTCAACGATCGTTGAAAGTTTATCGGAAAAATACGAAAATATAATATACGTTTGCCACTCTATGGGTTCGCTTTTCGGATTGGAAAATGCGATAAAAACAAGCAGCATAAAGTCGCTTTTTGTTCTCGCATCACCGCTATATCCGCATGTCGCCTTCAAAAGTGTGGTTATTTCTGCAAGGATAATTTTCCAAAAGGAAGAAAATCTAGGCGAAATTGCTGCTGCGAAAAATCAAGTTTGCAGTGTGAAGCTGACAAAAAAACTCTGGCAATATATATCGTGGATACCGCGTTTTTGCCAACTGCTAGCAAAAAGCAAACAGACGCGAAAAATAATCCAAAAGGTGAAATGCAACGGTGTTTTTCTTCAATCCGCCCACGATGAAGTTGTTATGCGCAAATCCTCAAAACTCATTTCGCAAAATAAAAATTTCAAACTCATAACCCTTGAAAATTCATCCCACTATCTCTATTCTTGTGAAGATAAAGAAATAATAAGCCGTGAATTTAAAAAGCTTATGCAACGCCATTCAAGTCAAAAGAAAAGTGGGAAATAAGGAGAATCTTTTATGAAATTGAAAACTTTATCTAGAATATTTGCTATTTGTGCATTTATCTGCTTGCTTGCCACAACAGCTGTGGTGGCTTATAGGTGGGGCTATATGCAGTGTGATATAGATAATCTAATAACGCTCACAAGCGCTCCAGCATCCGTTCAAATTTTTTATGGAATCCCATTAATAATTTGCAGTGTGGTTCTCGGAATTTTGTCTGTGGTGTGTTATAAAAAGAATGGAAAATAGAATATATTAATCAAAATCCGCCAATGCTAATTTTCGTTGGTGGATTTTATTTGTCTAAAATAAATAAAATATATTTTTATTTACTGCTTGACTTTAATATTATTATAGTGTATACTTAATATTATTAAAAAAGGGGGCTTTATATGGCGATTGAAATTATTCCTGAATGGATATCGGGGCTTGATGATGAAGATGTGGCTTTTATCAAGAAGTTTATCTTAGCATCGGGTTCGCTGAAAGAAATTGCAACAAGTTATGGTGTGACATATCCAACGGTGAGGCTGCGCCTAGACAAGTTGATTCAAAAAATCCGCATTGCAGAAACCGATGCAGCAGAGCCTTATGTGGCACTAATAAAAAGGCTTGCAGTTTCAGATAAATTGGATTTTGACACAGCTAAGATATTGATT
>JAWXUU010000030.1:0-4729 GCA_044426085.1 Bacillota bacterium | reverse complement strand
TAACAGTGTTCAATGAAGATATGAGCGAAATAATATTCTACGAAACGTTAAAATCCAGCAATAACAACTGGTCAAAAGATATGGGCGAGATTTTTAAAAGCAGTATTGACAAATAAAACTTTGCAAATGAATAAATTAATGGGAGAAAATTATGAAAAGAAATAAAATTATAATTGCTAGTATACTTTTAGTAGTCATGCTGTTTTCGGCAGCTGGTTGTGAAAACGGCGGGCAAGTGATAGAAGATGAACTATCGAAATATCCAAATATCAACGATATAACCCCTGATGATCCAAGAAAAGAAGAAGAGCAGGATATTGACGATATTCTTAAATATATGGAAGTGGCAGATATGGTGCAAGATACACGTGATGAAATTGATGCGAATATGAGTCAGTTTGAGGAATTTTATTGTGCAGATTCTGTGGATTATATAGAAGGAAAACTAATTGTAGGATTGAAAGATATAGATGAAGAAAAAATTGAGGCTATAAGAAGCGTAGTGACGGAGGATGATTTGATAGTATTTGCAAATGCCGATTACACAGCCAAAGAGTTTGATGATTACGCAAAAAGCGTTCCTTCGAATGAAGCGATTAATGAAATAAAAGAAGCTGGCGTACACATTCGTGAATATGCATATGATGACGCATTGGGAACGCTGTCGCTATGGGTGGTAGACCTTGATGAAGAAAAAGAGCAAATCATAAGGGATATCATGCAAGATGAAGATATGCTTGAATTAGTGTTTGTGAAATCGAGTGCGAGCGAATAACATTGTGCATCTGGCAGTTTGGAAAATATGGTGGGCAATATATTGAAACTAGAAATAAAACAGCCTAAAACGCAACTAAAGGTTCTGTTTAGCTGTTATATATAGTGGAGCAAAGCTGTTTTGAAAATCAATCATGAAATATTTTATAATTCAATATCCTAATGGATACTTGAATTGTTTATATTGCGTGTGGCAAAATCTATAAAAAAAGAAATTAAAATACAAAATAACAAAATAACAAATTCATATAATCCTCACATCATCCCCAAAGCCACACTTGGGGGAAGGGGTTTATGGATAGTTTAGGCTAAATAGAAATTTGGAGAAATGAAATGAAATTTTTATTAATTATTTGGTACATAGTGGCAGGGATACAATCGATTTTAGCGTACGGCACTGCATATAGATACGCAAAAGCAAACGGCGACAACGGCATTTCGCTGTTTGGATGGCTGTTTCTACACCAGCTTGCGGCGGCTGTTCCGTATCTTGGATACCACCTATGGAAAAAGAGTTTGGATAACTAACTATGATAAGCGGTATCTGTTATTCGTAATTCTACGGTAAGTAGACAAAGGATTTTGCAATCTTTGTTGAATAACAGCCTCAGATGTGTTATTATTATGAAAAAGAAGTAGAGGTGCTGTGATGGACGCTAGAGATGTTGGAAAATTTATTGCAAGTTTGAGAACAGAAAAAGGGTATACGCAACAAGAGCTTGCGGATAAACTTAATATATCAAATAAAACAGTTTCCAAATGGGAAACAGGCAGGGGGCTTCCCGATTCGTCGCTTTTGATTCCGCTTGGTGAAGCGTTGGGCGTTTCTGTTGGTGAAATTCTTTCTGCCGAAAAGGTGAACGAAAAGGAAGCTGCAAATAAATCAGGCGAAGTTATTGTTGATGTTTTGACGGCTACAAAAAAACGTATTTATAAAACTTGGGTTTGCACTGCTTTGATTTTTGCTGTTTTGATTGGCGGTTTTGCAGTTTGGAACAACACGGGCGTTTACAAAAACAACATAGAACAAGATGCGAGATCAAGCCAAAACATAGATGATGATTGGATTGTTTTGCAAAATAGCAGCGATGAAATTTATGCTATGCTGTTTTATCCAAATGAAAAAGATGACCACACATTTTCAATTTATATAAACCGAAAAGGTTTTTCTTTTGGATATTATTTTGCAAGCGGTGGAAGTTCGTGGGGAGTTTCGGGCATGGTGAGAAAATATGATTTTGAATACGCCGATATTGATGATGTTGTGTATATATCAAACAATCAAGAAAAGGCCACAAGCTATCAACTCACAGATGGCGAGCGAATTATTATAACACCACTTAATGGGGAAGAACCTTTTGTCATAATAGAAAGTGGAGATTGGGAAATATCATTTTATAATGACAATGGAGAATTGGTGTATGCTTAATAATGTTTTGCTGCTCAATATATAAAGGAGTGTTCATGAACAAAAATAAACTACTTAAAAATAAAAAAGTTCTGATTGCTATTGCGATAATTCTGATTGCAATTTGTATGACGATATATTATTCAAGTTCAAAACCAATACTCAAAGAAGGTAAAATATATGAATGCATAATAGAAGTTAATGGGGCGAAAAATGCGACAGATGGTTACACCATAGAGTATGCGACTGCGGAATATAGTGAAGAAATCAGCGAAATTCTTTCAAAATATGAATATTCAATGGTTCAAGATCGAGTGCCGTGTTTTGGTGCAGAGGTGGAATATCAAATCAGATGCACTTCTTTCACAGATGGCATCGATGTTGTTTATATATTGCTAGGTGAAGATGGATATAACATAGTGAACGACGGAACAAACCATTATAGAATCATCAACCACGAAGAATTGAGAGCTGAAATAGACAGTCTTTTGAATAATTATGACCGATGATAACAGGAGAAAACAAATGCGAAATAAACGAAATATAATAATTTTGATTGGCGTTGTTGCAGTTTTTATTGCAGCTGTGTTGTGTTATTTGAGTTGGAACGCAAAGCAAGTGGCTGGCTTTGTTATATATGTGGAAAAGGATGTGCTTGCTGTTGGCGAAGAATATCAGCTTGAATTTGAATGTTATTTGAATAATGGCGAACTGGCAACGCCTGAGCAACTTGAAAAAATCGAATATACATGGATGTCTTCACATGCAAGTGTATCAATCGACCAAGAAACAGGAATTGTGACTGGTGTTTCCGTTGGTGATTCCAATATATCGGTTGGAACTCAAAATGAGTGGTCAAGACCAATTCTTATTTTTGTTACTGAAAATCAAAACAGTGATAGCATGTTTTGCAATGATAAATTCCAAAATCAAGGCGAAGTTTCCTATCAAATTTTGAATAAAAACGCATAATTTTTTCGTTTAATAAGAAAGGGGATAAAAATATGGTTTACTTGATGATACAATCTCTGCCAGATGGAGAAGAAAAAGATATAGTTTTGCAAATATATGATAAATATTCAGGCATGATTCGTGGCAAGGCGAGAAACGTTGTTGGCACTCGTGCTGATGTTGATGATATCGAGCAGGAAGTTTTCATCCGTGTCATCAAGCACGCTGCGGATTTTGGCAAACTCAACGAAAGGCAAACAACTGCATATTTGAGCATTGTTGTGCGAAATGTTGCAATAGATTTCTTGCGCAAGAAAAACGTTGAAGTTGCAAATGAAGTTTTGTTTGATTTGCTAGAAAGCAAAATTGAAGAGTTTGACAGTGTAAGTTGCGAACTGGAAAAAGAGGAACTGTTTGAACTCATGTTCGTGCATGGTCTTGATGAAGTTTCTGCAAAGATTATGTTTGAAAAATACATAGAAAAAGCAACGCTCAAAGAAATTTCGCAAAGGTATAAAATGCCAATAGGCACTGTTTCCACTATTTTGAATCGTGGGAAAGAAAAATTCAAAAAAAGTTATGGAGGGCTCAAAGATGAGAACTAAACAGCAAATAGATGAAGAAATCGTTGAACTGCAAATCGAACGAGCATTTGTTTCTGCAATAGAAGCCGATGGTGAAAAACAGCTTGAAGAAATATCTGAATTTGATAAAGATAAAAGCGAAAACAAAAAACTGATTGCCACTTTGAAAAGAAAATACTTCATGCACAACTTGATTTCATCAATAAAAATTAAACTGCCAAAAGTTTGCACGGCAATTCTTTGCGTGATAATCATCAGCGCCGTCATGCTTGCTTCAAACCAAAGTGCTATGGCGCAGATTGGCAGATTTATTGTAGAAAAATATACAACCCATTTTGATGTCGTCACTTCGGTTGATGATGAAATTAATTATATGCAAGATGCAGAAAGTGTTTTCACGTATATTCCAGAAAATTATGTGCTGACGGAAATCATTCTTAGCCATGGAGATATTGAGGGCACAGTTGTTGGACTTGTAGGTGAAGAAATATATGAAATCAAGATAACATCTTCAAATAATTTGAGCATTGGTATAGATGCGGAAAATGGATCTGTTTTAGAAGAGGGATTTTATGAAGGTTATCAATATGCATATGTAGTGCAAGAGCCAAATTTCAGAATCCTTATTTTATATAAGGACAATGCGATAATTTGTTGTTATTGTGATTATTCTGCATTCGATCCATCTATCGCAAAAGAGGAGCTTTTGAAAATCGCAGCAGGGTTAGAAGTGTGAAATCCGCAAAAATCTTACCACTTGGGTCGTATATCTGCCACTTGGGGGAATGTACTTGACAAAAGTGCACTGTATGCTATACTCAAAGTGGATTAGAAAATGAAAATTTGGAGGTATGAAATGAAATTATCAAGAAACAAACTATTTATTTTAGGGATGCTAATTTTTTGTGCTATTTGCGTATTTATAACAGCTGGCGTGCCATGGCTTCAAAGTATTTTGTGGGGAGCTGAAGAGCCGATTTTTACTCAGCCTACAAGTTATTATGAAGTGATT
>JAWXUU010000018.1:0-29475 GCA_044426085.1 Bacillota bacterium | reverse complement strand
TTTCCTCCAAATAATAGTTAGTTATTTTAATATTTATACAGTGCCGTTAAAGAAATTTTAAATAGCCTTGAAATTGTTTAAAAAATATTATATAATAGAAGCAAAAAATTGTTAAAATTTTAGGAGAAATAGACTTATCAAGTATCATAGATTTTTTTATAGTTTACCTAATAATAAATTTAAAATGTACTCATAGCAAAATGGATCGCAGGTATAATAGTAACTATGAACAATATAATATATGTTTCTTGACGACGTAGAATTTGGTGATTATTTCATCATTAGAAGCTTTGATATCTTAAAACTCTAACATAATTATAAAATAAAATAAATGGTATTTATCAAAGGAGAGTATTTGGAATGAATAAATTTATCAATATCTATGAAGTGAGAGAGATAGGGAAAATGGTTAAAATAATGATTGCAACAGCAACACGTGATGAATTTGAAAATATGATCAAAGAAATTAAACCGATAAAATTCAAAACAAACAGTGGAGTTTTTTGTTATTGCGGTGAACGTAATATTCAATTTTATATAGGTAAATTTGGTGGGCAAAATGTTGTCTTATTTAAATCTCCTCATATAGGGGTAGGAAATCATTTAAGTATGGATATAGTTTTAAGGTATGCTTTGGAAAAGTTTTCAGTATCTTCTGTTTTTAATATTGGAATATGTTGTGGCATAAAATCATCTAGTGGGGATGTGTTGGCGGGTGTTAATGAACAGAAAATAGGGGATATTAATGTTTCATTGAGCGTAATTAATTATGAGCCAGAACGACAAGGTGTTGAACGTGTGAGTAGAGCAGTGCATTTTTTGCCTAACGATATGTATACTGCATTTAGTAATTACTATTCATCACGTGGTGCAAAATATAACGTTTTTTTTGGTGATATTTTATCAGGTGCAAAATTGCTAGATAATATAAAAAAAAGAGATGATTATAAAAATTTGTATCCTGAGGCCATAGCTCTTGAAATGGAAGGAGCTAGTGTGGCTGCCATTTGTCAGTTCAAAAAAATTGAATGGCTAATTATCAAGGGCGTATCTGATTATGGCATGAAAAAGGCAGATAACAAAGAAGAAAATACAAAATTAGCAATGGCGAATGTTATTCATTATGTCAAACAAGTGTTTCGCGGTAAGATGTTTGATGATCAAAATGAATTAATATCGTATAATTTTGAAAAATTAGAATATTTTGTAGGTACTGCAAATTTGAATAAATTAGAAAAAAACTTAAGTAAAAATAAGTGCGTTTGTATATCTGGTGATGGAGGAATTGGGAAAACTTCATTAGCAATAAAGTATTCTTTAGAAAATTTAAAAAAATATAATAAAACATTTTTTGTTAAGTACAATGGTTCATTGTGGAGTAGTTTGGTTAATGGGATTCATTTTAAAGGAATGGATGATATAATGGATTACAATATACGAAAAAAAATAATAGCAGAAGAATTGTCGAAATTAGATTCAAGTTATTTATTGATTATTGATAATTATAATACTTCAGATGAAAATTTTCAAGAAATTTATTCCTTGCCTGTGACAATTATCTTTACAACAAGGAATGAGAACAATTGTAATAATATGACAATTGAGCCACTTTCATTAAGTGACCTCAGAAGTATTTTTTATAACAATTATCGGTGCAAGATATCAAAACAAATAATCAAACAATTAAATGAGCTGTTTGAGCTAATGCATAGAAACACTTTGTTGATTGAATTATTCTCAAAATATGTACCATATTCGAATAATAGTCTTACGCAAGAAATATGTGCTATCAAAGAAAATTACATCAAAAAACTAAAAGAAGTTAATGCAAAAGTCAAGGTTCCTCATAATCAAAATTATTCATATATCAAAATTCATTTGAAATACTTATATGATATTGCAAATTTGCAAACATCTGAAATTGAAATTTTAAGGATTCTATCTGTTTGTGGTATAAATGGGATTAAGAATCGGGATTTAATATCGTTTTTAAAAGTAAGTAGATGTGATATTATGAGTTTGATACAATCAGGTTGGTTAAAGAATAATCAGAATACTTGTTTTATCCATGATATGATTGCTGATATATGTTATGATGAACTTGATCCTACATACAAATCATGTAAAATATTTATTCGGAATATTAATGATGTTTTTCAAGAGAAAATTTTAGCGTCATGGCATACATTGGTAGGTTACTATTATATATACAGTGGGATGTTAGATAAATTGCCAAAGGACAAGGATGTTGAAATTGAAGATTATTATCTAGTGCATTCAAGATTTGGAGCCATATGTCAAAATAGTTATAGATATGATATAGGTATTGAGAAGTTGAAAAAACTAAATGATTATCCAAATGCTTCACTATTTGCTAAAACTGAATATTTGCATCATTTGGGGATACTGTATTGGAGACAAGGTGATTTACAGAATGCTAAATTGACATTAGAGAGTGTCTGTGAACTTGATGAATCAATAAATGCAGATTACTATGATGATAGATGTGTTACATTAAATACACTTGCTACCATTCACAATGATTTAATGAATCATGATCGTGCAATTGGTTTGTTAGAGGAATCACTTTTATTATCTAAGAATATTGCAAAAAAAGAAGCAAAGCATGAACTGCAAGCACATGCTTTTGGAGAGATGGGTAGGATTTATGGTTTATTGGGGCAGAGTGAATATGCTATAGAAAATTATGTTAAGTCAATCGTAATGAGACTAGAATTATATACGGATTTAAATAATGTAAATTTAGGCAATGTTATTTGTAATTTTGTATATTTTTGCATAATAAACAATTCATTGAAATATGTTAAAATATTGCTTAGTATTGCCGATAAAATTTATAGTATTACGAATCTAGAAGATGATTATCATAAAGCAAAGCAAATTATGCTAAAAATAGAAGCGGGGATAAGTATTAATGAAAAGTTGGACATAGAAAGAATCATTGAAATATCAAAAACTGCTAGTACGGGACTAGAGTATGATATTATGGTGCGAATAATACTATATCAATATAAGATTTACGGTTGCGATAAATATTGTCTCACGGAAAAACTATATGATTTATATCCAAAAATTTTATTTTCAAATTGGACACAAAACATATTTTTGTTAGTTATAAAGTTTTTATTGGCAAAAGAAAATTCCATGGAACAACAAAAATTACATAGTAGAATAAATGATTTCTTGAATGCGAAGAATATTGAGGGCAGCCATTACATTAAGAAAATTATTAATGAAATTATACTAAATGAGAATATAGATTGCAGTAGTGAGATAAGCAATATGTTGGATTCGGGAATGGCAGAAATATTGGATAAACTACATAGCGTAACGAAAAATTAATAATCATCAGTCCAATCTCTTAGAAATTAAAAGCCTTTTGTGCAACGAAGATATTTTAAAGCTCGTCTTTATGGCGAGCGTTCTGCTTATGTTTTGGGGGATATTGGCAGTATTTTTCTGCGAAATCATCAGAGTTGGTATGTTTTGGGGTATGAAGACTAGATTATGTAGTCGTTATATTCTTGCGAATAAAGTGGTTGGAAAATAGTTTAATTTCAGTCCTGTGTTTGCACTAAGGTAAGTTAGTATGTGACTCAGGATTTTAAACTCAATTTATTCTCGTTGGCATTTGTAAAATTGTCTAAAGCTAGCTTTATAAATATTTAGTATTTGGGAAAGAGCGGAGAATTTACAAACTATTCTTGAAGCAAAATTTAACTTTGATAGAATTGTTTGAACGCTTATATCAACTTCTTTGTGGGTAGTGGTGCAGATTTAACCTGTAGTTTCTTTTTTATCGCGCAACCAACAAGTGTCCTAGAAATAAGATTGTTCATAATAGCTTGATTAGCATCCGCGAGGCATTAAATTTTTTGTGTCACGTTTCTAAATCCTTTCTAAAAAAGAAATCCGCCCCTCCGCAGTGCTAACCCTCCACGGTGCCTTTTATTTACTGTTTTCTTAGTAATTTTAATAATGTTATCACCTTAAGTTTAAATGATTAGATAATTTTTTTGTGTAAAGTTCAAATTTTTAAAATATATATAAATTATTATAACTATACTTTAAATAAATATTGACAAGTATCAATTTTTATGCTAATATAGTTGCAAAGAGGTGATGTTATGTCTATTATAACAAGTGAAAATATATTAAAAGTTCTATCTGCATATAATCCTTGGTGGAAAAATGGCGGGATAAATGAAAATGTAGCTAAGTCTTATAAGAGGTTTGCTTTTTATGAGGCTATGCAGCGGTTAGAAAACAAGAGCTTGAGAAGAAGTGTTGTGTTGACGGGTACAAGGCGCGTTGGAAAGACAACTATTCAGTATCAGATGATTGAAAAACTTTTGAAAGATGGGGTAAGTCCGCAAAAAATTGTTTTTATATCCCTTGATCATCCAATGCTTAAATTGAGCATCATGCAAGAAATTTTAGATTGCTATCATGAAAACATATGTCCAACTAAGGATGTATATTATTTCTTTGATGAAGTCCAATATATGCCAGATTGGGATAAATGGCTAAAGGTGATATATGATATGCAACCCGAAACGAAAGTGGTTGCCACAGGCTTTGCAAGTCCTGTGCTTATGAAAGGTAGCCGTGAAAGCGGTGCTGGAAGGTGGAGTGTTATAGAAGTGCCAACACTTTCTTTTTATGAATATTGTGAGCTTATGAATATAGAAAAGCCAATTTTGCCAGCAGATTTGAAAATCACGGGTATGGTTGATATGTCGGAATATGATCGCAAAAATATCATGTCTAGACTTTCTGATATCCACAAGCACTTTATGCGTTATTTGCAAGTTGGTGGTTTTCCTGAATTGGCGCTATCTGATAATGATATCTTCGCCGCTCAAATCATGCGTGAAGACGTGGTTGATAAGGTCATCAAAAGAGATTTACCATCGCTTTATAATATCAGAAATTCCACTGAACTCGAACGGATATTTATATATTTGTGCAATGTGTCATCGGAAATAGTCTCAATTGAAGCAATCGCAAGAGAACTGAATGGAGTTTCGCGCCCTACTGTTGAAAACTATATCAAATATCTCGAAAGCGCAAATTTGATTTATCAAAGTTGGCCTGTGGATATGTCGGGAAAAAAAATTTTGAAATCAAGCCCGAAGATTTATATTTCCGATGCTGCGATACGAAATTCTGTGCTCATGGACGAAGGGATATTATCAAATCCAACAGAAATGGGTAAGGTTGTTGAAACGGCTGTATATAAGCACGTGGCGGCGTTCTATTATCAAAACGCCACATCTGTGGGATATATGCGTGGTGGCAAGCGTGGAAAGGAAATTGACGTCGTTGTTGAATATGTGAAAGGCGCAAACATACTCATTGAAGTGAAATATCGTGAAGGTGCTCCAATCCCGAATGATAGCGCAATAATAGAAATGTGTGACAGGGCAAGAGCTTCAATCATTGTGACAAAAAACCCAGAAGATTTCGGCATTCATCACACACCAAGTGGAAAAGAAATTTTAAGAATACCAGCATATGCTTTTTTGTATTTATTGGGACACGCAGAAAAAGAAGGCTATAAGCATATTTAATAATAATTATTTGAAGTGGAAGGTCTTTAGTGATATTTTTATTTTAGCAGATAATTTATATTGAATAGAATCGTAATTTTGCAAGATTTCAGACACTAGACTAAATTAAGTTTAGTGTTGGATTTTTGGGGAAAAATTGGGGGAAAAGGTGAAAAAAGTCAGTGTTTATGCGGGTTGTGGCACCCCTAAAATGCACTTAGGATCTAGTGTCTACGACATGGGGCTGGGTCCCTTTATCCGCACCATCCTAATAGGTCTATAAGTCTTTCACTTGTAGACCTATTTTTCTACCCTTTTTATGGTATTTTTGCGTTTTTTTGGGATATTTCTTGAATTTCTTGGATTTGTTTGTTATAATATGAATAATAAGGAGAAAGTTATGTTGAATTTTGATGAGTATAAAAAAGCACCAGAGCCTGACAAGCGAGAGAAAAGCGAAATTTGGGAAATGGCTATTGGGCTTCAAGGGGTTGATGGGCTAAAAACGAGCGAATATCTTGTCAAAACTGCAAAGTCAAACATCGAAGGGGACATTACTTTTGAGGAAGTTCACAAAGTGATTGACCAGTACTATAGGGAAATTGGTTCAAAAAAAGAAAGGGAGAATCGCACGGAGGAGGCAGATAAAGTTTCTGCTAGAATAGCAGAAGTCCTCAGCGAAAAAACATTCAGCTTTAATCCATTGGAATATATATCAATACATAAAAGACTGTTTGAAGGATTTGATTTTGCAGGCAGATTGCGTGATTATGATATTGTCAAAGATGAATGGGTTCTGGACGGGGACACTGTTTTTTATGCTAGCTTTCAAAATATTATGGCAACGCTTGAATATGACTTTAGTCAAGAGAGAGGATTTATATATAAATATTTGTCAAAAGAAGAAAAAGCTCATCACATTGCAAAGTTTGTTTCTGGCATTTGGCAAATTCATCCGTTTTTCGAAGGCAACACAAGGGCGACGGCAGTTTTTGCAATCAAATATCTGCGCAAAATGGGATATAAGGTGAATAATGACCTTTTTTCCGAGCATTCTTGGTATTTCCGAAATGCTCTTGTGCGTGCAAACTATACTAACTACGAAAAAGATATCTATTCAAATACGGTTTTCCTAGAAAGGTTTTTTGAAAATCTTTTGATTGGGAAAGAAAACGTTCTAAGAAACAGAGAAATGCACGTAAGTTTAGATGTGGTAGGTGATACTGCAAATAAAGATTTTGATACTGTAAATCACAAAAATGATACTGTAAAATGTAAAGTTGATACTGTATCGCAAAAAATATTAGATATTATCGCAATAAATTGTAGTGTAACGGCGGATGAGATATCAAATCAAGTGAATATTTCAACAGCAACGATAAAAAGAAGATTGAAGATATTAAAAGAAAATGGATATATTGAAAGAGTTGGATCAGATAAAAAAGGCAGCTGGAAAATCTTGTAAAACAAATTGAAAGCAAGAAAGCGTTTCCCCCTTTTGTTATATGTATTTATAATTAGCATTGACTGTTAGTTGGTCCCAAGAACATCGAATCTCATAGTACTCGCAAAGTTATATGGAATTTCACCAGAAGAACTAATAAGCCAAATCGGATAAAATAAAGCCAAATCCACCAATGCGAACTTGTGTTGGTGGATTTTTTTGATATTAACAGGCTTTTTGTGACAATATTTTACTTGCGATAAAACGAGAGTAAATCTAAAACAAAAATGACAAAAGTTCTTGACATTTTTATTTTGCTGTGATAGTATAAAAATGTAAAGAATGTTTGACATTTTTATATGGAGGTAGCAATGAAGAATTATTTTAATAACCCAAATGCTGACGAGATGGAAAGGGCGCTTGACACAAAATCTAAAATGATTGCGTATCACTTTGTTTATATTGCATTGTGTTTATGGGGATTGTGGGAGAGTGCGAGTTATTTTCTCGATGGAAAAGAAATGAATATAATTCCAATTTTGCTTGTTGCGGTCACATTATCTGTTCAGGGTGTTTCCAAGATGATAATGAAATATAAAGCTACGAAAGATGATGAAGAACGTGAAGGTAATCACCCTATAATGAAAACTATTTTCAAGATTATAGTGTTTGTTTTTGCGGTGATGATTGTTTCCTCGTTTTTAACAATGTTTTTGGTGAGGATGTAATGAAAAATTTCATAAAGGAAAAGCGAAAGGCGTTGGGGCTCAGACAGTCGGATCTTGCAAATTCACTTGGCGTGACAAGGCAGACTATTGTTGCTATTGAAAACGATAAATATAACCCAACATTGGAACTTGCAATGAAACTTGCAAAATTTTTGAACACGAGCGTGGAAGAATTATTTATAAGTGAGGAGTGAAAAATGAATAAAATTAATCAATTCAAAAAACTGAAAGAAGTGTGGATTCATGTATTGCTGGTTGCAATAGCTTTTTATATTTTGCCACTTTTGGCGTTTTTAACAAATGGAAACACGGGCATATTGATGCTGTTAATGCTGTTTGCAATGCCAATAGCGTGTTTTGTTATAAGCCTTTTTGTAGGCAAAAAGATAGGAATAAACCTAGCATATGTCGGCTTGGTCGCCCTGCTTTTTGTTCCGACAGTTTTTATATTCTACAACAGCACCGCGTGGGTATACATTGCAATTTATGCAGTTGTAGCATTGATAGGAAATGCGGTCGGCAGATTGTTGTTTGAGAAAAAATGATGCAGATATAAGCCAAAATCCACCAATGTTAATTTGCATTGCGTGGATTTTTGCTTATTTGCTTGATAAAAACCACCTTTTAATTTTATGAATATGTTGACAATGCCGATGTTGTGTGATACACTTAGTGTATTAGTTTATATAATACACTAAAGATGATGAAAATCTTTAAATTATCAGAAACCAAAATTATCAAAAGGATGAAGCTATGAAAAGAGAAACTAAATCGCTAATTTCATATACATTTTCGCATTTTGCGGTGGATTTCGCTTGCTTTTTTATTTTGATATCATGCGTTTTGAAATCTACAAGTGTGAGTGAATATGCCATTTTGGCGCTTATATATAATGTGATTGCGTTTGGTGGGCAAGTTTTTGTTGGGTCGTTTTGCGATTGCAACAAAAATTTCAAAGCGGGACTTGTCGGGGGACTGCTTGTTTTGGTATCCCTTGCGTTTTTCAGCTTGCCTATCTGTGCGCTGATTCTTTGCAGTGTTGGAAATGCCTTTTTTCATGTTGGAGGGGGAATAGACAGTCTTGTTTATTCAAACGGAAAAGCTGCAAGAAGTGGTATTTTTGTTTCAACTGGTGCGGTGGGGCTGATTCTTGGCACGCTTCTTGGTGGGCTTGGTGTTGAATATATCTATATTCCAATTTTGATTATGGCGCTTGCGAATATATCTATGTGGAAATTTGGGCTTGTGAAAGGTGAAAGCGATCCGATTGCTTTTGAATTGCACAACACAAAAGTCAAATATGAATGGGTTGTTTTGCTCGCACTTGCCACAATTGTTTTCAGATCATTTGTTGGTGGCAGTATTGAAATTTCTTGGAATATCGGTTGGCTGATTATCCTTCCATCATGTTCTGCTTGCGGGGGAAAAGCGCTTGGTGGAATATTGGGGGATAAGTTTGGCGTGAGAAAATTGGGAACAATTTCGCTTGCGGTTTCGGTGCCATTCATATTTTTTGGCAGTGGCAACGCGTTTTTATGCGTGGTGGGATTGGTACTTTTCAATATGTCCATGCCACTCACGCTGGGGATTGTGTTTTCTGCAATGGGCAGAAACACCGAAGGTCTCAGCTTCGGTCTGACAACGCTGGCGCTTTTGATAGGTCATATCGCAACAGCAATGCTATTTTTGCAAGGGGATTTGCTGAAATATCTTCTCGCGGTTTTAATAGTGGTCTCGTCTGTTGCAATCTATATTTCAGCTAAAAACAAGAAAAACTGCTGACGGCAGGTTATATTGGAGGATTAAAAATGAATATTAATTTGATTTCACAAATATTAGATGTTTCGCCCGTGATGTGGGTTCATGTTGGTGTCATAATGTTGATACCAATTTTGATTGTTGTTGGCGGTATAGTTTATGTTGCAGGGCGTCTTGCAAAGCGTGCAAAAAAGAAAAGTGAAAACCAAAACGCGCAAGACAAAGAAGAAAATAAAGGCTAAAACAAATGAGCGAATTTTGGACAGTTGCCATATTGATGATAAGTGCGCTGATTTTGACAATACTTATAGAATGTGGCATAGTTCACCTTATAAAAAGAGATAAGTCACTCACATATTGGGTTCTGCTTTGCAACCTTGCAACAAATCCAGCATTGAATTTTATCATGCTGTGCCTATTCCAAATCATGGCAAGCGTGAATGTGGCAATTTTGCTATCCCTTGAAATTTGCGTGGTATTTGTCGAAGCGCTTATGATAACATATATAAGCAAAACGCCACTAAAAACCACATTAAAGCTATCGCTATTGCTAAACAGCATAAGTTTTATCGTTGGATGCATAGTTTCAACAGCAATAGCTTGAAAAAGATTGAATTTCCAAGCAGGTAAAGTAATAGAAAAACGAAATAGATAGAATGAACAAAATAGATTTATAAAAATATGGAGAAAAGAAAATGAAGAGATATGAATATGTGAAATTGAATGGGAATCAGATGTTTGGTGCTAAGTTTGAAGAGCATCGCGCTGTTATTGACGAATATGCGCAAAAAGGATTCTCGTTTGTAGGATATATCCCAACGCAAATTGGCGGTAAAGGGGATATTTTTGAAATGGATTTAGTTTTTGAGATTGATGTAGAAACAGAGCGATTTAACAAGGATGACAAAAAATGAAACTATACATAAAACAAAAGATATTTTCAATAGGTGATAAGTATGACATCTATGACCAAAACCAAAACGCTGTTTATTCTGCTTGGGGAGAGGTTTTTGCCCTTGGCAACAAACTTCACCTTTGCGATGCAAGCGGGAAAGAAGTTGTGTTTATCAAGCAAAGATTGCTAACACTGCTGCCAAAATTTGAGCTGATTGTGAACGGCGAACTGTTTGCGACCATCAACAAGAAATTCACGTTTTTCTATAAAAAAATAGAGGTTGAAAGCCCGTATGGCAACATAACAATCGACGGCAGTTTCTGGGATCACGACTATTCAATATCGGTGGATGGCAAACTTTTCGGCAGTGTCCACAAAGTGTGGATGACGTGGGGAGATTCATACGAACTGGATATCAACACAGAAGACCACCCCGAATTTTTCGTGGCACTGGTGCTTGCAATAGACAGTATTCTTGAAGGCGAAAAAAATCACAACTAAATTTGAAAAAACCCCAAAAAGATCGATGAAAATCGGTCTTTTGTTTTGCTGTGCTGGCAATATTGAAAACGTCAATAATGTTTTCACTTTTGCGGATTGTCTACTTTCTATATTGACAGAAAAGCAGTGTGCGTGGTATAATAAATGTGATATTAACAGGGGGATTTTGATATGGCTGAATTGAAAGTGCAGGAATATGTTGTTTTTGAAGATATAAAACATATGGATGAAAACGGTGAAGAATTTTGGCTTGCAAGAGAATTGCAAGTTGCTTTAGGGTATACTGAATGGCGAAATTTTTCCAAAGCAGTTGACAGAGCAATGCTATCGTGCCAAAATAGTGGATATATTGTTGATGATCAATTTGTTGAGGTCAACAAATTGATAGAACATGGTAAGGGCGGAAAAAGGAATCTTGTTGATTACAAGCTAACTCGCTATGCATGTTATCTTATCGTGCAAAACGGCGACCCTCGAAAGGAAGTTATTGCACTTGGACAAACGTATTTTGCCATCAACCAAACGGGCGGAACAATGCCAGAAAATATGCAAACGCCGAAATGCAGTATAACAGAAATCGAACGTGAGCAACTAAATAAAATGAAAAAAAGCAAAACAAAAATGCTTGACGAATAAAAAATAAACGCAGCAACCACCCCAAAAGACCGACGAAAATCGGTCTTTTGTTTTACTAAATATCAAAATTGACAAAAATCGGTGGGAATGGTATAATATAGGGAAAAAACGCTGAAAAGTCTTGGAAATAGCACTTTGCAACCGCAATGTTACATGTTGTTTTATGAATGTGGTTGATTTTTCAGCATTCAAATAGTATGATTACGGCATAGAAATAGTGGCAGAAAGGAGATACTTATGGACGGAAAAACAATAGGTGAAAAAATATATCAACTCAGAAAACAAAAGGGAATAAACCAAGAGGTTTTGAGCGAAGTTCTAGATGTGACGCGTCAATCTGTTTCGCGTTGGGAATCGGGGTCTAACATTCCAGAAACAAGCAAAATCATTGAAATCGCAAAATATTTTGAAGTGCCAGTTTAATATCTT
The DNA here is from genome assembly GCA_044426085.1 of Bacillota bacterium. Lineage (GTDB taxonomy): Bacteria > Bacillota > Clostridia > Christensenellales > CAMQZB01 > JAWXUU01. Next base: position 17,511 of record JAWXUU010000018.1, on the reverse strand, counting down.
CTCGATGGGGATGATACTGCACCAGCTGATTTGCAAAGCGAAAAAACTGCGAAAATGGAAGAAAAAATCCAAATCGCCGTTTCGGAAGCTATGGCAGAGTGTCGCAAACAAAGCAAATCAATGCTCGTGAAAATCGCGGCGGGGATAACAGCTGTCGCGCTGTGTTTTGGGATATATGGTGCTGTGAAAATAAGCACGTTAGAAAACAAATACGAATATTTGCAATCGTCTTATTCTATGGCGCAAAGTCAGATTTATTCGCTTCAATCGCAACTCAGCATGTTTTCTTTGCCAGCTCAGACGGAAAGCGAGGTTTTTTCAAACATAGATGTTGATTTCGGTGCGTTCGACTTTGAAAATAGCACCGTTGAAGTGGTTTTCAATTTATCGTTGAAGCAGTTCACCGACCAAACAGAAATTTCCATTGCGATAAACAATGGCAGTGAAATTATTCGTGGCGAGTTGCAAGTGGAAAACGGCATTGTTACTGATGGAAAAATTGAAGTCCCACTTTCAAACAATTTCGATATCACGGCAACAATTTCGGATAACGGTAACAATACAAATGAAATTTTGCCATCACTCATAGAAGCTGAAAACATGTCGAATGTTCAAATTAGTGGATACTACAGCAATCACGTAATGTACAATAAAAAAGAAAGCGGTTATGACGAGCAAAAAGGCATGGTGGTTGACATTGACAAAATCTTATTTTCCGAACTTAAAAACAATATTTTGGATGAGCCAGCATATATTTCAACAGAAATAATACCAAAGATATATATCAACGATAAATTTATATCGGTTGGAAGATATATGGATGAAGAAGAATATCTTGAAATGGGAGTTGCTTTGCCAGATTTGAGTGAAGCCGATGATAGAAAATATTATGCGGTGATATTTGATGACGTTTTGATAAAAACAGGTGATGATATAAGCGTGAAACTTGAAATATCAGATAGCTTTGGCAGAACATACGAAATTGATTTTGCAAAATATAAAGTAGAAGAAGATGGAACTTACTTGCTTGTGAGTAGCTATCAGGAGCTAGATTACCTTTGGTGATATCGTAAACCCACTAAATAAAATAACCACCCCAAAAAGACCGACGAAAATCGGTCTTTTTTTGTGCGAAAAATTCAAATTCAAAGAGTTCTTTCTTGTTTACTTTCAAGCTATTGCTATTATGAAAAAAATATATATTATTTTTCAAACAATACTATTGACAGAATAGTATTGTTTGTGTTATAGTATCAATGAAATAAACAAAAGGAGGCAAGTATGACATTTTCAGTTGCGGGCAAATTGTTGGATGCGTGCGTTCTTGGTGTTGTTATGAACACCGAGACATATGGATATGATCTCACGCAAAAAATTGGTGAACTTGTGGATGTTTCTGAATCGGCGCTTTATCCAGTGCTCCGAAGATTGCAAAAGGAAGGCTTGCTTGAAACATACAGCAAGGAATATGATGGCAGAATACGCAAGTATTATAAAATAACAGAAAACGGCAAAAAACAACAGGATATATATTGTGAGGAGTGGAAGAAATATCAATCGAGAGTAACCAGTCTTATAAAGGGGGGAGAACATGACTAAATTTGAATTTTTATCAGTGCTAGAAAAACATCTCAAGCCTCTTCCAAAAGAAGAGATAAAATCAGCGCTTGAATATTATAGTGACTATATTGATGAAATGCCTGAAGATAGCAGGGAAGAACAAATTGAAAAGCTTGGCAACCCGAAGCATATTGCATCAAGGATAATGGCGGAATTTTCTGTTGAAAATGGCACGACTAAAAACGTGGAAGAAGCGGAAGATAAACCTTCTGAATATCGCATGGTGCAATCGGCAAGCGAAAATAAAACAAAAAATAAATCGTCAGTATCCGTTTGGACGCTAGTTTTTGCTGTGTTGTCAGCTCCAATAACAATACCTTTTGCAATAGCACTTGTTGCAATTTTGGTGGCACTTGTTGCTGTTTTCGGCGCTGTTGTTGTTGCTATTTTTGCGGTGGTATTCGCCGTTGGCGTCAGTGGCGTTGCGGTTTTTGTTGCAGGCGTTCTGGCTTTTCAAACAAGCATAGCAAACGGACTTATAATGCTTGGGGTTGGTCTTGTTTTGGTGGGGCTAACGAATTTGTTGGTGCTTGGTGCGTTGAAGCTTACAAAATCAATTTATTTATTAATAAAAATGATAATCTCAAAAATAATCCAAAGGAGGTATAGCAAAGATGAAGAAAAGCACGAAAATTGATTTGATAATAGCAGCAGTAATCATTTTGGTAGGAATCATCCTTGCCGTTATTGGATTTGCCTTGGGTGGGGATTTGGAAGATGTGTTGAATTTCAAAACAAATGCCAATAAGTCAGAATTGTTGGAAACAGCAGAAATTTCTTTGGATGTTAAAAATATAAATATCGACCATTCTTTCAAAGTCACAACTGGAAAGGATGACGACTTGACAGATGTTGAAATAGTTTCTGGAGATAAATTTGCGGTCAGTTATTATGGCAACGAAAACAGCGCAGACTTTTCTTATGAAATAACAGGGGACACGTTGAATATTGAAATCGTGGAAAAACACCAGTTGATATCATGGGGATTCTTTGATTTTTTCGATAACGATGCAAAGGTGATTATATCTGTGCCAACAGGGCAAGAGCTCGACAGCGTGAACGTGAAAGCGGCAGTGGAAGACTTGGAAATAAAAAATGTGACGCTCGGGAAGCTAGATGTCAATTTCGATGTCGGCAATATTGAAATAACAAATTGCCAAATTGTGGGTGTTGATATAACTGCGGATGTCGGCAATGTTGAAATAGAGAATTCAACGTTGGGGGAAGCGCAAATAACAGTTGATATTGGTAATATAGATGTGGAAAATTGCTCTTTGGATATGATAAATTGCACGGCAAACATTGGTGATATCGATATTTCTGTTGTTGGTTTTGCCCGTGAATATTGCGCAGTGGGATATGCTGATGTGGGCACTGTCGAGATTGATAAAAACATTGTCACTGGGTATGTGCAAGGCTTGAAACAAATATTTGCAACAGCAGATATTGGCAGTGTGGATATAAATCTTGAATAATAATTTAGCTGATAGATTAAAACAAAAGACCGACGAAAATCGGTCTTTTTTTGTGCTGTGTGGCTTGAATGGGTGGTTTGTGCGGGATTGCAAACAAAATATAACGATTGGTTTTCGTTGTTGACTTTTTGCATGATAGAGTGGTATTATAAAAAGAAAGTATTTATCAATATACCCAAAGGAGGCACTCGATGATTGTTTTAAGAATTGCGATTTTCATGTTCGCGGCTATGGAACTATCAAATGTTATAATAATGTATTTCAAACCCGATTTCAAATATGGGAACAGCATGAGGTCATTTTGCGCATTTGAAGAAAGCAAAGAAGACGCCGACAAATATTTGTTTGTGAAATATATGACCAATTGGGTGGCAAACTGCAAGTTGATTTTTATTGCAATCTTGGTTGTGATTGGAATTATCGGTAGCTTAGAAATAATGCGATGGGCGGTTTTTGCGACAATCCTTTCAATAGGCATATTTTTCATTTCGCTTTATCCGCTTATGAAAGAATTGGATAAAAACGATAAAATCCAACCAAAAGGCTATTCAAAAACACTAAGCATAATGATAATAGCATTTATGCTGATGTTCACTGTTGCATTGGTGTTGAGTTTTATAGTTTAAATTTGATGGCACATTTTGAATGGCGACAATCGTTTTTTCCGTGCTTGATAAAAAAGAACCTCCTTTGGGTGCATTTCATTTTGCCAAAGGAGGTTTTTATTTAATATTTATTTGGTTTTAATCAATATAAAAAAGTGTTACGCGTGTTTTTTTCTTAACATGCGCGCTTCTCTTTTTGTGATTTCAGCGCCGTTATATGGGTCGATATCTTGGGATTTGTCCGCCCTGTGGGTGAATTGTTTTTCTTCGTGACCGCCAGCTTCGTCGTGTTCGTTGAACGCGAGTTTCAAGAAGATTGGCGCAAGGATTGTTGTTGCAATAACCATGATGATGATTGGTGTGAACAAAAGCGAACTGATAAGCCCAAGTGCGAGCCCTTTGTTTGCAATGATCAATGCAACTTCGCCACGCGAAACCATGCCAATACCGATTTGCAATGATTCCTTGTTGCTAAACTTGCTGATTCTTGCGCCTAAACCACAACCGATGATTTTTGCAAGGATGGCAACAATAGTCAACGCAACAGTGAACCAAATAATGATTGGACTCATGCCAGTGAGAGTCGCCGCAAGTCCAACGCTTGCAAAGAATATAGGCGAAAGGAGCATGTAAGAAATAGTTTCGAAACGCGCGGTGATATAGCTGCTGCGTTTTGTTCCCGAAAGGATAAGCCCTGCAATGAAAGAACCCGTGATATCAGCAACGCCGAAAAATTCTTCCGCCATATAACTGAACAGCAAACAGAAAACGAATGCCATAACAACGAATCTGCGAAGCTCGCCAAGGCTTTTTGCAAACCAACTTGCAAAAAGTTTGTGGAAAATAACACCGATAACGCCAGAAAGCACGAAAAATGCAACGATTTTTAAAAGTACAATCACAATGCTTGCAGAACCACTTGCTCCGCCACTTGAAAGACTTGAAATAACAGTAAGAACAATAATGCCAAGCACATCATCAATAAGTGCAGCGCCAAGAATAGTGTTGCTGACTTTGGTGTTGAGCTTGCCCATTTCTTTTAAAGTTTCAACAGTGATGCTGACGGAAGTTGCCGTGAGCACGACACCAATAAATATGTTTTCAAGTAAAGTTTCTCCGCCAACGCTGAAAACTTCACCAAGAATAGTTCCTGCAACAAGCGGAAGGCCAACGCCGAGAACAGCGATGATTGCTGAAGCAACGCCGCATTTTTTCATTTCAGTCAAATCAGTTTCAAGCCCAGCGTTGAACATCAAAACAACAACGCCGACTTCCGAAAGCATAGTGATAAATTCCGTTTCCTGCAAAACACCAAGCCCAGCTGGTCCAAGAATCAGCCCAGCAAGCAACGCACCAACAACCTGTGGAATTTTGAATTTTCTTGTTATGATACCAAAAAATTTGGTGCTCAAAAGAATTAATGCTAAATCTAGCAAAAAAGTGTAGCTCATTTTTTATACCTCATGTAAAATATTTTTTCATCTTTTCTCTTTTTTCTTATCTCTTATCTCTTATTTTTTTTCTTTCTCTTTTATCAACCACAGAATAGCATATCACTCGAGTACGCATTTGTCAATTATTTAACAGGCTATTTTAATATTTATTTGGTTTTAATCAATATAAAAAAGTGTTACGCGTGTTTTTTTCTTAACATGCGCGCTTCTCTTTTTGTGATTTCAGCGCCGTTATATGGGTCGATATCTTGGGATTTGTCCGCCCTGTGGGTGAATTGTTTTTCTTCGTGACCGCCAGCTTCGTCGTGTTCGTTGAACGCGAGTTTCAAGAAGATTGGCGCAAGGATTGTTGTTGCAATAACCATGATGATGATTGGTGTGAACAAAAGCGAACTGATAAGCCCAAGTGCGAGCCCTTTGTTTGCAATGATCAATGCAACTTCGCCACGCGAAACCATGCCAATACCGATTTGCAATGATTCCTTGTTGCTAAACTTGCTGATTCTTGCGCCTAAACCACAACCGATGATTTTTGCAAGGATGGCAACAATAGTCAACGCAACAGTGAACCAAATAATGATTGGACTCATGCCAGTGAGAGTCGCCGCAAGTCCAACGCTTGCAAAGAATATAGGCGAAAGGAGCATGTAAGAAATAGTTTCGAAACGCGCGGTGATATAGCTGCTGCGTTTTGTTCCCGAAAGGATAAGCCCTGCAATGAAAGAACCCGTGATATCAGCAACGCCGAAAAATTCTTCCGCCATATAACTGAACAGCAAACAGAAAACGAATGCCATAACAACGAATCTGCGAAGCTCGCCAAGGCTTTTTGCAAACCAACTTGCAAAAAGTTTGTGGAAAATAACACCGATAACGCCAGAAAGCACGAAAAATGCAACGATTTTTAAAAGTACAATCACAATGCTTGCAGAACCACTTGCTCCGCCACTTGAAAGACTTGAAATAACAGTAAGAACAATAATGCCAAGCACATCATCAATAAGTGCAGCGCCAAGAATAGTGTTGCTGACTTTGGTGTTGAGCTTGCCCATTTCTTTTAAAGTTTCAACAGTGATGCTGACGGAAGTTGCCGTGAGCACGACACCAATAAATATGTTTTCAAGTAAAGTTTCTCCGCCAACGCTGAAAACTTCACCAAGAATAGTTCCTGCAACAAGCGGAAGGCCAACGCCGAGAACAGCGATGATTGCTGAAGCAACGCCGCATTTTTTCATTTCAGTCAAATCAGTTTCAAGCCCAGCGTTGAACATCAAAACAACAACGCCGACTTCCGAAAGCATAGTGATAAATTCCGTTTCCTGCAAAACACCAAGCCCAGCTGGTCCAAGAATCAGCCCAGCAAGCAACGCACCAACAACCTGTGGAATTTTGAATTTTCTTGTTATGATACCAAAAAATTTGGTGCTCAAAAGAATTAATGCTAAATCTAGCAAAAAAGTGTAGCTCATTTTTTATACCTCATGTAAAATATTTTTTCATCTTTTCTCTTTTTTCTTATCTCTTATCTCTTATTTTTTTTCTTTCTCTTTTATCAACCACAGAATAGCATATCACTCGAGTACGCATTTGTCAATTATTTAACAGGCTATTTTAATAGTTGTATAGTGTAATTTTTTCGATACAAAAGTTCGTATATATATGAATCATTTTGCCCGTGAATCACATTCTGCAAGCCAATATTATATCAAATCCAACCCAAGTGCATCAAATTGAGGGCAAATCAAAAACAAAAATGTCAAAAGCTCTTGATATTTTTGTTTTGCTGTGATAGTATGTAAATGTTAAGAGTTTTTGATATTTTTATATGAAAATAGCTGTGAAATGGCTTATAAAAATGATCAATTTAAAATAAAAACGTGAGGTGACGTATGGTATATGCAGTATATTTTTCCCCAACGGGGACAAGCAAGAAAAACGCGTTTGCGGTTGCGAAGGTGTTTTCTGGTGAAATTATCGAAATTGATTTGACAGTACTTTCACAAGCGAAAAGTTTGAATGCATCGCAAGATGACCTAGTTGTGTTCTCTTTTCCGGTTTATGGTGGTCTGATATTAGGTGAAGCTTTAGATGCTATCAAAGAATTTACAGGTGATAACACCCCTTGTGTTTGTTTGGTGACTTATGGCAACAGGGCATATGATTTTGCACTTGCGCAATTGTGTACGTGCGTAAAAAAACTTGGGTTCATGCCTTTTGCGGGTGGCGGACTGATTGGTCAGCACACGTATGGAGAGATTGCAACAGGCAGACCAAATGCTGATGACATAATAGAAACAACAAATTTCTTCCGTCCGCTGGTAAAATCACTTCAAAATGGTGAGATTTCCGAAATGGCTGAATACACTGGCTATAATGGCGAAGGGCGTGGCAAAGGTGGAAGATTTTTTCCTTCTACAAATGAACATTGCGTATCGTGCGGTATCTGCGCGAAAATGTGCCCGATTGGCGCAATAAGCGGTGATGATTTCAAGGTTGATGAAAAAAAGTGCATTGCATGTTTCAGATGTATCAATATATGCAAGCAAAACGCAAAGAATATGCAAGACCCAGCCTATATCGAGTTTGCAAAGTCTTTCAGCGAAAGATTGAAAGATAGACGCGAAAATGAATATTTTAAAAACTAATTATAAATTCAAATAAAAAACCAAGGCTATAAAAATAAAATGCACCCCAAATTGAGTACAAAACTTTTTGGGGTGCATTTTTTATGCAAAAAAACCTTGGTTTTATTTTATGTTATTTGTCTCAAAAATTCAATGCCAAATCACATAGCAGTGAATCAATGTAATTTTATTTTTTACAGAATAAAAAAACAGTTGACATCACAGTAAATATTTGCTAATATCAATGTAATAAATAAAATTACAGAGGAGATATATGAAAGTTTCAAGTAAACTTGCAATGGGGATACACATTCTTATTGCGATAGACACATTTTATGATAAATATAAAATCACGTCGGAATTTCTTGCGGGCAGTTTGCAAGTCAACCCAGTTGTTGTGAGGCAGATTTTGGTGGGGCTTAACGATGCGGGCATAACGAAAATCATCGATAGAAACAAAGGTTGCCAGATTGTGAAAAATCTTGCGGAAGTTTCTATGTTTGATGTTTATATGGCGGTGGATTGTGACAAAAAGAGCATGTTTGGTTTCCATTCTGATCCAAACGAAAAATGCCCAGTGGGCAGAAATATCCACAATTTGCTTGACAGCAGATTCGAAAGTTTGCAAAGCGAATTTGAAAACAGCATGAAAAGATTTTCCCTTGCAGACGTGGCAAAAGACTTAGAAATAATAATGATTGAAAATTGAGGAGATGGAAAAATGAAAAAAATGAAAAAGCTAATTTGCGTGGTGATGACAATTGCGATTTTAATGCTTTGCCTTGTTGGTTGCGGAAGTGAAAAAGCCGATGAAGATGTTCTTCGCGTGGGTATAGATTTAAAATACTATCCATTTATGTATTTGGATGATGACGGAAATCCAGCGGGATTCGAAGTTGATATTGCCTATGCATTTGGTGAATATGTTGGTATGGAAGTTGAAATTGTGAACACGGATTTCTCAATGTTGATTCCTGCGCTAGACACAGGTGATGTGGATATTTTGATAAGCGATATGTCCGCACAACCAGAAAGAGAGTTGAAGGCAGATTTCTCCGACCCATATAGATACAGTAGAAGTCTTGCACTTGTCAACAAAGATTTTGCAATCGCAAACAACATAACAGAAGATATGACAGAAGAAGAATTCTTCACAATCGACGGCATGGTTTTTGCCGGTCTTGCAGGTTCAATCGCGGTAACAATTCCCGCTAGCTACGGTGCGGAAGTTGTGGAATACACAGAAATTGCAAGTGCGCTCATGGAAGTTTCTCGCGGAACAGCGGACGCAATCGTCGGCGCATCAACAATATATGGCGACCACGTGGCAAATGCGGATACAACAATCATCTATGAAGGAATCACTGAATCAACAGCTTCATGCTTTGCCGTGAAAAAAGGTGATGAAGAGCTTCTTCAACTGGCAAACGAATTCATTGCATCAATGTATGCCGATGGCGGTTTCTATGACCAAGCCGGCACAAAATACGATGACGCAATAGGCGAATTCATGCAAAATGATGAAGTTGGGCTAGATTTCATTATCTATCCAGCTGGCAAGGAGTAAGAAAATGAAAAGATCGCACAGCTACGCGCTCGCAATATTTGTCTTTTCAGCACTCATTGCTTGCGCATTGCTTTTCACAACGGACAACCCAAGATACGATTTGATATTTCTCGATTGGAAAATGATTTTGGATGGCTTTGTTGTCACTGTTATCATAAGTTTAATCACCCTTGCAACAAGCATGGTTTTTGGCTTCATGCTATTTTTGGCGGAAAAATCGAAAAACAACATACTGCATGCATTTTCTGTTGTCTTCAATGAAATTGTGATGGGCACTCCGCTTTTGGTTATGGTGTTTCTCGCGGTTTATGTGCTTGGCGATGTGATTATGATTCGCGATAAGCTAACTCTCGGTGTGATTGCGCTCACGCTTTATATGGCGCCATACCTTGCAAATGCCTATAAAACAGCAATCGCGGTTGTGGATGACGATCAGTATGTGGTGATGGATTTATATCATTTTTCAGGTTTCCAAAAATATAGATATATCATCTTTCCACAAATGATAAAACCACTTTTGCCATCAATATTAAATAACCTTTCAAGCATAATCAAAGGCTCGGCACTTCTCAAAATCGTTTCAGTTGCGGAAATTTCATACGTGATAACAGTGATTTCATCAAAAAATTGGGCGGTGATTGAAGGGTATTATGTGATGTGGCTTTTGTATCTTATGATAACAATTCCGCTTTCGCTTCTTGCGAAATATTTGGCAAAAAAGGTGGCATAATGAATATAAAAGTAAACAATCTAACGAAAATATACGGCAATCAAACGGTTTTGAACTCCATCAATTTTGAAATTTCAAACGTTGGCGCTGTGGGAATTATAGGCGAATCAGGCTGTGGAAAATCAACTTTGCTCCGTCAGCTTGCGGGGATAGAGTCGCCTGAAAAAGGCGAAATCCAAATCAACGGACTTGACCCAATAAAAAACAAAAGGCAGTTCCAAAACAAAATTGGATATGTCTTTCAAAAACACAACTTATTTCCACATCTCACAATCGAAAAAAATATAACGCTAATCCTAGAAAAAATCAAAGGCATTTCAAAGCCACAATGTGAAAAAATCACAGCAGAATCCCTTGAAAAATTGCACATAACAGCGGAAAAAGACAAGCTTCCCAAAGAAGTTTCTGGCGGTCAAGCACAGCGCGCATCAATTGCAAGGGCACTTGCAACAAGTCCAGAATTGATTTTTCTTGACGAGCCAACGGCATCACTTGATCCAATTTTGTCGGGCGAAGTTCTTTCTTCAATCAAAGAATTAAAAGAAACGGGGGTAGAATTCTTGTTCGTAACTCATGAAATGCAATTTTTGAAAGAATTTTGCGATTATTTTATCTTTATGAATAAGGGCGAAATCGTGGAAATGGGCGAATGCAAAAGTCTTTCAAACCCAAAAACACAACAACTGCAATCATTTTTGCAAATCACAAGTAAGTAAGCAAGGGGAAAATCATGGAAATAAAAGAAATCTATCAAGCCTTTGATAAAATCGGCTGTTTAAGCTTCACAACAGTGGACGCACAAAACCAACCAGTCAGCAGAATTGCCCACCTTCGTGGCTACGACGAAAATGGCATATATTTCATGACGATGTACACAAAGGATTTTTATAAACACCTGAAAGCAAACGGAAACATCTCGCTTTGCGGACTTAGTGCCGACACGAAAGTTGTGCACGATGAAAATGGTGCGCCAACATTTGATGGTGGCTACGCAATCCGCATGACGGGCAAAGTTTGCGAGGTGGGTATGGATGAAATCAAAAGCAAACAAAATCCCATTTTCAATTTTTGCATTGCAGATCAAATCCAATATCCAGCAATGGTTGTGATGTGCATAGAAAGCGGAAACGGCGACATATTCGACTACGACTTTGAAAAAATCGAAAGGGAAACAAAGCTGAATCGTAAATATTTTTCATATAACGGTGGCAAGGTTAAATATAAAGGTCTCAAAATCGATATTGAAAAATGCATCGGCTGTGGGATCTGCAAAAATAAGTGTTCATTCCTTGCGATTTCCCAAAAAAATGGCGTTTATTCAATCGATAACACCCACTGCGACGAATGTGGCGACTGCGTGGAAAATTGCCCAAAATCAGCGATAATTTATTGAGATATAACGCAAATATAATATATCAAAAAAACAAAACCAGTGCAAAAGAGCAGTCTTGAATTTCAAGACTGCTTTTGTTGATGAAACCTTGCGGTATATTTTATTTTTGGTTGCTTGATGTGTTGATTTTTATATTTCAAACGTGATATAATAGCCGAGTTGTGATACGGAATAAATAAAAAACGCACTTTTGGATTTGGGCGTTGAAGGAAGATATATGGTTGGAACATTGGTGAATGCTGGGGCTATTGCGGGCGGTGGCATCATTGGGTTATTTTTGAAAAAAGGTGTGAATAAGGATTATGAAGAGTCTATGAACAAGGCGCTTGGAATCGCGGTTGTTGTGATTGGGCTGAATGGCATAATCACATCCATGATTTCTGCTGACGGCGGTGGTGTGCTTTCTAGTGGCGGAGAACTTATGCTTGTTTTGTCACTTGTGATTGGCACGTTTTTGGGTGAACTTTGCAAGATTGACCAAAGGCTGAATTCACTTTCCAAAACGGTGGAAGAAAAGTTTAAACTTTCGGGGTTTGCGCACAGCTTTGTGAACGGCACGCTGATTTATTGTGTGGGTGCAATGGCAATCATTGGCTCGCTCAACGACGGACTTTATGGCGACCCTTCGGTGCTTTTTATCAAGAGCATACTCGACGGTGTTTCTGCAATCGTGCTTTCTGCAACGCTTGGCGGTGGCGTGATTTTTGCTTCAATCCCAATCTTGATTTATCAAGGCGCAATCACATTGGGCGCAAGTTTCCTTTATCCAATTTTGGCGGGGGAATTGCTGACTGAAATCTGCATGGTGGGATACTGCCTTGTGGTGTGCATCGGGCTTAATTTCCTTTCTATCCCGCGCATCAAAACGGCAAACATGCTCCCCGCAATCGCTATTCCACCACTGTGGTATTTGGCGGTTTATTTATATGGGCTAATATAAAAATAACAAAATAAACATGCAAGAAAAACCTTTTGCCACCAAGCAAGCCTAACTTGGTGGCAAGGGCAAATATTAAATTGAAAGTTTCTTTGGTGTCTCCTTGCAATGCCCCCGTTGGGGGCTTTTTTTAGTCGCTTTGTATGTTGAAAATACGCTATGATTTGCCTTTTGCATTTTTTCGGGATAAAAACTTGTTTTAATTTCTTTTTGGTGTTATAATAAGAAAAATGAAAGGTAGGGTTTATTATGTTTATTGATTTGGTCAAGAAAAACAGAAGTTATCGCGGATACGATCACTCGCGTAAAATCACAAAAGAAGAATTGCTTTCACTTGTGGAAATGGCAAGGCTTACTCCTTCAAGCGTGAACGCACAACCGCTGAAATATTATTTGGCATACGAAAGCGAAGAAGTCGCAGTCGTTCAAAAAATGACAAAATGGGCAAAAGCATTGCCAGAATTGCAACTCCCACACGATGGCGAGTGTCCCACTGGCTTTATTGTGATTTGTCAAGACACAAAAATTGATTCTGCACTAGGCAGATACCTAAAAGATGTTGGCATCGTGGCTCAAACAATGCTTCTCGGCGCGGTGGAAATGGGGCTTGGCGGTTGCATGATTGGCAATTTTCCTGCGGGCGAAGTTTCAAAAACACTCGGGTTTGATGATAATATCTCGCCGCTGCTTATCGTGGCAATTGGCAAGCCTTGCGAAGAAATTGTTATGGTGGAAATCGAAAATGGCGAAAGTCATAAATACTATCGCGACGATAATGATGTGCACTACGTTCCAAAACGTAAACTTGCCGATATCGTGATTTCAAAATAAGAAAACTGCAATTCAAATTGCAATATCAAACGGCAATCAAAACTGCAATTCAAAACTGCACAATCAAAACTGCACAATCAAGCAAAAGGGCATCTGAAAAGGTGCTCTTTTTTTATGCGATATCCGCAGTCTTTCACCTTTCAATTCAAGTGGCAAATAAAATTGCAGATATAAATCAAAGGAGTATACGTTGCGTACGCTAAAAATCCAAGGACGTCCCCATCACGTACGTTAAAAATTCAAGGACGTCCCCATCACGTACGCTAAAAATCCAAGGACGTCCCCATCGCGTACGCTAAAATAACTCTTTATGTAATTTTTTTCCCACCCAATACTATTGATTTTTTCCAATTCCTGTGGTATAATTTTATTGCATTTTATGCAAAAGAAAAAAGAGGGGTTTAAATTATGGATAACGAACGCGATGGGTTTAAAACCAAGATTGGTTTTATCATGGCAGCTGCCGGCTCTGCAGTAGGGCTTGGCAATCTTTGGAAATTCCCGTATCTCACGGGTTACTACGGTGGTGGGGTGTTTATCTTCACTTATCTAATCATTTTGTTGATTGTTGCAGTTCCAATTGTTCTTGCAGAAACTGTTTTGGGTGTACACACTAAAAAGAGTGCTGTTCCGGCATTTGAAGAAGTCGCAAAAGAAGCAGGCGCAAAAAAATGGTGGGGAATTGTCGGATTTATGGGCGTTCTTGCCTGCGTTGCAATGTTTGCATACTATTCTGTTGTTGGCGGTTGGGTTGCGGCGTATTTCGCACAGTCTGTAACAACTGGTATCGCAACTGGTGATGCAGCTTCTGAAGCTTTCAACACGCTTATTGCAACGCCAATAACACCGATTATTTGGCATTTGGTGTTCCTTGGAGTAACAATGATAATCTGCCTTCGCGGTGTTGCGAAAGGTCTTGAAAAAGTGGGCAACTTCATGATGCCAGCACTTTTTGTTATGCTTGTTGTGGTTGCGATTCGTTCGCTCACTCTTGACGGTGCTTGGGAAGGTGTTGTTTGGATGTTCAAACCTGATTTTTCTAAGTTCTCAAGCGAAATGCTCGTTGCCGCACTTGGTCAAGTGTTCTTCTCTATGTCGCTAGGCACAGGTGTTGTTGTCGCTTATGGTAGCTACCTTAAAGGCAAACAAAACATCGCAAAAGCTTCAATCCAAGTTGCGCTTGTTGATACAGGTGTTGCAATGCTCGCAGGGCTTGCAATCTTGCCAGCGGTTTTCGCATTCGGATTTGAACCTGGTCAAGGTGTTGGATTGCTGTTTGTTACAATCCCAAGCATTTTTGCGGAATTTGGAACTATTGCAGGACCAATTTTCACAGCGATTTTCTTCCTTTTGGCACTTTTCGCTGCATTCACAACTTCTATTGCTATGATGGAAATCCCATCGGTTTTCCTTATGGATAAACTAGGTTGGAGCAGAAAAAAATCAATCATCGTGATAACAGCGCTAATCGCTGTTTTGGGCTCAATTGCTTCACTTTCATATGGTATTTGGGGCGGATTCACTATGTTTGGATTGAACTTCTTCGACTTCATGGACGCAATTTCAGCAAAAGTTTTGATGCCAGTTGTTGGTCTTTTGACTGTTGTGTTTGTTGGCTATATCTGGAAACCAGAAAAAGCCCGCGATATTATCACAGCAGGCGGAGAATACAAATTCGCTTGGTATGGCTTCTGGAAAATTTGTATCAAATACCTTATCCCTGTGCTTATCATTTTGATTTTCCTTTCAGGATTCGGAATTATTGGATAACACATAATATCAAAAAAATATAAAAAATATCAACATTGTAAGAACTTGGCAAAGTATGCCAAGTTCTTATTTCTTGTTACAAAAGTGCTAATTGTGCCAAAAAACGACATACTTTTAAAAATGCATAATAAGGACTTGAAAAATCAACTAATTTATGATATAAATTTAGTAGGATATTTAATACTATTATACTATCGACGCTATATCAATTCATAGTGATATAGCAAACGAATAGATTACACGAGATAAATAATTTTTGGGGGAATGTGAATGATTAATATTGCGATTTGTGAAGATGAAAAGAAATCCGCAAAAGAGATTTCCACACTGTTGTCGGAATATAAAAACGAACATCTATCGTTTGAATATGAAGTTAGCGTTTTTGTTTCAGGTGAAGACTTGCAAACTGCAATTGCAGAAGGTGAGTTGTTCGATTTGATACTGCTTGATATATACATGGGCGAAAAAAGTGGTGACGTGATTGCAAAAGAGTTAAGAGATAAAGACTTTTCTGGGCAAATAATTTTTGTTTCATCTTCAAAAGAGCACATTTTTACGGCATTTGCCGTGGATGCTGTGCAGTATCTTGTCAAACCAATTGATAGAAGCCAATTTTATAGTGCGGTTGATAAGGCAATAGAAAGGGTGGAAATAACAAAGCCAAGCTTTATTATTTTATCCAACCAAGATGTGACAAAGCAAGTGAGCATATATGATATCACCCATGTGGAAACATCGTTGCACTATCAAAACGTGCATTTGAAAACGGGCGAATCAATCATTGTGCGCATGACGTTTGGCGAGATGTGCGATATGCTTTTGCACAGCAAAAACTTCATTGCTTTGGGCAAAACTTGCATAATAAACTATCAACACGTTCGCGTGGTCACAGGCAAAACTATCACTATGTCAACAAGAAAAAGCACATTTATTCCGCGCGGATATTATAGAAAGGTTAAGGACGGGTATTTTGCATATTATAAGGAGAATTAACATATGGATATAGAAATAGGGCTAGACTGGGTTTCGGCAACGCGAATTATTCAGATGTTTGTTTGTCATGCGGCGGGGATATCCTTCATTGCGAACTTTGCCAGATATCCAAAGAAAACAAATATTATTGTGATGACACTTGTGTTTGCGGGTTCAATAGCAATCGGGCTTGGTGCAGCATATTTTTATAGCGACATTATGTTTGTACTTTCGTATCTTGTCACGATGTCTCTTTCAATCGGGGTATACTTTGTTTTATCCGACGATGGAGTGCTGAAAAAGTCGTTTTTGTTTTCGGTATATTTGAATTTCTACACGCTGTCTTGGACTGTTTCGTTTATTTTATCCAACTGGCTTTTTGCTTGGAATTATTTGGCGACAGGGGCAATGCAAATGGCGATGTATCTTGCGACGGGTGTTTTTGCGGGCAAGCCAATTCAAAATCTTATAAAATCTATGAAATTTAAAAACAACAAAAACTGGTGGCTTCTTATTTCCGCTTCGCTACTTTTCAGCGTTATGTTGATTCATATCACCGTAACAGGAAATAACATTTGGTATTATTCTGCGGAAGAATTGTTTATTTATATCGTATTTTTGCTTATTATGGGGGGTATGTATGTTATCATTTTCAAAACGATAATGTATATGCAAACTATCGAAGAACAAAAGGTGGAACTTTTGCAAGCAAGGATTTACGAAAGCCAAATTGCGGGTATGAAAGATGCCGAAGAAAGCACGCGAAGGGCGCGTCATGATATGCGACATCACAATCTGTTCTTGCTTGAAACTCTTTCAAAGGGGAACACGGAAGAAGCGATAAAATATCTTTCGGAATTTGAAGAAATGGCAATTGTGGACAGCCTTGTGCGACATTGCGAAAACAACACAGCAAACAGCATCTTGACAATCTTTGAAAACAAGGCGAAAGCAAAGGGTATCAACTTTTCTGCTAGCGTGAAGTTTTCGGAAGATTCCATGCTACATCACCAAGATATCACGGTTCTTTTTTCAAACATGTTTGAAAATGCAATCAACGGTGTTTTGACTTCAAAACAAATCGATAAGTTTATATCGGTATCTATTTATGATAAGCTTGAAAAAACAGTTATCATCTGCAAAAACAATTGCAAAGATAACGTGGCTTTCAACAAAGATGGCATTCCAATCAACCTTATGCGAACAGGTATTGGAATAAGCAGTATTGTGGCAATCGTCGAAAAATACGAAGGTCAAGTGGAATTTTCCGCAGAAAACAACGTGTTCACTTGCTGTGTGATCTTATGATTGCAAAATAAATGCAATTAAAATACAAATAAATAAAATGCAAATAAATAAAATGCAATTAAAATACAAATAAATAAAATACAATCAAAATATAAATAGAATATAATAAAAAGGGGCTGTATCAAAAGTCCCGACAAAAAAAGAGCAGAAATGCGAGATAAAATCTTGCGTTTTTGCTCTTTGCCTATTATAATATAATTACTACAAAACACCATAAAAGGCAAG
>JAWXUU010000009.1:0-114018 GCA_044426085.1 Bacillota bacterium | reverse complement strand
GGTGTTCAGCAATGAACACAGAGTCTACGGACTATAAAAGGTAAGCACAGCTTACCAAACGGAAAACAAGATTAATAATTCAGAATTTAACTTTTCTATTCATTCAATGAAGCTTTGAATAAAACAACAATACCACGCGAAAGCGTGTTTTTTTTGACGTTTTTTCCTGTTAAAAAGCGGGGGAGAACGACGTTTGGCGACTAGAAATGAAATTCTGTGCTACGCGAATTAAAAATTAAAAATTAAAAATTAAAAATTGATGTAAGCACTTGCTTCGCTCGTGCATGCTATATTTCAAATAGTATATAATAATATGAGCGTTACTATCTGCAAGTAACGCTCTTTTTTTCTAATCTAATAATTGAATGCACAGGAAGCTTGCTTCCGTGCTTTACCACAATTTTTAATTTTTATCGAGCTCGCAGAGCGAAGCCTGTTTTTAATTTTTAATTATTATGGTCTACACAGAAATTTGTATCTAGATAACCCCCGCTCCCTTATTCTTGCAACTCAAAAAGCGTGCTTGCGCGTTCGAAAACTCTTTCGCGGTTTATTTGTGTAAGTTTGCGCCAAAGTTTAGACATGGCTTGAAAATCGTCTTGTCTTTCAGTTTGTTCATAAGCAATAGTTATAACGCCAATATCATCTTCTCTGCAAAGCAAGTAATCAATAGAAACGCAAAAGCAATTGCCAAGCGCAATAAGTGCAGAAGCCGTGGGCTCCTTAGTTCCCAACTCCCATTGTGAAATGCTTCCTTGGCTAAATCCAATGATTTTTGCAAGCCTAGCTTGCGACAGTTTTTCATATTCTCTCAATTCTTTAATTCTGTTTTTCATAATACCTTAATTGTATACATTTTTCAATACTATAGTAATAATATTATTAAAGAATTTGCCCAACCTACAACTAAAGAATTGACATTGATACATTTTAGTGCTAAACTAGCACTATAGTAATATATTCTAATCACTAAAGTACTCAAATTATATATCAAAAGATATAATATTTCAAGTGCTTTATCAAAAAAATATTTTCAATCTTAAAGTAATGAAAGGAGAAAGAATTTGTGAAAACAAAATTGAAATCAAACAAATTATAATTTCAAGCGTACGCTACGCTAGCGACACCTTTCAATTCGCGTGAAATAAGCACGATAAACCAGCAAACATCGACGCCCAAAACAAAAACGCGAAACCTAAACAGCAAAACTAAAAAGCCAAAACCTTTCCCCCAAAAGGGGAATTCATAAATTCTATACTATACAAAATAAGAACGCCAGGGAATGCTAAGCCTTGGCGTTCTTATTTTATCTTATTTCATCTTATCTTATTTCATCTTATCTTATTTCAAACCTACCTATCGTTTCTCAGCTATCAGCCACAGTTTTTAGGGTCACTGTTTTTGTTGCCACAAGCGTTTTGATTGTTGTAGCTATTTTTCGCATTCCCGTTTGCTTTCCCATTCATATTCCCGTTCATATTTCCGTTCGCATTCGCGTTGCAATTGCAATCTCTTTCTGTGTTTTTGCTTGAGCCGCAATCTGTTGTGTTTGGCATTGGCGAACCAGAATCTTTGCCAGCCATGTTTGCTTTGCTACTGTTGTAATTTTGGTTATTATTATTTTGATTATTCATAATTTTTCTCCTTTCGAACGTTTGTTCTATGCATAATATGTATCAAATTTCACAAAACTATGCACGTATCATTGTGGGTGCAAAACTTTTTTTGCGTAACAATCAATAAAATTATACCGCAGTATAAAAAACGTTGACAAAGCTTGTAAAATTATGGTAGAATACACCTTGTAAACGGAAACAAAGGGTGGGGGAGCACCGCGAAAAAAAATAGCAAACGAAATTCAAAAACAACACTATAGAAAACAAAAGGAGAAATAAATAAATGCAAGAAAGCAAAGGATTCGGAAGCAGTATTGGCTTCATACTAGCCGCCGCCGGCAGTGCGGTTGGCGTTGGCAATCTTTGGGGTTTCCCATACAGAGCAGGGATGAGCGGCGGCGCTGCATTTGTTCTTGTCTACATTATTATGATAATAGTTCTCGGCTCAATCGTTATGATGTGCGAGCTTTATATCGGCAGAAGAGCAGGCACAAACGTTGTGGATGCATATGGCTCAATCAGCCCAAAACTCAAATGGATTGGCGGACTTTGTGTTGTCACGCCGTTTTTGATTTCGGCATACTATATCGTTATCGGCGGTTGGTCGCTCAAATATGCAGTCAACTATTTGACGGGTCAAAATTTCGCATCGTCAACATATTTTTCGGATTTCATTTCTCAAGGTGTTTCACCGATTATATATATGTTGATTTTCGTGGTGATTTCAGCTGTGATTGTTTGTGCGGGTATTGAAAAAGGTATCGAAAAGTTCAGCAAAATTGCTATGCCACTTTTGCTTGCATGCCTGATTTTGATTGTGGTGCGTTCGCTCACTCTTGGCGACGGCGTTATGGAAGGTTTGGAATTTTTCATTTTGAAACTCGATTTCAAAGCGCTTGGTTTTTCCGGCGTTTTGATGGCTATGGCGCAGGCGTGTTATTCACTTTCGCTTGGTCTTGGCGCAATGATTGCATACGGCAGTTATTCTGGCAAATCAATGAAACTTTCAACTTCAATCTTCACGATTTGCACGCTAGACACAGCAGTTGCGATCCTTGCGGGTCTTGCGATTTTCCCAGCGGTGTTCGCGTTTGGATTTGCTCCAACCGAAGGCACAGGTCTTATGTTCAGCGTGTTGCCACAAGTTTTTGCTTCAATGCCATTTGGGGGCTTCTTTGGCTTCATGTTCTTTATTTTGGTGGTTGTTGCAGCGCTCACATCAATCGTAAGCTTGCTTGAAGTTGTTTCGCAAGTGGCGATTGAAAAACTCGGTTGGTCAAGAATAAAATCAACTGTGGTTTTCTCAAGTGCAATCGCGCTTATTGGCGTTTTCGTTTCGCTGTCACTCGGTGCAGTTCCACAAATCAACATCTTTGGTTATGATTTGCTCACATATCTCGACGAAATCGTAAACTATGTCATGATTCCGCTTCTCGCGTTTGCCGCTTGTATTGCTATTGGCTATATCGTGAAACCGGAAGAATTGAAAACAGAGCTTGCCAAAGACGGCGACGACTTCAAATGGTATGGATTTTTCAAAATCTTCGTTAAGTATGTGACGCCAGTTCTCACAATAGCAGTTTTGATTTCAGGTCTGTATGAAAAAATGACAACGATAAGCGGATATATCTTCATCGTGATAGGTGCAATGCTGATTATTTTGGCACTTCTTATCGCAAATTATATCAGCTTAAAAAATAATAAAAAATAAAAGTTAAAAATATGTATATATAAACGTACAAAAAGCATTGGTTATTATTATCCAATGCTTTTTGTTTTAATTTTTTTTAAAAAGGGTATTGACTATTTGCGTAACATGAGTTAGAATATAACCATAAAACGAAAGGAGGTTATCATATGAGCTATGTGATTACAGTCGGAAGAGAATTTGGCAGCGGTGGAAGAGAACTCGCAAAGAAGGTTTCAGAACTTTTGGGGTATAGATATATCGATAAAGAACTATTGGAACTCGCATCAAGCGAAAGCGGATATTCCAAAGAATTGTTTGAAGAAGCGGATGAAAAATTAAAATTCATGTTTGGTGACGGCGTTGGTGCCAGTGCAAATGCGATAATGTTTTCAAACTTCTATAACTATCAAGACGCGCCAACTTATGAAAACCTATACCTTAAAAAATCAGAAACAATCAAACGCCTTGCGCTAAGTGAAGATTGCGTTATTGTCGGCAGATGTGCAAACTATGTGCTCCGCGAATACGACAACGTGTTTTCAATCTTCATCTACTGTTCAGATATGGATAAAAAAGTTGCAAGAGTGGGCGGTCGTCATCCTGAAATACCAGAAAAAAATCTTGTGGGTCACATCAAGAAAACGGATAAAAAACGTGCGAACTATCACAACTATTATACCGACCAAACTTGGGGCGACAACAAGAATTACGATATTTGTATTGACGTTGCATATTTCGGTGTTGATAAAGCTGCGGAAGTTATCGTTTCTGCGCTAAAAGCAAAGTTTGATATTAAATAACATGCTAAAAATTGAAAATCTCACATTTGAATATATCAAGAACACGAAAGTATTGAAAGATTTGAATTGTGGAATAAAAGAGGGGCTAAACATAGTCTTTTCTAAACGAGGAGAGGGGAAAACAACTCTCCTCGATTTATTTTTGTTCCCTAAAAAAAATCAAACTTTCATAACTCTGCATGAAAAAGCAATCACAAAGCAAATCGCAAAAGAAGAATTTTCCGCGATTCAAAGCGATTGGTTTTTAAATGGCAAAAAAACAGTGTCGGCAAATTTTGAAAACTCGAAATATAAAAATCTGATTTGCGAAAGTTTCCTTGAAAACACCATTGTTAACACCAAGCAAAGCGAAAAAGTGGAAAATCTCAGCCTGCAAGAAAAATTTCAGCTTGCAATCTTGCGTGCGCTCAGAAAAAATCCCAGCGTTTTGATTTTGGACAGCCCATTTCACAGCGTGGCAGAAAGTGAAAAAACACAGCTTTTGCAAGTGTTGGAAAACATAACAGAGCAGTGCAATGCGAATTTTGAAAAAAAACTTTGCGTGCTGTTGTTATCTCGCCCTTTCAACGTCCAAAACCGCACAGTTTCGCTTCTTTGTGGCGGACGCATCCAACAAACCGACAGCTATAAAAACATCCAAAACACCCCAAAAACGACGCTTATCGCAATAGAATTCGCAAAGTATAAAAACAACGTCGTGTCAAAGGAAAATCAAAACTATTATATCAACGGTGATTTGGTGAAAATTGGCAAAACGCACAGCGGTGTTGTAACGCAAATTGCAAATAACAGCATGACGGTGGATTTTGACGGCAACGAAATCGATATCGCGATAACAGAAGGCTACAAAATTGGCGATAAAATCACTGTCGACATTCCAAACGATGCAGTTTCGAAACTTGATGAATAAAAATGTGTAAAAACAAACAAAAAACACACAACAAATCGAACCAAATAAAATCAAAGTCCCAAAAAGGGCAAAACAAAAGAGCGTGCAAATTGCACGCTCAAATTTTTTGTTATAATTATTTAGAAATGCTGTTCAAAGCTGTTTGCATGCTTGATTGTTTTCTAGCAGCGTTATTTCTGTGGTAGATACCTTTTTTGCAAGCGCAGTCAACAAGTGAAAGTGTAGCGTTGAAAAGTTCAGTTGCTTTAGCAGTGTCTGCAGCTGCAACTGCAGCGTTGAATTTCTTAACAGAAGTTTTGATTTCAGATACTAGCATTTTGTTTTCCAAAGTTCTTTTTTTAGTTACAAGAACGCGCTTTTTAGCTGATTTGATGTTTGGCACGATTTTCTCTCCTTAATATTTATATTTACATAATTTGCATATTTAACTTCATGATTCTATCACATAAATGGGAAAAATGCAAGTAAAATAGCCATTTATTTTTATTTTTAGCAACGAATTTAGTATTTTTTCATATATTTATCTAAAGGGCGGGGAAAAACGCAAAAAAACAAGAAAAACCCCGCAAAAAGGTGAGAATGTGAAAGAAATAATATTCTACGACAGCGGTATTGGCGGGATATCACTTCTGAATAAAACGCGTGCAATTTGCAAGAAAGAGCACTTTGTTTATTGTGCGGATAACGCAAATATGCCGTATGGCACAAGGGGAGAAAAGGAGGTTTCCAAGCTTGTTATATCCAACCTAGAAAAGCAGATAAAAACCACCACAAAAGCCGTTGTGATTGCATGCAACACCATAACAAACCTAGCAATAAAAGACATTCGCAACGCCTTTCCCGAAACGAAAATCTTCGGTATAGAGCCGGAAATAAAAGGTGTTTCAAACGGCAAAATGGGCAGTGCACTTCTTATTGCAACCCCCAAAACATGCGAAGTTGTTCGGAATAAAATTTCACCCCAAACGGCGGAAAAAATAACGATTCATCCCGCCTATAACCTTGCAAAAATCATAGAACGCGAGATTGCAAACAAGGAAGAAATCTACCGCGAAATCACAAAAATAAAAAGGTCGCACCCAAAAAAATTTCAAGCAGTAATCTTGGGTTGCACGCATTATGCACTCTGCAAAGATGTGTTCACCTATGCCTTTTCTGAAAACGTAAAAATTTTGGATGGCATAAACGGCACAGCGCGAAACGTGGCTAGAAATATCGTGAAAGAAAAGACTGGTTTTGGGTCGCTAAGGCTTGTTCTTTCAAAAGATGACATGTGTGAAAAGCTGAAATATGCAAGCTTAATAAACTAAGAAAATCACAAATAAAATATCCAAATACGTACAAAACACCCAAAAAAGATGTAAAAAGATATAAAATTGCATGATTTTTTTTCAAAACCCCCTTGAAGTTGCGAGGTTTATGGTATATAATATATGAAAAATATGGAGGGTAGGGAATACGTCAAAACTGAATTTAAGTAATACAGATACGATGGTATCAACAATCAGGATTTGATGTATTTCTTATCTTTTCCACTCAAATTTTTAGTAAAGGGGAAAACTAAAATGAGCTACGAAACTAAAAAGATAAGAAATATTGCAGTCATGGGTCACAGTGGTGAAGGTAAAACTTCACTTTGCGAAGCGATTTTGTATAACGCTGGCGAAATTGACCGCATGGGAAAAATAGCCGACGGAACAACATGTATGGACTTCGACGAACAAGAAATCGCAAAAAAGATTTCAATTTCACTTTCAGTTGCATCATGCGAATGGAAAGAACTTCGCCTAAACCTTATCGACCTTCCAGGTTTTTACGATTTTGCGGGAGAAATTTATCAAGGCATGCAAGCTGCTGATGCAGCAATCATCGTTGCAGGTCCAACGGGCGAAGTGACAGTAGGTCTTGAAAAGTCAATCGAAAGATGTTTGAAAGCAAAACTTCCAATGATGTTGTTTATCAACCAAGTGGATAAGGAAAACGCAGATATCGTGGGCACAATCGCGGCGCTAAAAGAAACTTTTGGCACAAAGATTGCACCATTGCAACTTCCAATGCTAGAAAACGGCAAAATGGTGGGATATATCTCTATCCTAAGCCAACGTGCATATAGATTCGGCGAAACAAAACGCGACAAAATTGACATTCCAGCAGAATATAAAGAAGCTGCCGACAACGCATATAAACAACTTATCGAAGCGGCTGCAGAAAACGACGAAGGCTTGCTTGATAAATTCTTCGAAGGTATCGAACTCACTAATGACGAAGTTATCAAAGGTGTAAGAATTGGTATCAACGAAGGTAGCACAGTTCCAATTTTGTGTGGCTCTGCAACGGCAAATAAAGGTGTTTTCAACTTGATGGATCAAATCGTGAGAGTAATGCCAGAACCTGGCGAAAACAAACACATCACAGCAATCGACGGCGAAGGCAACACAGTTCCTATCACAATTTCTGAAGATGGTGCAACATCGCTAAAAGTTTTCAAAACAATCGCAGACCCATTCGTTGGAAAAATGAACATCGTGAAAGTGATGACAGGTATGCTAAAACCGGGCGACACACTCGTGAATATGACAACCGGCAAAACAGAAAAAATCTCTTCGCCACTTGTGATGAAAGGCAAGAAGCAAAAAGCTATTGATTGCCTTTGCGCGGGCGATATCGGCGCGATTGCAAAACTTCAAAGCACAAACACAGGCGACACTCTTGCAAGCGAAAAATTCGGCATGAAGTATCCAGAAATAGACTTCCCAAAACCAATGATAACACTTGCGGTGACAGCAGAAGATTCAAAACAAGAAGAAAAAGTTATCCAAGGTTTGTATAGGATTTCAGAAGAAGACGTGACTTTCTCAATCGAAAAAAACTCAGAAACAAACGAAACACTTCTTTCAGGTATGGGCGAAACCCACCTTGATATCATCTGCAAAAAATTGCAATCAAAATTCAAAGTTTCAGCAGTTTTGAAAACTCCAAAGATTTCATATCGCGAAACAATAAGAAAAACAATCGAAGCAGAAGGCAAACACATCAAACAATCTGGTGGTGGCGGACAATACGGCGTATGCAAAATGCGTTTTGAACCTTGCTACGACGAAGATTTCCAATTCGCAAGCGAAGTTGTGGGCGGTGCAGTTCCAAAACAATACATCCCTGCAATTGAAAAAGGCATAAAAGAATGCCTTGCAAAAGGTATCCAAGCGGGCTGTCCTGTTGTCAACATCAAAGCGGTTGTTTTCGACGGCAAATATCACGATGTAGATTCTTCAGAAGTCGCATTCAAAATGGCTGCAAGTGCCGCGTTCAAAGAACTCAAAAACGCATCGCCAATCTTGCTTGAACCAATCATGACAGCAGAAATCGTGGTGAACGATGAATACACAGGCGGTATCATGAGCGACATGAACAAGCGTCGCGGAAGAATCCTAGGCATGGAAACAAACGCAGAAGGAAGACAAGTCGTGACAGCAGAAGTGCCACAAGCTGAAATGCTTAGATACGCAACCGACCTTCGCCAAATAACTCAAGGCCGTGGCAAGTTCACAATGCATTTCGAACGCTACGAATCAGCTCCGGAAGAAGTGACAAAACGTGTCGTTTCTGCATACGAAGCTTCTAAAGAATAATTTTGTGCATACCATATTATATATATAATAAAAGGTGCAAAAATCATATAAAACAAGCCCAAAAAGCGAGAATGAAAAGTTCTCGCTTTTTTTATTTGAATTTTCAACCAAAAAGGTGTTCCTTAAAAGATTTTTCGGCATTCTTTAAGTTTTCTTTAAGGTTTCAAAGCTATCCTTAATGATATAAACTTGAAGGAAGTATAAAGATGAAATCAAAAAAGAAACTTAAAAATATTATTGCGATTATTTTGGCAATAGCAATCGTGGCAACAACGGTCGTTCTTTATTTTGTGCAAAATACAAACGAGGGTGTAGAAACGTTCACGGTATCATCAAATTCGATGAACGAAGCAATAAGCACAACTGGATATCTTGCATACTACGACACAGAAGATGTCGAAATATACAGTGCAGTTTCAATAAGCAGTCAGCTTGTTTCAACAGGCTCGGTTGTTGAAGTTGGCGACGGACTTGTGACAGTGAGTGCAACAGGGCTTTCCTCAGCAATCACATCAGCGCAAACAGCAATCGGCAAAATCGATAAAGAAATTGCGTCTTCAGAATCTACAACATCAACAGGAACTGTGACAGCACCAATAACAGGTCGCGTGAAAGAAATTTATGCCGAAACAAACCGCGATGTTCAACTTACAATCGCAGAATACGGCAAACTTATGACGATTTCAATCGACGGCTATATGGGATTTGATATCACGCTTACAGACAGCACGCTAAAAATTGGTGATTCTGTTTATGTGAACCTATCAAATGGCAACACAGTAAGCGGAACAGTGAAAAACATCACTAGCACATCATATAAAATCTTGATTTCAGATGAATACGGTTCTGTTGGCGAAATCGTTTCTATTGAAGGAAGCGATGCAACAGCTGAACTATACATAAACAGCCCAATCGAAATTCTCGCATCAAGCGGAACGGTTGAATCAATCAACGTGTCAGTAAATTCATACGTGACATCAGGAAGAACGCTTATCGTGCTCAATGAAGTTTCAGAAAGCAGTGACTATTCCGAACTTGTTGAAGAACGTGCAGAAATCACAGCAGAACTTGCAATCATGATTGCCGCACTTCAAAACAACACAATCTTGTCACCATACGCAGGTGTTGTTTCTTCAATCGCATCAAGTTCAACAGCAACAATTGCAACAATTGCAAACGCAGAATATATGCAAATCGACGTTCAAGTTAACGAACTTGATATTTTGAATGTTTATTATGGCATGCAAGCAGAAGTGACAATCGACGCGCTAGACACAACAGTGACAGGCTATGTTATCGACGTTGCAACAGCTTCATCAACATCAACATCAACAACATCATACACAGTTGAACTTTTGGTTGAAAGAACAACAAGCATGTATTCCGGCATGAGTGCAAGCGTAGATCTTATCATCGCTCAAACAGAAGATGTTGTTATGGTTCCAATCGAATCACTTTCAGAAGATGAAGATGGCGTTTATGTATACACAAATGAACGACTCACTAAGAAACAATATGTAACTCTTGGCGATTCAAGCTCTATTTACGTAGCAATCTTGGAAGGACTTGAAATTGGCGACCAAATCTACTATATCCCAGCGGAAACAGATGAAAGTTCAATTTCTTCTATCCCATCAATCCCAACAACAGGAATGACAGGTATGACAGGAATGACAGGAATGGATATGAGTGGCATGACATCAATGCCTGAAATGTCAGGCGGAATGAGCAGCGGCAGTGGCATGATGGGTGGCAGAGGCTAAGAAGGAGCGAAAATATGTTAACACTAGAAAATGTGTATAGAACCTACCACGTCGGGGGAGAAGTTGTAAATGCCCTTGACGGAGTGAGTATACATATCGCAAAGGGTGAGTTTGTCGCAATCATCGGGCCATCTGGTTCGGGCAAATCAACGCTTATGAACATCATTGGTTGTCTTGATATTGCAACCTCTGGAAGATATGTGCTCGACGGTATAGAAATAGAAAAATATACAGACGACCAACTTGCGGAAATAAGAAACAAGAAAATCGGCTTTATATTTCAAAACTTTAACTTGCTTAATAAACTAACTGCGGAAGAAAATGTGGAACTTCCATTGATTTATCAAGGTGTGAAAGAATCAGAACGCAAAATTCGCGTGAAAGATGCCCTTGAAAAAGTTGGTATCTATTCAAGAAGGCAACACACACCGCTAGAACTTTCGGGCGGACAACAACAACGTGTGGCGGTTGCAAGGGCACTCGCGTCAAACCCGTCACTTCTTCTTGCGGATGAACCAACTGGTAACCTTGATTCTAAAACAACAAAGGATATCATGGATTTATTCCACGAACTTCACCGCGAAGGCAACACAATTGTGCTTATCACCCACGATAACGAAGTCGCAAAACAAGGCTCTCGTCAAGTGCGAATCCTAGACGGCAAATGTCAGGAGGTGACAGTATGATGATGATATTTCGCCAATCGTGGAAGATGGCGATCAAAGCGGTTTTTTCCAATAAAGTAAGAACAATCCTCACAATGCTAGGAATCATCATCGGCGTTATGTCGCTGGTTATCTTGGTTTCACTTGTTGATGGTGCAACATCATCAGTTTCAAGCAGTTTGGATTCAATTGGTAAAAACGTGCTCACAGTTACAGTAACAGAAGACTATTCAAGCCCACTCACAGAATCAGATATGGAAACAATCGTTGAAGAATGCGACGAAATCGTTGCAGTTTCGCAGTATGTTTCCACTTCAGCAACAATAAGAAACGGAAGCGAAAGCGAATCAGTAAGCGTGACAGCAGTCGTTGCAAACTATTTTGATGTGAAGGGTGTGGAAGTTGTTTCAGGAAGAGAGTTTCTCTCTTTAGACATAGATAATTCAAGTTATGTCTGCATAATCGATACAAACACAGCAGAAACGCTTTTCAATGCATATAACGTTGCGGGCGAGCAAGTTTATATCAATAACTACAGCTTCACAGTTGTGGGTGTGATAGAAAACTTAGATTCTTCATCATCGGGAATTCTTATCCCATTTTCAACAGTTTCAAGAATAGGGCTTGCTGAATCAGCAATCACAACTTTCTATGCCGAACCTGCTGATCTTGAAGATTCAACAGATGCAAATTCTCAGTTAACAACATGGCTAACAATGCGTTTCCAATATGATGATGAAGCGTTCATGATTGTGGATATGTCTTCAATCCAAGATATGGTGAATTCAATCAACAACACAATGCTATTATTGCTTGGTGGTATTGCTTCAATTTCTCTTATCGTCGGCGGTATCGGAATCATGAATATCATGCTTGTATCGGTAACGGAAAGAACAAAAGAAATTGGTATCAGAAAAGCCATTGGCGCAAAATCAAACGGTATCATGATACAGTTCCTTTTGGAAGCTCTGGTGATAAGCTTGATGGGTGGTGTTATAGGGCTCGTGCTCTCCTACTTCTCAATATTGCTGATTTCACTTTTCGTGGATTCAATAACAATGTATATCTCAGGTGCAGTTTCAGCTGCCGCAATGGGCTTCTCAGTTTTCGTCGGCGTAGTGTTTGGTAGCTATCCAGCCCACAAAGCCGCAAAGAAAACGCCAATCGAAGCGTTAAGATACAGTTCATAAGGAGTGTTTATGACAAAACTTACAAGAAAATTAATATCAATAATATTGGTCGTCGCACTCATTCTGTCCCTTTCGGCGTGCGGAAGTGATTTCGACGAACCAACGGCAAATCCAACGCCAGAAATGGAAATTCCAGAAGGTGATATGCCTTTCGGTGATATGGAAATGCCAACTGTGGAAGCAACGGAAACTCCAGAAGCAACAACAACGCCGGGTGACGGCACTGATGTTGTTGTGAAAGATACGATTTCCGATGCAAACGGAGTATATCTATACACATATGAATCTCAATACACATCAACTGCAAGCAACTATGTGATTATCAGAATGGATGATGAAGAACTCTTGTCAAAAGATTTATACATCATGGGCATCGATATTTCGTACAGTGGCGATTCAGATTTTGATGTCGACACTTTGATTCCAGACCTTGGCGACGGCATTCAAATCAACTCTTCAAAAATGAAAACGTATTGGAAAGTGGATTATGATATAACAGAATCACACATCGAAGATTATTCTTTTGTTGAATATCTTGTCGCACTCGCAAGAGATGACGACGGCGATTATTATAAAGTTGAATATAACGCAACAGGTGGATACTGGCAAGAATATGACAGTAACGACAAACTTGATGATAACGAAGAATTATATATCGGTTTGCCACTCACGGATTCAGGCTCGTATGAAACTGATATAACTTTTGAAATCAAAGATAGCGAAGACTCATATCAATTTGGTTACTACGAAAAGGAAATAGAAGACGGTATCGAATTCGAACTCACAGGCAGTTCAAAAATTTCAAAAGCGAAAGCTGATGTCTACGTTATGGTTCAAATAACAGAATATGACGATAGCGTCGGTGCAAGCGCTGTTGCTGTTGATTCAGAATATATCCAAATCGATATTACTGACTATCCAATCGAAGATTATATCCGTGTGGAAGTCGACGGCGAAGAAGATGATGTGGCACTTTTGCAGCTTACAAACCTTATTGATATCGACGATGTTTATGCTTATATCTACATCGAAGAATCCATTGATAACGAAGCGGGCGAAAACGAAGATATCTATCTCGCATTCATGGAAGAAACAGGCTTTTCAAAAAGCGTAGATGAAGATAACCACATCGAAGAAGGCGATTTGAATTGGGTCAACTATGAATTCACAATCTACGAAGGCACATGGTATGTCTTCGATGATTCAAACTATTATAAAACTACTGGCGGTTCAGACGGTTCAAACTCTAATGTCGGAACAGCCGTAGACTATATTTATTCAATTGGATATTCAAACAATGATTTCGTAAGCGGCAGTGCAAACGAAGATAACATCGATATGGCAATTTCTCAATATGAAAAATTATCAGAATCAGAACAAGCATACCTTCTTTCATTGACAGAAACAGATATGAAATTACTTTCTTTTTACAGCTCAGATGACGAAACAAGTTTTGAAACTTGGTATGGCGAAGATGATTATAACGGATACAATCTTATCGACTATCTAGAAGCTGCGGAAGATTATCTTGACGAACTTGAGATCGTTTCAGCATTCGAAACAGTTCTTGATAACTACGACTTGTGGGATGAAAAAAATCCAGCATCTTTCACATGGGGAGACTATTCTTCTTCATATACATACGTAACAAACGTTGTAACATTCAACTCCGGATCAACAACAATGGTGGATAACCTTGAAACTGTTTTGTTGTATCTCGACGAACTCAGCGACGACGACAGAGCAGTTATTGAAAAAAGAAGTGCAAACACATATAACTATCTAATGTATTGCGAATCACTTATCGTGGCAGACGACGTTGAATATGTTATGGCGGAAATTTCAGCAGTTGTTGCTTCGTATCTTGTTGCCGATCTCACAAACACACTTCTTTATGTAGATTTGGATGACGATGGCAGTGTTATTGATCTTGATGCAACGCACATGATATACAGCACATCGCTTTTCGCATCAATCGAAAGAACACTAAGCTCTTTTGAAGATTTAGCGCCAGAAAAACAAGAACTCTTGGAAGAATGGACTCTAGAAGTTACAAACGGAACGGAAAGTATCTCTTCATACGAAAACTACTACTACTTCAATTCATCTTTGATTTTGCTTGCTAATAACTCAGGCACATATTCGTATGATACTGCGTATAGTAATCAAACTTCATTCCAAATCACATATGCAGATGCGATTTACGCACTTGCAGAAATGGCGGAAGTAACACAAAATCTCAACACAATCTTCTCGTATATCGACTATATGTCTTTCTTCGATACAGAAATCGCAAAGGATAGATACGTTGATTTGGTGTTTGGTGATTCCGATCCAGACTATAACGATTTGATTTGCGGAAACGAAGACGGCTTGTTCGATGATACAAACTTGACAGATATAACATACGAAATTAGTGGCAACGCAAACTGGGCGATTTTGGATATTGCAAAAGCATATGAAGAAAGCGATGAAGTTTTGGATGCAATCCTTTTGGAATACACAGACTTTATTGAACTGCTAATTTATATAGAAGAATACAAACTTGATATTGCCAATGAATTCGAAGATGCAATGTATGAAGAAATCTCAACAGATAACGATTATTCATCAAGAACAGTTTCTCAAATGGAAAGTGATATTGAAGACTACATCGATTATATCTTGGAAGAAGACACATCAAATTTCTATAATGGCGAACTTGTGGATGTTATCATATATATCTTCACTGAAGGTTTCGAAGATATCGAAGAAGCAAAAGAACTCGTGGAAGATTGTTTCGATGTTGATGAACTTGTAGAAACAATGATAAGCATTAAAGGCTACACACAATCTTAATTTTATGACAGTGACTACGTGTAATATATTTTCATTTAAATCCAAGCAAACAGCTCCCGTAAGGGGGCTGTTTCGCTGTAAAAAAACGCGTGAAAAAGTGAAAAAACTATTGCAAAATACGTTTTTATGGTGTAAAATGTAAGCGGAGGGAAAAATATGGGACATTATTATATTGAAAATGAAAGAATAAAACTAGGAATCAACCTTTTGGGCGGTTCACTTGTCAGCTTTGTTGATAAGAAGCGTGGCGAAGAAATGCTTTGGCAAGCGGACGAGAAATATTGGCCAAATCAAGACGTTGTTATATTTCCACTTGTTGGTATAAGAAGATGTGAATACGTCGTTGATGGCGTGGATTATAACATCTCAACAATGCATGGCTTTGCAAGAACGCAACAATTTGCCGTGGTGGAAGAAAAATCTGATTTCGTGCATTTGGAAATAGTTGCAACACCAGAAACGTTGAAAGAATATCCGTTCAACTTCAAGTTCGGGCTTAAATATCAACTTTTGGAAGCGGGATATAAACTCACATATGTGGTTGAAAGTGTGGATGGCAAAGAAATGCCTTTCTATGTTGGTGGCCACGCCGCAATAAACATGCCACAAGGTGAAACAAAAGTTGTTTTTGATAACGCAAGGGATTTTTATTACTATCCACAAGTGGGCGGAACAACACTTTTCGAAAAGCAACTTGCATTTGAAAACGCAAAAGAAGTTGTTATGCACAAGGAATATTTTGTTGAAAAACAAGATGGCAGTGGCGAATTGGATTTCTCAAAAGGTTGCATGCTAGAAGGCGGTTTCGAAGGTGGTTGCACAGTGGTGCGCGCCGACGGAATATCTTTCAAATATGACATCGGAAATTGCACAGTTCTAACGCTTTGGGGCTTCAAAGATGGCGGAGATTATTTCTGCATAGAACCATGGTGGGGCATAAAACAAATGGAAGACCAAGAAAAAGACCTTTCCAAACTCCCAAAAATCAACATCGTGGGCAAAGAACCAAAAGAATATCACTACAGCGTTGAAGTTGTATAAGTAAAATAAAACAAAATAAAACAAAATAAAACAAAATAAAATAAAATAAAAAAAATAAAATAAAATAAAGTAAAAAAAATAAAACCGCTTGCATTTCAAATTGCAAGCGGTTTTGCTTTATAAGTTGCGTAAACCCCGTGCAATAAAAGTTTGCAACCCATAAAAAAATCCACTGCAGAGCAGTGGATGATTTTTTGTATTTGTGAAAATAGTCTGTATTGGAACTCTCGATTATCTCTTTGAGAACTGTGGAGCTCTTCTTGCTTTTTTAAGACCGTATTTCTTTCTTTCTTTCATTCTTGGGTCACGAGTTAGGAAGCCAGCTTTTTTCAAAGATGCTCTCAAACTTTCGTCGCAAAGAATCAAAGCTCTAGAAATACCGTGACGGATTGCACCAGCTTGGCCAGTATATCCACCACCAACAACGTTAACATAAACGTCGAATTTAGAGCTAGTTTCTGTGAGAGCAAGTGGTTGTCTCACAACTAGTTTAACGATTTCATTTCCACCGAAGAATTCATCAATAGTTTTACCGTTGATGATGATATTGCCGTTTCCGCCTGGAATCAAACGAACTCTAGCGATAGCTTTTTTTCTTCTACCTGTGCCAAAATATTGGACTTTTTTCTTAGCAGCTGCTTTTGCCATATTCATTCACCTCACACTAATTCAAGAACTTCAGGGCATTGAGCAGCTTGGTTGTGTTCTCCGCCTTTGTAAATTCTAACTTTTTTCAACATTTGTCTTCCAAGAGAGTTCTTAGGAAGCATACCTTTGATTGCTTCATAAACAGCAACGTCTGATTTTTCTTCCATCATTTTTTTGTAAGAAGTTCTCTTTAGGTTACCAACGTGACCTGTGTGATAGATGTATTCTTTTTGTTCAAGTTTCTTACCAGTCAAAACAACTTTGTCAGTGTTAAGCACGATAACGTAGTCTCCACAATCAACGTGTGGTGTGAAAGTAGGTTTGTTCTTTCCTCTCAAAATTGAAGCAACTTGAGAAGCAAGTCTACCAAGAACCATACCTTCTGCATCAACAACATACCATTTCTTTTCGATATCTGATGCGTTTGCCATATAGGTTTTCATTAGACAATTCCTCCGAATAAATTTTGTTTATTAAATTGATTTGATAAACAGATCTATTTTTGTCAGGGGTGCATTTGCAGTTCCGGTGCGACTTGCTCCCACGAAGGGCTAATTTCGTTGACTTATAATAGAGTCTTTTTTCATACCATAATATTATAATAACCCAGACAAATATTGTCAAGGCTTTAAACGCTTTTTTATCAATTATTTCTCAATTTCTGCAATTATTTCTCAATTATCACTGCAAAATGCTTTCAAATGATAAGCAATAGGCAACAGATTGCAAATATCAGGTGACTTGCAACCTTGCTATCCAACGAAAATTTCCTAAAACTTGAGTTTTTGCCGAATTTTAATTGGATATATATTTGTCTAAATCCCAAAAATATGGTATAATAACTTGAATTGGAAAATTTTGAGTTTATTATAATTTAACACGTATATATAATATTGTTATAAAGGTAATAATAAATCTACTATATAATACTGCAAAATCCCAAAAAAAGCAAGTGTAAAAACCCCGAGTGGGTAAACAGAGGAAAAACCATGCAACCGATAATAAAACTAGAAAACATAACGCACATCTTTGGCGAAGGCGAAAATGCGAAAAAGGCAATCGATGGCGTATCACTTGAAGTGTATCAAGGGGAATTTATTGCAATTCTCGGTCACAACGGAAGTGGCAAGTCCACGCTCGCCCGTCATTTGAACGGGCTTTTGATGCCAAACTCTGGCAGTGTGACAGTGTTTGATATGGACTTATCCGACCCAAAAAATCTTTTTGAAATAAGAAAAAATGTCGGCATGGTGTTTCAAAATCCCGATAACCAAATGATTGCAACAATCGTGGAAGATGATATCGCATTCGGGCCGGAAAACATAGGCCTTCCCCGCGAAGAAATAATCGCAAGGGTGGATTTTGCGCTTAAAGCAGTGGATATGGAAAAATTCAGAACCCACACCCCATATAAACTCTCCGGCGGACAAAAACAACGCATAGCAATCGCAGGGGTGGTTGCGCTGAAACCAAAAGTTATCATTTTGGACGAATCAACAGCAATGCTTGACCCACGCGGAAGAAAAGAAGTCATGGATGTGATGATGAGCTTAAGAGAAAAGGAAAATATTTCCATAATCCTTATCACTCACTTTATGGATGAAGCACTTTGTGCCGATAAAGTTGTGGTTATGGACGGTGGAAAAGTCACGCTTGTTGGAAAACCGAAAGAAGTTTTCAAAGAAACGGAAAAAATCGAGCTCGCATCGCTCAAACTTCCTCGTGCGGAAAAACTCTGCCAAAACTTGAAAGAAGAGGGGATTGATATCGGCGAGGCAATTTCAGAAGAAGAACTATTGGAGGGCATATGCAAACTGACAATATAATACTCCAACAAAATAACGCAAACGTCACAGTAAAATGCGTGGGTTTAACTCACACCTATGGCGAAAACACACCCCTTGCAAAAACGGCGGTGGAAAACATCAACTTGGAAATTTTCGAAGGCGACTTCTTTGGAATTTTGGGGCACACTGGCTCTGGCAAATCAACGCTTATTCAACACTTCAACTATTTGTTGAAGCCAACAAGTGGCGAAATTCACATCTGCGGTGAAAAACTCGCAGGTGACAAAACAACCCTAACAGCGCTAAGAAGAAAGTGCGGTATGGTGTTCCAATATCCAGAATATCAACTTTTTGGCGAAACTTGCCAAGAAGATGTCGCGTTTGGACTTGAAAATTTCTACGGCGAAAAATCAGCGAAAAATCCAGAGGGACTCACAAGAGAAGAGATGGACGAGAAGATAAAAATCGCAATCGAAAGGGTTGGTCTCAAATATGAAGAAATCAAAGATAAATCACCATTCCAACTTTCCGGCGGTCAAAAACGTCGCCTTGCAATCGCGGGCATAATCGTGACAGACCCTGAAATTCTTATTTTGGACGAGCCAACAGCGGGGCTAGACCCAAAAGGCAAAGGTGAAATACTCGCCCTTATCCGCACCCTTCACAAAACGTCGACAAAAACAATAATCATGATTTCCCACGATATGGATGAAATCGCAGAAAACTGCAACCGCGTGATGGTCATGAAAGACGGTAAGAATGAAATAACTCTTCCCGCTTCAGAACTGTTTTCCGATGAAGATCTCATGAAAAAACACTGCCTTGATATCCCGCTAGTTTCAAAAGTGATTCTCGCGTGCAGAAAAAAAGGCTTGCGTGTGAAATTTTGCGGAACAAACCGCGAACTAGCACAAGAAATCGCAAACGAAATCAGAAAAGCAAAACTTTTGGGCAGTTATATAAAACCAATCGAATTGTCAGAAGTGGGGCTTGATTTTTTCAAACAAAAGCGTCAAGCGGACGAAAAAATTGATACTGACGGAGGTGACAACGCATGAAAGATGTAACTTTTGGTCAATACTATCCAATAGATTCCGCGGTTTCAAAGCTAGACCCAAGAATCAAAATCCTATCAGCAATCGCCTTTATCGTCGGCATTTTCATCGCAGAATCAGCTTGGGCACAAGTGATTTCCGCACTGTTTATAATAAGCGTGATTGCAATGGCAAAATTGCCACCAAAAATCGTTATGAAATCAGTGAAGCCAATCTTGGTTCTCGTGTGTTTCACGGCGGTTCTCAATCTGTTTTTCTACACCCAAGGCGAAGTTATTTTCAGCTTTTGGTTTTTGAAAATTTACGACGGAGCACTCGCGTTTGCAGTTCTCATGGCAATACGCCTTATTTTGCTTGTTATGGGCACATCACTTCTCACCCTAACAACGCAACCAGTGGCACTGACCGATGGCATAGAATCACTTTTGTCACCGCTGAAAGTTATAAAGTTCCCCGTGCACGAACTCGCACTTATCATGAGCATAGCACTGCGCTTTATCCCAACACTTATGGACGAAACCGACAGAATAATTCGCGCCCAAACAGCAAGGGGTGCTAAGTTTGATAGTGGCAATGTCTTGCAAAGGGCAAAAGCCATGATACCAATCTTGATTCCACTTCTCGTTTCTTCATTCAGAAGGGCGGACGAACTTGCCGACGCAATGGATTCACGTTGCTATTCAGGCGGTCAAAACAGAACAAAAATGAAGAAGATGGAAATCCATTTCGACGATATCATCACTTGCATATATATGGCAACATACGTGCTTTTTGTGATTGCAATAAACATGCTACAAATATAAATAACAAGCAATAAATATGCTATAAATAAATTAAAGAGCAATAATGAACAATCAAATTCAAGAAAAACTAAAAAAACTTCCAACCTCCCCGGGCGTTTATGTGATGACGGATAAAACTGGCAACATAATATATGTGGGCAAGGCGAAAGTTTTAAAAAATCGCGTCCGCCAATACTTCCATTCAAGTGTGAAAACGGAAAAAGTTATGGCGATGGTGCGCGAAGTTGCCGATTTTCATTATCACATCACCAAGTCGGAACAAGATGCTCTTATTTTGGAAAACAACCTAATAAAAAAGCATAAGCCACGATATAACATCTTGCTTAAAGATGATAAAACATATCCTTATATAAAGTTCACCAACGAAGAATTTCCCAAGCTTGAAATAACCCGCAAAATCAAGAAAAAAGACGGCAAATATTTCGGGCCATACATGGGCGGTGTTTCCGCAAGGGAACTTGCCGATATTGTGCAAGACACATTTTTTATCCGCTCTTGCAAGCTGAACATGAAAAAAATTCCAAAAAACCACCGCGTTTGTCTGAATTATCAAATGGGCAGATGTAAGGGTGTTTGCAAGGGGTTGATTTCAAGCGAGGATTATGCAGACCTTGTGAAATCAAGCATGAACTTTCTGAAAGGCGACACAAAAGAAGCGGGCGAAAAGCTAGAAACGCAAATGAAAGAATCCGCAAAAAGGTCGGATTTCGAAAGGGCGATAATATACCGCGACAGAATAGAATCAATCAAGAAAATTAAAGATAGAAAACTGACCCAAGGCATGATTGGAACAGATATCGACATCTTTGCCGTCGCATCAAACGGGGTTTCAAATGTTGTTTCCGTTTTGATTATCCGCGGTGGCAGAATGCAGGGTGTGGAAAACCACTATGAAGAAAGTGTGTTTTGCGAGCGTGAAGAATCACTTGCAAACTTCATGCTGTCACATTACGAAAGCAATATTTTGCCAGATGAAATCATCACTGAATTTGAAATTTCCAAATATTTTAATATAGAAGAGCACTTCGAAACAATCCACGGCAAAAAAACACCTTTCCTAGTTCCAAAAATGGGGATAAGAAGCCAGCTTGTTGATATGGCAAGGGAAAATGCCGAAGACTATCTCGAAAAAAATGCAAGCGAAAAAACTCGCGAGTTTGAAAAAACTATCGGTGCAGTAAATGTGCTGTCCGCTGTGCTTGGCTATCCTGTGCGAAAGATGGAATGTTACGATATTTCCAATATTTCAGGCACGCTTTCGGTGGCTTCAATGGTGGTGTTTATCGATGGCAAACCGCAAAATAAACTGTATCGCAGGTTCAAAATCAAAACGGTGGAAGGTCCAAATGACTTTGCATCTATGAATGAAGTTATAACAAGGCGATTCAAAAGATTGCAAGACAAAACCGAAACGGACGAAAGCTTTTCAGTGAAGCCCGATTTGGTTGTTATCGACGGCGGTATGATTCAACTTGAATTTGCCCAGAACGCAATAAAATCACTTGGTGTTTCTCAAAATATGGTGTCGCTTGCAAAGCGAGAAGAAGAAATTTTCCTTCCAAACTCAAAAACTCCAATAATTTTGGAAAAGACCAACAACGCGCTGAAAATTCTGCAACAAATCCGCGACGAATCACACAGATTTGCAATCACTTTCCACAGAACACTGCGAAACAAAAACGCTTTTGTCAGTATTTTGGATAGCATTGCAGGTGT
This sequence comes from Bacillota bacterium, assembly GCA_044426085.1. Taxonomy (GTDB): domain Bacteria; phylum Bacillota; class Clostridia; order Christensenellales; family CAMQZB01; genus JAWXUU01. The sequence continues at coordinate 91,867 of JAWXUU010000009.1, read as the reverse complement.
CGGCACGGCAAAAAAGAAATTAATACTAGAAAAATATCAAACCCCATCAGAAATCGTGTCCGCACCAATTGAAGACATTGCAAAAATAAAAGGTGTAACGCAAAACATGGCGGTAGAAATAAAGGAAAAAGCAATTTCCCACATAAAAAAACAAACAGTGCTAGAAGAAAAACTAGGGCTATAATGATGAAATAACCACACAATAGGAGTATATATATGAAGTATACAGCAGTGATATCAGATTTTGATGATACACTATTAAAAGATGATCACACCGTTTCAAGAAAAACTATTGAAACAATAAAAGAATTTGAAAAAGCGGGCGGTTTTTTTGGCGTCTGCACAGGAAGAATGACCAAATCAGCACTCGACAGTGCAAGGTCACTTGGGCTAACTGGGTATGTGATGGGGTATCAAGGTGGCACACTTTGCGATATCCAAACGGGCGAAGTCCTGATTGAAGAAAGAATTTCAAACGGCGATGCTATCGCGGTTGTGAAGGAAATCCAAAAGCTTAAAAGAAACAAATTTCAAATATACAACGGCGACAGCTTTATCGCAAATCCCGATAATAAATATGCGCAAATGTATGCCAAAGCCGTTGGTGTTGATGCAACAATAACAAGAGAAAATTTGCTAGACTACGTAGAAAAAAAGCAAATTTGCCCAAATAAAATTCTCGTTTATATCCACCCAATCCAAGCGAAAAGACTAATAAGAAAATTTTCCAAACAATTCCCAACCCTACACTTCGTGTGTTCGAAAAAACATTTTTTTGAAATCACAAGCCAAAGGGCAACAAAGGGGAAAATGGCAAAGAAAATTTCAGAAATGCTTGGCATTCCACGCGAAAAAATGGTTTGTGTTGGGGATAGCCTAAACGATATTTCGATGATAGAATACGCAGGTCTTGGCGCTTGCGTTGCAAATGCTAGAAAAGAAGTCAAAAAAATCGCAGACCACGTGACACTTTCAAACAATCAAGATGGTGTCGCACAAATAATGCGAGATATTATTGATGGAAAACTTTAAGGAGACAGTCATGAAAAGACAACTTGTAACAGCTGATTTCGACAGCATCAAAAAACAAATTTCAGTCACAGAATTCACAGAAGCGCTCAACTTGGAAGTGATTGGTGAAGGTTCTGGGGTTATGGAACTCACAACGGTTAACGTGTGTCGTCCGGGGCTTCAGCTTGCTGGGTATTTTGATTATTTCGGCGTGAACAGAATTCAAGTTATGGGCAATGCGGAAATGTTTTATTACGACCAAATGGATAAATACGAACGCGTGATAAGAATGGAGCAAATCATAAGATTGAAAATTCCATGCGTGATTATCTCTCGTGATTTGCATATCCCACAAGACCTTTTTGACCTTTTGAAAATGAACAACATTCCATTTTTCAGATCTAAATTAGAAACTTCACAGTTTATCAACGATTTGATGATATATCTCAACTTGTGCCTTGCTCCAGAAACAACAGAACACGGCGTTTTGCTGGATGTTTATGGCGTTGGCGTTATGCTTACTGGCAAAAGCGGTATTGGTAAAAGCGAAACAGCTCTTGAACTTGTAAAACGCGGACACCGACTTGTTGCAGACGACAGCGTAATTATAAAAAGGGTGCAAGATAAGCTTATCGGAACATCAAGCGAAACTATCAGATACTTCATGGAAATCCGCGGTATTGGCATCATCGATGTCCGCTCGGTTTATGGCGTGGGCTCAGTTTTGCACGATAAAGAAGTGTCCCTTGTTGTGGAAATGGAACATTGGGATTCTCAACGCGAATATGATAGGCTAGGTCAAGAAAGATTCACGCAAGAATGCTTGGGGCTTGAAATTCCAAAGCTTATAATCCCAATAACACCAGGTCGTAACCTTCCAATTATCATGGAAGTTGCCGCGAAAAACCACCGTCTGAGAGACTACGGCTACGACGCAACAAAAGTTCTTATCGAAAGAGCACTGGGCGGAGCCGCAATAAGTTATTAAAAAGCTTGGCTTTTCAATTATATAAAGGATACAATGCTAAAAGAAAACACATTCATAAAACCCATAAAACTTAAAAATGTTCAAATAAAAAACAACGTGTTTCTCGCACCACTTGCCGGTGTCACGGATATTGGATTTCGCAAGCTAGCCAAGGATTTTGGTGCGGGACTCACTGTAACAGAAATGGTCAGTGCAAAAGGGCTGATGTATAAGAACAAAAACACAGCAGAACTTATGAAAACATCGGAAAACGAAACGCCTAAAGTGCTTCAGCTTTTCGGGTCAGACCCAACCGCGTTTGAATGTGCAATAAATCATCCCGACGTGCAAAAATTTGATATAATCGATATAAATTTCGGCTGTCCCGTTGGCAAAATTGTTTCCAACGGCGAAGGTTCGTTTTTGATGACAAACCCAAAACAAGCAGAAAAGGTGATTTTGTCACTCACAAAAAACACAGATAAGCCAATAACGGCAAAATTTCGTTTGGGGTATACCGATAACGACAAAAACTACATAGAATTTGGCAAGATGTGCGAGGGCAGTGGCATTTCCATGGTGACGCTTCACGGCAGAACCCGCGAGATGATGTATTCCGGCACAAGCGATGTTTCTGCGGTGGGAAATTTGAAAAACGCACTGCAAATCCCCGTTGTTGGCAACGGCGATATCTTTTGCAAAAAGTCGGCGCAAAACATGCTTGAAAAAACTGGTTGCGACGGCATCATGGTGGCAAGGGGCGCAATGGGCATGCCTTGGATTTTTTCGGAAATTTTAGGTGATAAAATAACAAAAACTCGCTCAGAATGCATGCGTGAGCATTTTGAATTGCTTGCAAAAAGCGTTTCGGAAAAGTTCGCTTGTTTATCAATGCGAAAACATTTTTGTTGGTATCTTAAGGGTCTTCACGGCTCAAACGATTGCAAAAACCAAATAAACACCCTTCAAACAAAAGCTGACATAGAAAACTTTATCAATTTTGTTGAAAACAACCCACATTTTGATATTATTTCCCAAGGAGAATAAATGGATAAGACATTCAACATAGTTCTGCTAGAACCAGAAATCCCACAAAACACAGGCAATATCGTGCGAACATGCGTGTGCACAGGTGCGCGCCTCCACTTGATTCGTCCGCTCGGCTTTGAAGTCACAGATAAAAATTTGAAGCGTGCGGGGCTTGATTATTGGTATAAAGCCGACATCACGTATTACGATTCATATGCGGATTTTCTCGAAAAAACAGCGGGTGGCAACTATTATTTCATGACAACAAAAGGCAAAAAAAGATACAGCGATGAAAGCTTTTCTTATGGCGACTATTTCATCTTTGGCAAGGAATCAAAAGGAATACCAGAAGAAATCTTGAAGGAAAACTACGATTCTTGTCTGCGCGTGCCAATGAAAAAGGAACTTCGAAGCTTGAACCTTGCAAACACAGTCGCACTTGTTGCGTATGAAGCATTTCGTCAAACCGACTTTGAAGATTTTGATTTCGAAGGTCATCTCACGACGTGAAATCATAATAAAACATGTAAAAAAACATGCAAAAAAACAACAAAATAATTATAAAAACAGTAAAAGTAGGATTTGATTTTATCCTACTTTTTTCTAATTTCAATGTAAAATCTAGTTGTGTTTTCTAAAGTTTGAATATATATATGGTAAAATTTACATAAAATTTACGTAAAAGTGTTTGACAAAATATTCCGCAATCAAGTACACTTAAAGCGTATGAAATCCAAAAAACAACGAATGATAATACGGGGGTATAATTGATGGATGCGATATATACTATTTTCACCATGCTTGGTGGGCTAGCAGTTTTCATGTACGGCATGAAAATCATGGGCGATTCTTTGGAAAACCTTGCGGGTGATAATGTAAGAACACTTTTCAACAAAGTTTCAAATTCAAGGGCAAAAGGCGTTGCAATTGGCGCGGGGGTAACGGCGATAATTCAAAGTTCTTCAGCAACAACAGTCATGCTTGTCGGCTTTGTAAACGTCGGCATGCTTTCACTTTTGCAAGCGACAGCAATAATCATGGGCTCTAACATAGGAACAACAATAACAGCACAACTAAGTTCACTTTCAGCACTAAACGTGACTGCGGTGATGAGCTGTCTTGCATTTGTTGGTCTTGCACTTGTGATGTTTTCTAAAAAGGAATCAAAACAAAAACTCGGAATAATCTTCCTAGGTCTTGGCATGCTGTTTATCGGGCTAAGCCTTATGAGCTCTTCAATGAAAACATTTGCATATGACGATTCTGGCAATCCATCAGCTTTTGCGGAATTTATGCTTTCATCATTCACAAACCCAATGCTTAACATCCTTTTGGGTGCACTTTTCACGGCGGTCATTCAAAGTTCATCTGCCGCAACGGGTATTTTGATAACCTTTGCAAGTGCGGGTGTCATCACCTTTGATATGGCGATTTTCATGGTGCTTGGAACAAACATCGGAACGTGTATCACGGCGATTTTGGCATCAATTGGCGCAAGCACAAACGCGAAAAGAACAGCGGCAATTCACCTTATGTTCAACATAGTGGGAACGCTTATCGTGATCTTGCCAACGATTTTGTTCACAGAGCAAATCCAATCGTTGCTAGTTGCAATCTCTGGGGTGTATTTGGAAAGACAAATCGCAAACTTCCATACAATATTTAATATACTAATAACAATCATCTTGTTGCCGTTTGCAAAACAAATGGTTCACTTCGCGGAAATCTTGATTCCAGAAAAGAAGGAAGAAGAAGAGAAAAAGGCTCAACAAAAATTGTACTATTTGGACGAAAGAATCTTGCAAACTCCACCACTTGCATGCCAACAAGTTATCGCAGAAGTGGAAAACATGGGTGTTATCGCAAGGGAAAACTTGAATTTTTCTTTGCAAATGTTAATAGATAAAAACAACGAAAAACGCGAATTCATCGTGGAAAACGAAAAGCTTTTGAACTATCTCAACCGCGAAATTGCAAACTATCTTGTGAAGATTTCTGCGCTTGATATTTCTGCACGCGACAGCCAAATTTTGGGTTCACTTTTCCACGTTGTATCCGATATCGAAAGAATCGGGGACTATTCTGAAAACGTTATGGACTTTGCCGACAGAATGATAGAAGATGATATGAACTTCTCTTCTCGTGCAGTTTTGGAAATCAAAGACCTTGCAAAAAAACTTGATATCATGTTTGGCATGGCGATTGAAACTTTCACAAAACGCGACAGGGGAATGATTGATAAAGTTCAACTTTTGGAAGACGAAGTTGATAAAATCAAAGACCTAATGGAAGACAGCCATATCGAAAGACTAAACGGCGGAAATTGCAGTGTAGAAAGCGGTGCGATTTATCTCAGCCTTGCAAGTCAACTCGAACGTGTGGCAGACCATATGCTCAATATTGCGAAATCAATTATTCCACAAGAAGAAAGGGCAAAAAAGAAACTTCTAACTCTTTCAGCAGAATAAAGAACATAAAAAACACCTAAAAACATAAAGAACTCGTAAAAAAACTGAATTTTTCCATAAATTTTGAAAAATGTATGATAAAAATTTGACAAACTTTAAAAAAAGATATAAAATTACAGTGTAAAATAAAGTTATCTTTAAAAATAGGAGAAATAAAAAATGAACAAAAAAACTATCAAAGATGTAGACGTAGCGTCTAAAAAAGTTCTCGTAAGATGCGATTTTAACGTGCCACTTAAAGACGGTGTTATCACAAACGAAAACAGAATCAACGGAGCACTTCCAACAATCAAACATTTGCTTGAAAACGGTGCAAAAGTTATTTTGTGTTCTCACCTTGGCAGACCAAAGAGCTTTGATGATGTTCAATATTCACTAGCACCAGTTGCTAAAAGATTAAACGAAATCCTTGGCGGAATCGTGACATTTGCATCAGACGTTGTTGGCGAGTCTGCTCAAAACGCAGTTGCAAATATGAAAGACGGCGAAGTTGTCCTTCTTGAAAACCTACGTTTCCACCCAGAAGAAAAGAAAAACGATCCAGAATTCGCATCAAAACTTGGCGCATTTGCTGATGTTTATGTGAACGATGCATTCGGAACAGCTCACCGTGCTCACGCTTCAACAGCAGGCGTAACAGCATATGTAGACACATGCGTTGCAGGATACCTTATCGAAAAAGAACTTGAATTCATGGGCGGTGCTTTGGAAGCTCCTAAGCGTCCACTTGTTGCAATTCTTGGCGGTGCAAAAGTTTCTGATAAAATCGGTGTAATTTCTAACCTAATCGAAAAAGTTGACACGCTTATTATCGGCGGTGGCATGGCATACACATTCTTCAAAGCAAAAGGCTACGAAATCGGCGGTTCAATTTGCGAAATGGATAAACTTGAACTTGCAAAAGAACTTATGGATAAAGCAGAAGCAAAAGGAATCAACTTCCTTCTTCCAATCGATACAATCGTTGCAGATGCATTCTCTAATGAAGCAAACTTCAAAACAGTTAAATCAAGCGAAATCCCAAGCGATATGCAAGGTCTTGATATCGGCGTGCAAACTCAAGAAGCTTATGAAAAAGCAGTTTCTGATGCTGGAACAGTTATCTGGAACGGACCTATGGGCGTGTTTGAAATGTCAAACTTTGCAGGTGGCACAAAAGCTGTTGCCGCAGCACTTGCTAAAACAGACGCAATCACAATCATTGGTGGTGGCGACAGTGCAGCTGCAGTAACTCAACTTGGCTATGCCGACCAAATGACACACATCTCAACAGGTGGCGGTGCAAGTTTGGAATTCTTGGAAGGCAAAATTCTTCCAGGTGTAGACGCTCTAGACCAAAAATAAATACAAAAATAAAAAGGTGAAAGTTTTTCACCTTTTTTCTTAAAATCATCTTTAGATGTTTTAAAATTAAATAGGAGAGAAATAAAATGAGAAAACCAATTATCGCAGGAAACTGGAAAATGAACAAAACAAAAGCAGAAGCAAAAACAATGATAACTCAGCTTATCCCACTTGTTGCGGATGCAGATTGTGAAATCGTTCTTTGCGCGCCATTCACAACACTTTGGCAAGCTGTTGAACTCACAAAAAATACAAACATTGCAATCGGTGCAGAAAATGTTCACTTCGAAAAATCAGGTGCATTCACTGGTGAAATTTCAGCAGAAATGCTCGTTGAACAAGGCGTGAAATACGTTATCATCGGTCACAGCGAAAGAAGACAATACTTCGCAGAAACAGATGAAACAGTAAACAAAAGAACAAAAGCCGCAATCGCTGGCGGACTTATTCCAATCGTTTGCGTTGGTGAACTTCTAGAACAAAGACAAAACGGCACAACAGAAGCTGTTGTTAAAGCTCAAATTGAAATCGGTCTTGAAGGAATCGCTCCAGAACTATTTGCTGAAGGTCTTGTTATTGCCTACGAACCAGTTTGGGCAATCGGCACAGGTGTAACAGCAACAAGCGACCAAGCAGACGAAACAATCGGATATATCAGAAAAGTTGTTTGTGAAAAATTCGGAACTGAAGCTGGCGAAGCTGTAAGAATCCAATACGGCGGAAGCATGAACGAAGGCAACGTTGTTGAACTTATGAACAAACCAGAAATCGACGGTGGTCTTATCGGCGGTGCAAGTCTTGTTGCAGATAAATTCGAAAAAATCGTAAACTACAACAAATAATTTTAAAGTATAAAAGCTATAAAATATAAAAATAAAAACTAAAAACAAGCATGGCAGAATAGGAATAAACCTATTCTGCCATTGTGTGTAAATAAAAAGGAAAATATAATGAATAAAAAACCAGTTATGCTTATGATTCTCGATGGCTACGGCATCGGAGAAGCTGGCGCAGAAAGCAACGCAATCGAAGTTCAAGGCTCAAAAAACATCAAAGAAATGATGGCGAAATACCCAACATCAATCCTTGGTGCAAGCGGTATGGATGTCGGTCTTCCTGATGGTCAAATGGGCAACAGCGAAGTTGGACATTTGAATATCGGTGCGGGCAGAACAGTTTATCAAGAACTAACAAGAATTTCAAAATCAATCGTTGATGGCGACTTTTTTGAAAACCAAGCGTTTGTTGATGCTTGCAAAAACGCAAAAGAAAACGGCAAAAAACTTCACATCGCTGGTCTACTTTCAGATGGCGGTGTCCACAGCCACCTTTCTCACGTTAAAGCACTTATCGACCTCGCTAAAAAACAAGGACTAGACAACATCTACGTTCACGCAATCATGGACGGAAGAGATGTTTCGCCAACAAGCGGAGCAGACTTTGTTGCAGAGCTATATAAATATATGCAAGAAGTAAACTTTGGCGCAATCGCTTCAGTTATCGGCAGATTTTATGCAATGGATCGTGACAATCGTTGGGATAGGGTTGAAACAGCTTATAACCTTTTCGTTAAAGGCGAAGGCGAAGTTGTTGCTTGCCCATTTGAAGCAATCAAAAAAGCATACGAAAACGGCACGACAGATGAATTCATGACACCAATGAAAGTTGCAGCTGAAGGTCAAGCACCAATCTGTATCGAAAAGGGCGACAGCTTCATTTTCTTCAACTTCAGACCAGACAGAGCAAGAGAAATCACTCGCGCGCTCACAAACGATAAATTCGACGCTTTCAAAGCGGAAGACCTTGACCTAACATACGTGACATTCACAAGATACGACGACACTTTCGAAAAAGTGACAATCGCATTCAAACCACAAACACTAGAAAACACACTTGGTCAATATCTTGCAACAATGGGCAAAACACAACTAAGAATTGCCGAAACAGAAAAGTATGCCCATGTGACATTCTTCTTCAACGGCGGTGTTGAAACTCCAAATGCTGGGGAAGAAAGAGTTTTGATTTCTTCACCAAAAGTTGCAACGTATGATTTGAAACCAGAAATGAGTGCATACGAAGTTAAAGATGCAGTGATTGCTGAAATTGAAAAAGATAAATTCGACGTTATCATTTTGAACTTTGCAAACTGCGACATGGTTGGACACACAGGCATTATCCCAGCAGCGGTGAAAGCAGTTGAAGCGGTCGACGAATGTGCGAAAGCCGTTTGCGACAAAATGCTTGAAGCTGGTGGCAGTGTTCTTATAACAGCAGACCACGGCAATGCGGATTTTATGAAAAATCAAGATGGCTCACCATTCACAGCTCACACAACAAACCCAGTTCCATTCGTGCTAGTTTCAAACGATTTTGCGGGTGCAACACTTGCAAACGGCAAACTTTGCGACATCGCGCCAACTATGCTAGACATGATGGGCGTTGCTAAGCCAGCAGAAATGGAAGGTGTAAGCCTAATCCAAAAATAAATAGCACTTTAAAAAAAGAACTATAAATCACTTGCTTTATGTGTTTAAGTGTGCTATAATTCCAATGTTATAAAAAACCAAAGGGGTAATTCAATGAATTTGACATACGGCAATCTACTTGCACCACTAATCAATGTATCAAACACAGTATATTCAATCGTGCAAATCGCACTTTTTGTTGCAATCGCAATCGCTGCAATCGCAGTTATCGTGATCGTACTTTTCCAACCAGGTAATTCAACTGGTGTTGGCGCTGTCACTGGCGCGGCTGAAACTTTTTTTGGCAAAAACAAAGCTAAATCAATGGAAGGAACATTGAAGAAATGGACAGTTATCGCAATGATAGTTATCCTAGTTCTTTCAGTTCTATTCTTCTTGGTTGCAAACGAAGTTTTGATTGGAGTGGGAGCTGTAGTAGGTTCATAATTTTCAATAAGAAATGTTTCAAGAGGTGACGATTGTGTCACCTCTTTTTTCTTTTTTAAGATAAAACAAATAAATCTGTCCAAGATATAGGCAGAAGCAAATAAAACGAAGCAAATAAAACAAGGCGTAAACGCAAGGTGAAAAAATGGAAAAACTAAAAACTGCAATCTTTGAAGTTCTCAAAGGTGCAAACGGCGATTATATGGGCGCGCAAGATATCGCAATCGCCCTAGAAATGCTGTCAGATTTTGATATGACAGCAATAATAAAGGAACTGAAAGAACTTGAAAATGATGGTGATGTTATTTCAACTAAAAAGAAGAAATATATCCCAACGCAGTTTTCAAAATTCATAAAGGGCACATTGCAAGGTCACGAACGTGGCTTTTGTTTCTTGCGTCCTGAAAATAAGGAAATCGAAGATGTGTTTGTGCCAGGTCGTGCCCTTTTTGGTGCGATGAACAAAGATGTGGTTCTAGTGGCGCTGGTGGATGAAAAAAAGCGAGAAGGTGAAGTTGTCAAGATTATCGAAAGGGGAGAAAAACGCATCGTTGGATATTTCGAACGCGGTGGTAATTTTGCTTTCGTGCTTCCAGATGACAAGCGATTTTTCAAAGATATCTTTATCCCAAAAGGCAAAAACGGCGGTGCGGTGAATCGTGATAAAGTTGTGGTGGAAATCACAAACTATGGCGGTGCAGGCAAAAAGCCGGAAGGCAAAATCGTGGAAATTCTCGGCAAAACGGGTGATGCAGGCATGGACGTGCTTTCAATAATCAAGACGTATGATTTAAGCATCGATTTCCCAGACGACGTGAAAAAATCAATCGCAGGCATACCAACCGACGTTCCGAAAAATATGATAAAAGAAAGGGAAGACTTGCGTGGCGACGTCGTTTTCACAATCGATGGCGAAGACGCAAAAGACCTTGACGATGCAATTTCAATAAGAAAATGCAAAAACGGAAATTATTTCCTTGGCGTGCACATCGCGGATGTAACTTCATATGTGGCGGAAGATTCCCCACTTGATAAAGAAGCATTCGCCCGCGGAACAAGCAACTATTTCCCAGACAGGGTGATTCCAATGCTCCCGCGCGAACTTTCAAACGGAATCTGTTCGCTAAATGAAAACGTGAACAGACTAACGCTTTCTTGCAGTATGGAAATTTCCCCAAAAGGCGAAGTTTTGTCGCACAACATTTTCGAAAGCGTGATAAAAACAAAACGCAGAATGACATATACCAACGTCACAAAAATGCTGAAAGGCGATAAAACCGCACTCAAAGAATTTTCCGACATCGCGGATGAAGTGAAACTTTGTGGCGAACTTGCAGAAATCCTGATTGATAAACGTCAGAAAAAAGGTGCAATTGATTTTGAAACAAAAGAAGCAAAATTCGTGTTTGATAAAAACGGCAGAATTGCCGATATCAAGCCATACGAAAGGGGATTATCAAATCGCGTTATCGAAGAATTTATGATCTTGGCAAACGAAACCGTTGCCGAGCACATGTTTTACGCATCAATGCCGTTTATCTATCGCACGCACGAGAAGATTGCTCAAGAAAAGCTTGATAATTTCGTGAAATTCGTCCGTGCAATGGGTCTATCATTCAAAATAAACCCAGAAAACGTGCATTCGAAAAATTTCCAACAACTCTTGCTTTCAATCGATGATGAATCGTTGAAAATGATTGTCAACAAAGTGTTGCTAAGAAACATGCAAAAGGCGAAATACACATCAAATCAAGGCGAACACTTCGGACTTTCTTCAGAATACTATTGCCACTTCACGTCACCAATAAGACGATATCCCGACCTTTTTATCCACCGCGTGATAAAAAAGATGATAAACGGCAAAATGACAGAAAAAGAAATGGCAAGGCTAGAAACAAAAGCATCAGAAGCAGCCGCAAAGTCCACAGAGCGTGAACTTATTGCCGATCAAGCAGAGCGCGATGCCGACGACCAAAAGAAAGCGGAATATATGAGAAGCCAAATCGGCGAAAGATTCGAAGGTGTGATTTCCGGCGTGACAGCGTTTGGAATATTTGTCGAACTAGACAACACTTGCGAAGGTCTTGTCCGAATCGAACAAATGCCGTACGACAGATACGAATATCAAGAGAAGATGTACACCCTTGAAGGTGTGGATAATTCCTTCACGCTTGGTCAAAGGGTGATAATCGAAGTTGCAAATGTGGAAATGGCAACAAAAAGGGTGAATTTTTTCCTTATAGGCAAGGAAGTCGCAAAAGACACCTATGAAATCTTTGAATGATAAAAAAATATGAATAGGTGTGGTTAAGCACTCACTGCGTCCGAGCTTTCTATTATTTGAAATTTTGGTATAAATAAAAACAAGGGTACACATCAAATCGTCAGTTTTATGTGTACCCTCAATTTAAAATATAGAATGCACGAGCACAGCGAGTGCTTCACCACAATTTTTAATTTTTAATTTTTAATTTTTAATTTTTAATTTTTAATTCTTTTCCTTGAATATTTTATAAAAAAATGTTATTATATAAAATAATACTAACAAGGTATGCAAAATAATTTAAATAAGGAGAGCGCATGAAGACAATTTGTGTAAACAAAAGTGCTGGTTTTGAATATTTCATAGAAGAGCGATTTGAAGCGGGCATCATGCTTGTGGGAAGTGAAGTCAAATCGATAAGAAGTGGCAACGTTTCTATCAAGGAAAGCTTCATCTTTATTGAAAACGGCGAAATGAAAGTGAAAAACATGCATATCGCGCCCTATGATAAAGGCAGTTTTTTCAACGAAGACCCAAGAAGAGATAGGAAACTTTTGATGCATAAAAAAGAAATCATACGTCTATTTTCAAAAATCAAAGAAAAAGGCTACACTCTCGTCCCACTCAAAATGTATTTCAACAGTTCGCTTGTGAAAATGGAAATTGGGCTTTGCAAGGGCAAACAGCTCCACGATAAGCGCAATTCTATCAAGGAAAAAGATATCAAGCGTGATATGGAACGCATAATGAAAAACTATTAAAAAAGCAAAATCAATTAAGGAGATATAAAATGAAAAATCTAGAAACACTCTGCATTCAAGCAGGCTACGAGCCAAAAAACGGTGAAGCAAGAACATTGCCAATCTATGCAACAACAACGTACTACTACGAAAAACCATCAGATATGGCAGACCTTTTCGACTTGAAAACATCAGGTTATTTTTATTCGAGAATCGGCAATCCAACATGTGATGCGCTCGAACAAAAAATGGCTATGCTAGACGGCGGTTCTGGTGCACTTGCAACTTCATCAGGTCAAGCAGCAACATTCCTTGCGATTTTCAACGTTTGCTCTGCGGGCGACCACATTATCTCTCAATCAACAATCTATGGCGGAACATATAACCTTCTTGGCGTGACACTCAAAAAAATGGGCATTGATTGCACATTCGTTTTGCCAACTGCAACAGCGGAAGAAATCGAAAGCCATATAAGACCAACAACAAAGATTATCTTTGGCGAAACATTTGCAAACCCATCAATGGACATTCTTGATTTTGATAAACTTGCAGGCGTTGCAAAAAAACACAACATCTTGTTCATGGTTGATAACACACTTGCAACATCAGCAATCACAAAACCAAAAGAATTCGGCGCAAACGTAGTTGTTTATTCAACAACAAAATACACAGAAGGTCACGCGGGCACAATCGGTGGAATGATTGTCGACTGTGGCAACTTCAATTTCGACAGCGAAAGATACCAAGAATTCAACGTGCCAGACGAAAGCTATCACGGACTTGTTTATAACAGCCTTGGCGCCGTGGCATACATAACAAAAGCCAGAGTTCAACTCATGAGGGACTTCGGAATCTATATGGCTCCACAAGTTGCCCACACAACAAACGCAGGTCTTGAAACTCTCGCAATGAGAATGGAAAAACACTCAGAAAACGGACTTGCAGTTGCGAAATTCCTAGACGCTCACGAAGGTGTAGAATGGGTTAAATATCCACACCTTGAAAGCTCTGCGGATTATGCACTAGGCAAAAAATATATGAAAATGGGCTCAGGTGTTGTTGTTTTCGGAATCAAAGGAAACAAATCACAAGCAGAACAATTCATTTTGAACTTGAAACTAATAAAACAAGTAACTCACGTTGCCGACATCCGTTCATGCGTTTTGCACCCAGCGTCAACAACTCATCGCCAACTTTCACCAGAAGCGCTTATCGAATGTGGAATTTCTGAAAACCTTATCCGCCTTTCAATCGGCTGTGAAAACACAGAAGACATCATTGCGGATATCCAAAACGCGCTAGCAAGCATCTAACAAACAAAAAAAGGGCGATTCAAAAGTGCCCTAAAGGGATAAAAAATGCCAATAATCATACCAAAAGGAATACCAGCATGCACGATTTTGCAAAACGAAAACGTGTTTGTCATGAGAGCAGTTCGCGCGTATGCCCAAGACATTCGCCCAATAGAAATTTGCATTCTCAACTTGATGCCAACGAAAGTGGAAACAGAAACGCAACTTATGCGCCTTCTTGGTAATTCTCCACTGCAAATAAACGTGACGCTCCTTGCAACAGAAAGCTACCAATCAAAAAACACCTCAAAAAAACACTTGGATTCTTTCTACACGTCATTTTCAGAAATCAAATCGTCGGGCAAAAATTTCGACGGCATGATCATCACGGGCGCACCTGTGGAAACAATGAATTTTGAAGATGTTGAATATTGGGAAGAGCTCACAGAAATCATGAAATACACAAAAAAACACGTCACAAGCACAATGTATATATGTTGGGGCTCTCAAGCGGGGTTGTATTTCCACCACGGCATCGATAAAGTCATGCTAGATAAAAAGCTAAGCGGTGTTTATAAACACACAAGAGCAACTGTCTATGAACCACTCCTCAAAGGTGTCGACGAAGTTTTCAACATCCCGCATTCAAGATATACGGGTGTGAACGAAGAAGCAGTTTACGCAAGTTGCAATCTCGAAGTTATCGCAAGATCTAAAGAAGCTGGCATAGCAATTGTCAAATCAATCGATAACAAATCATTCTTCTGCTCAGGTCACATGGAATACGATAAAGAAACGCTGAAAGGCGAATACACTCGCGACCTTGCAAAAGGTTCAGAAATCGAAAAACCAGTCAACTATTTCATCGATGACGATATGAACATAGAAATGAACTGGTCAGGCACAGCAAATCTGATCATGAGCAATTGGTTGAACTACTACGTATATCAAGTAACACCATACAGCATAGAAAAAATCGATGACTAGCAAAGCGTAGGGGTCGATGCCCACATCGACCCGCGGTCGTGCAAATTGCTCATAATTATATGACAACGCCGTGCGAACAAACAATCTAACAAATAGCATGCACGAGCACCGCGAGTGCTTACCACAATTTTTAATTTTTAATTTTTAATTTTTAATTTTCAATTCGCGTGGAAAAAGCACGATAAACCAAAAAAACATCGTCGCCCTAACCACGCAACAAAAAAGCTACCCACTTCCCCCAAGCGGGAAATTCATAAATTCTATACTATACAAAAAAGAACGCAAAGTGAGCTATAAGGCTTTGCGTTCTTTTTTCTATTCCCCCCCTTGCCCCATTCGCAAAAAATTCCACACTTTTTCATTTTGCGTATTGACAATGCAGTGCACAAGTGATAAAATTATAAGGTTATTCAACATAATAGTATCCAAGCAAAAAATCCCAAACAAAAGGGGGAAACATAAAGTGAAAAAATATGATATAGCGGTTATTGGTGGGGGAGTTATCGGCTGTGAAATTGCACGAAAGCTCACTTCGCTTTCTCAATCTGTCGCACTCATCGAAAAATGTGCCGACGTCGCGTCATACGGTGCAACAAAAGCAAACAGCGGAATTGTTCACGCTGGCTTTGATTGCAAAGTGGGCACGCTGAAAGCAAAATTAAACGTTTTGGGAAGCGAGATGTATCCCAAGCTTTGCAAAAGGCTTTCTGTGGAACTTGACAACTGCGGTGCGCTTGTCGTTGGCAAAAGCGAAGATGAAGAAAAAATTCAACATCTATTTGCGCAAGGCGTGCAAAACGGGGTGAAAAATCTTCAAATCATTCACAAGGAAGAAATCGCAAAATATATAAAAAACCCAAACCCACAAATCGAAGTTGCCCTTTATGCCGGCACTTCATCAGTGGTTTCGCCATATCACTTGGCAATAGCAATGGCGGAAGAAGCTGTGATAAACGGTTGCGATGCTTATTTCAACAGCGGTGTCACTGCCATTCAAAAAACCGCCGACCATTTCAAAATCACCGCGGGTGAAAACATTATAAACGCAAAAATCGTCATCAACGCATGCGGTGGTGGCGCGCAAAAAATCAACGAAATCGCGGGCGCAGAAAAGTTCGAAACAACTTTCGCGCGTGGGGAATACATGCTCCTTGACCTATCGGAAAAGGATATTGTTTCCGCAACGATTTTCCCACTCCCAACAAAGCTTGGCAAGGGTGTGCTTTGCTCCCCAACGGCGCACGGCAACATCATCATCGGTCCAACTGCAATCGCAACGAAAGGCGACGACACAGTGGTGACACCAGAAGGTCTTGATTATATCAAACAAAACCTAGCCCAAATGGTGAGAGGTGTCAATTTCAGAAAAAACATACGCGTATTTTCCGGTGTCCGCGCCGTTTCGGGTGACGACTTTATTATCGAAAAATCAAAGTGTGTGGAAAACTTCCTATATCTTGGTGGCATTTGTTCGCCGGGGCTTTCATCAGCGCCCGCAATTGCAAATTATGTGTGCGAGCTTTTGGGTGACGATTGCGATTTGAAACCGCTAGAAAATCAAAAATTCAGAACGCCCTACAAAATCACAAGCCACATGACGGATGAGGAATTGAACCAAACAATTTCAAAAGACCCCGCCTATGGCGAAATAGTATGCAGATGTGAAAAAATCACGCGTGGCGAAATTTTGGAAGCGATAAATTCACCGCTATCCCCAACCACAATCGACGGAATAAAACGCAGAGTGCGCGCGGGCATGGGCAGATGTCAAGGGGGATTTTGCATGCCTACAATAATGGAAATCATATCAAAGCAAAAGAACATACCAATGGAAGAAATCACAAAATTTGGCAAAGGAAGCGAAATTTTGCAAAAGGAGGATAGCAATGAACTTTGACGTAGTAGTAATCGGCGGTGGACCTGCGGGCATGGCGGCTGCTATTTCCGCATCGCAAAACGGCGGATCGGTTGCCATTCTCGAAAGAGAAGATAAGCTTGGCGGAATACTAAACCAATGCATACACAACGGTTTCGGACTTCATTATTTTGGCGAGGAACTGACAGGCCCAGAATACGCCGTGAAGTTTATATCGCTAATAAAAAAAGAAAGCAATATAACAAAATTTTTATCAACAATAGTAACAGATATAAACCCTGTCGAAAAAACAATCAAGTGCATGAACCAAAGCGGAGTGTTTCAAATAAACGCAAAAGCGATAATTCTTGCAATGGGCTGTCGCGAAAGAACGGCGGGTGGAATCATGCAATGCGGTCATCGCCCAGCTGGCGTTTTTCCCGCGGGCTGTGCGCAAAAGCTTGTGAATGTAAAGGGCAAAAAAGTGGGTAGCAAAGTTGTCATTTTGGGCAGTGGCGATATCGGACTTATCATGGCAAGGCGAATGACATTCGAAGGCGCGAAAGTGCAAATGGTGTGCGAACTCATGCCGTATTCTTCGGGGCTAAAACGAAACATCGTGCAGTGTTTGGACGATTTCGATATACCGCTTAAATTTTCAACAACAATAACAAAAGTGTTTGGCAAAAATCGCGTGGAAGGTGTGGAAATTGCAAGTGTGGATGAAAACCTAAACCCAATCGCGGGAACAGAGCAGTTTATCCCATGCGACACATTGCTTCTTTCCGTTGGATTGATTCCTGAAAACGATTTGATTTTTGGTAAAGGAATCGACATGGACGCCGTGACAAGCGGAGCAGTTGTCGACGAAAACAGAATGACGAATATCCCTGGTATTTTTTCCGCTGGCAATGTTTTGCACGTTCACGACCTTGCCGACAACGCAAGTCTGGAAGCAAAAACAGCGGGCGAATCAGCAGTTGCGTTTGCAAGGGGTGAAAAAATTGATGCGTGCGATATAAAAGTGCTGTGCGATGGAAAATTTGTCAGATACGCAGTTCCGCAATCAATTTCAAAAGCGAAAAACGCAACAGCGGGTGATAAAACAAAGATTTTCCTTCGCGTTGGCAACGAATATAAAAATAAGAAACTCGTTGCAAAGTGTGGCGAAAACACAATCTTTTCCAAATCAGCATTGATTTTTGCACCTGGCGAAATGGAAACAATCACAATCGACAAAAGTAAAATCACGGGCGATGTGTTTATCACGCTAGAAGATAAAGGAGGCAGTGATGGAAACAAATAAACAAAAAGTCACTTGCATTATGTGCCCAATGGGTTGCGATTTGACAGTAGAAAAAAACGGCGAAACTTTCACGGTTTCTGGCAACACTTGTGGGCGTGGCAAAACATATGGCATTGCGGAAGTCACAGCGCCAATAAGAATGGTTACAAGCCTTGTGAAATATAAAGATGCCGTAACATCAGTGAAAACATCAGCCCCAATCCCAAAAGATAAAATTGCAGAAGTGCTAAAGCATATAAAAACATTAAACATCCAAACGACTCTTGAATGTGGCGATGTAGTATTGAAAAACGTTGCAAACACAGGCGCGGACGTCGTGGTTACGGGAAATTTGGGCAATGCATAACATCGCAAGCGAAAAGCAAAAATTTTCAAAAAAATATTCCCATACCCCCTTTCATTTTGTTGACAAATAGTTTACATCATGATAAAATAACATCATAAATAAGGCAAAGGCGCCGTGAACATCTATGTTTCACGGCGCTTTTTCTATTATAAGCTCATAGTTAAGCGAATAAAAATTTAAACGGAGGACGTTTTATGAAAAACCTACCAGAAATCTTTGGTCAATATGTG
Source organism: Bacillota bacterium (assembly GCA_044426085.1). Lineage (GTDB taxonomy): Bacteria > Bacillota > Clostridia > Christensenellales > CAMQZB01 > JAWXUU01. The sequence goes on along the minus strand of JAWXUU010000009.1, from coordinate 73,117 downwards.
TTTAACGACGCAGTAATGAAAAAAACATTGCCAAAAGAAATCTACAAAGCATTGAAAAGCACAATCAAACAAGGTAAACACCTTGAACTTGATGTTGCAAACTCAGTTGCAGTTGCCATGAAGAACTGGGCTATTGAACTTGGTGCAACTCACTACACTCACTGGTTCCAACCAATGACTGGCACAACAGCAGAAAAGCATGACAGTTTCATCGCTCCTGATGATAACGGCAACGTGCTTATGGAATTCTCTGGTAAGGAACTTGTTCAAGGCGAACCAGATGCATCAAGCTTCCCATCAGGCGGACTTCGTGCGACTTTCGAAGCAAGAGGATACACAGCATGGGATCCAACATCATACGCATTTGTTAAAGATGGATCACTTTATATTCCAACTGCATTCTGCTCATACACTGGCGAAGCACTTGATAAAAAGACTCCACTTCTAAGAGCAACTCAAGCGGTTTCAAACGAAGCAATCAAAATCTTGAGAATGTTCGGAGACACAGAAACTCAATTTGTAAAAACATTCGTTGGCGCAGAACAAGAATATTTCCTTGTTGATAAAGAAGTATTCAACAAACGTCGCGACCTTCAATATTGTGGAAGAACTTTGTTCGGCGGAATGCCAGCAAAAGGCCAAGAACTTGACGATCACTATTTCGGTTCAATCAAACCACGCGTTGCAGCGTTCATGAAAGAACTTGATGAAGAACTTTGGAAACTTGGTATCCCATCAAAAACAAAACATAACGAAGTTGCTCCAGCTCAACACGAAATGGCTCCATACTTCGAACACGTAAATATCGGTGTAGACCACAACCAAATGACAATGGACGTTATGAAAACTGTTGCAAACAGACACGGTCTTGTTTGTATTCTTGCTGAAAAACCATTCGATGGTATCAACGGAAGCGGTAAACACGTTAACCTTTCAATCGGAACAGACGATATCAACTTCTTCTCTCCATCAATTGATTCAGACTTGTTCACATTGTTCTTGGTTGCAGCAATCAAAGCTGTTGATGATTATCAAGATGTACTTCGTGTCACTGCTGCATCAGCAGGAAACGATCACCGTCTTGGTGCAAACGAAGCTCCACCAGCAATCATCTCTATGTATCTTGGTGCAGAACTTAACGCAATGCTTTCAGCAATTGAAGCAGGCGACGAAATCGTTAAAGCTGAAAAATCAGCATTCGAACTTGGCGCAGAAGTTTTGCCACACTTCTATAAAGACACAACAGACAGAAACAGAACATCACCATTCGCATTCACAGGTAACAAATTTGAATTCAGAATGCTTGGTTCTTCTGCATCAATCGCAGGAAGCTGTACAGTATTCTGCGCAGCAGTTGCAAAAGTTCTTAACGAATTTTCTACAAAACTTGAAGGCGCAGAAGATTTCCTTCCAGCACTCAGAGCACTTGTGAAAGAAACATACCTTGCACATAAGAGAATCATCTTCAACGGAGACGGATATTCTGATGAATGGGTTGTTGAAGCTGAAAAACGTGGTCTTCTTAATCTTAAAACAACACCAGCAGCTCTTGAAACATTGCTTGCAGAAAAGAATGTTAAAATGTTCTCAGAAATGGGTGTTTATTCAGAAACAGAACTTGAATCAAGATTTGAAATTCTTGCTGAAAACTACTACAAACAAATTGGTATCGAAGCAAAAACTATTCTTGGAATGGTTAACAAATCAATCTTGCCATCAGCGTTTGCATATCAATCAGAACTTTTGAAACTTGCATCAATGAAAGAATCAGCTAGCCTAGACGCAAGCGTAGAAAAATTAATGATCAGAAAAATTTCTGACGCAGCAGCAAAAACATTGGAACTTGCACAAAAACTTCAAAGCGAATTCGCTGTTAAGTTTGATGATGCATTCGAATATGCAAAATACTCAGCAGATGTTCTTTGTGTGACAATGGACAGCATGAGAGCTCCAATCGACGAACTTGAATCACTTATCGCAGTTGAATATTGGGCACTACCAACATACTCAGATCTTATCTTGAGTGTATAATTTGCTAGATAATTAAGGGTTATATTTATATATTTTCACAATGGCGTGAACGTGGGGGAAGTCCCCGTGTTCACGCCATTTTGAATTTAAAATAAAATAATAAAAATAAAAAGTTAAAAAAGTAATAATCATCATCCGTATGGGCAGTAAAACAGGGCATTGGGGCTCTGTGTTAAGAGGTTTATAATAATTTTATAATTTTGGAGGTAATAAATATGTATTCAGGTATTGATACGCTTTGGGTCTTGCTAGGCGCAGCCCTCGTGTTCTTTATGCAAGCTGGTTTCGCAATGGTAGAAACAGGCTTCACTCGTGCGAAAAACGCAGGTAATATCATCATGAAAAACCTTATGGACTTTTCAGTTGGTTCATGTGCGTTCTTCCTAATCGGTTTCGGACTTATGTTTGGTGAGGGAAATGGTTTCATTGGAACAATTGATTTGTTCATTCAAGGTGACTATTCAAGTACATATCCAACATGGGCATTCGTAATTTTCCAAACAGTTTTCTGTGCAACAGCAGCAACAATCGTTTCAGGTGCTATGGCTGAAAGAACAAAATTCTCTTCATACCTAATCTATTCACTAATGATTTCACTTGTTGTATATCCTATTTCAGGTCACTGGATTTGGGGTGGCGGCTGGCTTTCTGAACTTGGTTTCCACGATTTCGCTGGATCAACTTGTGTTCACATGGTCGGTGGTGTTGCAGCACTTGTTGGTGCTAAAATTCTTGGCGCAAGAATTGGTAAATTTGATAAAGACGGAAAACCTAGAGCGATTCCTGGTCACAGTTTGACACTTGGCGCACTTGGTGTATTCATTCTTTGGTTCGCATGGTTCGGATTCAACGGTTGTTCAACAGTTTCTATGACAGGCGACGATAACATCCTTGCAGCAGCAACAATCTTCATGACAACAAATATTTCAACAGCAGCAGCAACAGTTGTTGTAATGATTATCACTTGGGTAAGATATGGCAAACCAGACGTTTCAATGACACTTAACGGTTCACTTGCAGGTCTTGTTGCAATCACAGCAGGTTGTGATATCGTAACTCCATTCTGGGCAATGGTAATTGGTATTATCGCAGGTTTCACAGTGGTATTCGGTATCGAATTCATTGAAAAAGTATGCAAAATCGACGATCCAGTTGGTGCAGTTGGTGTTCACGGTATGTGTGGCGCAATGGGTACTATCCTAACAGGTGTATTTGCAACTGATATCGGTCTTATCTATGGTTCAGTAAACTTCTTCCTAATTCAAATTCTTGGTGTTGTTTCAGTTGCAGCATACGTTGCAGTTGTTATGGCAATCATCTTCCTAGCAATCAAACACACAGTTGGCTTAAGAGTTACAGCTGAAGAAGAAATTGCTGGTCTTGACAAATTTGAACATGGTATCGAATCAGCATACGCTGACTTCGCAAGCTTCGACAGCATGACAGCAGCAGCAGTAACAAAAACTGACGTAGCTGAAAAAGCTGCAGTAGCAACAACAACATCAACTGAAGGTGTTGACAAAATCACAAAAGTTACAGTAGTAACAAAAGAAACTTCATGGCCAATCTTGAAATCTGCTCTTGAAACTTTGGATATCACTGGTATGACAATCACAAAAGTTATGGGTTGCGGAATGCAAAGAGGTGGAAACACATTCTACCGTGGTTCAAAAGTTGATTCAGTTCTTCTTCCAAAAATCAAGATTGAAATCGTTATCTGCAAAGTTCCAACAGAAAAACTTATTGAAACAATCAATACAGCTCTTCACACTGGTAACATTGGCGATGGCAAAATCTTCGTTGAAGAAATGGCAGACGTTGTGAAAATTTCAACTGGTGAAGCAGGCTACTACGCACTTCAAGATGAAATGATGTAATCAATTTCATCAAACAAAAAACAGCTAGTATCGATTTATTTCGTTTACCTATAGTATTAACAAGAAAGACCGAGCATGTGCTTGGTCTTTCTTGTTTTATTTTTTATAATAGCAAAAAAGATAACAAAATATACCCATTTTTCTTGCATACATAAGGTAAGTGTGATATTATATAAAATAGGATAATAATGATTAGAAAAACGTGGCATTTGATGTCACATATAAATATTTGGGAGAATCCACATGAAAAGAGATATTTTGGAATTCATTGAAGAAAACGACGTCAAGTTTATAAAACTTGCCTTTTCTGATTTATTTGGCGAACAGAAAAACATTTCAATCATCGCCGAAGAAGCAGAACGTGCAATCGACGACGGCATAAACTTTGACGCATCAAGCGTGAAAGGGTTTGCCGATATCGAAAGAAGCGATTTATTCTTGATACCCGATTTAAAAACAGGGGATATTTTGCCATGGCGTCCATCGATGGGCAGGGTGTTGCGCTTCTATTCTAATATCGAAAGCGTGGATGGCAAACAAAGTGTTTTTGATATGAGAACAAAACTCAGCGAAACAGTTGCAAAATTTACAAAGCTTGGCTTAGTTCCGCAAATAGGAACAGAATGCGAGTTTTATCTTTTCAAAATGGACGAGAGCGGTTCTCCAACCTACACGCCAATCGACGAAGGCACTTGCTTTGATGTTGCGCCACTTGATAAAGGTGAAAACATCAGAAGAGATATCTGCCTAACTCTTGAAGAAATGGGCATGCACCCAGAAAATTCACACCACGAATGTGGCTACGGTCAAAACGAAGTCGACTTCAGATATTCCGATGCGGAAAAAGCTGCGGATAACTTCATGACTTTCAAATCAGTTGTGAAAAGCATAGCAAACAGAAACGGAATGTTCGCATCTTTCATGCCAAAGCCAATCAAAAATAAAAGTGGCAACGGACTTCATGTCAATATATCACTCCGCCGTGGCGAAGAAAATATTTTCCAAAGCGAAAAAGCGGAAGATAAAGCCATTGTTGAAAGCTTTATTGCAGGCGTGATGGCAAGAATATCAGAAATCACATTGTTTTTGAACAGCAATATCAACTCTTATTCTCGCCTAGGCACAGACCAAGCACCAAAATATATCAGCTGGTCACACCAAAACCGTTCACAGCTGATCAGAATCCCTGCAACAAAAGGCAAACTAAGCAGAATGGAACTAAGAAGCCCAGATTCATGCCTAAATCCATATTTGGCATTCATGTTAATATTGGAAGCAGGACTTGAAGGAATAGAAAATAAAACGCTATTGGCGCCTTCAGTTGATGTGAATTTGTTTGAAGCAGGCTCAGAAATCACAGATGTGCTAGAACTTTTGCCAAAAACTTTGAACGAAGCAATTGCAAAAGCCGAGGCAAGTGATTTTGTCAGCAAAGTCTTGCCAGAAGAAGTGCTTGCGAAATTCGTATCCGAAAAACAAATGGCTATAAGAAAATACGCACAAACAGCAGACGTAAATGATCATATGTATAAGAGGTATTTTAAGAAACTATAATGGAAAGGGCGATAATAATATCAAAAAACCAAAAGGCGTCGGAATATTTTGAAAAATTTCTGATTGCACATAAGATAAGAGACATAACGCTTGTTTCAAGCTCGGCACGCGCCAGAAGGGAGATTTCCGAGCGAAATTTTGATCTTGCGATAATTGTCTCGCCTCTGTCCGACGAAGTGGGGTCAGCCCTTGCAAAGGAACTTGCACTCTTGCCAGAATTGCAAGTGATGTTCTTTGCAAAGGAAGAACTGCTTGCGGAAGGGGAATCTGAATTGTTGGCTTTTGGAATAATCACCCAATCAATACCAATCAGCAGGGCGGGTATGATGCAGGCGTATAAACTCGCACTTGCATTCTCCCACAAGATGAAAATAATAATTTCCAAAACGCGGGATTTGCAAAGCAAGCTGAAAGAAATAAAAAAAGTGGATCTTGCGAAATGTTATCTGATAGAAATGGATAACATAAGCGAAGAAGAAGCCCACAAGCGAATTGAAAAACTCGCGATGGATAAACGAAAAACAAAACTGCAAATATCAATAGAGATAATCGAAAAATATCAATTAAAATAAGTCCAAAAAAAATAAATACAGGAACGAAATAAATTAATAAAAATAATACTAACTATAAAAACGAAACGCAAAAGCGATGTAATAAACTTGAAATAAGTGGCGAAAGCCAGAACATAAACAATACATAGAAAGGAGAAAATATATCATGCCAAAATATATATTTGTAACAGGCGGGGTCGTATCAGGGCTCGGAAAAGGCATAACGGCAGCTTCGCTAGGACTTTTGCTTAAAGCAAGAGGACTGAAAATCGGGGTAATCAAACTTGACCCATATATGAACGTGGACCCAGGAACAATGAGCCCATATCAACACGGTGAAGTTTTCGTGACAGAGGACGGTGCAGAAACAGACCTAGACCTTGGACACTACGAAAGATTTATCGATGAAAACATGAATAAATTCTCTAACCTAACAAGCGGAAGAGTATATTATAATGTTCTCACAAGAGAACGTGAAGGCAAATTTTTGGGACAAACTGTGCAAGTTATCCCACACATCACAAACGCAATCAAAGAATTCATCTACGCAGGTGGCGAAGCTTTCGGCGCGGATGTTATGATCGTTGAAATCGGCGGAACAACTGGCGACATCGAAAGTCAACCATACCTTGAAACAATCCGTCAAATAAGAAACGAACAGGGAAGAGATAACACGCTTTTCATGCACGTAACTCTCGTGCCATACCTTTCTTTTGCGGGTGAACACAAATCAAAACCAACACAACACTCCGTTAAAGAACTTCTTTCAATCGGCATTCAACCAGATATGATTATCGCAAGAAGTGACGAACCAATTCCAAGAGTAATCATGGATAAAATCTCACTTTTCTGCAACGTGGATAAAGAAGCAGTTATCGAAAACCTAACTTGCAAATCGCTATACTACGCACCATTTATGCTCAAAGATAACGGTCTTGATAAAGTCGCTTGCAGACTTTTGCGTCTTGACGACCTTCCAGAGCCAGACCTTTGCGAATGGAGAGAAGTAAACAGAAAAATCGTAAACACAACAAAGAAAGTTCACATCGCACTTGTTGGCAAATATGTTCAACTTCACGATGCCTACCTTTCAGTTGCAGAAGCGTTGAAACACGCGGGCTACTTCCACGAACACGAAGTTGAAATCTCTTGGATAGACAGCGAAACTGTCACAGCGGAAAACGTTAAAACAGTGTTTGCGGGAATCGACGGCATAATTCTTCCTGGCGGATTTGGCGACAGGGGTGTTGAAGGCATGATTGAATCTTGCAGATACGCACGCGTAAACAATGTGCCATATTTCGGCATTTGCCTCGGTATGCAAATCGCAACAATTGAATACGCAAGAAACGTTGCGGGCATTGAAAACGCAAACTCACGCGAATTCGATATCGATGCGCCACACGTTATCGATTTCCTTCCAGACCAAAACAACACAGTCAACTATGGCGGAACACTTCGTCTTGGAAAATATCCATGCACACTCGTTCACGGAACAAAAATCCACCAATGCTACGAAGCGATTGAAATTTCAGAACGTCACCGTCACAGATACGAATTCAACAATAATTTCAAAGCACAACTTCTTGATGCAGGTCTTATCATCGGCGGAACATCACCAGATCGCAAAATTGTGGAAACAGTTGAAATCAAAGACCACCCATTCTTCGTGGGCGTTCAATTCCACCCGGAATTCAAATCAAGACCAAACAAAGTGCACCCACTTTTCAGAGGTTTTATCCAAGCAAGCATAAACAATATCAAATAAGTTTCGAAAAAATCAATATAAAACTATAAGAAACTATAAGAAACTATATAAAAATAGTATAAAAAATTATATAAGAAATTATATCAAAGACCTTCAAGCAAAGTTTGAAGGTCTTTTTTTTATATATAAATGTATGATTTTTAATGTTTTTTTGAAAATTTTTCATATTTTTTTTACATTTTTGTAAATTTTAAGGTACTGTTAAGAATAGAATGATATAAAATATATAAGAAATTTGCAAAAAAGTATTAAAAACTTGATATTTGCACTATCTTTTATCAAACTAGAAATGTTGTTTATATGAAAGCAACTAAAACATTAAAATAAAAAACAAATATCGGAGATATATAAAAATGAAAAACATCACACTTATTTTGGTTAGTATAACAGTAGCACTTGCAATCATCGCATCAATCCCATTCTGCCTATCAGAAAAACACATGCAAAAAAAGCTTGAAAACTCACGCGGTAAAAAACAAATTAATTACGTATAAAAAAAGATAGTAACGCCTCAAAATTGCCTGTTATTGTTCTCCCCAAACAATAAAAAGCAACACGCAAAGCTAAGCGTTTAATATATATAATAATATTTTTTCCTTCTCATTTATAAGAAAAAAGCACACAGATAATCGCTGTGTGCTTTTTCTTTTGGGTAAGTTCAAATTATTTTCAAAAAAAAGCACGCGGGCAAAACCTGCGTGCTAAAAATTTTAAAATCAAAGTTTTTCTGCGATTTTTTCAATGAATCCCTTTGTTGAAAGACCAACAGGAGTGATACCATCCACGCTGAAAAGAGAAACCAAATCTTTTGTCATGAACCCTTCTTCGATTGTATCGATAGAAGCTTTTTCAAGTTTTTCAGCAAAAGCAACAAGGTCAGCAAGACCGTCAAGTTCTCCACGTTTTTTAAGTGCACCAGTCCAAGCGAAGATTGTCGCCATACTGTTTGTTGAAGTGGCTTCACCTTCAAGGTGGCGATAATAATGGCGAGTGACAGTTCCGTGAGCTGCTTCGTATTCATAATTGCCGTCTGGCGAAACCAAAACGCTAGTCATCATTGCAAGCGAACCGAAAGCCGTTGCAACCATGTCGCTCATAACGTCTCCGTCATAATTCTTGCACGCCCAAATAACGTCCCCTTCACATCTCATGATTCTTGCAACAGCATCGTCAATCAAAGTGTACATATAATAAATTCCCGCACTTTCGAATTTTTCAGCATATTGTGCATCGAAGATTTCTTGGAAGATATCCTTGAAAGTGTGGTCGTAAGTTTTTGAAATAGTATCTTTTGTCGCAAACCAAAGTGGCAATTTTTCTGAAAGAGCATATTCAAAACAGCTTTTTGCAAAAGAAGCAATAGAATCAGCCGTGTTGTGCATACCCATAACAATACCGTCCCCTTTAAAACCGAAGATTTCTTGTTTAGAGCAAACTTCACCATTTTCATTTTCAACAGAAAGGTAAGCTTTTGTGCCTGCGGAAGTTTTAGCTTCCACGTTTCTATAAACATCGCCGTATGCATGACGAGCAATAACGATAGGTTTTTTCCAGCTAGGAACAAGTGGAGTCACGCCGTTCACGATGATAGGAGCTCTGAAAACAGTTCCGTCAAGAATTGCTCTTATTGTTCCGTTTGGTGATTTCCACATTTCTTTCAAAGAGTATTCTTCAACCCTTTGTGCATTAGGTGTGATAGTTGCGCACTTAACAGCAACGCCATATTTTTTTGTTGCGAGGGCAGAAAGGGTAGTAACTTCATCATTTGTGTCATCTCTTTCCTTAAGGCCAAGGTCATAATATTCGCTTTTCAAATCCACGTATGGCAAGATGAGAATATCTTTAATAAATTGCCAAATAATACGCGTCATTTCATCCCCGTCCATTTCAACAATGGGCGTAGTCATTTTAATTTTGTCCATAAAAAACCTCCAAAAATTTAATACTGTTAATAGTATAATACCTTTTCGCCTTAATCGCAAGAAGAATTCCGCAAAAAATACAAAAATATTTATAAACGCAGTATTTTATTGCAAATAATGTATAAAATCACATATATAGCACGCTTTTATGCAAAATTATACATAAACCTACAAAAAAGATAATATTTCAAACGCTGTGTAAGTCTAAAATAATATCGTAATAAACAGCAATAAAAATAAAGGATGATTGTATGGAAAGAAAGAATATGTTTTTTATAGTGTGGCTTGTGGTTGTTTTTTCAAGTGTGGTATTGATAATTTATCTGCTGACTTCGCCGGTGAAAGAAGAAGAAAGTCTTGACTCCGCCACCCCCGCCCCGACGGTTTTGATAACGGCAAGCCCAAGCGTGGATTTTTCTTCAGAGATTCCAAGAACGGCGCAAGACTCGCTTAATCCCAACATAGAATACACGCAAATTCTCGGCGGAAACGGCAGTGATGTTCTCAGCGGAGTGATAACCCTTGATACATATTATCTTTTTGGCACAACATCATCCACATCGGACGATTTTTCTTCGGGTGGCGACAGCGATATATTTCTTGCAAAAATAGGCATGAGCGGAGAGCTTCTTGGCACCTACACTCTTCAAAGCGACGGCGACGATGTGGTTATTGATGCAAAGCCATATTCCAAACTTTCAGAAAGTAGCAAAGCGGGTATAGCAATCGTGTCGCAAACGGAAGGGGAAACAGACCAAATTAATATCACAAAGATTTCAAGCGACCTTGCAAGCGAATATCAAACCACAATAAAATTCGATGGCGAAGTCACTGTTGTTTCAACGATATATTCATCCGACAATTTAATATTGCATGTGAATGTGGAAGATGGACAAACTATGTTTTCAGAAATCCTGAAAATTTCCTACGACCTCCAAGAAATTCAAAGGATAGAAATCACACTTACAACGCAATTTAAAATTGTGACGGGTTATTCCATGGGCAACACCGAAATACTTCTAATCAATCTTTTCGAAGACACCCAAACTTCAATCGGGATTTTGGAAGTGGACACGCAAACGCAAGAAAAAGTGCTAACTCGCTTCTCTGGCGACCAAACAGCTGTCACAATGACGCCAAAATCATCGGGTGGATTTCTGATTGAATATACATATCTTGACAATTCCGCCAACAAATATGGCGTGATGGCGGTATCATCCACATATGCAATAGAATTCACCCACGTTGTTTCGGGCAGTGATTTTCTAAGCGTAAGCGTTATTGAATACTATCAAAATTCAAATTCCACTGGGTATTATATATTCGCCACAAAAAAACAAAACGGCGTTTATGAAACCTTTTCGGAATACATCTGCACCCATGGCGACTTGATATATGTGGATACGTCATTCTTGTCGGATATGCTACCAAAAAATTTCCACATATCAGATTCCGGCATGGCTGTTATCGGCGAAGTGATAACAGAAAGTCAAACGGATATTGCAATGGTCAGTGCCACAACAAACGGCGAAGTCTTGCGAAGTGAAACCTATGGCGGAACGGGTGAAGATGCGTATGTATTTTCAATAATAAATCGCTATGGCAATCTTGACGTCTTCTCTTCAACCCTTTCAAGCGGTGGCGATATCCCATATTCTTTCGGGAAAGCGGATATCTTCATGTTTGAAATAATATCGTGATAAAAAGCGGTGCTTTTCAAATAAAAAAACGCAACAACCGTGAAAAAAACTTCACGGTTGTTGCGTTTTATAAAGAACTAAAAATCACTTTTATATAATTTCAACTATATAATTTCAACGCGACCATCTTTTCTTGCGGGTGGTGTTGGCGATTTATCAAAGTATCCAAAAGTCATGGCGGAAACAAGCATGCCTTTGTCTTGGGCGAACTCATTTCTTATCGCGTCGCCGGCAAAAAGTGGCGCGGCAATCCAGCAACTGCCAATCCCTTTTTCGTGTGCGACAAGTGCCATGTTTTGAAGGGCGGCCGCAACGCTTTGCACTGATGCAATCTCGTCGGTTTTGTCGCTGTCGTCAGTTTTCAAAAAAGCCAAAACGCAAGCTTTCGCACCCCCAAGCGTTTTGATGAAGTTCATAGTCGCACCCACAACTTTTGGGTGGTTTGGGAAAGTTGCTTGAAGGTATTTTTCAAAATTCTCATGCCCAATTTCCATAACGCTTTGCAGTTTTGCAATAGATTCTTCACTTTTGCAAATAACAAAGTGCCAGTTTTGTCTGTTTGTGCCAGATGGTGCCCAACTGCCGTATTCCACAATTTCCAAAAGGTCAGCTTGCGAAATTTCTTGATCGGTATATCTTCTCACGCTTCTTCTATCTTTTATCGCTTGTTTAAGTTCCATTTTCACTCTCCTTAATGTATTGTATAAATTATATCTAAAAACCGCCACAAAATCAAACGAAATACCGATAAATAAAAAATAAATAACAAACGCAAAATATATTGTGGTATAAAAACAAAAATTCTCAAAAAAACCTTGACAAACCCTTATTTTGCGTATATAATACGTAACGGAATTACTTCATATATGCACGCATAATAGGCGTTGCGTTTCTACAAACTGCTTACAGTTAACTATGGTGTATCTCGATAAGGGAGTGCTATAGCAACGTGAGCATTTTCTATTTTTAGGAGGTATTTTAAAAATGAAAAAAGATGTAATCATCATTGGTGCGGGTCCTGCGGGAATCTTCACGGCTTTGGAACTTGTGAAAAACAAAAGTGGCAAAAGCATAACGATTGTGGAAAAAGGCGTAAGTATAAAACAACGTTTTTGCCCAAAAAGCAAAACTAAAAAATGCGTCAACTGCAAACCAAACTGTCACATAACAACAGGTTTTTCAGGCGCGGGTGCATTTTCTGATGGCAAACTTTCGCTAAGCTACGAAGTGGGTGGCGACTTGCCAGATTTGATTGGCACAGAATTTGCCCAAAGCATGATTGATTACACCGACAAAATATACCTTGAATTCGGCGCGGACACAAAAGTTGAAGGTGTGAACGTGACAGACGAACTAAAGGAAATCCGCAGAAAAGCGATAAACGCAAACTTGAAACTTGTGGATTGCCCAATCCGCCATTTAGGAACAGAAAAAGCGCAAGAGATTTATTTTGCAATTCAAGAATACCTTCTTGCAAACGGCGTGGAAATTCTGTTTTCAACGCAGTGCAACAATATCATTTTGAATGACGGTGTTTGCACGGGTGTGATTTTGCAAAACAAGAGTGAAATTTTCCAAATGGAAGCTGAAAAAGTTATCATCGCAACGGGCAGACGTGGTGCTGATTGGCTTGAAAAAGTCTGCGAAGAAAACAACATCGCCCACGCGCCAGGAACAGTTGATATCGGCGTTCGCGTGGAAGTTAGAAACGAAATTATGGAAAGGGTGAACGATGTTTTGTACGAATCAAAACTCATCGGCTATCCAAAACCATTCAAAAATAAAGTCAGAACTTTCTGCCAAAACCCTGGCGGTTTTGTAAGCCAAGAAAACTATGATAACGACCTTGCAGTTGTGAATGGTCATTCATATAAAGATTTGAAATCAAACAACACAAACTTGGCAATCCTTTGTTCACACAACTTCACCGAGCCTTTCAATCAACCGATTGAATACGCAAAAAAAGTGGGCGAGCTCACAAACATGCTAGGCTCTGGATCTCTTCTCGTTCAGCGTTTTGGTGATATTCTCGACGGCAAACGCACTTGGCAAGAAGAACTTTCAAGGTCGAATATCGTGCCAACACTTCCCGATGCCGTGGCGGGGGACATCACTTCCGCAATGCCATATCGAGCGATGACAAACATCATAAACTTCATTCACGCAGTGGATAAAGTTGTGCCGGGCTTTGCTTCAAGCGAAACTTTGCTTTATTCACCAGAATTGAAATTTTACAGCAATAAAGTGAAAATGGATGATAAATTCAACACGAATATCGAAAACCTACACTGCCTTGGCGATTCAAGCGGTTGGACGCGCGGTCTTATGATGGCATCAGTCATGGGCGTTTTGATGGCTCGTCAAATATGATGCAAAGCGGAGCTTTGCAAATTAAAAACAGGCTTCGCTCTGCGAGCTCGATAAAAATTAAAAATTAAAAATTAAAAATTAAAAATTGTGGTATAGCACTCGCCTTCGGCTCTTGCATACTATTATTTAAAAATTTGAGGGCTGTATCAGTAATACTTAATTATGATGCAGCCCTTTTTTTGTATTTGTTGTTTGTGAAATTTTCTGTTTAATCTTCGTCGTCGTCGGCGAAGTTTTTTGTTTCTATAATGTTTCCGTTTATGCCTATTGTAACAATTTTGCATGGTGTGAATTTTCTGCTTGCAACAACGGCATTTTGCACGGCGAACTGAAGACCGCCACAGCAAGGCACTTCCATTCTTGCAACAGTCACGCTTCTGATGCTGTTGCTTGCAATAATTTGAGTAAGTTTTTCAGTGTAATCCACGCTGTCAAGCTTGGGGCATCCGATAAGGGTGATTTTATCTTTCATGAAATCTGCATGAAAATTTCCGTATGCAAAAGCAGAGCAGTCTGATGCGATAAGCAAATGAGCATTTTCAAAAAACTTAGCATTCACTGGTGCAAGTTTAATTTGCAACGGCCACTGCGTAAGTTGAGAAGGCACGCTGTCTTGGCTTAAATCAGCCCCGCCAGCAACCCCCATTGTTTTCACTGCGTTTCCAAGGCAACCTGTTCTTGCAGTTGGCACTTTAACAGTGATGTGTGGCACATTGTCGCTTGTGATATCCCTATCGGAAAATGTAATTGCCCCAACTGGGCAAACTGGCAAACAGTTGCCAATGCCGTCGCAATAATCATCGCGCACAACTTTTGCCTTGCCGTCAACCATCGCAATCGCGCCTTGCTGGCACGCATTTGCGCAAAGTCCGCAACCAACGCATCTTTCTTCGTCAATTTGAACTATCTTTCTCATGTCTATTAACCTCGTTTTTATATCATTTACATTATGTATTAAAATTATTTTTTGTGTTTTGCCATATTGCTTTTACCGCTTATTTCAGAAATTCCCACCTTCCAAATAGCGGTGTGATTCAAGCTTTCTGAAATTGCAGTGTCAAATCCTGCCATGTTTGAAGAAGCAAATTTTTGGCAGAGCAGTCGCAGTGCAGAAATCTTTTCTTCACGATTGGAAACTTCTTTTGCAATCCCGCGCACAACGGCAGATTCATATTCGGTTGTGAATCTTTCGGGTATCAATTCATTATCTCCAACTAAGGAAATGCAAACGTTGGGATTTTCTTTCAAGCAATCAATCTTGAAACCCGCCTTTGCCGTGTGAAAATAAATTTCTTCACCCTGCAAAACAACGTTTATTGCAACGCAGTATGGCAAACCGCTAGTGTCAACCATTGCAACAGTCGCAAAATTGCATTTATCGCAAACTTGAAGTGCAAATTCTTTCGTCATCTCTCTATCTTTTCGTCTCATAAATGCCCCCTTCAAACTTCATATCAAAAGTATATCATAAATAATTCCTAAAAACAATATGAAAACTAAAAATGCTACAAAATAAAAGCGGGCTGTATCAAAGTTTTCAAGATACAACCCGTCTAAAACAAATTATAAAACGCCAATAACGCTCAAAATAATCACGATAACAGAAATCCAAAACAACACCGCCTTAAGCGTAGCTTTCCACTGTTCACTGTTCACTTTTTAGCTTTTTATTTTTCGCCAATCAAATCTTTTCGCTTGACTTTTAGATTTCAAAAGCATATAATACTCATATCAAGATATTTTGATATGAAGCTGTCGGTTGACAGCTAAAAACAAAAATCACACATCAATATTTTTTGATATGAACATAAATAAGGAGAACCGATGCAAACAATAACAAACATTTGGAATTTTTTCCAATATCAAATTTTGGGCATGAGCTGGCTTAATGACCTAGTTTCAAGTGGGCTCACAAGCCTTGGTGTGGACGTATACAGTCAGTGGGGCGGAAGTCTGCAATTTTTTATCTACGACGTGATAAAAATCACAATACTATTGTGCACGCTGATTTTTGTTATATCGTACATTCAAAGTTTTTTCCCGCCTGAAAGAAGCAAAAAAATTCTCGGCAAATATAAAGGGATTGGCGCAAACGCAGTTTCCGCACTTCTCGGAACAGTAACGCCATTTTGTTCTTGTTCTTCAATCCCGCTGTTTATGGGATTCACAAGCGCGGGTCTTCCCGTTGGCGTAACTTTTTCATTCTTGATTTCTTCACCAATGGTGGATTTGGGAAGCCTTGTTTTGCTTATGAGCATATTTGGTTGGAAAGTTGCCGTTGCATATGTTTTAATCGGTCTTGTGATTGCCATTCTCGGCGGAACGCTGATTCAAAAACTCGGCATGGAAAAATATGTCGAAAGCTATATCATGCAAGCGCAGTATGTAGAAACGCAAGCCCAATCGCTAACAAAAAAAGATAGGGCGATATACGCAAAAGACCAAGTTGTCGCAACTTTCAAAAAGGTTTTTGTATATATTCTTATCGGCGTTGGTATCGGCGCGATAATCCACAACTGGATACCAGAAGATTGGGTTTCCGCAGTTTTGGGAAGCAACAATCCATTCGGTGTGATTCTCGCAACGCTTGTTGGCGTGCCAATGTATGCCGATATCTTCGGCACAATCCCCGTTGCCGAAGCGCTACTTGCAAAAGGCGCGCAACTTGGCACAATCCTATCATTCATGATGGCGGTAACAGCACTTTCCCTTCCGTCGATGATAATGCTGAAAAAAGCAGTAAAACCAAAACTCCTAGCCCTTTTTATTGCAATCTGCACAGTGGGAATAATCACGGTTGGATATCTTTTCAACTTTTTCCAATATATGTTTGTATAATTAAAAATTGAAAATTGAAAATTAAAAATTGTGGTAATGCACTCGCTTCGCTCGTGCTTTCAATTTAGAATGGGTTGCACGGAGCGTTAACATAGTGCCTGCCACATCTATTGCCTTTAAAATCTACATGTGCAATTTTTGATTTTTACGCTTTGGTGATTTTATCAAAACCAAAAGTATTGACAAACGCAATTGCTGTTGTTATAATAAATATAAAGATATAAATTTAAAAACAAAAAACAAGCATCGCCCATAATTTTTATGGGCTGTTGCCATAAAGGGGGATAATATGATTAATACACAGCCAAAAGATAGAAGAGCACTTCTCGCGTGTGCAATGGGCAAAATTCCAGCGGATAAATGCCTTTCAAACGTTCAACTTGTAAACGTGCTAACGGGCGAAATATACCCATGTGACGTCTATGTGTTCGACGGTTTTATCGCGCATGTAGAAATTGAAAATTGCGGAAAAGATATCAACGCAAAAGAAATCATCGATTGCGGCGGTGAATATCTTATTCCAGGCCTTATCGATGCCCACATCCACATCGAAAGTTCTATGCTCACACCGCGCCACTTTGCAAAGGGCGTTGTGCCTCACGGAACAACAACAATCATAACAGACCCACACGAAATTTCAAACGTGTTTGGCGAAGAAGCAGTTCATTATATGCACGATTCAAGCGAAGATTTGCCAATGCGTCAACTGATAAACATCCCGTCTTGCGTTCCCGCCGTTCCAGGTTTGGAAAATTCCGGTGCAGTTTTTCTCGTTCCGGAAATTGAAAGACTTGCAAAACTTGAAAGGGTTATCGGACTTGCAGAAGTTATGGACTTCATCGCCGTTGTGAACGGTGAAGATAGAATGATGAACATCATGGATTCAGCAAGAGAAAACGGACTATACCTTCAAGGTCACGCACCTTTCATTTCTGGCAGAATACTTTCAGCCTACGCAATCGGCGGTGCAAGAACGTGCCACGAATCAAGATTGCCAAGCGAATTCAGAGAAAAGCTCCGCATAGGCATGTCTGTTGATGCAAGGGAAAGTTCTATTGCAAAAAACGGCAAGGATAGTATTGAAGGCATAAAAGGCATGAAGTTCTTGGATAACTATTGCGTTTGCACCGACGATAGAGAAGCCGATGATATCATCAAAGACGGTCACATGAACGTGGTTGTGAACAACTTGATAGAATACGGTCTTGATCCAATAACTGCAATCAAATCAGCAACGTATAACAACGCAAGAGAAGCGAAAATCGAAAACCTTGGTGCGATTGCGCCGGGGTATATCGCCGATATGATTCTAACAAAGGAAATCACCCACATAAAACCAACAAAAGTATTTTATAAAGGTGAATTGGTTGCAGAAAATGGAAAGCTCACAGCGGAAATCGAAGAAAAATCTTACCCGCTTGAAAGCAAAAATTCTATGAACATCCCTGATTTTGATTTGGAAACATTCAAATTTAAAGCACCAATCCAAAACGGCAAAGTTGATGTGAACGTCATGACATATCCAGACCACACCCTTGCAATGACAACTTGCGAAGTTGAAAGTTTGAACGTGGTTGACGGCTATATCGACATCTCAAACGATAACAACTTGAAGTTTATTGCAATCTTGAACAGGTATGGCAACGGCACAATCGGATACGGAATTGTTCGCAACTTTGGCACAAACTTCGGCGCGCAAGCTTCAACAATTTCTCACGATTCCCACAACCTAACAATCGTTTACGACAACGCGGAAAATGCTCTTATCGCAACAAAAGCACTCGTGGAAAGTGGCGGTGGCATGGCTATGGCATACGATAATAAATTGCAAGCAACAATCACTTTAAACGTCGGTGGACTCATGAGCACAGCGCCGATTGAAGAAGTCGCAAGACAGGGCGAAATAATGAAAACACACCTTGAAAAAGCAGGGCTAGATGATATGCACAACCCACTTTTGAGAATCGTGACACTCGCGCTTCCAGTTATTCCAAACGTGAAGATGAGCGACATGGGACTTGTTGATGTAAACAACAAAAAAATCGTTCCGTTTTTTGCGTAAAACAAATCGTAGGCAAAAAATCGTAGGCAAAAAAGGAGAAGCCATGTGGTGTGAAAGACTGAAAAGAGGTGACGACCTACTTTTAAAAATCCAAGAAATTGCAGATCAAAACAACATCGAATGCGGTGTCGTTCTCAGCGCTGTGGGTTGCGTTTCAACTGCAACAGTGCGCGACGCAAGCGGTGTAAACTTTCAAACAATCAATCAAGATATGGAAATAATATCAGTTATGGGCACTGTTTCCAAAAACAGAACCCACCTTCACGTAAGTTTTTCAAAAGAAGATTTATCCGTTGTGGGTGGTCACCTTGTCTGTGGCTGTATTGTCAACACAACGTGCGAACTTGTTATCGCCCCAATAAATGGCGTAAAAATCCAAACCGAATTCGACAGCGAAACGGGGTATGACGAATTGATTTTTGAAAAATCAAACTAAAAGCAATGTAATTTCACAACTCTATTGAAATTTGCATATTTATATGTTATGATAAACGTAACAAAAAAAGGGGGGCTTATTTTATGCATCACGGACACAGAGGAGGCGGTGGCGGTCCACGCAGACATCATCATCGTCGCAGAGGACCAATGGGTTGTTGCGTATATGTGCTAGGAATGGTTTTGCTTCTAAGCGTTATCATCGGCACAGTACTTGTAATCTTATAGGAAACTCCTAAGAAAAAGACCTATCTCAAGACGTAAAAGCATGCAAACTAAACATGTGATAAAACGGTATGTAAAATAGTATATAACAAATAAAAAAATGTCAAGAGCAGTTTGATTGTTGCTCTTGACATTTTTAATTTTCAGATAATAATTTGATTTTTGAAGCCTTATCTCGCCATAGTGTAAATCTTTGCGATATCGTCTTTTCCAAGTTTTTTCATTGCTCCGAACGTGCGAGTTTCAAAGTGAGTTGCACTTCTTGCCATGAAGTCGATTTCTTCATCAGTAACTTCTTTTTCACCCAAAAGTTGAGTGATAGAAATTGGTGCGCCAAGCCCTGCAAAGTATTCTTCCATTGCAACAATGCCAGCAAGTCCAGTTTCGTTTTCAGTTGCAAGTGGTGCAACGCCCATAACATTCACTGCAAATTTCGCAAGTCTGTGTGGGTTTGAATCAAGAACGTATCTTGCCCAGCTTCCCCAAACAGAAGAAAGTCCAGCGCCGTGAGCAACGTCGAAAAGACCGCTAAGCTCGTGTTCGATATTGTGTGTAGACCAATCGCCCCCACCACTTCCGCAACCTGTAAGGTTGTTGTGTGAAAGTGTTGCCGACCACATAATGCTTTCTCTTGCGGCTGCATTGCCAGGGTCAGTCATCAAGATTGTTCCGTTTCTCATAACGCTTTTCAAAAGCCCTTCAGCGATGCTGTCGGTGATGTCGAAATCTTCACAGCTGTGGAAGTATCTTTCAAGTGTGTGCATAAGAATATCAACAATGCCGTTCACAGTTTCGCTTTTTGGCAAAGTGTGTGTGAGAAGTGGGTTCAAAATAGAAAATTTGCAAGGCATCAAATCAGAACCAAAGTCACGCTTAAGCATGCCTTCGTCCTTAGTGATAACCGCGCCAGTCGACATCTCGCTTCCCGCAGCAGGAATTGTCAAAACACATCCGATTGGAAGGGCAGAAGTGGGAACAGCTTTTCTTTCGAAAATATCCCAAACATCACCGTCATATTTTGCGCCAAGCGACATAGCTTTTGAAGAATCAATAACAGACCCTCCGCCAACAGCAAGAATAAAATCTATCCCTTCACTTTTGCAAATATCAACCCCTTCGTGAACTTTCGAAAGGCGTGGATTTGGCACAACGCCACCAAGGAATAAGTATTCAATATTGCATGCGTCTAAAGAATCAGTTATTTTTTTCATAAGTCCAGTTTTGATAACCCTTTCAGAACCGTAATGAATCAAAACCTTTTTTGCACCAAAGCTTTCAAGTTGCGCCCCAGTTTGCTCTTCAGCATTGTTTTCAAAAACGATTTTAGTAGGTCTCAAGAATACGAAATTGCTCATAATTTTTTTCCTCCATATAAAAATAACATTTTTATCTTATTATAGTGTACAACGAGAAATGCAAATTGTCAATATGGAAATTGATATTAACTTAAAATAAAATTTAATCAAATCGGTTATTGTGTGGTATTGACAGTACTATTTTTGAGTGGTATAATTTAACTAAGTAATAAATTCGGGGGATTTTATGAAGGATAATAAAGAAAAAGGGTTAGTGCTTGCGGGAAGCGAGCTGAAATCGGTAACGCGAAAACAAAAATTCACGCAATGGTGGTATGGCGTTTCCGAACCGCATCTATTGAGATACGCTGATTATATGCTAAGAACAGAAAAGCGTAAAGCAAAATATGTAAAAATGAAAAAACCAAGGGCGCTTCCTGCGGGAATAATCATCTCAACGGAAGCAGCATGCAGATTTATTGATTTTATATACGGCGAGAAAATCGGCAATCTAACAGCACGAATGGCGGTGACAAAATGCGTGTGCCAAACTGCGCTCAAAAGGTGTGCTCAGCCAGAAAAAAAAGATATGGCACTTCTATATACTGCCGATATGTATACGGATATGAAACATACCGGCATAAAAGAAAAGTTCGAAATAATAAAAACGGCGCAAGAAGCAAAAGACATGGTTATGTATTTCAATGAATGTGGGCTTATGCACAATGTTTTCTATTGCCACGCAAGCGGTAAATGGTCATTTGTTATGTGCAATTGCGACAGTGAAATTTGCGTGCCATTCAGAAGTTATATGGCGGGCAGAACAGAGGAAATCTCTGCTGGTCCAGAAATTGTGCTTCTAGATACAAGCCTTTGCGAGGGTGGTGAAAAATGTGGTAAATGTGTTCAGCGTTGCCTTGTGAAAGCGTGCAACATTGGCGAAGATGGCAAAAGCACCATCGACCACACTAAATGCCTTGGTTGCGGACTTTGTGTTTCAACATGCACTGGAAAAGCAAGAACGCTCCGCCCAAGAGATAACTATAAACACGATGATGTTTTAACAACAAAAATTCTGCTAGGAAAGGACTATGCCGAGTTACTAGAAGAAATGAGAAATAACAACTAGCTTTTTGTGGTGATATATGTTTAATAAAAGCGATATAAACAGAAATGCATTCATGTTGACAGGTGAACTATGAATCGCCAGACGGCGAAAAACACCACAAGCGCCTCTGGAACGGCGGAAACGGCGTCGGCACAATCAAACTCTATAAAGGCAACGAACTAATCGATGAAATCAAAGCGAAAAACATAGGTTGCGAATACGGCGAATATGAAGAATAAGCTAGATTAAAAGCAATGGCGCAAAGCTTTTGTTTAATTGGTTAATTTTTATAAAAATATAAAAAACCATTGCAAAATGCAAAAAAATGCTGTATAATTATTGTCGAATATAAAAAATAAAATCTGAGGAGTATTATATGACTAATTTTAATTGGAATTTTCCAACAGAACTTGTTTATGGTGAAGGCAGAGTCAAAGAACTTGGCACAATCGCAAAAGCATACGGCAAGAAAGCAATGATTGCAACGTATGCAAGAGGCGGTTTCCTTGATCCAATCATCGACACTGTTGAAGCATCACTAACAGAAGCTGGTATCGAATTTGTGACATTCACTGGTATCGAACCAAACCCAAAAGAACACACAATCGACAAAGCTGTTGATATGTTCAAAGCTGAAAACTGCGACTTTGTTGTTGCGCTTGGTGGCGGAAGTGTTATCGACGGTTCAAAATATATCGCAGCTGTTGCATATTCAGGTGGAAAATGTTGGGACTACGTTGTTCTTGGAAGCAGAGTGCCAAGAGAATATACTGGTGCATTCCCAATCATCGCTATTCCAACAATCTCAGCTTCAGGTTCAGAATGTAACGCGGGTGGCGTTCTAACAAACAGCGAAACAGGCGAAAAAAGCTTCTCTCGCTCTCCATATAGATACCCAAAAGTGGCTCTTCTTGATCCAGCTTTGCTCACATCAGTGCCAGTTTCAATCACAAAAGATTGCTGTCTTGATATCTTCTCACATCTAATCGAACATTACCTTTCAAGCCATGCAGAATCAGAATTTGCAGACAGACAAACAGAAGGCATGATTCTCACGCTCAAAGAAAATTTCGTGAAAGTTTTGGAAAATCCAAAAGATTTGGAAGTTCGTGGTCAACTCGCGCTTTGCTCAATCTTCGGTTGGTCAGGTATCCAAGCGCTTGGAAGAACAGGTTGCATTCCAATGCACTCAATCGAAATGCCGCTAAGCGGAGTCTATGATTTGGCACACGGCAGAGGAATGACTATCGTTATGCCACCATACCTTGAATTGATGGCTGATGTTTTGCCTGCAAGATGGGCTAAACTAGCAAGAAGATGTTTCGGTGTTACTGAACAAGACGACGCTGTTGCTGCAAAAATGCTAGCAGTTGAAGTTGCAAAATGGTTCAAAGAATCAGAAGCGTTCCTAACTCTTTCAGATGTTGGCATTCCAGCCGACCAATTCGAAAGAATGGCAGACGACGTTGTAAGAATGTTCCCAGCAACAGAACCAAACACAACTCCTGGTCCAAAACCAATCACAAAAGAAGAAATCGTAAAAATCTACGAAATGTGTAAATAAGTAAATAAATAATCCCAAAGCCACCAACAAAACTTGGTGGCTTTTGTTTTAAAATTCAACATGCTTTTGTTTTGAAATTTTATAATTATATTGCAAAACTAAGTAAAATATGGTATAATATATATAAGAAAACAAAAGGGGCGATTATGCTAGAAAATAAATTGGGGATAACAACAGAATCTGAATTGGCATTATCAGAAGAGCAAATAAGCAAGAAAAAAGCATTGGAACTTTTTGATAAAAGAATTTTGGATAGTTTGGAAGCGGGTAAGTTTTCTTCGCTTGCGCTAATTCACAAATATCTATTTGGTGAAATATATGACTTCGCAGGCGAGATAAGAAAAGTCAACATCGCAAAAGGCAATGGCAGAGCAACAAGAATTTGGCTCGACCTTATGTTGAAATCAAACATAAAGCAAGTTGTCGATTGGAGCAAGGTTGATGAAACCGATTATCTTCTCGCGATGGAAAGAAGTCCAATAAAAGATACCGAAATAAAATATATTTTAAAACAAGCATTAACCAAAGATATAGATAACAGAAAAGTCTATATGAAAGGAATAGACGCAAGCTATAATTATGAAGGCTATTATGCTTATAAAACTGAAGATTTGATTAAATTATAAAGGAGAAGCTGTAAGAAAGCTGTTGCCTCAAAACTTAACTGATAAATATGCTTTTTTTGTAAGCTAAAGCATTAGAATACGTAACGTTTAAGGAAAGTGAAAATTTATGAAGAAAATACCAGTGAGAACAAGAAATTTTTTTGATAATCAAGTTATCAAATTGATAATTGATAAATATGGATTATCAGAAAAGGATGCAATAGAGCAGTTTATTTGTTCGGAAACATATCAAATGCTACTTGATAAAGAACTTGAAATCTACAAAATGAGTCACCTTATTGTTTTTGATATGTGGGAGAGCGAAAAAAATCAAGGTGATCCACGCAAATCACAATATATCGAGGTGCAAGCATGAGCAAAGAATCTGAATTTTTTATATATCTAATCGAAAGATATGCAGATTATAAAAACACAACGGCAACAGAAGTTTTAAAGATGTGGAATAGCCTTGAAATAAAAGATTTTATATATGATATGTATGAATTATACCACACAGAAAGATTGGAAAATGCATTTGAAGACATAGATAAAATAGTCAGCGAAGCGAAATAACCAGTTCTAAATCCCGCAAAATCCCCATATAATCTACCATACACATATGGGGTGGGAATGAAAGAATATATCAAAGACCGCATTTTGGAGATTGCGGATTATATAATTGCAACGGGTAAAACAGTGCGTGAAACCGCCAAAGTTTTTGACGTTTCCAAGTCTACAGTACACAAGGATATGAGCGAAAGACTTTGCGAAATTGATTACAATCGATATAAAAAGGTTGCAAAGGTTTTGAAGTATAATTTGTCGATAAGGCACATTCGCGGTGGGCTTGCGACGCAAAAGAAGTATAGATTAACAAAAAAGGCACAAAAACTAGACTAAACTATAAAAAAGCTAATAAAAGCAGGCAATTTTGCTTGCTTTTTTGAATATTTTTTGATAATATATTCGGGTATGACAGACAGTCATGCATCCTTGCTTTCCAAGGAATGGAAAGCCAAAGTCCACGAGGAGGTGAAACTATATGAAAAAGTATGAAATTCTTTTTATCATCGATAAAGATGTTGTAGAAGAAAAAAGGGAAGAAGCAATCGCAAAGGTTGAAGCTTACATCACAGAAAATAACGGTGCAATCATCGAAGTTGAAAAGTGGGGTATGAAAAAATTCGCTTATCCAATCAACTATAAGAATGAAGGTTTCTATGTATTGATCAAATTTGAACTTGATCCATCATTGTTGCTTGAACTTAAAAGAAGAATGGGCCTAAACGAAGCTTACGTTCGCGAAATGATCACAAATGTTATCGAAAACAAAAAGACATTGGCAGTAAGAAAACCAAGAGCTCCAAGACCAACAAGAGAATCTGCTCCAGCAGCAGCTCCAGTTGTAGCACAAGTTGCTCCAGAAGTTGCTCCAGCAACAGAAGAAGCTCCAGCTCAAGAAGCTCCAGCCACTGAAGAAGTAGCTCCAGCGCAAGAATAATCCTAAGAGGGGTGTGACTATGAATAAAGTATTTATCGTTGGGAACTTGACAAGAGATCCTGAAGGACAAGTCACAACATCTGGAATCTCATATTGCAGATTCACAGTTGCTGTATCAAGAAGATTTGCAAATGCGAATGGCGAAAGAGAAACAGATTTTTTGAGTGTAGTTTGTTGGCGAGGACTCGCTGATAACTGTGTAAGATATTTGAAAAAAGGCAGCAAAGTTGCCGTTTCAGGTTCAATCCAAATTTCTCAATCAGAAAAAGACGGAGTGACAAGATATTTCACAGACATTTCAGCAGACGACGTTGAATTTTTGACACCTAAGGGTCAAGAAGAAGGCGGAGCACCAGCACCAAGCTATAACAGACAACCTAAAGAAGTAGGAAACAAGACAAGCATGTCAGACATGCGTCCGGTGGAAGATGAAGATCTTCCTTTCTAGGAAATAGAAAACCATATCAAAATAAATAAGGAGGGCATTCAATGGCTATCGAACAAGGACAAAAACGTCCATATAAGAAAATTCCACGTAAAAAAGTTTGCCTATTCTGCGTTGAGAAATTCGGAGAAATTGACTATAAAGATGTTGCAACTTTGAAAAAATTCATCACAGAAAAGGGAAAAATCATACCAAGACGTATGAGTGGCGTTTGTGCAAAACATCAAAGAGAACTAAGCTCAGCAATCAAAAGAGCAAGAGTTATGGCACTTCTACCATTCAAAGGTGAATAATTGAAACTGACTTCCTCAAATTTTTTTGAGGAAGTTTTTTTATTACAAATCCCAAAGGAGAACTAAGGCATGAGAATGCGCAGAAAAAGACATCTAGATGAACGCTTTGAAACATTCAAAGGTCTTTGGATAGAAATAAATAAGGCGGAAGCCGACGCAAGAGTTGCAAAAGCAAACAAAGAACTGCTAGATTTCAAGCAAATCTTTGGCAACGACAACCCCGTGTATCTCGAAATTGGCTGTGGCAAAGGCGGTTATGCAATCGAGCATGCAAAGCGTCATCCCGAAATCAATATCTTGGCGGTGGAATACATCTCAAACGTGCTTATCGACGCCTGTGAACTGGCAAAACCGCTTGATTTGCCAAACCTCAAGTTTCTTTGCACAGGTGCGGAATACCTTGAAAAATACATCGCTGAAGGAAGCATCGAAAGGGTGATTTTAAACTTTTCAACGCCGTATCAAAAAAAGGCGTATTATAAGAGCAGACTAACATACGTTGGATTTTTGCAAAGCTATAAAGCACTGCTAAAACAAGGTGGCAAGCTGTATCAAAAAACAGACGATAAAGACTTTTTTGATTTCTCACTCACGCAGTATGAAGAAATCGGTGCGAATATGCACTTCGTCACGCGGGATCTTCACGCCGAATGGCAAGAAGAAAACATAATCACAGAATACGAAGCAAAATTCACAAGCCTAGGCTTCAAAATCAACGGAGCAATTGTATCGTTTGAATAGAGAAGTGGGGATGGGGTTGACTGGTTTTGAAATTCTGCATCACTTTAAAAAATTAAAAATTAAAAACAGGCTTCGCTCTGCGAGCTCGATAAAAATTAAAAATTGTGGTAAAGCACGGGAGCGAAGCTCCCTGTGCATTCAATATTAGATAAGACGAAAGGAGCGTTACTATTAGCAAGTAATGCTCCTTTTAAATTTCTAAATAATAGTATGCACGAGCAAAGCGAGTGCTTACCACAATTTTTAATTTTTAATTTTTAATTCTATAAGGTGGTGCAGAAATTCAAACCTAGGCAACCAACGCCGACCTAGTTTTAATTTCGTATCTAGTAACAACTCTCTTTTTACAGCAAATCAATAACATAATCCCCTTCCTGAACCTTCACGATATAAGGTGTCACGATGGTTTCGCTGTCGGAATAGAATCTCACGCCGGCTAGGTTGTAATAAAGCGTCATGGTGTAGCATTTATAGAAAACCGCGTAAATGGCGAAGGAATAAAGCGACAGTGCGCCGAGTGAAGAAATAGATGCGATAGTGCAGAACATAATTCCCATAATCATAATGAAAAGGTTGGAAGAATAAACCTTAACCCCCTTTGATAAAGAGAGTGCATAACCACGCTTGAAGCTTTTGAACACGCCGTCAGATGAATTCACAAGGCAAGGTGCAAAAAGGCAAGTAAATTGATTTTTAAGTGGAATCAGAATGTAAATAACAGTGATTGCAAGTGATGTCGAAAAGATTCCGCCGATATTGAAAACGTAAACCGCCCCCGCCAAAATGAAAATAAAAATTTCCACAGGCAAAATCAAGAACAGTTTAAAGAAAGTGTATTTGCAAACCTCAACAAACCTAGTGATAAAACAAGCCACCAAACTGCGTTTAGTTTTTTGCTTGCAAAAAAAGTTGATAACTTCGCACATTGCAACGTCGATTGCAGAAGAGCATAAATACCAAATAAGCAACAAAACCCCAAACCCAAGATAAATCGCCATAAGGCTTGAAGAATGATAAATCAAGATTTCTTTAATCGCAGTGATAGATAGCAAAAGTTCAGCAGAAACACTGTCGGAAAACAGCGTGAAATCGCTTACGCTTTGCGAGAGCAGTGCAACAGTATCAAACACGCCCGCTTGTTGCATGTCGTAAACAACAGGCTCAAAAAGTGGCAAAATAGTTGCAAAACCGATGCCCACGCAAATGCTTGCAACGATAAATTTATAAAATAAAAGTTTGAATGTCAATGTGAAATTGGAAGAAAACACATTGAAAGTATTTTTCAAATACATATAAACCCCCCTAAAGCAAAACGAAGTTTCACAGTGCTATGTGATGTAATTTTTCTTGCCTTTGATATCGTTTCTCGTCTCTTCAGCAACGTCGAAAAACGCCACCATAGAATAAGATATAATAAACATAAACAAAAGCAAATAAACAGCTGTGATAATAAGCGGTGTGAAAGCACCTATTATTCCAGAAAGGAAAACGTATGCACAACCTGAAATCACCGTGCCGAGAATAATGCTTATTGCGAAGTGTTTAAAAGCGTATGAAGTTTTGCCCGAAATGGAATTCATCGAAAAAATCAAAGCAGATTTAAGCGGATATCCAAGAACAATCATGGATGGAATCCAGAAGATGATTTGCACAGCCACAACAATGCTAGCGCCGTAAATCACAAGTGTAGAAACAACAGCAACAACGCTTGCAAACGTCGAAGAAACAAGCCCCGCACAAACGATGATAGTAGTGTTGAAAAGCGCGCAAAATTCGAGCATGATTATGTAAAAAGCAAAAACAGGCAAAACCGCAAGAATTGTTTCGTCCACCCTTGCGAATGGTCTAGAAATAGAAATCTTGCCGATTTTCATGTGTCTTTCAATGGCAGAAAATGTGAGTGAAGCGAAAAATGCCACCACAAAAATGCCTAAAAGTCCAAGCAACACAGATTCTCCAAACATGAATGAAAAATAACTGTATATTTGACCAAAGGATAATGAAACCGCGTTTGAATTTGCAAAGAAAGCCACGAATTTCCATATATTACCAGTGAAGCATAAAATTATCGCAGGGATAAATGCAAACAAAAGCAACATTGGAAAATTGCGGAAAACATATTTGGTTGTATTTCTAAAATATTTCATATATACTCCATAAAAATTTCGATATTTAGTGACTCAAGCAAAAATTTATGCAAAAAATTGCGTGAGTTTCTTTATCATTATATATGCAAGAAAGAAAAAATGCAACAAAAAAACAAAAAAATATAAAATTAAATTTATAAAGATGAATGCTCGACAAAATTTGCACGGCAAAATATCAAAATAAAGGTGTAAAAATATTCATTGATGAAAAAAGTAAAAAAATCGCTAAAAAAAGCAATAAAAAGCATAAAATAATTAAAAAACACTTGCTTTTTTTTCTGGATAAATGTATACTATTTAAGGCTAAAACACACCATATCGGTTGCTCCTGTTGCCAAATCACAGGTTGGAGCGAAACATAAAAGCCGAATGGGAGGAAAAAACAGGAGGAAATCTTATGCCAATTTTAACTATGAAACAGCTCTTGGAAGCTGGTGTACACTTCGGTCACCAAACAAAACGTTGGAACCCAAAAATGAAGAGATATATCTACGCAGCAAGAAACGATATCTACATTATCGACTTGCAAAAAACAGTGGTGCTTGCAGAACAAGCATATAACTTCATTTCAAAAGCAAGCGCAGAAGGCAAAACTTTCTTGTTCGTAGGAACAAAGAAACAAGCGTCTGAAGCAATCAAAGAAGAAGCACTTCGTGCAAACATGTTCTATATCAACTCTAGATGGCTTGGTGGAACAATGACAAACTTCAAAACAATCAGAACAAGAATTGAAAAACTTAACGAAATCGACAACATGGAAAAAAATGGCGAATTCGAATTGTTGCCTAAAAAAGAAGTTATCGGTTTGAACGCAAAACGCGACAAATTGAACACTAACCTTGGCGGTATCAGAGAAATGAAAAAACTTCCAGACGTACTTTTCATCGTAGACCCTAAAAAAGAAGCGATTGCAGTTTTGGAAGCAAAAACTCTTAACATTCCAATCGTTGCCATCGTAGATACAAACTGTGATCCAGACGATATCGACTACGTAATTCCTGGTAATGACGACGCAATCAGAGCGGTAAAACTTATCGCAGGCATGGTTGCTGATGCTATCATCGAAGGCAGAGGTGGCGAACAAGAAGCAGCTATGACAGCAGCAGAAGTTGAAGCTACAGCAGTAGAAGCGTAAGAATATAAAAATTTCCAAAAAATTTTTAACGAATAAATAGGAGAAAATATCATGTTCACAAATAAAGACGTAATGGACCTACGCGCAAAAACAGGCGTTGGAATGATGGATTGCAAAAAAGCCCTAACAGAAGTTGGTGGCGATGTTGAAAAAGCAGTTGTACTTTTAAGAGAAAAAGGTATGGCAACAGCTTCAAAACGTGCAGGCAAAATCGCATCTGAAGGTATTGTTGAAAGCTACATTCACCTTGGCGGAAGAATCGGTGTACTTCTTGAAGTAAACTGTGAAACAGACTTCGTTGCAAGATCAGACAGCTTCAAAGATTTGGTTAAAAACATCGCATTGCACATCGCAGCGGTAAAGCCTGAATTTGTATCAGCTGAAGAAGTAAACCAAGAAAGAATTGCGAAAGAAAGAGAAATCTTGACTCATCAAGCATTGAACGAACCAAAACCAAAGCCAGCAAACGTAATTGAAAAAATGGTTGAAGGCAGAATCAATAAATTCCTTGAAGAAATTTGTCTTCTTGAACAAAAATATGTTAAAGACCCTTCTAAAACAGTTAAAGACGTCGTTAATGAAGCAACAGCAACAATCGGCGAAAAAATCTCTGTAAGAAGATTCGTAAGATACGAAATGGGTGAAGGCCTAGAAAAGAAAGTAAACGACCTTTCAAGTGAAGTGGAAGCTGAAATCGCAAGAATGCAAGGCTAATCAAACAAAATAAAAAGCAAAGGGGCAAACCGCAAGGTGAGTCCCTTTTTTGTTGTAATAAAAAGCGTAATTTTTTTTACGCTAATAATATCTAGCAACAAGAAAATAATAATATCTAGCAACAAGAAAATAATAATATCTAGCAACAAGAAAATAATAATATCTAGCAACAAGAAAATAATAATATCTAGCAAAGGAGGACATAATTTTATGAAAATTGCAATTATCGGCGCGGGCGCAATGGGCTGTTTATACGGTGGCTACCTATCGCAAAATCACGAGGTGATTTTGATTGATTCATATCAACCGCAAGTTGACGCAATAAGGCAATACGGTGTGACAATCCAAGTGGGGTCAGAAGTGAAAAACTTCAAAAACATTCAAGCGGAAATGTCGGGCGAATACAACAGCGATGTTGATTTGGTTATAATATTTGTAAAGACAAACTATTCCGAATCAGCGCTTTTGGCAAACAAAAAACTGTTTGGCAAAAACACCGTTGTGATGACATTGCAAAACGGTGCGGGTCACGATAGAAAGATTGCACAATATGTGGATACAAAAAATATCATAATCGGCACAACAAAAAACAACGCAGTCAACATGGGCGGTGGCGTAACAAAACACAGCGGTATTGGCTCAACAACAATTGGAAGCAACTCAAAAGAATGCGAAAAAATAGATGAAATTGCGAAAATTCTTGCTGATGTTGGATTTGAAATGGAAGTTTCAGATGACGTTCAACGCGTCATTTGGTCTAAACTTTTTGTAAACCTTTCAATCAACACATTCACAGCACTAATCGAAACGCCAATTGGTTATATGTTGCAAAATCAATACGCATGGGACTTTGCAAAAAGATTGGTTTATGAAGCGGTTGAAGTTGCCGAAGCCGACGGAACATATTTTGATAGAAGGGAAGTTTTGAACATGGTAAAAGGCGTTTGCGAATCCGCGGGCGCAGGATATTCTTCAATGTATCAAGACAGAAAAAACCGTGCAAAAATGGAAATCGACGCAATCAACGGCGCGATTGTCGAGCAAGCAAAATTATACGGCGTTCCAACCCCATATAACACCCTTATCGTAAACCTCATCCACGCAGTAGAAGGCGCGTATCAATTTTATGATTAAAAACTAAACAAAACAAAGGTGTAGGAAATTTCCTACACCTTTGTTTTGTTAATTAAAAATTAAAAACAGGCTTCGCTCTGCGAGCTCGATAAAAATTGAAAATTGTGGTAAGGCACTCGCCTTCGGCTCGTGCTTTCAATTATATATAATATGGAAAGAGCGTTACTATCAACAAGTAACGCTCCTTATTATAATTTCAAATAAATAGCATGCACGAGCAACGCGAGTGCTATACCACAATTTTTAATTTTTAATTTTTAATTTTTAATTTTTATCGAGCTCGCAGAGCGAAGCCTGTTTTTAATTTTCAATTGCAAAAAATCTCCGATTTTTTGCCTAATATTCTCCGCAAACAACTTCTGAGTTTACATCAATATCAATATTCTTTTTTAAGTCGCTTATTGAATAATCGGTGTTGATAAGCATAACAGAGCAGTCGAGATTTTGCGATTTAAGATACGTCCAATCAACCTTTGCAAGTGGAGCACCTTTTTTCACGTCTGCATCAACTTCAGTCAAAATTTCAAAACCCGCACCGTCGAGTTTTACAGTATCAATCCCAATATGAATCAAAAACTCTGTTCCTTCTTCGTCACAAATCCCAATCGCATGTTTTGTTCCCGCAACCAGCACAATTTTGCCGTCAAAAGGGGCAGATATAATTCCGCAATCACCAGCGGGCACAATAGCAAGTCCGTCACCAAGCATTTTTTCCGCAAAAACAGGATCGGAAACGCTTTCAATTGCACAGCTTTTTCCGTCACAGTATCCAAATATTTGTTTCATTAAAACCTCCAATGCACTTTTTTATAATTATATAACACAAAGAGTTCTTTGTCAATACCTATTTGAAAAATAGTTGAAAATTCCACGAAAAAACTACTTGAAATTTCAACTAAGGGTATTGACAATGTGATATTTTTGTGTTATTATAACAATATATTAAATAATTGTAAACTAATGCAGTCAGGGGATTGCAAAATAATACTATAAATAAGAAGATTAACGATATAATATGGTAAAAACAAACACCATAATATTGGTAAACGCATAAATCAATAAAGAGCGTGAAAACGCAAACATTTTAATTGGCAATAAACACATTGGGGAATGTGTTATTGATAAAAAACTTTTAAAAGATTCAATAATCAAAGATTATTGAAAATGAGGAGGCTTTATATGAAGTATGTACAAAAACTAGGCAAGGCGCTTATGGTGCCGGTTGCCGTACTTCCAGCAGCAGGTTTGTTCATGGGCTTTGCTTACGCATTGCAACAAGTTGATTCAGCATTTATCGGAATCATCGCAACATTCCTTATGAACGCTGGTGGTGCGATCATCAACAATATGGCATGTCTATTTGCAATCGGTGTTGCATTTGGATTGTCTAAAAAGAACCAAGGTGCAGCAGCACTTGCTGGTTTTGTTGGCTATATGACAGTTATCGCAATGCTAACTCCATCAGGAACATCAGTTCTTGGCATGGAAGTTGGTTCTGATAAAGCACTTGCTTTCTCAGCAATCGGCAATGCATTCGTTGGTATCCTTTCAGGTTGTATCGCGGCAGAAATTTATAACAGATTCTATCAAACAGAACTTCCATCATGGCTTGCATTCTTCAACGGAAAAAGATTGGTTCCAATCCTTACATCTTTCGTTATGATGCTTGTTTCAGTTGTATTGTTCTTCATCTGGCCAGTTGTTTATTCAGTGCTAGTTGCATTCGGAACATGGCTCGTTGGTCTTGGTTGGTTCGGCGCAGGTCTATTCGGATTCTTCAACAGATTGTTGATTCCAACAGGTCTTCACCACGCACTAAACAACGTATTCTGGTTCGACACAATCGGTATTGGCGATTTGACAACATTCCTAAGCGGTCAATCAGCAATTGATGATGGCTCTGGTGTGGTTGGTGTAACTGGTATGTATCAAGCAGGTTTCTTCCCAATCATGATGTGTGGTCTTCCAGCAGCATGTCTTGCAATGATTCACACTGCAAAACCAGAAAACAAAGCAAAAACAAAAGGTATCATGCTTTCAGCAGCAGCAACAGCAATCGTTGTTGGTATCACAGAACCTATCGAATTTGCATTCATGTTCGCAGCTCCAATGCTTTATGTTGTTCACGCAGCACTAACAGGTGTTTCACTTGCAGTTGCTTCAGCACTTCATGCAACAGCAGGTTTCGGATTCTCTGCAGGCGCGGTTGACTTTGTTCTTTCAATCTTCAACCCACTTTCAAACAACATGTGGATTCTATGCGTTATGGGCGTTGCATTTGCAATCATCTACTACGTAGTATTCAGATTCCTTATCGTAAAATTCGACTTGAAAACTCCAGGTAGAGAAGACGACGAAGTAGAAGAATAAGATTAACTAAGTAAAATAGGAGAAAAGATAATGGCTAAATATAATTACGCTCAAATGGCGAAAGATATTTTAAAAGCAGTTGGTGGCGCTGACAACGTTGAAGAAGCAGATTACTGTTCAACACGTATCAGATTCGACCTAGAAGATACATCAATAGTGGACGAAAAAGCTATCAAAGCTTGTGGCTGCCCGGGTGTGATTAAAATGGGCAAAGGTTCTTTGCAAGTTATCGTTGGAACACATGTTCAAGCGGTTTATGATGAACTTGAAGAACTTATCGACTAACACGATAATAATATCAAATAAATTCGAAAGGTCACTTGTGTGACCTTTCGTTTTATAAAAGGTGAGATATGAAAATTGAAGTTATTGCATCAACACTTGAAGATGCACTTTTGATTGAAGACTGCGGAGCAGACAGAATCGAACTTATCATGGGCTTTAAAGAAGAAGGGCTTACCCCTTCATTTGGCTTTGCGGATGAAGTTATCAAAAGGGTAGATATCCCAGTCAACGTCATGATAAGAACCCACAACAAGGATTTTTTTCTTTCGGAAAATGATATGCTGATTATGAATAAAGAAATCGAAATTTATAAAAGCTTAAATCCAAACGGCTTTGTTTTCGGTGGCATAACTGAAGATTTTGCGATAGATGATAAAAACATGGCGATTTTGCTTGAAAAAACAAATGGGTTTGAATGCACTTTTCACGCATGTTCAAACTTGTTTTCAAGTTTGAAAAGTTTCGAAACGCTTGATAATCTTGGATTTGCAAGGGTGCTTTCAAAGGGTGGCGTGACGCATATTTCACAAAACTATGAAAAGATTAAAGAAATAAAATCAACACTTAAAAACACAACACTTCTCGTGGGTGGCAACATCAACGGCGAAAATGTAGAAAAAGTGTTCCAAACGGGTGCGCGCGAGCTTCACGTTGGAACAGCTGTAAGGGAAAATAATTCTCAAGTTCTTGGTGTGAACAAAAAAATGCTATGTGATTTTGTTGCAAAAGTTCGCAACCTAGAAAGCGAATACGGGAGATAATTATGGGTAAAAAATCAAATAAAGAATACAGAATGGAAGTGGGCGACGATGGAAAACCTATCAAAGTTTATATCGAGCCAGCACCAATTGAATATGAAGTGGCAGAAGAAGTGGCGGTGAGAACCAACTTTTTCAACGAACTTAAAGTCACAAAATATCCAGAAAAATCGCAGTTTACTGCAATCGTTTTGGCTGTTTTCGGCGGCATGATTTCTCTGCACGATTTTTATCTTGGCACAAAATACCGTGCGGGAATAAAAGGCATTGTCTTTCTTATTGGCGCAATAATGGCGTGGTTCTTGTTCGATCAAGTATCAAAGGAAACTGCACTTTCATATAACGTTTTCTATCAATCAATCATGCTTTTGCCACTTATTTTGTATTTCCTTGCATGGTCATACGACTTTATCACACTAGCTGCCAAAAGGTCTTCTCACTTCAAAGTGAAACCAATAAAAGAAAAAGCAAACAAAAAAAGCAAATAACCCGATAGGGCATATATAAAAATTAATAAAATAAAAATAAGCAAAAAAATAAAGCAGAAGAGCAATCTTCTGCTTTTGATATTCGTAATAAGAAATGTCGATTTCACATGTCGATAAAAGACGTGCTATATTTTCAATTTATAATGTCATATTTTCAATTTATAATATAATTTATTTAATAATTTTCTCGTTCTAACAATCAATCTTGCAACGAAATTTCTTCGGTGATATCTTCTGGATCAGTAAAATCGTCACTAGAAGCGCGAAGCATTTCTTCCGTTTTGGCAACGTGTGCGATAAGGTCTTCGAAATCGTTGCGTTGCTCAGCCTTTGCGCGGTTATATATTTTTGAAACGGCGCGATAAATCACGTCGATTTCTTCTTTTGATAAGTCTTGCATAACATATTCGAAAAAGCAGTCGGTGAAACTTGATTTTGGAATATTGATTTCCATAAGTTTTTCCGTTGGCATAATAACGCGATACCGCAAATCAAGCGGGTCAAAATCACGCTTAACAAGTCCTGCATCGACAAATTTATTAACAATTTTCGTGACAGAAGACTTATCCATTCGAAGTCTTTTCACAAGCATGCTCTGCGAAACAGTCCCCTTTGCTTTGATGTAAACAAGGGCAGCAATTTCGTGATAATTAAATCCATAATCTTTGGAGATTGCATTGTTAAATAATTCTCTGACATAAGAAATAGATAGCAATCTTGAATTTCCTCTTTTCATGACATCCTCCTTTGCTTTAGTAAAATAATACAACATTTTAAGTCAAAAGTCAATATCAACACAGCAAAAAGATGTAACTAAATAGTACCAAATAATGTATAATGTGTATTATTGTTAAAAAATAGTAAAAAATTCATAAATGTGATTGAAAAATATAATGTTATATGGTATAATAATCAAAGTGTAATTATAAATATCATAAAGAGGTGAAACATGGCAGTTTTTAATAAAGATAAATCAAAATCCAACAAAGGAAGGACAACATACGACCTAAGCATTCTAACAGATATTGCAACGGTTGCAGTGTCGGAAGTTGAAGGTGTTGCACCAAATATTATAAAAGAAGATCAAAACAAAGAAACCTATTTGCAAAAAATAAAAATAGACTTCGATGGCGATAAAGTTTATTGCGATTTGTCTATCTACGTCCACGATTCTGTGATAGTTCCTGAAGTTGCATTCAAAGTGCAAGAAGCTGTGAAAACAGCAGTGGAAACTATGACAAAGTTCAAAGTGACAGCAGTTGACGTGCGTATTTTGGGCGTTCTTTTCAAAGCGGAAGAAGTGGTAGATTTGGATTTCGAAAAAAAGATAAACAGCGAGGAAAACAATGCGTAAAGATGCAAGAGAAATAGTATTCAAATTGGTTTTTGAATATCTATTCACAGGAAAAACAGAAAGCGAAACGAAAGTGGATTTGCTACTTTCAAAAGAATATGAAATCAAAGATGAGGACAACCAATATATCGAAAGAGTCTTCCACGGCGTGGTTGAAAATATTGATGTGTTCAAAGAAGCTATCAAGGAAAAATCAATCGGGTTTGAACTTGAAAGAATTTATAAAACAGACCTAGCAATTTTGATTTTGGCACTTTATGAAATGAAGTATGAAAGCGACGTTCCAGTTAAAGTTGCCGTGAACGAAGCGTTGAACCTTTCAAAAAAATTCGGAAGCGAAAAAAGCGGAAGTTTTATCAACGGCGTGCTAGCAAGCTTGGCGGATGACTTTTCAAAAGCAGAATAATTTCAAAGGATAAGTGGAAAAGATGAAAATTAACGGTTTGAAACTAGCAAAAGAAACAAAAGCAAAAGTGAAAGAACAAGTTGCACAAATGAATGGGCAAGGCATTTTTCCATGCCTATTGGTTGTTCTTGTCGGCGACGACGAAGCATCAAAAGTTTACGTTGCATCAAAGGGTAAAGACTGCGTTGAATGCGGTATCCAAGCAAAAGAATTGATTTTGCCTAAAGAAACAACACAAAGTGAACTGCTTGAAATTATCGATAAAGCAAATAAAGACAATTCAATTTCAGGAATCTTGGTTCAAATGCCACTTCCAAAACACATCTCCGAATCGGAAATTATCGACGCAATCGACCCAAAAAAGGACGTTGACTGTTTCACAAAACCAAACATCGGGAAAGTGTTCCTTGGCGAAGATGGTTTCCGCCCATGCACACCGCAAGGTTGCATAGATTTGATTGAACAAACGGGAACAGAAATCTGCGGTAAACACGCAGTCATCGTGGGAAGAAGCAACATCGTTGGCAAACCACTCGGGCTTATGATGCTCGCAAAAAGTGCCACGGTCACATACACTCATTCAAGAACAAAAGATTTGAAATCCCACACACTTCAAGCGGATATCC
This sequence comes from Bacillota bacterium, assembly GCA_044426085.1. GTDB lineage: Bacteria > Bacillota > Clostridia > Christensenellales > CAMQZB01 > JAWXUU01. Next base: position 34,815 of record JAWXUU010000009.1, on the reverse strand, counting down.
TTATCGTCGCTGTTGGTGTGAAACACCTTATCACAGCAGATATGGTGAAAGAAGGTGCAGTTGTTATCGATGTAGGTATGAACCGTGAAAACGGCAAGCTTTATGGCGATGTGGATTATGAAAACGTGGAAAAAATTGCAAGTTTCATAACTCCAGTCCCTGGTGGCGTTGGTCCGATGACACGCGCAATCCTAATGCAAAACACAGCAAATTCAGCCTATAACTAAAAAGAAAAATAAAAGGAGATGTTATGGAAGAAAGAATTTTTTCCGTCGGTGAGATTGCAAACATAATAAAACGTATTTTCTCCGCTGAAGAACACCTCCAAGGCATATTGCTTTCGGGCGAAGTAACCAACATAAAACGCAGTGGAAACCACGTTTATTTCAGTATTAAAGATGAAGTTTCAACTATGTTTTGCACCTATTTCAACGGCGGTTTGGGGGACAAGTTTATCCCTAAAAACGGTGAAAAAGTGCTTGTGCGGTGCTCGCCTGATTTTTATGTGAAAGGTGGCTCGCTTGGGCTTAGGGTTTCGCAAATAACTCCAGCGGGGCTCGGCGCACTGTATTTGAAGTTTGTCGAACTGAAAGCCATGCTCGAAAAAGAAGGGCTGTTTGACGAAAGCCATAAAAAACCAATCCCAAAAGATGTGAAAACAATCGGCGTTGTAACAAGCGAAACGGGCGCTGTAATACGCGACATAATCAACGTTGCAACGCGTCGAAACCCATTTGTGAACATAATGCTGTATCCCGCAAAAGTCCAAGGTGACGGTGCTTCTCTAAGCATAACAAAGGGGATAAGGGCGCTAGACAAGCAAAAAAAATGCGACGTTATCATCGTTGGCAGGGGTGGCGGTTCTTTTGAAGATTTAAATTGTTTCAACGAAGAACTCGTTGCTCGTGCGGTTTATTCTTGTGAAACGCCAATCATTTCTGCAGTGGGTCACGAAACCGACTTTTCGCTTTGTGATTTTGCTTCCGACTTGCGCGCCCCAACCCCTTCCGCCGCAAGCGAAATTGCAGTTTCCGATTTGGTTTCCGAAGTGAACGCGTTTATTCAAAAAGCAAACATGATGCAAAAACACTTTGCAAACAGAAACGAAAAAATAACAAACAAATTCCTTTCAAACTCCTCAAAACTTCAGCTTCACACCCAAAAAGTGCTGTCGGAAGCCGTGGGCGAGATGAATTTGAAAACAAATAAACTCACGTCAGCAATTCGCGATAAATATAACCAAAAGCGAAATGATATAAAACTCAGAAAAGAAAAAATCGAAAGCATAAGCCCGATTGCACTTCTCGACAGGGGATATTCAAAACTCCTATCAGATGGCAAAAGTGTGAAAAAGGCAAGCGACGTATCAAAAGGCAGTCAGCTCAAAAGCTTCTTTGCCGATGGCGTTGTCACTAGCGTAGTAGAAAATATAGAGGTGCGAAAATGAAATTTGAAGAAGGAACAAAAAAACTTGACGAGATAATTTCAAAGCTAGAAAGCGAAGAAACAAGCTTTGAAGAAAGTATCGCTCTTTTTGAAAATGGTGTGAAAATAACAAAACAATGCCTTGATGTTTTGCAAGAATCAAAGGGCAAAATCACAAAAATCAAAGAAGAGTTAGACGGATTGGTTGAAACGCCGTTCTAAAAAAAGGATAGGAGAAAGCAAATGAACAACTTTTTAAATAATTACCAGCTTAAAATCACAAATTTTGAAAGAAACTTGCACCGTTTTATGAAGGAAGAATATTTCCCAACACTTGCCGAGTCAATGAACTATTCACTTATGGCGGGCGGAAAAAGATTGCGTCCTATTTTGATGTTTGAAACGGGCAGAATATTTGAATGCAATCAAGACGATCTTGAAAACTTCGCAGTTGCAATTGAAATGATTCACACATATTCACTTATCCACGACGATTTGCCTTGCATGGACGATGACGCGCTTCGCCGTGGCATGCCAACAAATCATAAAGTTTACGGCGATGCAAACGCACTTCTTGCAGGTGACGGACTTTTGTCACTAGCGTTTGAAGTTATGGCAGACGGCGTAGAGCTAGTTGGAAAAAAAGGCTTGAAAGCTATGAAATACATCGCAAAAATGGCGGGTCCAAGCGGTATGATTTCCGGTCAGTGTGCAGATATCCACTTCGAAAAAGTTTCTGAAGACGAAAGAACAGATGAAGATTTGCTGTACATCCACAGAAGAAAGACTGGCGGACTTATCACAGCTTCAATCGTTGCAGGTGCAATTATTGCGGATGCAAGCGAAGAAAACATTGAAATCTTGGAAGAATTTGGCACAGCACTTGGCGTCCTTTTCCAACTTACAGACGACATTCTTGATGTTGAAGGGGATGAAAAATTACTTGGCAAAACAACAGGTCAAGATCAAGCAAGAAACAAATTCACTTTCGTTTCAGCAATGGGTCTTGAAAAAGCAAAAGCAGAAGTTCCAAAGCTAGTTTGCGAATGTAAAGAAATCATCTCAAAAGTAAAAGGCAAAAAAGGCTTCTTCATGGATTTGGTAGACAACATCGCAACAAGAGTAGTGTAAATTGGAATTGGGGAGCGGAGTTTGTTTAGATACAAAAAACGGCGTGGCGTAGCCAATTAAAAATTAAAAATTGAAAATTAAAAATTGTGGTAAGCACTCGCGTTGCTCGTGCATACTATATTTGAAATGGCAAAAGGAGCGTTACTTGTAAATAGTAACGCTCCTATAATATTTTCTAATAATTGAATGCACAGAGAGCTTTGCTCTCGTGCCTTACCACAATTTTTAATTTTTAATTTTTAATTTTTAATTATTTCCGTTTTTAATTTTTAATTATTTGACGCATGTCAAACATATTCCCACCCAATTTCCGCTTGACAAAAAACTTTACATATGATATATTCAAGTTGGTGGTGCAGTATTCTAGTCAGTATCTTACATTTTGAAGCGGAGCTAAAAGGACGAGAAGGGCACATCGATGAAGTTTCTGGTGCTTGCTCTAGTTGCCCAAACTGGGGTGTGTGCTGGGAGTTAAGGTTTATGGGAGGGCTGTAATGGCATATAGCTTTACCCCCATTTACCGTGGAGACTCGTTTGCGTGGGGAGCTTTATTTCTACGGAACGAGATTAAACCTGCAATGCGGCGAAAGCTGTGTGCAGTGTAGCCTGCCTTGAGTGGGGTTGGTGGATTATGGATTACGATATTTTCAGCTTGGCCGAGCGGAAGATGTTGATTGCCACATGAAACCTATTCTGCAAAAGAGGCTAAATTTGTAATTTGCTGCCAAGGAAAGCTTCTAGACTGTTTGCTAGCCAAAGTATACTAGGGATTAAGGTGTGGTCTAAGTGGCGATTCAGTTTCGCATGTGGAAACACGGCGATGAAGTGCATAATCGGAAACGGCTCTTTCGGCGACGGGGAGTGTGCTTCAAGGAAATCTTACTGAACCTAAAGCCGCAAAGTTTACTTAGTGTACACCACCAAAACAAAAAATCAAGGCAAAACTCGGTTTTTTCCGAGTTTTGCTGATAAAAGATAATTTTTAGCGGGCTAAAGTACCGCTAATTTTTATATAATAGTAAAACTATAAACGCTAAAACAAAAATAAAAAGAGGAAAAAATGGAACACCCCGAACAAAATAATATTCAAAAAGAAGAAGTAACAACAAACAAAACAAAGCCAAAATCGAAAAAAACAATCGATAAGTCAAAAGATAAAGAAGACGCAAAAAGAAAGGATAAAAAACGCAAGAAGAAATCCAATAAAGTTTGGATAACAATCATATTCATTCTGTCTTTCGTGCTTTCTGCAATGTTCAGTCTTCTATCGCAAATGGCGCTTGCAAGCGGTGGGCTTACAACTGCATTTATCATTGTGCTTGTTCTTCTTGTTTGCAACATCACCTTTGATATCATCGGTGTTGCGGCGGCATCGTGCGACATAGAACCCTTCATTGCAAGGGCGTCAAGAAAGGATAAATCTGCACAAGTTGCAATAAAGCTTTTGAAAAATGCCGATAAAACATCATCGGTTTGTAACGACGTTATCGGGGATATTTGCGGTATCGTTTCGGGTGTCGCGCTCGCGGCAATCCTCGCGATTTTATTGCAAATTTTGCCTTCAGCCTACGGCATAATATACAGCATAGTTCTATCTTCAATCGTATCAGCACTCACAGTTGGTGGCAAGGCGATTGGCAAATCAGTTGCAATGGCAAAAAATCGTGAAATCATCGGCGCAGTTGCAAAAATCCTTTCTGTTTTTGTGAAAGTGAAGAAAAAATAACCAACAAATAAAAGCAACACAAAACAACAAAAAAGAAATAAAAAGCGAATAAATAATAGCTTATAAAAATATAATAAATAAAATCACAATAAAAAGGGGCAAAAATGTATCTTGAAAAGATTGAAAGCCCGAAAGATTTGCGAAAGCTTAGTGTGCAAGAACTGGAAATTCTCTGCCACGAGGTTCGCGAAAACATTGTGCAGATCACGAAAAATAACGGCGGTCATCTAGCATCAAACCTAGGCACAGTGGAACTTTCAGTGGCAATTTTATACGTGTTTGATACAGAAGAAGACAAAGTTATCTACGACGTGGGTCACCAATGCTACACCCACAAAATCTTAACTGGCAGAAGAGATCAGTTTTCAACTCTCCGCCAAAAAGACGGCATATCAGGCTTCCCAAAAACAAAGGAATCGCCTCACGATGCCTTCAACACAGGACACAGCGGAACATCGATTTCCGTGGGATACGGCATGGCTATTGCCCGCGATATCCTAAATAAAAATCAAAAAATAATCAGCGTGATTGGCGATGGCTCAGTTTCAACGGGGCTGTCCTTTGAAGCGCTTAATGGCCTTTGTGAATATAAAGGTCAATTTCTCGTTGTTCTTAATGATAACGGAATGTCAATTTCCAAAAACGTCGGCGGGCTTTCGAAATACCTTTCTGGCGTTCGTGCAAACAAGGGTGCAAGAAAGGTCAAGTCAGCAATAAGAAACGCAATTTTGAAATTGCCAAAAGGTGACAAAATCAAACTTAGCCTTTCAAAAACAAAGCGTAAATTTTTCGCAAAATATTCTCAGGGTAAGTTTTTCGAACTTATGGGAATCGACTATTTTGGGGCGATTGATGGCCACAATATAAAGGAGTTGATATCTTTTCTGGAAACCATGAAAGATATTGAAAATCCATGCATTTTGCACGTCAAAACAACAAAAGGCAAGGGATTTTCCGATGCGGAAGAATCCCCAGAATATTTCCACGGCGTATCGAAAGATTTTGCCAAATCGCAGAGGGATTTTTCTGCAATTGCGGGCGAAAAACTCCTTGAAATGGCAAAGAAGAACGAAAAAATCGTCGCCATTTCCGCTTCAATGCAAGATGGTGTGGGACTTTCTAAATTCGCAAAAGAAATGCCAGAAAAACTCTTTGATGTGGGGATATGCGAACCGCATGCCGTCACGTTTTCGGCGGGGCTTGCACAGGGTGGTCTAAGACCATATTTCTTGGTTTATTCATCATTTTTGCAACGTGGGTTTGATGGAATATATCACGATGTGGTTCTGCCAAACTTGCCAGTCACATTCCTTATCGACAGGTGCGGAATCGTGGGCGCGGATGGCGAAACACATCAGGGCGTTATGGATTTGAACTTCCTTATATCCTGTGGCGGAATAGATATCATCTGCCCAAAGGACGAATCAGAACTTGAAAGTGCACTTGAATATTCACTTACAAGCGAAAAACCGCTTGCAATAAGATACCCACGCGGATATTCATACAATTTCAAAAACTGCGAAAGCGAAAAGTTTGAATACGGCAAGTGGGAAATCTTGAAGGCTGAAAAATCAAAAACGGCTGTTATCGCATGCGGTGCAGTTTGTTGTGAAAACGCTGTGAAAGCGTATGAAAAATCAGAAATAAAATTCAGCGTGATAAACGCGCGTTGGGTGAATCCAATCGATGAAAAAATGCTTTCAGAAATAAAAGCCGACAATATAATAGTGCTGTCCGAAAGCAATCAAAACGGCGGTTTCACAAGCGTTGTCAGCGATTATTATATGAAAAACAACCAAACAAAAAAAATAATAAAAATGGAAATACCATGTATATTGGAATCGGGCAGTGCGTGCGAGCAACGTGAAAAAGCAGGCATGAGCGAAGAAGATATAATAAAAAGGATAAAACAATATGAGGCTTGATAGCTATATTCAAGAAAAATTCTCTTTAAAATCAAAAAGTAACGCACAGGATAAAATCAAAGCGGGCTACGTTTTTATAAACGGCAAACAAATAAAAAAATGTGGCGAAAAGGTATCGGCAAATGCCGTTGTAGAAATAAAAGAATCGCTAGAATTTGTTTCAAAAGGCGGACTCAAACTCGATAAGGGAATAACGCATTTTGGGTTTGACGCAAGCGGTAAAACATTTGTTGACGTGGGCGCTTCAAACGGCGGATTCACCCACTGCTTGCTTTTGGGTGGTGCGAAGAAAGTCTACGCTGTGGACGTGGGGGAAAATCAGCTTGACGAAAGTTTGAAAAGCGATAAAAGGGTGGTCGTTATGGATAACACCAACGCGAGATTTCTCACAAAGGAGCACTTTGCAGAAGAAGAAATCTTTGTTGTAAGCGATGTTTCCTTTATTTCAGAAACCATGATAATCCCAGTTTTTGCAAGCTTTGCGCGCGAAATGTTGCTTTTGATTAAACCGCAATTCGAATGTGGCAAAAAGGCACTCAACAAACACGGCATTGTGACAAACCCAAAAGATATAGAGTTCGCAATCCAAAAAGTTGCAGAATGTGGCGAGAGTTTTGGATATGAAAATATCGGTGTTTGCGAAGTTTCACATGCAATACAAAAGAATAAAGAATATATGATATATTTCCAAAAAATGTCAAAAAACTAATAAAATAAGGGCAAAACGGCTGTAAAAGTAAGATTATTATAGGAAAAAAGTCAACTTTTTTAATGATATTTTGCTTAAAATATGATATTATATTAGTGTAGAAAAAGGTTGCAGCGTCTTATGGACTTGGTATCTTCTACTCTAAATTGATAAATAGGAAGTATATATAAATGATTATTAAAAATAAATTTTTCGTAGGTTTGACAATTGCACTTGCAATTTTTGCAACAGCAGTATTCGGTATTGTTCTTATGAACACAGGCGAAGAAGTAAGCGACATTTCATTCAACGGTTCAGAAGTTGTTTTCAGCGGTCCATATGATGCAGCTGTATCACTTGAAGGCGCAGAAATCGAAATGGTTGCAACACCAGCTGTAATGCAAATGAGATTCAACGGTGATATTTCTGAAACAACAATGCAAGGAAACTTCAAAGTTGAAAACGAAGCATGTTTCGCTGCACTTTTGTCAAGAGATGCAGATTATATCAAAATCACTAACGGCGAAGAAGTATTCATTTTCAACTTCGAATCAGCTGAAGAAACTCAAGCTTTCTATGCTGAAATCACTGAGTAATAATAAATCATAAGTTTGTCTATCAGCACCGCGATAAGTCGCGGTGCTTTTTTTGTCTTTTTTCTTTTTTTGTCTTTTTTCTTTTTTTGCATTCACTATAAATCGTCTTTTTCACTATATATTTTCGGATTAAAATTTCAAACATACAATTTCATACATCCAATTTCAAATAAAAAATAAGTGTCATATATTACCAAAAAACTTTTATCTTCACAGTGCAATAAAAACTGCAATCATGCAAAGAATATAAAAGACGAAAGGGAGGTACTTATGAAAAAAGTTGCAAATATAACGTTAATTTTTCTGTGTTTAATCGTGGGCACAGCAAGCTTTGGATGCAGTCAAATTGCATTTGCAAGCGAAAGTGTTTATATCGGTGGTATCACAGTGGGGATAGAACTAGAACCAGACGGCGTGGTGGTTTCCAAAACGGAAGAATCAAACAAAATCCACAAAGAAAATGGTGAAGAAGAAATCTTGAATTTCCAAGACGGGGATATAATTCAAAAGATTGGCAAAACGAAAGTTAAAGATCTTGAAAGTTTAAGAAAAGCCATGAAAAAAGCGGGTGCAGAAGTATCGGTTGAATTTCTTCGCGACGGCAAAAGTGAAACAACAACGGTGAAGACTTATCATGGTGAAGATGGCACAAAACTTGGCATTCACGCAAGGGAAAAAATCGAAGGGATAGGCACGATAACGTATATCAAGCAAGACGGCAGTTTCGCGGGTCTTGGTCATCCCGTTTCCGTTTGGAAAAACAGAACCCCAGCCCCAATCGCGGGTGGTGAAATCTGCAGTTCTATGATACTAGGCGTGAATAAAGGTGTGCGTGGCAAAGCGGGAGAACTGAAAGGTGTTTTCATAAAAGATAAAACATTGAACGGCGAAATCGCGAAAAATAATGGCTGTGGAATTTTTGGTAAGTTCCAAAACAAAAATTGGCTAAATGAAGAATCAAGATTGCTCGAAACTGCCACCAAAGAAGAAGTCCAAATCGGCAAAGCCCAAATCCTTTCAACAATTTCAGGCAACAGTCCGCAGTATTACGATTGTGAAATAGTATCAAAAGATATGGGCAAAAACAAAACAGAAAAGGGCATGGTGATAAAAATCACCGACGAAAGACTGCTCGAATCAACTGGCGGAATCGTTCAAGGCATGTCGGGAAGCCCAATCGTGCAAAACGATAAACTGATCGGCGCAGTAACCCACGTTTTCGTTGCCGACCCAACAAGGGGCTACGGAATTTTCATCGATAATATGCTGGATGCAGAGTGAAAGGCAACGCAAAGCGGTGCAATTTAAAAGTGAAAAGTGAAAAGTGAAAAGTGAAAAGTGAAAATTAAAAATTAAAAATTAAAAATTAAAAATTGTGGTAATGCACTCGCTTTGCTCGTGCTTACTATATAGAAAAGGGTTGTATCATTTTAAACATTTGATACAACCCTTTTTTCCGTATAAAATTAATTTTTAAATATTTTAAAACAACCGTATCAATTCCTTGACACCGCAGTGGCAAAGTGCTAAAATAATCATGGTTTCAACACATTGATACCGAAGTATTTAAAAAGAGTAATAATAAGGAGATAATATGAAAAAATACACAAAATACATAAAACCGTATTGGATATTTTTCATTCTTTCGCCACTTTGCATGCTGATTGAAGTCGGTTGCGACGTCATGCTTCCAACGCTTTCTGCGAACATAATCAATATCGGGGTGGAAAACAACGATAGCGAAGCGATTTTATGGATAATGGCAAAAATGGTGACATGCGTGTTTTGCGCGATAGCAAGTGGGTGCGGTGCATCTTATTGTGCGAGCAAAGCATCGGCATATTTTGCAAGGGATTTGCGAAGTGATTTGTTTGAAAAAATCCAAAAATTTTCATTTAAAAACATCGACAAGTTTTCAACGGGCTCACTTGTCACAAGGCTCACAAACGACATAACACAACTTCAACAATTTGTTGTTATGTGCCTAAGAATGTTGTTTCGTGCCCCAGGAATGCTGTTTGGTGCAATCATCATGGCTTATTTGATAAGCCCAACGATTTCCACAGTTTACATCTGTATTGTTCCTGTTCTCGCATTGATAATCTTCTTGGTTTTGTATTTTTCATACAGCAAGTTTGGTGCATTGCAAGTGAAAATCGACACGCTAAACACAAAAGTGCGTGAAATTTTAACAAACATCCGCGTAATAAAAGCACTAACTCGCGAAAAATACGAAGAAGATAACTTCAAAGATGTCAATGCTGATTTGAAAAACACAGGTCTAAAAGCTTATCGCATAACAGTTTGGCAACTTCCACTTATGACAATTGCGGTGAACTTTTCTGTTATATTCATTTTGTGGCTATCAAGCAACTTGCTTGGCACAGGAGAGATTGCAATCGGTGACGTTTCTGCATTTATCACATATCTAACTCAAATTCTTGCATCAGTGACAATGTTTGCAAACGTGTTCTTGCAAAGTTCAAGGGCAATCGTTTCTTCAAAGCGTATCACCGAAGTTATGGAAACAGAAGTTGATATCACCGATAACAACAGTAAGTATAACGATAAAAAAGTTGAAACGGGCAATATTGAATTCAAAAATGTAAGTTTCAAATACTATCTAAATAACGAAGAAGATGTTTTGTCGAATATTTCGGTAAAAATCAACTCGGGCGAAACGGTGGGCATAATCGGCTCAACTGGCTGTGGCAAGACAAGTTTTGTAAACCTTATCCCAAGGCTTTATGACGTCACAAAAGGCAGTCTTCTTGTCGACGGAGTGGACGTTCGCGACTATTCAATTGAAAACCTTCGCGACGGCGTTTCTGTTGTCTTGCAAAACAACATGCTTTTCTCTGGCACAATAGAAAGCAATCTGCGTTGGGGTGACGAAAGTGCCACAGAATCTGAAATAAAAGAAGTGTGCAACTGGTCAGCTGCCGAAGAATTCGTTCAAGATAAACAGCACGGATACCAATCAGTGATAGAACAAGGCGGTGTGAATCTTTCGGGCGGTCAAAAGCAAAGATTGTGTATTGCAAGAGCACTTCTCAAAAAACCTAAGATTTTGATTCTAGACGATTCCACAAGTGCGGTGGACACAGCAACAGAAAGAAAGATAACATATCACTTGAAAAACGAACTTGCAGGTGCAACAAAAATCATCATCGCACAAAGAATTTCTTCAGTTTGCGATGCGGATAAAATTATCGTTATGGGCGATGGTAAAATTGAAAGTATGGGCACGCATGAACAGCTTTTGAAAACGTCAGTTATCTATAAAGAAATCAACGATTCACAATCAGGCAAGGGGGTGGAATAATATGGCAGAAAACAGTAAATTTCATCAAAGTGCAATGCAAGGCAGGGGTGGCCCTCCTGGAATGCAAGGTGAACGTGCAAAACTCAAAAACACAAAACAAACAATCATGAGAATTTTGGGTTACCTATCAGAACGCAAAATCGCAATAAGTTTTGCAATATTTTTCATCGTTGCAAACTCTGTTCTCGCAATCTGTGCAACATATATGGTTCGCCCAATAATAAACGGACTATTGGAAAGTGCCGGCACAACAGCGCTTGTCAAAAACCTTACAACAATGGCGGTCATATATTTGTTTGCATTCTTTGCAAACTATATGCAATCAAGACTAATGATAGAAATCGCACAGTCTTCACTTGAAAGAATGCGTGAAGATTTGTTCGTGAAACTTCAAAAATTGCCACTCAAATATTTCGACAGCAACAACAACGGCGACCTTATGAGCAGATTCACAAACGATGTGGACGCAGTTTCAAACATGCTTTCAACAACGTGCGTGCAACTTATTTCAGGTGTTATAACAATAATAACAACAACTGCAATAATGTTCTATACCAACTGGATGCTAACCCTTGTTATGCTTATCATAATACCGTTTTTCAGCTATGTATCAAAGCAAGTTTCAAAACGCAGTATGAAATTTTATAAGGGTCAACAAAAGGCTATTGGCGATTTGAACGGCTTTATCGAAGAACGCGTTTCAGGTCAAAAAGTTATCAAAGTTTTCAACCACGAAGATGAAACGGTTGAAGAATTTGAAAACTTCAACGAAGATTACACGCAAAAATATTTCAAAGCACAAGCGCTAAGCGGTTGCATGGGTCCAATCATGGGCGGTCTTGCAATGCTAAGCTATTCAATAACAGCAGTTGTTGGCGGATTGCTTTGCGTGTTCACGGGCTTCGACGTAGGCGGATACACAATTTTTGTTAACTATGCAAGAAGCTTTTCTCAACCAATCAACGCAATATTCATGCAAATCAACACGATTTTCGCAGCACTCGCGGGTGCAGAACGCGTGTTTGAAGTAATCGACCAAAACGCAGAAATCGAAGATGTGGAAAACGCAATCATTCCTGAAAAAATCGTCGGAAATGTAGAATTTGACAACGTAGATTTTGGATACCGCGAAGGTAAACTAGTGTTGAAAAACATTTCCATCAAGGCAAAAACGTCGCAAAAAATCGCTTTCGTTGGCTCAACTGGTGCGGGCAAAACAACAATCACAAACCTAATAAACAGATTCTATGATATCAACGCGGGCTCAATCAAAATCGATGGCGAAGATATCAAAAACTACAACCGCGATTTCCTTCGCCAAAACGTGGCAATGGTCTTGCAAGACACCCACCTTTTCACAGGCACTGTACGCGATAACATCAGATACGGCAGACTTGACGCGACTGATGAAGAAGTTATCAGCGCCGCAAAAACTGCAAACGCGCACAGCTTTATCATAAGGTTAGAAAACGGTTACGATACAATCCTCGATGGCGACGGCGGAAACCTTTCGCAAGGTCAACGTCAGCTTCTCAACATCGCAAGAGCAGCGATTTCAAAAGCGCCAATCTTGGTTTTGGATGAAGCGACAAGCTCAGTAGACACAAGAACAGAACGCCACATCGAACAAGCGCTAGACCGCCTCACAAGCGAAAGAACAACCTTTGTTATCGCGCATCGCCTTTCAACAGTCAGAAACTCCGACGAAATCATCGTGCTTGAACAAGGTGAAATTATCGAACAAGGAAGCCACGAAGAATTGCTAGAAAATAAGGGCAAATATTATAATCTTTATACAGGTCTTTCAATTTTGGATTAGGAGGAAGATATGGAAAAACATCAAGTGCTTGCAAAGTTCTACAACGTGAACAACCAAATTCAAGAGTACAGAATAAGAAAGAACAAAGAAATTGAAAGTCTCGACCAAAGCGAAGAAAAACTTTCTGGTCATGATGATTTAAAAAAATATTCTGGCAACGCAAGGCGCACTTTGATAATTTTGATGGCTGAAGAAAATATCAACCAACGCAACATTGCAAAAATGCTTGATATAAGCTCGCAAGCGGTTTCGGAAACTATCAAAAAGCTTGAGCAAGGTGGCTGTGTGGAAAAAGTGGCAGGTGTGCAAAACAACGAAAACATAATCCAAATCACGCCATTGGGCAAAGCTATCGCAGAAATGTTTCAAGAAAAAATCAAAGTTCATGCACAGTATGTTTTTTCCGACATGACTGATGAAGAAATCGAAGAATTCAACAACTTGCTTTGCAAAATGAAAACAAAATAATATCACACAAAATAAAACAGATTGATTGATTCAGTCTGTTTTATTTTATTAATAAGAAAGAGTCTAATTTTTAATCCGATTTCCATTGACATAACGGCTTTTGTGTCATATAATTAAAAAGTACAACAAAAAAATATAAGGATGACAAATATGGAAAAAATGTGGTCAGGCAGATTTAAAAAATCTCTTGCTAAAGAAACAAACGATTTCAACTCTTCAATTTCATTTGACGCGCAAATGTTTGAAGAAGACATAACTGGAAGCATTGCTCATGCAACAATGCTTGCAGATTGCAACATAATTTCTTGCGATGATGCAGAAAAAATAAAGGAAACACTTGCTGTGATACTTGCCCAGCTGAAAGATGGCACGCTTGAATTTGACAGCACAGCGGAAGATATTCACATGTTTATTGAAGCAGAGTTGACTTCAAGAATCGGCGATGCTGGCAAAAGGCTTCACACTTCAAGAAGCAGAAACGACCAAGTCGCACTTGACCTTAGAATGCATTTGAAAAACCAAACAGTGGAAATTTCACAAATGCTTTCAAGCCTTCTTGAAACGCTTTGCGACCTTGCGGATAAAACAACAGAAACAGTTATGCCAGGCTACACTCATCTTCAACGCGCCCAACCCGTGACATTTGCCCACGTTATGATGGCTTATTCACAAATGTTTATGCGCGATAAAGAAAGGCTTTTCGATTGCCACAAAAGAATGAACGTCTGCCCACTTGGCAGTTGTGCGCTTGCGGGAACAACATATCCAATCGATAGAAACCAAACTTCAAGCTTGCTTGGTTTCGACCGCCCATCGCAAAACTCACTCGACGGCGTTTCCGATAGGGATTTCGTGATTGAACTTGGCTCGGCTATTTCAATGATAATGATGCACCTTTCAAGATTTTCCGAAGAAGTTATCATGTGGTGCAGTTGGGAATTCAAGTTTGTTGAACTCGACGATGCATATTCAACAGGCTCTTCAATCATGCCACAAAAGAAAAATCCTGATATCCCAGAACTAATCCGTGGAAAAACAGGCAGGGTATACGGCAATCTTATGGGAATCCTTACAGTGATGAAAGGCTTGCCACTTGCCTATAACAAAGATATGCAAGAAGATAAAGAAGGCATTTTCGACAGCGTAAAAACCGTGAAAAACTGCTTGCCAATCTTCGACCAAATGATGCAAACAATCCGCCTTCGTGAAGATAACATGCTTTCCGCCGTTCAAAAAGGTTTTGTGAACGCAACAGACTGCGCTGATTATCTCGTGAAAAAAGGCATGCCATTCAGATCGGCATATAAAATCACTGGCGAACTTGTTGCTGAGTGCATTGATACAAACCACACGATGAACACACTTCCACTGGATGTCTATAAGGCGAAATCAGAGCTGTTTGAAGATGATATCTATATTGCAGTAGACATCATGGAATGCGTGAAAAAACGCACATCAATGGGCTCTCCTTCTCCGCAGTGTGTTCGCGAGCAAATTGCATACACAAGAGAGTTTCTAAGCGCGTTCAAATTTTAATATAAGGGAAAAATATGAGAAAACTTGATCAGCCAAACAGCGGAATACTAACAATAAGATACTCACCAAACGGCGGAATTTCACCTGAAAATCCACCCCGTTTCACATGGCTTGCGGGCAACAAGGAAAATGGACCATACACAATCGAAGTTTCAAAAGATATAAATTTCCAAACCGATGTCTATAAATATGAAAACATCGGGCACAACTTCTTTTCGCCATCAAACACTTTTGAAAACGGCGAATATTTCTGGCGATACACAATAACAGGCGGGGAATATGACAACAGCAAAGCAAGAAGTTTTACCATCGACGAAACATCTTTGCAAACGCCAATCCCAAGCGAGAACGAAAGGTTCGAAAATGAAGATATGTCACATCCAAGATTGTGGCTTTCTGGCGAAAGATTCAAAGATTTCAAGAAAAACGTGCAAGCTGACCCTTCATATTGCAAGTTTGATAGATTCTTTGAAAAGGCAGCAAAAAGATACATAGGCATGCCACTTGTTTCCGAACCACAAAGATATCCAAACGATGTGCGTGTCATGCATATTTGGCGCGGAAACTATTTGCAGTGTCAAGAAGCGTTCAACCACATCAAATTCCTTGCTATTGCGGGTGAAATTTTGGATAATAAGGAATATATCAACCAAGCGATAAACTCACTTCTCGAAATCGCAAAATGGGATGTGAACGGCTCAACAAAAAGAAGCTACCACGACGAATGTGCATTCAAAGTGACAGCAACACTAGGTTGGGGATACGATTGGCTTTATAACCACATGACAAAAGAACAACGCGAAGCGGTTTATAAACCACTGTTCATAAGAACAAAAGAAGTCATGGACCACGTATTTTCACACTGCAAAATCGATTATTCGCTTTACGACAGCCACGCAATCCGTTCGCTTTCATCAGTGCTTATCCCTTGCGGAATTGCAATGCTTGGCGAAAACGAGCAAGTGAAAGAGTGGTTGAAATACACAACTGAATACATAAACGTTATCTACACCCCATGGGGCGGTGAAGATGGCGGTTGGTCGGAAGGCACTTTTTATTGGACAACAGGCATGGCGTTTGTCATCGACGCACTTAATATTTTGAAAAACTATTCCGGCATAGATTTGCTGAAAAGACCATTCTTCCAAAAAACGGCGGAATTCCCAATGATGTGTCTGCCACACGACACAATCCGTGCATCTTTTGGCGACCAAACAAACCTTGGCAACACGCCAACGCTTAAAACAGCATTCAACGTGCGTGCACTTGCGGGGGTAACTGGAAACGGCGAACATCAGTGGTATTTTCAGCAAGTGGCGAAAAAAGAAACGTATGATTCAACTGAATTTTTCGATGTGGGTTGGTGGGATTTCTATTTCGATGAAATGCTATACCTTTCAAACTGCGGGGAAATTCCTTCAAAAACTCCCGACGGCGGAAGAAGAGTCAAATGGTTCAAAGATGTTGGCTGGGTTGCAATCCACAAGGACATCGCAGATCCTGAAAATCACATCTATTTCCTAACAAAATCAAGCAAATATGGCTCGCTTTCTCACAGCCACGGCGACCAAAACGCTTTTTATCTCCACGCATTTGGCGACCCACTTTTGGTGGAAACAGGATATTATATCGGCTTCAACAGCTCTTTCCACAGAAGTTGGAGAAAGAAATCACATTCGAAAAACGTTCTTCTTATCGGCGGTGAAAGTCAGTATTTCGAAATGGATAAAACAATGCAACTTGCCTCAAACGGCGAAGTGGTATCAGTTGAAGAAACAGAAAAATACGTACACGTTGTGGAAAACGCAACAAACGCATATAAACCAAACGTGCCCGACTTGAAAGACTACACTCGCGAAATCTATTTTGTCGACGACAAATATTTCGTGCTTGTGGATAAGGTGGAACTTGAAAAAGAAGCAACAGTTTCTTTCCTTCTGCACTCGCTTTATAAACCCGAAGCAAAAGGTGAATTCTATAACATCGAAGGTGAAAAAGCTTGCCTAGAATGCGAATTTGTCCACGTTTCTTCAGGGATTGAAAACACTGTTATCACCGACGAATTCGACGGCGTTGCAGAAGCGGAAAAAGAAGGCAAACAAAAACATTGGCACTACAGCATGAACACAAAACCTGCAAAAAAACACACAATCATATCTTGCCTATATCCAACAAAGAAAGGCGAATATTCAAAAATCGGCAAAATCCTAGACGAACAAGGCATGCATATATTTTTCTATTTCATAAACGGCGAAAAAACCTTCTCACTCTGCGTGGATAAATACAAGTAAAAATGCGAAGCATTTTTACAATTGAAAATTAAAAACAGGCTTCGCTCTGCGAGCTCGATAAAAATTAAAAATTGTGGTAAGCACGGGCTTCGCCCTGTGCATTCAATATTAGATATGACAATAGGAGCGTTACTTATATATAGTAAAGCTCCTATTGTCATTTCTAAATAATAGCATGCACGAGCAACGCGAGTGCTTTACCACAATTTTTAATTTTTAATTTTTAATTTTTAATTTTCTTTTTTTTTCTCAAAAAAAATCCCCTCCACCCCTATTTTTTTGTTGACAAACACTGAAAAAAGTGGTAAATTAATCATGAAGTTAGCAGTCACGGCAAAAGAGTGCTAATAATCTCAGCAAAAGAGTGCTAATAAACTTGCAATAAGAGTGCTAGAAACTTTTCAAATTGTATATACTGATAAAAAGGAGAAAATGGCGGATGCTTTCAGAAAGAAAAAAGAAGATTTTAAAAGCAGTTGTTGATGAATACATTCAAACGGCGACTCCAGTTTCTTCAAAGGCAATACAAACAGAGCACTTTGACAACATCAGCAGTGCAACGATAAGAAACGAACTTAAAACACTTGAAGACATGGGATATCTTTTGCAACCTCACACATCAAGCGGAAGAATTCCATCAAACATTGCCTATGAATTTTGTGCACAGGTGCTATTGGAAGAAGGCGACAAATCCATGCAAGAAATTGAAAGCCTTCACGAATATTTCAAAAAGGACTTTCAAGGTCTAGAACAAATTCTCGACACATGCGTGAAAGCGATTTCTGAAACCACAAACTACACAAGCATTGCTAAAATGACAAACAGCGAAAGATTTAAAACGCTAAAACTTGTCGGTCTTTCAGAAGACAGTGCAATTTTGGTTTTGATTTCAGAAGACGGCAAAGTTCAAAACTCAACAATAAATGGTTACAACCTTGAAAACCAAGATATGGTTGCAAGTGCGGAAAAAATTCTTAACGAAGCGTTCGCGGGAAAAGATGTCGCGTCACTGCTTCAAGCAAAAGAGCAAGTGATAAAACAGTTTATCGCTTATGAAACTCTTATCGAAAAGGTTTTTGAAGCGTTAAAAAACTCAAGAAAAAAACGCGACAGTCTGCTTTTGTCGGGTGAATCGAATATATTCCAACACAAGGAATTCACAGATATCCAGCACGTTAAAGATTTCGTTGAAATCATAAGCGAAAAAGATAAGCTTAAAGACGTTCTTGATAAACAAGGGCAGTTTGATATCAACATAACAATCGGCAACAGCGAAAACGGACTTTCTGAAGACTGTGCTGTTGTGTCGGCAAGCATTTGCGTTTCGGGCAAGCAAGTTGCAAGGTGCGGTGTTATCGGACCAACTCGTATGGACTATTCAAAAGTGGTTGCAGTGCTTTCAAATTTGGGAAGCATAATCGAGGAAGTTGCAAGCGAAAACAAAACAAACAATACAAACAAAACAAAAAATATACAGCTAGAACAGGAGAGCAATAATGAGTAAAGAAAATTCAAAAGCAAAGGAAGAGCAGGAAGAAGAAATCGTTGTGCCGTCTGAAGAAGAAACATCAGAAGCCCCAGCGCTTGACCTTGATTTCGATTATGGCAAAATCGACTTTGATACGCTTGAAGATGATAAGAAAAAAGAAGTTTTCACAAAGCTGACAACTCAAAACTTGATGGTGCTAAACATCTTGAAAGAAATGGATAGCAAAATTAAAGAACTAGAAGCAAAGTCAGTTTCAAGGGTAACGGAAGAACAATATCAACGCTTGCTTGCTGATTTTGAAAACCACAAAAAACGCAACGAAAGTGCAAGATCGGCGTCATATCAAGATGGAAAACTAGATATCTTGAAAGAACTTTTAAACCTTCTCGACACATTTGAACGCGGTATTGCAATGGTTAGCGACGAAAACTCTAAAAAGGCAATGGAAATGATGCAAAAATCTTGCAAGGACATCTTCACTGCAAATAAAATTGAAGAAATCAATCCAATCGGCGAAGATTTTAATCCAGAACTTCACAACGCAGTTATGCAAGAAGAAGCGCAGTCTGCTGATATGGACGATAAAATAACAGAAGTATTCCAAAAGGGATACAAAAAAGATACAAAAGTGCTTAGATACGCTCAAGTGAAAGTCGCTAAAGCGTAAAATATAAAAATTTAAAAAAAATTTAAAACAAACAAAAGGAGATAAACAAAAATGGGAAAAATCATCGGAATCGATTTGGGAACAACTAACTCATGCGTAGCAGTTATGGAAGGCAGCGATGCAGTTGTAATCGCTAATGCAGAAGGCGCAAGAACAACACCTTCAGTTGTATCATTCAAAAAAGACGGCGAAAGACTTGTCGGTCAAGTTGCAAAACGTCAAGCAGTTGCACAACCAGACAGAACAATCGCATCAATCAAAAGAGAAATGGGCACAGGCCACACTGTTTCAGTTGACGGCAAAGATTATACACCACAAGAAATTTCAGCAATGGTGCTAACAAAACTTAAACAAGACGCAGAAAGCTATATCGGCTCTCCAGTGACTCAAGCGGTTATCACAGTTCCAGCATATTTCAACGACAGCCAACGTCAAGCAACAAAAGATGCCGGCAAAATTGCAGGTCTTGAAGTTCTTCGTATCATCAACGAACCAACAGCAGCAGCACTTGCATACGGACTTGATAAAGATGAAAATGCACACGCAAAAATCCTTATCTACGACCTTGGCGGCGGAACATTCGACGTATCAATCCTTGATATCGGCGACGGCGTTTTCGAAGTTATGTCAACAAACGGAAACACAAGACTCGGCGGTGACGATTTCGACGAAAGAATCGTGAACTACCTTGCAGAAGAATTCCAAAAAGAAAACGGAATTGATTTAAGAAAAGATAAAATGGCTCTTCAAAGATTGAAAGAATCAGCAGAAAAAGCTAAAATCGAACTTTCAGGCATGACAAAAACAACAATCAACCAACCGTTCATCACTATGGTAGACGGCGTTCCAGCCCATCTTGATATCGAACTTACAAGAGCAAAATTCGACGCAATCACAGCAGACCTTGTTGAAAAAACAATCGCACCAATGAAAAAAGCCCTTACTGATGCAGGCGTTTCAATCTCTGAAATCGCAAAAATCGTTATGGTTGGTGGCTCAACAAGAATTCCAGCAGTATTCGAAGCGGTTAAAGCATTCACAGGCAAAGAACCATTCAAAGGCGTAAACCCAGACGAATGTGTTGCTGTTGGCGCTGCAATCCAAGCGGGCGTTCTTGCGGGCGACGTGAAAGACGTACTTCTTTTGGATGTAACACCACTTTCACTTTCAATCGAAACAATGGGTGGAGTTGCAACAAAACTTATCGAAAGAAACACAACAATCCCAACAAGAAAATCACAAATCTTCTCAACAGCAGCAGACAGCCAACCATCAGTTGACATTCACATCTGCCAAGGCGAACGTGAATTTGCAAAAGATAACAAAACTCTTGGAAGATTCGAACTTTCTGGTATCGCACCAGCACCAAGAGGAATCCCACAAATCGAAGTTACATTCGATATCGATGCAAACGGTATTGTAACAGTTTCTGCAACAGATAAAGGAACTGGCAAAACTCAAAACATCACAATCACAGCATCAACAAACCTTTCTGATGACGATATCGATGCAGCAGTGAAAGAAGCTGAAAAATACGCAGAAGAAGATAAGAAAAGAAAAGAAGAATTCGATACAAAACAACAACTTGATCAAGGCATTTTCGCAATTGAAAAATTCACAAAAGAATCAGGCGACAAACTTGACAGTGCTGATTTGGAAGAACTTAACACAGCAGTTGCAAAAGCAAAAGAAGTTCTTGCCGGTGGCGACCTTGAAGCAATCAAACAAGAAACTGAAGACCTAGCAAAAGTTTCAGAAAGAATTTTCACTAAGTTCTATCAAGCTGCAGCAGCAGAACAAAATGCACAAGGTGGAGCAGCAGGATCAAGCGACGACGACATCGTTGTTGACGTGACAGACGAAGACTAAGAAGATAAAATATGAAGAATTATTATGATATCCTTGGGGTTGCCAAAACGGCATCCCCAAGTGAAATAAAATCAGCCTATCGCAGTTTGGCGAAAAAGTATCATCCCGATCTGAATCGCGACAACCCATCGGCAGCTGACAAATTCAAAGACATCAACGAAGCCTACGAAGTGCTTTCCGACCCACAAAAGAAAGAGCAATACGACAACCCATCAGCCTTCTCTGGCGGTGGTTTCGACTTCTCTGGCTTTGGCGGTGGAAACGGCAGTTTCGGTGGTTTCGAGGATATTTTCAGCATGTTCACGGGCGGTTCAAGGCAGGGGCAAAGGGAAGCTGTCAAAGTTGGTGGCGACATCACTGTGAATTTGCATCTAACGTTTGTGGAAGCTTGCCTTGGCGTTTCAAAAGAAGTCAAGATCACAAGAAAAGAACGTTGCGAAACTTGCCACGGCACGGGCGCAAAGGACGATAGCAAAATCGAAAGATGTTCAAAATGTGGCGGAAGCGGAAGGGTTCAACAAGTTGTCAATTCTTTCTTTGGAAGAACAACAACTGTTGTCGAATGCCCAGATTGCAGAGGCACAGGCAAGAGAATTCTTGAAAAGTGCTCAAATTGCAAAGGCACAGGTCTTTCCCCTAAAAAGAAAACTCTCAAACTTGACTTGCCAAGCGGTATCGAAAACGGCGATGTTCTCACAGTTCGCAACCAAGGCGACGAATGTGCAGATGTTCGCGGTGGCAACGGCAATTTAATACTCGTTATCAACGTAGCACCTCACAAGCTAATCAAAAGGGAAGAAAACAGACTTTATGCCGATATTCCAATCTCTTTTGTCACAGCAGCACTTGGTGGCGAGATTGAAATTCCAACAATTGATGGCAAAATGACCTACAAAATCCCAGAAGGCACTCAAAACGGAGCAGTGATGAAAGTCTCTGGAAAGGGCATAAAATTCAAAAACGGTTCAAGGGGTGATATGTATCTTAGAATCGTGGTTGAAATTCCAAAGAATATGACAAAGAGCCAAAAGAAAATTTTGGAAGAACTCGACACATCAATTCTCAAAAACCAATATTCAAAGTTCAAAACATATCAAAACGATATGAAGGACACATATTGAAAATAAACGCGTAAAACGCTATCAAAAAGCAACAAACAACTATAAATTTGTTGCTTTTTTTGTTGTTTTTTGCGATAATAAATAGATAATTAAAAACAGGCTTCGCTCTGCGAGCTCGATAAAAACAGGCTTCGCTCTGCGAGCTCGATAAAAATTAAAAATTAAAAATTAAAAATTGTGGTAAGGCACTCGCTACGCTTGTGCATGCTATTATTTTATTTTATTTTATTTTAAAATCCCTAGAAAAGGAACAATTATGAAGTATAAAGAACTCACAATATACAGCACATCGTGCGGTGAAGAACTTGTTGCAAACGCACTTTTCGAATGTGGCGCGGATGGCGTGCTGATTGAAAATCGCGAAGAAATTATCAAGCTTGCAATCGAAAAGCCAAACTTTGATTATATCGAAGAAGAATTTCTGCAAAACCTTTCGCCAATTGTGCTACTCAAAATGTTTATCGATGAAAACACATTCGAAACAATCTATCCGCAAATAAAACAAGAACTTGCAAACTTGAAAGAAGCCACAAAGGATTTCTGCAATCTTGGAAGCTTGGAAACAACAGTTTCAGAAATCGACGATGTTGATTATATCAACGTGTGGAAACAACATTATAAACCAATCGATTTCAACTTAATCTGCGTTTGCCCAAAATGGCTCACATCAACAAAACCACCAGAAAGAACAGTGTATCTAGACCCAGGCACAGCCTTTGGAACAGGCAACCACGAAACGACATCCGTTGTGCTTTCACTTATGGAACAAGAAGAAATAAACGGCAAAATCACAGTTGATATCGGCACGGGCAGTGGAATCCTAGGCATCGCCCTTGCCAAGCTTGGTGCAAAATCCGTTTACATGTGCGATATCGACCCAGAAGCCGTGAGAGTATCAAAGGAAAATTCCGAATATAACGGCGTTGCCCACCTTTGCACAATTGAAGAAAACAACCTATCAGAAGGTGTGAATTTCTCGCCGGATGTGGTTGTCGCAAACATAACAGCCGACGTCTTGATTTTCATGAGCAGTGCAATTTCAAAAATAATGCAAAGTGGCAAAGTCCTTATCCTTTCGGGAATCCTAAACGAAAAGCTTTCAGAAGTTGAAAAGGCATATATCGCTCAAGGCTACAAAATCAAAACCAGCATATCGCAAAAAGAATGGTCAGGGCTCACGCTAATCAAAGAATAACGAAGAATAATTATGAGAAGATTTACATTAAAACCGCAAAATATATTTGATAAAATCGCCTATCTAGACGAAAAGGAACGCGCCCACATCGCAAACGTGCTCCGCATGAAAAAAGGCGACAAGCTGATTGCGTCCGTTTCCGACGGCAGAGATTTTATCTGCGAGATTGAAGAAATTGAAGAAGATGTTGTGAAGCTTAATATCTTGGAAGAAAAGCAAAACAATGCCGATCCAAAATATCACATCACAATTTTCCAAGGCGCGCCAAAACGCGACAAGCTTGAACTTATAATCCAAAAAGCAACCGAGCTTGGCATTTCGGCCCTAGTCCCTTTTCAAAGCAAGTTTTGCATATCAAAATTCGACGACAGCAAAATCCCTCGCCTTGAAAAAATTTCTCTTGAAGCAACAAAGCAGTGCGGAAGGTCAATCCCCCTTGAAATTTCAGGGGTGAAAACTTTTTCAGAAATGCTCAGTTGCCTTTCAGATTATCAGTGCGTAATCTTTGCGTATGAAAAGGAAACAAAATCCCTCAAAACAGCAATCGAAAAATATAAAAACGCAGAAAATAAAGGCAAAATTGCCATCGTGATAGGAAGCGAAGGTGGATTTTCATCTGAAGAATCGGAAAAAATCGCAAGCTTGGAAAATGTAGATTGTGTTTCACTGGGAAATCGCATTTTGCGTTTGGAAACAGCAACAATCGCCCTTTCGGCAATATTGTCCTACGAACTAGAAAACTAATAAATCCCTATATAAGGAGTAAATAAATGAAAATATCAGTGCTGACACTGGGTTGCAAAGTGAACCAATATGAAAGTGGTGCTATCGCAAAACACCTTTTGGAATTGGGTCACGAAACAACGGAAACCCTTTCGCCCGCCGACATCTATATAATAAACACATGCGCTGTCACAAACGACGCGGAAAAAAAATCCCGCCAACTAATAACAAAGTGCCTAAAACAAAACAAGGATGGCAAGATTATTGTTATGGGCTGTGCAACGCAAAACAAAACGGAAAATTTCCAAACAAAACACAACGTGCTTTATATGATTGGCAACGCAAAAAAGGAAATGGCAATTTCCGAAGTGGAAAAAATTCAGCGTGAACAGATTGAAAAGTCAAATGCCAAATCCGCAGAAAAAGTGGAAGAAACATTCAGCTTGCCAAAACACTACGAAGAAGAATTCGCATCTTCAACACACAAGACACGTGCCTTTATCAAGGTTCAAGACGGTTGCAACAACTTCTGTTCCTATTGCATAATCCCATATTTGCGTGGAAGGTCAAGATCGCGAAGTTTGCAATCTGTTTCAAGTGAAATTTCACAACTGCAAGACGTTCACGAAGTTGTGCTTGTGGGAATTGACCTGTCAGATTACGAAAGCGGACTTGAAAATCTCGCACTAGAAACAAACAAGCACGGCGTAAGGTTCAGATTTGGTTCTTTGGAAGCTTCGGTGATAACAGAAAAGCTTTTATCAGCGCTCAAATCTTGCGAAAACTTCTGCCCGCAATTTCACTTGTCTTTGCAAGCGGGTGATGACGAAACACTTTTCGCAATGAACCGCAAATATACAACCGCAGAATACTTTGAAAAAGTTCAGCTTATTCGCGAGCACTTTGAAAACAGCTCGATAACAACTGATATCATTGTCGGTTTCCCAACCGAAACAAAATCGCAGTTTGAAATTTCAATGCAGTTTGCAAAAAAGGTTGAATTTGCCGATATCCACGTTTTCCCATATTCTGTGAGAAGTGGAACACTAGCAAGCAAAAAATACCAAGATATGCCCGCAGAATTCAAAAACGAACGCAAAGATAAAATGTTGGAAGTGAAATCGCAATTAATTCACAACTATTTGAATGCCCACATCGGCAAAACTGTAGAAGTCTTGCTTGAAGAACAGCACGGCGAATATTTCGTTGGTCATTCGCGAGAGTTTATCAAGTGCTATATCAAGGGTGTAAAAAGCAACCAAATCGTGAAAGTAGTGGTTGAAAAAGCGTATAAAGACGGCGTTATTTGCACCGTTCAATAAATAAAAACAAGGGAAGGAGAAGTATAAAATGGACTGTTTATTTTGCAAAATAAGAGCGGGCGAAATCCCTGCAACAAAAGTTTACGAAGATGAAAAAATGATGATTATAAGAGATATCGACCCAAAGGCGAAAAATCACTTTCTTGCAATCCCAAAAAATCACTTCAAATTGCTTTCAGAAATGACAGCGGAAGACAAGTCACTTTTGGGTGAAATATTTGCAACAATCGCTTCGCTTGAAGAACTGTTGGAACTTCAAAATGGCTACAGATTGGTGATAAACCAAGGCGACGACGCAGGTCAAACTGTGTTCCATTTGCACATTCATATTCTCTCTGGCGAAAAAATGGGATGGACACCAGCATAACACAAACAAAGTTTCATAAAAAGTTATAATTATAAGAAAATTTGCAAAAATATAAAAAACATTGCGAAAGTCCTTGACATCTAAGGGCATTTTGCGTATAATATTTGAGTAACTCTGGGTGAGAAATCACTCAAATAAAATAGGTGGGAGGTGTTTTAGAATGTCAACAATAAAAGTGGGCGATAGCGAATCATTAGATAGCGCAATCCGTCGTTTCAAAAGAAAATGTGCTAGAGATGGTATCATTGGCGATTTGAGAAAAAAAGAACACTACGAAAAACCTAGTGTAAGACGTAAAAAGAAAGCGGAAGCTGCAAAAAAACGTGGAAACAAAAACTAATAACACGAACAATACTAAAGATGCTTTGTATAAGGCATCTTTTTTATTTTTCAAACCATTTTAATTTCAAAATTTTTCAAGCAAAAGAAAATTCAAACAAAAGAAAATTCAAACAAAAGACAATTCAAACAAAACAATTTAAACAAAAGAAAATTCAAGCAAGGTATTTTTATTCAATTTCATTTTAATTTCAAACAAAACCGCACAAGGCGGAAAAATAAGGGGTATTTATATGCAAAAATCTACAAATCACGAAAAAGAGCAATTCAAATTGTTGGCAAAAGAAGCAGTTTCCCGCATGAAACATGGTTTTTGGGAAGATATGATGCAAAAGAAAAACAGCGAAGAGATTGAAAAAGAAATGGGCGAGATGACAATTCAAGACAAAAATCAAATCAGAAAAACAATCATTTCAAAATCGTCGCAAGATGCAAGCGAAATGGAATTTGAACAAAAGGTTTATGCACTTTTGGAAGAAGACGAACTTTCCCCAATCGGCAAACTTATGGATAAAGACAAGTATCAAGAAATGAGCATAGAAGAGCGTGGCAGATACGTGCTTGTGATTTCCAACAAATTTTTAAAGGTGAAGGAAAAATACGAGCGTGAAAAAGCACTGAAAAGTAAATATTCTCAAGTCATGCAAACACTGCACATATAAAATACAGCACTTTATAGCATAAAAGTAAAAATTTTTCTTTACAACAGCACTTTAATGTGATATAATGTGAAAGGATAAAATTCCTTAAAACCAAAGGGATTTTCAATAAAGAAAAATTATAAAAGGGGTGTAAATATGTATAAATCGAAATTTGCAAACGAAGAGATTGACTTTTTATTTGATGCTATTTTATCACTAAAAGATAAGGACGAATGCTACAGATTTTTTGAAGACCTTTGCACAGTTGTAGAACTCCACTCGCTTGCAATGCGTCTTGACGTTTCAAAAAGGTTGCTAGAAAACCAAACATACCAAGCAATTTCAGATGCCAATGGTGCAAGCCCTGCAACAATAAGTCGTATCAACAGATGTCTGCAATATGGCACTGGTGGATACAAACTCGGTATTGATAACCTCAAAGGAGAATAATTTTGAGCTCACTAAACGAAATGCAACTTAAAGCCGTTTCCACAACAAGTGGAAACGTGCTTGTTTTTGCGGGTGCGGGAAGTGGCAAAACACGCGTTTTAATAACGCGTATTGCTATGCTACTCAAAAAAGATGTGATGCCTTATAACATCCTTGCAATAACATTCACAAACAAAGCCGCTGCCGAAATGAAAGAAAGGCTTGCAAACATAACAGAACGGGTTTCTGATATTTGGGTATCAACAATCCACTCTATGTGCGTAAGAATTCTAAGAATGGATGGCGACAAAATTGGTTACACAAAGGATTTTTCGATCTATTCAGAAACGGAAAAAGATAGAGTTTTGAAAAGAATAATCAAAACCATGGAAATTTCCGAAGAAAAGATCCTCAAAAAAGTTAAATTCCACATCGGCAATTCAAAAACAATGAACCAAACCCCTGCCCAATATGTGGAGCAGGGCAATTTAATGCAAAACGATGTCAGCTATAAAATCATGTTGGCATACGAATCAGAACTGAAAACAAACAACGCACTCGATTTTGACGACTTGCTAACAAAAACTCATGCACTCTTGAAAACTTGCCCTGAAGTTCGCGAAAAATATTCAAGCAAATTTCATTATATCCATGTGGACGAGTTTCAAGACACAAGCATTTTGCAGTATGAAATCATAAAAATGCTAGCAAGTGTCCACGGCAACCTATTTTGCGTTGGCGATGATGACCAATCAATATACAGCTGGCGTGGCGCGCATATCGATAACATTCTCAACTTTGGGAAAGATATGCAAGATGCACAAATTATCAAACTCGAACAAAACTATCGCTCAACGCAGAGCATACTTTCAGTTGCCAACGCGGTGATTTCTAAAAACGCGATAAGGGCAAACAAAGTGCTGTTTTCCGATGGCGATAAGGGGCTCAAGCCAGAACTTTATTCAAACTACGACGAAAGGTCGGAAGCGGAAAGGGTGGTTTCAACAATCAAGGAACTCAGCCGCGAGTTTGGATATAAAAATTCAGATTTCGCAATACTATACCGTCTGAACTCAATTTCACGCTCTTTCGAACAAGCGCTCACAAACTATAACATGCCGTTTAAAGTTTACGGCGGTTTCAAATTCTCGGATAGAAAAGAAGTCAAAGATTTGATTTCATATTTGCGTCTTGTTGTCAATCCAAGCGACAGCGAAGCGCTTATCCGCGTGATAAACGTGCCAAAACGTGGCATTGGCGACACCACTGTTGAAAAGCTTGTGAAAGGTGCAGAAATCCTTCAAACAACCCTTTTTCAAAGCCTTAAGGAATGCGAACTTCTAAGTGGCAAAGTCAAGGAAAAAGTTGTGAATTTCTACAACGTAATAAACGACTTGCAAGACAGCCAGTTCGACCTTTCAATTTCCGAAATAATCAAAAAAGTTATCGAAGAAACAAACTTTATGCTGTGCTTCGACCTTTCAAAAGATGAAGATAGAAACAAGCGTGCAAACGTTGAAGAATTCGTGTCGCAAGTGGTGGAATTCGAAAAGGAAAACCCAAAAGCTGACCTTTCGGAATTTCTTCAAAGTGTCACACTATCATCCGAAGCGGACGAAGACGAAACTGAATTTATCACCCTTTCAACAGTCCATGCCGCAAAGGGATTGGAATATAAAATCGTGTTTATCGTAGGCTTTGAAGAGGGCGTTTTCCCACTCAACAGAAACGATGAAGATGATATCGAAGAAGAAAGAAGATTGTGTTATGTCGCAGTCACAAGAGCGAGAGAAAGGCTGTATATCACCCTTGCAAACTCGCGATACACTTTCACGCACGAACGCCAAAACACGCTCAAATCTCGCTTCATAAAAGAAATGGGCGAAACAATTCGCGTGCCAAAAAGTGCAGTGGAAGAAGAAACAAGCAACAAGCCAGTGTTCCGCGGTGGAATGTCAAGCTCTGCTCAGCCTTTCCGCGGTGGTCTTGGTGGCTATGGCAAAAAAGAAGAAAAAAGTGAAACGGGTGTCGGCAACAAGTTCGGTGTTGGCGATAAAGTTTCCCACAAAATTTTTGGCGAAGGTGTCGTTATCAAAGTTTCAGGCAGTGGCTCTGGCGAGGCAGTGGATGTGAAATTCGATAAAGTGGGCAACAAATCGCTAATCACAAAATTTGCTCCACTTGTAAAATTATAAATATAAATTCCTAAAAATATAATGGGATTTATCAAAAGAAAAAATAAATTCCAAAATAAAAAGGTTAAAACATGCAAAACAAACAAGATAGCATTGCAAGAATGCAACAGCTTGCAAAACAACTGAATATCTATGCTCATGAATACTACGTGCTTGATAACTCAACAATTTCCGATAAGCAGTATGATGTTTTATATGACGAACTTGTGGCGCTAGAAAAGCAAACGGGCACGGTTTTAGAAATTTCACCAACGCGAAGGGTTGGTGGCGATGCACTGCAAAGCTTTTCCCAACACACCCACATTCAAAGGTTGTATTCCCTTGATAAAGCGCAAAATTTCGACGACTTAGAAAACTTTTTCAAAAATAAAAACGGCGAAGAATTCACCCTTGAATATAAGTTCGACGGCATAACAATTTGCCTAACTTATGAAAACGGCAAGTTCCTTCGCGCCACAACCCGTGGCAATGGCTACGTTGGCGAAGATGTCACAAACAACGTGCTAACAATCAAAACTTTCCCAATGGAAATTTCCTATAAGGGCAGAATCGAAGTTATCGGCGAGGCAATAATCAACCTTTCCACGCTTGAAAAATATAACCAAACGGCAAGCGTGAAGCTGAAAAATGCAAGAAACGCAAGCGCTGGTGCAATCAGAAATCTAGACCCAAAAGAAACAGCAAAACGCTCACCGAAAATCGTGTTCTATAACATCAATTTCCAAGATAGCGAAGAAATCATTTCGCAATCGCAAGCTGTAGAATTCTTGAAATCGGAAGGATTTCTTGTCAGTGAATATTTCAAAATCACAAAGAGCGTAGAAGAAATCAAATCTCAGCTAGAACAAATCGAACTTTCCCGTGGTAATCTTGATTTTCTTATCGACGGTGCAGTCATCAAAATAAATGACTATCAAAAAAGAGAACAGCTAGGCTCAACTGAAAAATTTCCAAGATGGGCGATTGCCTATAAATTCGAAGCGGAAGAAGCAAAAACGGTGCTAAACAAAGTGGTGTGGCAAGTTGGAAGAACGGGCAAACTCACCCCTCTTGCATTGCTAGAACCGGTGGATTTGTGCGGTGTCACAGTTTCAAGGGCGACGCTCAACAACATGCAAGACATCGCGAAAAAAGGCGTAAAAATCGGTGATACAGTGCTTGTTCGAAGGTCAAACGACGTCATTCCCGAAATCCTTGGCACATATCAAAAAGGTGAGAACGCGGTGGAAATTGAAATGCCAAAATCTTGCCCATCGTGCGGAAAAGAAATAACAGAAATTGGTGCTCACATCTTTTGCAAAAACCCACATTGCAGTGGCATGGTAATTCAAAAATTGTCGCATTTTGCAAGTAAAAACGCATTTGATATCGAAGGCTTTTCGGAAAAAACAGCTAAGCTGTTATATGAAAATTTCGGAATAGAAAGCGAATATCAACTGTTTGATTTGCAAAAAGATCAGCTACTTTCCCTTCCTTCTTTCAAAGAAAAGAAAGCGGAAAACTTGATGAAATCATTGGAAAAATCGCGAAAAATCGATTATCCGCAGTTTATTTTCTCACTTGGAATTCCAAACATAGGCACAAAAACTGCGAAGGATCTCGCAAGAGAATATCCGCATATGAACCTTTTGAAAGAAGCAAAGTTTGAAAATCTTTGCGAGATTGGCGACATCGGCGAAATCGTCGCATCATCAGTTGTGGATTTTTTCAAAACCAAAACAGAAAAATTGGAAAAACTTCTTGAAAGGGTGGAAATCCAATATAAAACCGCCGTTGCAGAAGGTATATTTTCGGGCGAAAAAATGGTTCTCACAGGCTCGCTTCCAACTCTTTCGCGAAGTGTAGCTTCAAAAATAATCGAAAATCAGGGCGGTGAAATGCTATCCACAGTTTCAAAGAAAACAACGCTTGTTGTGTGTGGTGAAGACGCCGGCTCTAAACTTGAAAAAGCGCAAAAACTCGGGCTCAGAATCATCTTTGGTGAAGAGTTCGAAGAAATGATAAAAGAATACAAATAAGGGGAAAACATATGAACAGCATGACAGGATACGGAAGAGGAGAATTTTTAAAAGACGGCTTAACAATGGTTGTGGAAATCAGAGCAGTCAACTCAAGATTTCTCGATTTAAACTTGAAAACTCCAAGAATTCTAAGCTTTTGTGAAGATAAAATAAGAAAACAAATCGGTGGGTCTGTGCTTCGTGGCAAGCTTGATGTTTTTATCAACTATGTCGATGTGTCGCAAAAGGAAAAGGAAGTCTTGCTTGACGAAGGTCTGTTGAAAGGCTATCTTTCCGCTGTGGAAAAAGCAAAGGAAGTTGCGGGAATTTCTCAAAATCTCGAGCTTGCAAGTCTGCTAAGATTCCCTGAAATTTTTAAAAATCAAGGCAGTCATCTGCAAGAAGAGCTGCTTTTGGAAGTGGTTCAAAACAGCTTGAAACTCGCCCTTGAAGGTCTTGTTGCAATGCGAAATGCCGAAGGCGAAAACTTGAAAACCGACATCTTGCAAAGGGTAGCTATTCTTCGCGGATGTCTAGAAAAAATCAAGGTCGACGCGCCAAAAGTTTCAGCTTTTTATCGCGAAAAACTCATGTCTAGAATTTCAAACCTAGATGTGGAAATCCCCGAAGAAAGAATCGCGCAAGAAGTTTGTATCTACACCGACAAATCAAACATCGATGAAGAAATCACTCGCCTTGCAATCCACTTTGACGAATGTGAAAAAATCATGAAAGAAAAAGGCGGAGTTGGCAGAAAGCTAGACTTTCTTATCCAAGAATTCAACCGCGAAACAAACACAATCTGTTCAAAATCAAACGACAGCGAAATCACAAAAACAGGTTTGCAAATGAAAAATGAAATAGAAAAAATTCGCGAACAAATCCAAAATATCGAATAAAATTTATAAAACAAACCAAAAAAACTAAACAAACCAAACGAAACCAAACAAACTAAACAAACAAAATCAAAAAACAAAACCCCGACAAAAATCGGGGTTTTTATCATTCAATTATAAAATAAAGAGCAATCAATAAATGCCAATCAATAAATGCCAATCAATCACAATCAACCACAATCACAAAATTTCAGCAACTTTAGTGATGATTTTCTTGTTTTTTTCCTTTGCATATCTCAAAATCTCGCAAATCTCACCGTTCATTTCGCCAATTTCAGGGTTGGTATCAAGAAAATATTCACAGCTATCAACAAGGGCTTTGCACTTTTCAATATCGATTTTGCCAATTGGCGAAAATGCTTTCACGCTTGCAATATTGTTTGAAAGGGCAGTTGCAATTTCAAATGCCGATTCGTTTTCCCAAAGCAGACCGCAAGAAAAAGCAATTCCCGCTTTTTGCAAATGTCTGAACGCAGAAATTCCGCTTCCAGCACTGCAATAAACAAAAACCTTAGCTTCTCCAACAGGCATGGCAAGTTCAACACTGCCAAAAGTCATGTTGTACGACCCCGATTTCATATCGTATAACTTTGCGATTGTATCACCCTTGAAAATCTCGTCGGGCGCGCCGACTTTTTCGATTTTGTCACCCTTGATAAGGGCGATATAATCAGAAACTTTCGAAGCGATATCAATTTCGTGAAGCGACATGATAACCGCGATGTTCTTTTCCTTAGCCATGCTCGATAAAATGCTCAAAAGTTCAATCTTGTGCTTGATATCAAGAAAGGAAGTAGGCTCGTCCAATATGATAATTTCCGGCATCTGGCAAATCGCCCGTGCAAGCATAGCCTTTTGGCGTTGCCCGTCAGAAATTTCAGAAAAATCCTTATTTGCAAACTCACGTATGCCAACTTTTTCAATGCACTCATCAACGATTGCTTTGTCTTTTGCTGTCAGCATTCCAAAAGAATTCGTGTATGGATATCTCGCGGATGCCACAACGTCGTAAACAGTCATAAGTTCAGGGGTGATTCTGTCTGTCAAAACCACGCTCATTTTTGTCGCACGCGTCTTTCTTTCCATCTTGCGCAAGCTTGTTCCGTCAAGAAAAACTTCCCCAGAAATAGTCGCAAGGTGACCAGTTATGCTTTTAAGAATAGTGGATTTTCCCGACCCATTTGGACCAATAAGCGTCAAAATTTCTCCGCGTTGCAAAGAAAAATTAATCTCGTCAATCAAAACTTTGCCGTTATATCCAACCGCCAAATCTTTAATTTCAAAATATTTGTTTTTATTTTCACTCATCATCTGCCACCTCTCTTTTTGGAAAGGATAATGGAAATGACAATCGGTGCGCCAAAGAAAGCCGTAACCGTTGAAATCGCAAGTTCAAGTGGTGAAAACATCGTTCTTGCAACAAGGTCGCAAAACACGCAAAACACGCTTCCGCAAAGGAAAGTTGCGGGTATCAAAAGGATAGGTTTAGAAGTGTTCAAAAGCTTTTTTGCAATGTGTGGCACAGCAATCCCCACAAAGGAAATCGGGCCTGCAAAAGCCGTCACGCAAGCGGATAAAAGGCTTGTGATAAGAACGATAACAGTTCGAACAAGCTTGATATTCACCCCCATGCTGACAGCGTATCCTTCGCCAAGCTGATAAGCCCCAATTGGTTTGGAAGCAAGAAAAGCACAAAACGTGCCCAGTGCAACAACAATAGCAATGATTTTCACACTGTTCCAAGTAGAACCAGAAAAAGACCCCATCGACCAATTTGTAAGCCCCGCGATATCGTTGCTACTCGCAAATGTGATAATAAAATCCGTTATCGCAGAAGTGATGTATCCAATCATAATCCCCACAACCAAAAGCATAGACATATTTCCAACTTTTCGCGAGCAGAGCAACACAAACGCCATGGAAATAAGCGAGCCAACAAAGGAAATCGCAACCATTTGAAGATATCCCACCGAGCCTAGAAAAACAATCGCAAGTGCAACGGTCATCTTCGCTCCGCTTGAAATACCCAAAATAAAAGGTGATGCGATAGGGTTTCTGAAAAAAGTTTGAATCAAAAATCCCGAAACGCCAAGTGCGCCCCCCAAAAGTGAGGCCGCCACAAGCCTTGGAAATCTAATCTTCCAAATAATGGCAGTGTTCACAACATCAGTATTGCCACTAGAAAACAAAATCTCCAAAATCTCAAGTGAAGAAATATTGATGCTCCCCGTGTTGATGTTCACCACGTATCCAACAAAAAGGGCAGTGAAAAGCCCAACAAAAACAGCTATTGTGCGTATGTTTTTCGTCGTTGTTTGATTCATATTCCCCCCTTTTTTTTATTTGGGCACTTCTAAAAACTCTAAACGCAAATCTCAATCCCTAAAAAAGGCTTGATTTTATGCAAAATTCCTAGAAAGGCAACCAGCCTTGCGTCGAAATTTTTCTAAAATACGCTCTTTTTTTGAAATTAATCTTTGCATTTATACTTTTTAGAAATCCCCATTAGTTATTTTAATGATAGATTGTCAAATTAAGTGCAACACTTTTTAAAAGTATTTGCGAGAAACTCGATAGGCGACAACCAACCTAAGCGTTTTCGTGGTCTATTATTTATGAGATCTACAATTTT
>JAWXUU010000029.1:0-5749 GCA_044426085.1 Bacillota bacterium | reverse complement strand
ACCTCAATGCTGTCAGCGGAGTGGTGGAAAGCGCTGTGGGGGAAGCACTCAAAAGCGAAAGGATGAAAACCGAGCTGATAACAAACGTTTCCCACGATTTGAAAACTCCGCTAACTTCAATAATAAACTATTCAGATTTGATTGTGAAAGCAGATGGCAAAACGGAAGAAATCGCCGAATATTCTGAAGTGCTACACCGCCAATCTGAAAGAATGAAAAACCTTATTGAAGATCTTATCGAAGCTTCAAAAGTTTCAACGGGGAACGTGGAAACAAATCTTGAAAAATGCGACCTTGCTATTATGATAGAACAGATTTTGGGGGAATGCGACAGCAGAATGAAAGAAAATGGTCTGCAAGTTGTGAATAACACCGCAGAAAGTGAAACACTTGCAAATGTGGATATTCGCCACACTCAAAGAGTGCTTGATAACATCATCAGCAATGCCATGAAATACAGCATGGCAGGCACAAGGATTTATGTGAGCAGCACAAAAGATGAAAATGGCTTGTATATAACAGTGAAAAACATTTCAAAAACACAACTAGATTGCAGTGGTGAAGAGCTTGTTTCGAGATTTTGGAGAGGTGATAAATCCAGAAGCACCGAAGGAAATGGCTTGGGACTTTCAATAGCAAAAAGTCTCATGGAAATACAAAATGGCGAACTAAACATCAATGTGGATGGCGATATGTTCTGCGTGGAAATAAAGTTTGAAGCAAAGTGATAGCGATAAGAAAACGCTGATATAATTAGTTTGATAAAAAACGAATACTAAACTAAAAAAAGATTTATAAAAACTCAAAAGACCGACGAAAATTGGTCTTTTGTTATGCCATAAACTATAAAACTTTAGTCTTGTGGGTGGTGTAAGCAAATTTATTTGTAATATTTAAAAGCGCACTTTCTATGGGTGTTCCCTTAAACTTATAGTATAATAGATATCAAAAAGAGTGGTGCAATATGGGGGCTAGCAGGTTCTTGGAAGCACAGGAAAATATTTAACGAAAGATAGGATACGTCATTTTAAGTGACTTATTTCTCTTGTGAATGTGAATTTTATGATAATATTATAGTATAAATGCGCAAGGGACCAAAAGTCCCTTGCGTGAGGGAGGTACTTATTTTTGGTTGTGAGTGGAAGTGAATTTTTTATAGGAGGATTAAAATTTTGTGAAAATTGCTCTAATTTTGTGATTTTTTAGGTTCAAAAGCCATATTTATCACTGATTTTATCTCGGGGGTGGGTCGGGGGTGGGTTTCTAGACCCCGCATTCTATAAGGAATTCAGAGGGGTAAAAACAGACTTAAAATCCCACGAAGCTGGCTTCGTGTCGGTTCGAGTCCGATCTTCGGTACCAATAATCTCTTTCAAACAGCACTGCGGTGGCTGTTATTTTTTGCCCAAAAGTCGGTTTTGAAATCTCTTGTCTGATGCTGGATAAAGGCAGGTCGACAAGATGATGGATGATGTTTCTGCAGCAAATGCCTTTGATCGATTTATAAGTGATAAAATAAAAAAGCACAGCAAAATGATGTATTTTGTTTAATATTTGATTAATTGCATGGATTTTCTTGATATTTAACTTGTATACTAGTCTATTTTATGTGTTTATAAGTGAATTTTAAACTTTTTAAATTTTTTTCAAAAAAACACTTGACAATTGCAAAAAAAGTGCTATAATCAATACATGTAAGAGATACACAGCAGTGTATCTAAATTTTAAAGGGTAGTACACAGCAGTGTAGTTAAGAAAAGAGAACTTTTCACTTGACGGCAAAATGTGTGCTTAATTTTAAAAACAGACTACACAGCAGTGTATGTAAATATGGATAAAAAGGAGCTTAGTATGACTGCAAAACGTGCAACTAGAAAAGACGTAGCTCTTGAAGCAAATGTTTCGGAAACAATAGTTTCATATGTGGTCAACAACAACAGATACGTAGATGCGGAAAAACGCAAACGTGTTGAAGAGGCAATCAAGAAACTAAACTATGTTCCAAACTCTATTGCAAGAACGCTGAAAGGTAAATCGAGTTTCCACATAATGTTTATTGCCGACAAAATCGATAACGAGCATTTTGGCAGATTGGTTCGCAAAATGGATGAATTTGCATACGACAGAGGATATCTTATTTCCCTTTGTACAAACAGAAACGACGACGAATTTATAAGAAACATCATCAATCGTCAAGTTGATGGGGTGATAATAAACTCAATCAGCTTTTCAGAAGACTACATACAAAAAATCGTAGACGCAAATATTCCAGTGGTTTTATTTGCAAACAAAATATATACAAATCAAATTGAAGAAGTTGGCTATCTATACACAGGACTTTATCAAGGCGCAAAAAAGTGTATTGCAAAACTTTGTGAAGAAGGGCGCAAAAACATTCTTTATATCGACCGTATTTCAAGACAATCAAACTTTTCGGACATGACAGACCTAAGATTTCGCGGATACGTGAACGGGCTTAAAGCTTGTGGGCTAGAATATACCGAGGAAAATTTCATAACAGGTTGTCACAACGAAGAAGAAGTTATCGAAAAGATTGGCAAAAGACTGAAAAAAGGCGATAAAATCGATGCGATTCTCGGACGAAACGACCACATTGCACTTCTAACAATGCTAGCAGTGAAGGACGCGGGATTCAAAATTCCCGACGATATTGCAATCGTGGGATTTGATAATTCAATCGCAAGCAAACTTTCTGATCCAGCACTTTCAACAATAGAAATCGACCGTGACGGACTTGCAAAAGAAGCAATTGAAATGCTGACAAGTTTAGTAAATAACAATCCAGCATATAAAAAGGAATTTGAAACAACGTTTATAAAACGCAAAAGCACCTGATTTGATAAAAATATCAAATTATAAAAAAAATATTAGGGAGTAACTTCCCTTGATATTTTGCAAAACATACACACGAGTGTACACACTATACATATTCTGCTTGCAACGATTAAAACACCAATGTGGAAAGCGAGAAATCGCAAATCAAAATGATATATTTGGGGATGAGCCCATGATATAAATTATTTTTTAAATCTCGGAGGAAAAGAAGATGAAGAAAATGTCTAAAAAATTAGTAGCAATTTTGCTAACATTGGCACTTGTGCTTTCAATGGCAGCATGCGGAAGCTCGGAAGCTGCAACAAAAACGGTTGTTAACGAAGACGGAACAGAAACTGAAGTTGAAGTAACAAAAATCGTTATGGCAAACCACTTGGTTGGTGAAGCTGCAACAGCGGATTATTGGCTAGAAATCGAAAAAGATTTCGAAGCAGCATATCCACAATATGACCTTGAATATTATATCGCAGGGTATAATGACATGGTATCAAACGTAACAACAACAGTAGCTGGTGGCGGACAAATCGACATCATCTTGGGTGAAGCTGCTTGGGTAAGTACTCTTGCGGACAGCTATATCATCTCTCCTGCAACAGACATCATGAGTGATGACTTCATGGGCGACATCTATGATTATCTTCTTCCAGAATTTGAATATGAAGGTGACACATATGGTTTCCCACTATACTACACAAACAACTTGTTCTTCTATAACACAGAAATGGCTGTTGAAGCAGGACTAGATATCAACGACACTCCAACAACTGAAGAAGAACTTTGGGTTTGGATGGACGCTCTTTCTGGTTTGACAACTGATTCTGGCGAAAAAGTTTACCCAATCGGTCTTCCATATGCTGAAGCAACAACATCAGGACTATTCATGAACTCTATGATGACAGCTTTTGGCACAACAGTGATTGATGATGACTATAACCTCACAGTTGATAATGATGCTTTCTATGAATTCATCGACTTCATGGTTGAACTTGACGAAAATGGATATAACCCACAAGCAACACTTCCTAAAGATTTGAGAAACATGTTTGCAACAGGTCAAGTTGCAATGTTCATGGATCAATCATGGGGAATTTCAGGTTCAGTTGCAGTAGACCCAGACGTATACAGCTACACAGGAACATTTGCAGTTCCAACAATGGGCTCAAACGGTGATGGAGCAACATTGGTTTCAGCTCACTCATTGATGTTCACTGGACTTAATGAAGAAGCTCTTGAAGGCTCTGCAGTATTCGTTGAATGGTTGATGACAACAGAAGTTATGGGCGAACACATGGAAACTATTAACCCAGCACTTTCTGAAGCAACTTCAGCAATGAGCGATTATGAACCACTATACATCTTTGAAGGTGTTGGCGACGGCGCTTCAAACATCGCTACACAAACTACACACCCACAACTAACAACAATTCAAACTGATATCTGCACAATGCTTAACGCAATCATCTTGAATGGTAAATCAATCGACCAAGCAGTTGAAGAATTCACAACAGAAGCAAACATTCTTTTGAAATAATAATAATTATTTGAATAGATAAAACAATAAAATTATTTGGAGGGGTGGAAATCACTCCTCCAAAAAAAATGAGGTTATAATGGAAGATACTAAGAAAATGAAAAAAAGGCTTCTTTCAAAAAATGCCGGAGAAAAACTCTTTTGGCTAGTCTTGATTGCTCCAGCCTTGATAATAGTGACTCTTTTTATTTTGATACCACTCGCCGATTCAGTACTCAAAAGTTTCACAGATTATACAACAAAAAATATCGTTCGTGGAATAACTCCCGAATGGAATAACTTTGAAAACTATCTCACACTCCTTGAACGTGGAGTTCTTGGAAATGCAGTAAAAAATACATTCATATTCGTTGTTTCGGTTGTTGGTGTAGCGTTTATCTTGGGTTTCACCCTCGCGCTTATTCTCAACTCAAACATCAAATTTGCAAGAACGCTTCGAAGCGTGATGATGATTCCTTGGGTAGTTCCAACAGTCATCTCAGCTCTTGTTTGGACGTGGATATATCAACCGCAATATGGACTCTTAAAATATGTTGTCAGAGTATTCTCTGGCGGTGAAATCGACAGTTTTGGTATGCTGCTCAACACAAACACAGCATTGCTTGGTATTATAATTGCCGCGATTTGGAAGCAAATACCACTCATGGCACTCTTGCTTCTTGCGGGACTTCAAAACGTTCCAAAAGATATTATGGAAGCGGCAACAGTTGATGGTGCAAGTGGTTTCAAAAGACTTACGCACATAACAATGCCATATATGTCTTCAGTAATAAAAGTTGCAGTTTCAATGAGCATTATCGAAAACTTCAAGCAGTTCCCGCTGTTCTGGCAAATGACAAAAGGTGGGCCAGACGGCTCAACAACAACGCTTGCCGTGCTTTCATATCAAGAAGCGTTTTTGAATGGCGACTACGGTTCAGGTTCTGCGGTAACAACAATTTGGATGATACTAATGATCGGTGTGGTTTTGTTCTATAACAAAATATTCAAACCGGTTGACGTGTCGTAGGGGAGGGGAATCATGAGTATAAAAACAAAATCAACTTTGCTCGCAGTGGCAAAAGTAATATTCCTAGTATTCATATTCTCGTTCTTGCTTTTCCCAATATATTGGGTAATCGCAACATCGTTAAAAACAAATTTGGAAGCGTATTCATTCCCGCCAACATTATGGCCAGATGATCTCACTTTCCAATCGTATATCAATTTGTTCACGGTGAATAACGACTTCTTCACATACTATAAAAACAACTTCATCGTTGCTGGATGTGCTTCAATCTTGGTTTGCTTTATTGCAATCTTTGCTGGATACGCACTTTCAAGAATAAAGATTAAATGGAACAAATGGGTTATTGCAACTTT
>JAWXUU010000017.1:0-35577 GCA_044426085.1 Bacillota bacterium | reverse complement strand
ATATAAACACACTTGACACTATCATAGAGATAAGCGATAGCATGCAGATGAAAAATGCTGTGTACCAAATCCATAAAGAACCGCCTTGCGAAAGCATTATTGGGTCTGTGAAAACACATATACGCATATAATCTTGATATATATTCACAGGGTCAAGTTGTGCAAACATCAAATATGGAATGCAGAACAACGCCATTTGACAAATCATTGTGAAGTGACGTTTTTTATGCCACGAAAGTGCGATAAGTCTGTATTCTGCAAAAAGCAGAACAAAGCTTGCAACAACATATGCAAGTATCAACCAATATGATATATTTACAATAAATGCTTGAAAGTCATATTTATAGGCAAATTTAGCATACATAATCGACGGTGTTGAATAGGCATACACCAAAATCAAAGGAAGAGCTGTTACGATATAAAGATATTTATGCTTGGCAAATAATTTGCTTGCTGAAAGGTTCGTGTGAACCGATTGTGCAAAGAATAAATATACGACAATAAACCTGAAAAAGTTCTCCCACAACGCTATGGTATTAAGCTGAATTGAAATACCTACAATCAACTTGGAAAGCACATCACTGCCGTACAAAATCATTGCATCGATTGGAAGTGCTCCGCTGACTTTCAGAAAATAGAGCAACAAAAAAATGAGCATACCAATAAAGCTGATATTCATAAGTCCAATAAGCATATTCTTTTTATATCCACCCAAAACACCGATGATAATCACCAAAATGAATATGAGCAAAATCATTATTTGTAGCATATTTTTCCCCTGCTATATC
Organism: Bacillota bacterium; assembly: GCA_044426085.1. Taxonomy (GTDB): domain Bacteria; phylum Bacillota; class Clostridia; order Christensenellales; family CAMQZB01; genus JAWXUU01. Next base: position 34,789 of record JAWXUU010000017.1, on the reverse strand, counting down.
ACGAGAGTTCTACAACTGCATTTTCCATAAATTCAAGCCACACATATTCATCGACAGCACGAGGCGAGATGCCTTCGTATTCCATAATCAAATATTCTTGTTGCATGCGATATAAATCCATGATGTAGTCGCTTTCAAGATAATCACTTATTTCTTTTATCGTAAACAAGTCTGTCATATCTTTTCCCAGAAGTAAATTAACGAGAGAAATATCCAATTTGTCGGATATCAATTCGCAAGTTTCTTCAGTGTTATACGCCCAATAGTTTTGAGCTTTCATGATTGCAGTTACAAACTTTTGAGTAGTTTCTGAATCTTCATCTATCATTTCTTGCGTTGTCACCCAGCTTGAAAGGGGTGCATAAACATCGGAAAAATCACCTGTTGTGGCAAGAACCAAAGCATTATCACCAAGCTTAGAAACCGCTTCAAAACGATATTCCTCCCACACGCAAATTGCATCGACATCGCCATTTTCAAGCGCTGTTATCGCCCCTGCCATATCATAGTTTTTCATATTCACATCGCCCGTTGAAAGCCCAACACTTGCAAGCGCAACGATAAGCATATCTTCACTTGACGTGCCAAAAAGCGCGGCAACCGTCTTGCCTTTCAAATCTTCAAGGGTTGATATTCCCGAAGTTTTATTCACTATTATTGCTTCTGCATCACTTATGTTTTGTATGCAAATGATTTCCGCCATGCCATTTATTGCAAGGGAATGAGAGCCTTGCCCTATATAGGCAAAGTCTATTGTGCCGTTGTTTAGCGCGGCGATTTCTGGCGGGCCCGAAGCAAACGCAACAAGTTCTACGTTCAATCCTTGCTCTTCAAAATATCCGTTTTCGACCGCTATTAACACAGCACCACTGCCACCGTAGTTTGTGTGGTATCCTATTCTTATTGTGTCGTCGCCATTTGAACTGCACCCACACAAATTTACACATAAAACAGTTATAACCATTATAATTGAAAGAAACTTCCTCATCATTACTCCAATTGTATTTTTTAAATAACTTTTTATATGATTATACCACGCATACATTTGAATGTAAATACATTTGTAGGTATTTTATTTTGTTTTGCATAAAAGTTGATACATATTTTTCACGAAGCTTTCAACTGTGTTTCGATTGAAGGGTGCAAAAAATATATACAGCAGTTTTTTTGTTTGATTTCATCATCTTACCCATAATATATTAAAAATGCTATCCCAATTGAGATAGCATTTTTATTTATGTGAATTCCCTTCTTATTTAGATTCCTTTCTTTTTATAGTAGTCTGCGAGTTGTTCAAGAGATTTATATTCGATAAGTCCTGCGTCGCCTATGCTACCGAATTGTGATGTTGCGTTAACAACGATTTCTTGAATTCCGTATGTGCAAAGTTTGATAAATTCGTCATACCAGAATTCTTCGATTTTTTGACCTTGCACAAGTGGGTGCATGATTGGAACAAGATAGTATCTTGGGTCAAATTGATCAGGTTTTGCTTGCATCAAATTCCAAACATCGCAAAGTCCGTTTGCTTTTTGCATTTCTGGTTTTGTGATGAACCATTTTCTTAGGTTTCTTGTGATTGCAAGACGTAGGTCTGTATCCATGTTGATTTTGCTGATACCAGCTGGGATAACACGTCTTAATTCTTCGATTGGAACACCGCCACTGCCGTTGATTTTGCCGCCGAGAGTGTTGATTTCGTCTACGATATATCCTGGAACAAGTGAAGAACCATGCGATACGATACAAGCGTCAAGATTTTCATGTTTCAAATTTTCAAGTGAAGCGATAACGATTTCTGAGCGAAGTTTTACATTGTCGCCTTTCACAGCGCCGTGTTTTGTGCCGTATGAAATTGCTAGTGCATCAGCACCTGTGTTTTTGATGAATTCGCAAACGCTCATTGGGTTTGTATATGTTGAATGTTCAGAGAAAACGTCATCTTCAACGCCTGCAAGAACGCCAAGTTCAGCTTCAACTGAAATTCCAAGTGGATGTGCATATTTTACAACTTCACGAGTTAGTTCCATGTTTTCTTCGAAAGGTAGGTGTGAACCATCAATCATGACAGAAGAATATCCGCCATCGATTGCAGCCTTACAAGATTCAAAGTTTTTGCCGTGGTCTAGGTGCATAACAACTGGGATATGCGTTTCTTCCGCCATTGCGCGAACGGCAGAGCCGATTCTTTTTGTTCCGATTTTTTTATCTTCAATTGTGCCCTTCATGAAGTCTTCTTTTCCGCCCATGAATGCATTTGCAAGGTCTGCACCTTGAACAATTGCACATGAGTTCATCATTGTGTGAGCATCGATAACTGCTTTTGCGTGGCTAACCATGTTAACATTGAATGCACCGTGAGCAATTCCCATTTTTTTTGCGTAGTCCATAACTGGTTTTAGTGATGTTATTGGCATAATATTTCTCCTTATATTTTAGGCAACTTTTAAAGTGCCATTTATTATTTCACACTTGATGATACGATTGTTATTTCTCCTGTGATTGTGAATTTTTCACTGCCCGCAGGAACGAAGATTGTATCTCCTTTTGAAATTTCTAGTTCATCAATTTTTCCACAGCCTTCAACAACTGAAAGTGCCATGAATGTGTATTTATCTTGTGAAAGTTTAACTTCGCCTTTGATATCGAATTTTTCTGTGTAGAAATACTTACAACTTCCAAGCACAGTGTTTTTATAGTAGTTTACTCCGTCGTCTGCAACAACTTTTTCCGCTTGACTGCCCCTTTCGAATGAGATTTTTTCAAGCGTGGAAACATCTGCTGCTCTTTCAAGGTTCAACTCCATTGTGTGACCGAAGTTGTCAACTCTGTTATAGTTGAACATACGATATGTTATCGTTGAATTTTGTTGAACTTCATAAACCGTGATACCTTTTCCTATTGCGTGGATTGTGCCACTTGCAACAAAGAAAACATCACCAACTTTTGCTGGAATGCAATTTAGATACTCACATATTGTGCCATCTTGCATTGATTTCATAAGTTCTTCTTTTGTGATTTTATCCTTCAATCCATAATAGACTATTGCGTCTGGCTCGGCTGAAAGAACATACCACATTTCCGTTTTTCCATATTGATTTTCGTTTTTAAGTGCGTATTCATCACTTGGATGAACTTGAATGGCTAAGCTTTTATTTGCGTCGATAAATTTTATAAGCAATGGGAAAAATGGCATTCCATCACTGTTTTTGCCTATGGCTTCTTTTGTTATTACGCTTGCAAGTGTTTTCCCATTATCTTCACCGCTGTCGATAAAGCATGGATATTCACTATCAAAAGATACTTCCCAAGATTCCCCTGCACGTTCAAGTTTTTCTTTGCCGAATTCTTCGTGAAGTTTATCGCCACCCCATTGATATTGAACAATACTTGGTTTTAGTTTACAAATATTCATTTTATTCTCCGTTGCAAATTTTTAAATGAGGGAGTAGTGTTACTCCCTCATAAAAATTGTTAGCTTATGTTGTTACTATTAACCGATGTTGTTAAGTGCTTCAAGCATGAATGAGAAGTCCATTGTATCTTCAAAGTCTTCAATGATGCCTGATGTTACGTTTGGATATGCGATATCATATAGTGCTTCCATATATTCATAACCAGTGCCACTTGTTGAACTGAACATTTCTTTATATTCAGCAATTGTTGGCCACCAAGAATCACTTGCATTGTATGATCCAGCTGCTGCATTTGTGATGTTTTCAGCTGCTGTTTCTACGAAATCTGTATCGTCGTTTCTAACTGCTGCTGCTTTTGTTAGAGCGTTCACGAATGCTTGAACTGTTTCTGGGTCTTCTGCAATCCATTCGTCTGATGCAACGAAAGTTTCGATTGAAGAATCAGATGCTGCGAAGTGTGTGCTTGTTTTTGCGATAACTTCTACGTCGTCGTTAGCTGCAAGAATTGTGTCTGGGATTGGTGAGAAGCATACAACGATGTCTGCTCTTGAAGAACTTACTGTGCTCATTGCTGTTGCGCAGTTTGCGTTTGAAATATAAACAACTTCAACTGCGTTTGCAGAATTTGAGTTTGGTGCTTCATAACCTGAAAGGTAGTCTGTTGTTTCGCAAGAAATCCAAAGTTGTTCAGAAGCATCTTTACCTTCGTTTACATAACCAAGAAGTGTTTTGAACCAAGAACCTGGAGTTGTTGAAGTGTCAAGATAAACTGTTTGGCCTTTCAAACCTTCATAGATTTCATCGAAATCATATTCGCCATCACTGTTTGAATCAGTGAAGATGCCTTCTCTTGAAAGCATAGTTTCTGCATCGCCAAGACCACTGAAGTATACAAATGATACGCTGTTGCCGTCGCCATCAAGTGCGTTCCAAGCAACACCAGAACCGATATAACCAACTTCAAGAGTTCTTGTTCCGGCACGCATAGCTGCCATTTCAACTGGGCCTGATTCTACAACTGTGATTTCAGCATTGATACCTTCTTCAAGGAAGAATCCCATTTCGTCAGCAACTGCAACGAGTCCAGCGCCACCAATGTTTGAGTGGATACCAATTCTTACTGTTGTAAGTTCAATTTCAACTTCGTTACCATCTTCATCGATAACTGTTGTTGTGTTTGAGCTTCCGCAACCAGCAAAGCATGTGATTACCATTGCTAGTGTCAACACGATAGCAAAAAGTTTAGCAAATTTTTTCATAATTTTTCTCCTTCTTATTTTGCGATTTAACGCTTGATATTTTCATTGACAGGGGGAGCGTTCGTGCTTTCCCCCACCAAAAACTTTTCTTAATTATTTTCTGATTTCAAGATACATTTTGTATACTGTATCCCAGATGTAGTTTTTAAGTTTGATAAATTCTGGGTCAAGTTTTGTAGCTTGGTTTCTTGGGTATGGCAAGTCGATTGGAACGATTTCTTTCACTTCGCCTGGTCTTGCACTCATGATGACAACTCTTGTTGAAAGTAGAACCGCTTCTTCAACGTCATGCGTGATAAAGAAACATGTTTTTCTTTCGTTTTGCCATGTAACAAGCAAATCTTCTTGAAGTTGTGATCTTGTTTGAGCATCGAGCGCACCGAATGGTTCATCCATAAGCAATACTTGTGGTGCAACTGCGTAGCCTCTTGCGATTGCCACACGTTGTTTCATACCACCTGAAAGTTCTTTTGGGAATGAATTTTCAAAGCCGTTCAAATTAACCATTTTGATATATTTATCAGCAAGTGCTGTTTTTTCAGCTGATGTATAAAGCGTGCCATCTTCATGTTTTAGAAATTTCATACCGTATTCGATATTTTTTCTTACAGTCATCCATGGGAAAAGTGCGTATTGTTGGAAGATAACTCCACGATCAGGTCCTGGTCCGATGATATCGTGTCCATCCATTTGAACTACACCAGAATCGAATGTTTCAAGTCCACCGATGATGTTCATTAGTGTTGTTTTACCACAACCTGATGGGCCAACCACACAGATGAATTCGTTTCTATCGATATCTAGGCTTACGTTGTTTAGTGCTACTACGTCTTTACCGTTTGGCACAGGATATATTTTATTGACATTTTCAATATGTATCAATCTATCACTCATTTTGTTTTCCTCCTATTTCCAACGTGTTAAACGTTTTTCGAGTTGCAATAGCAAACCATCAAGAATTGATCCGATAACACCGATTGTGATGATACCAAGAAGAACCAATGATTTGTTCATGTATGATTGTGCTTGTTGGATTCTTGCACCAATACCAAAGTTTGCACCTGTAAGTTCTGATGCGATAAGAGTTGTTAGTGCTGTTGAAATACCAAGTCTGCAGGCAACCAAGATGAATGGGAATGATGCAGGAATGATGATGTCTTTGAAGATTGCAAAATCACTTGCGCCGAATGTGTAGGCTGCTTTAACAAGTGTTCTATCAACTTCACGAATACCTTGATAGATTGTTACAACCATAACAAGGAAAACTGCGATAAAGATAACTGTGTATTTTGCTTTTTCTGTTAGTCCCATTGCAAGTACGACAAGGGAGATAAGTGCGATTGGTGGGATTGTTTTGAAAAATTTGAGCCATGGGTCTACACAAGCACGGAATTTTGGATACCAACCCATCAAAAACGCGATTGGAACTGCTGCGATAAATGCAAGACCAAAACCAACAAACACACGTTGAAGTGAATACCAGATATCTTTGAAATATCTGAAGTTTGCTTGACTTTCACTGATAAGTGTTTCATATACTTCGTATGGGCTTGCAAGGAATACGTTGATATAGCTTATCCTTGTGAGTAGCCACCAAATTATAATACCACCGACTAGCGAGCTGATATTAAGGATTCTTTTTGCTTTTACACTGCCGTCTGAAAAATCTTTCATTTTCTTGCGTTTTACAGTAGTATTAGCTGACTGATTTTTTTCGTTTCCAATCATCATTTCTTCTCCTTATACTTGAAATTCGAATAATACGACCCCCTTAAAGTATGTATTATTCATTTATGTTGTTATATTATCACAAAAAAATCCATTTGTACAGTGGGAACTTTTCTCATACCTTTTTGGTTTTTTCAAGTATTTTGTCAATATTTTCCATATGATTATTCAAACAGTCTTTATTTTTTTAAATAAAAAAATCCCATGAAAAGTCACGGGATTTTATGATTTTTATATTGTTATAGACACTGCACTAGATTAGATTAGATTAGAAATAATGTTGTATACTGCAATTATCAAAACTACAACTTGAACGACATTAAACCAAAATTCAACTGTTTTTATGCTAACTTTTTTGTTGAGCGCAGCACCGATAAGTCCGCCGGCAACGCCACCGACAACCATTGCTGGCAACATTGACAAATCATATATTGCAAAACCTGTTGTTACGGCAACTGTCGCAAGCTTAGACACTTGTGCGAAGAAAATCGTGATTATTGAACATATTGTTGCATCTTTTGTATCCACAGGGAAAAGGAAAATAAGAAGTGCCACATTTATTGGTCCACCGCCGATTCCCACAAAAGAAGAAATTGTACCCAAAAGCACACCGCAAAGCACGCTTGGAATTATACCTTCCAAATCATAATCTGGGACACTTTCTTTTTTGAGCATATAAATAAACACGCCAAGAATCAAAATTGAAAGCAAGATATTTTGCAAGATTGTAACGTTTTCGCTTGAGCCAAGCGCAACTATTGTCATATCAAGAAGGCTTTGACCTAAAAGTCCACCAATGATTGAACCAATTGAAAGATAGATTGCAAGCTTAACAGGGAATGTTGTTTTTTGCATAACTTTTCTAACGATTGAAGAAACACTCATTGCAAACACTGTCACTGAAGACAAAATACCAATTGTTGCAACGTCATATCCACCCATCAAATCGAGAACGGGTTTGATGATAACTCCTCCGCCCATGCCTGTTAGCGCCCCAACAGTTGTTGCAATTATTGCAATCGCAAAATATAATAACCAAATCATTTTTTATTTTCTCCTAACTCTCTTCTCTTTATTTATCAATTATATCATGTAACGTTGCAAAAAGGTGATAAAAAATCACCTTTTTGTTTATTTTTCAGTTTGATTATCCACAACATGGACCATCAGATTCTCCCATACAAGTTTGTTCTGGGTCTGATTTCATGCAAAGGTGAACTGCAGCTGTCTTGAATGCGAGTGGCAAAGCAATTACGTTTGGATTTTCGCCAACGATTTTCTTTGCATCTTCAAGAGCTTCTTCAATAGTTCTTCTTGTTTTTAGTCCCATGCTTCTTGCAACACCTGGTTCTTGAGCACCTGTCAAATAGATTGCTGAACAGTTCTTTTCTGCGATGTGACCACAAGCTATCATAGAGAAACCATGGAATGGGTGGAAAGCATTGCAATATCTGTATTGACGAATGTATTCTGTGTTTGTTGCAAAGTATTCACCGTATCTGTTCATGTCTGGCAAGATGTTCATTTCATCTTTTTGGAACATTGCATGCATTTCTCTTGTGTATGGCCAAAGTTCGTCATGGAAATAGCCATTGCAAAGTGATTGACAAATGATAACACAGTTATCAGCCATAATACGTTTGTGACGGATTACTTGTGCTGAAAGCGCTTGCATAAGCATGATTGGGTTTGTGCCCATACCTTCACCATAGTGGAAGAATTGTGGCATACCAAACACCATAACGTTATATTTCTTTTCTGCAAAGTGAACGTATGTTCTCTTGTCTGCTACTTTCCAAGAAAGTGGTTGCATTTCTTTTGCCCAACCAGAGAAAATAGCGATTTGACGTGATTTTGTGTCGAGAACAGCATCACAAGAGAAGAATTTCTTGCCTGAGCATGTTTCCATATGTTGACCGATTTCGTCAAATTTTGCTCTCATAAGTGATGAGCCGTTAACTGGAGTGAAGTCTTTTCTGTGCATAACTTCTGGAACGTGGTGAGATGCGATTGATCTCCAATGAGTGATACCAGTTGCGCAGTGTTTATATCCGCCAGAATATCCACCGTATGGATTGCCTTGTGTGTGACCAATCATAACAACAACATCAGCGTCGTAAACATATTTGTTCATAAGCACTGGGTCGCCACGTTTTGTTGTTCCAAGATCAACAAGATGATCATAATCTTCACTGTCGTGGTTCATGATTTGATGACTTGGATAGAATTCGCCAAAGATTTCTTCCCCAAGAACGCCACGGATTTCTTCGTTAGTGTTTTTTCTGTGAAGTCCGTTTGAACAAATCAAAAGGATATCTTCTTTTTTCACGCCAACAGAATAAAGTTCTTCCAAAATAAGTTTGATAGAAGTTTTTCTGTGTGATGTTGGTTGTTCGCCACCTTTAACACGGTCTGGGAACACGATACAAACTTTGTTGCCCGCTTTTGCAATTTTAGTTAGTGGATCCATACCGATTGGATTTCTGATACTCTTTAGAGTTTCTTCGATAATCTTATCTTCTGGAATGCATTCTGGATCTGGCATTGTTACGCCAGGAATAAACACGTCTGTGTTGTCTGGCAATTCAGCTGATATTGTACCTTTGCCGTATTCGAAATCTAGTTTCATAATTTTTCTCCCTTAATATTAATTTGTGCGAATATCCTTTTTCGCTTATAGACTTTCTTTATATTTTTTTACAATCTTTAGATAGTTTTCAACAGAGAAGCCAAAATCTGCACCAAATGTTGTGAGTGCAATAAGTCCGCCATCAAGAGATTCGATTTTTGCCATCATTTCTGCGTTTTCAAGTTTCAATCCACCGCCATAAACAACAGGAACATCAGCAGTTGCTTTGATAAGTTTTGCAACTTCATCGATATACTCTGCTGTTGGAACTGGTTTGCCAGGTCCGATTGCCCAAACTGGTTCGTATGCGATTTCAACTTTTGAAAGGTCAACATCTTTTAGACCCATAGAAACTTGCAATGCCAAAACTTCAGCTTTGTTTTCTTGTTCTTCAGTTCTTTCACCAACACAATACAAAACTTTCATGCCAGCTTCGATTGCACATTTGATTTCTTCGTTCAAGATTTCGTTTATCACATCGATGTTTGTTCCGCCAGCACGTTCGATGATTTCACGAAGGTTGTTTCTTTCTTCACAGTGACCAATAAGTGCATAAGTTGCACCCATTTGAGTTGCAGAGTTCGCTGTTTGGAAAGTTGTGAATGCGCCGAAGTTCACACCTTTTGCTGTGTCTCTTCTGAACACGCCTTGGCAACCACATTTAACTTTTGAAAGTTCTTTTGATGCGTTCATAAGGTGACCTTCTTGGAAGAAAATTCCAAAGTTGATACCTTCGATATCTTTCACCCCTTCTTCAATGCCACCTGCGATGACTTTTGCCCAGTTTTCAACATCAGCAACGTCGTTCACGCCACCAAATTTTCTCAAGATATCAAATCTTTTCAAATTTAGAAAAATATGCTTCATAATTTTCCTCCATGCATAATTTATTGATTTTATTATACATCAATATATTTTTGTTGTACAGAGCAAATTACGCAAACGTTTGCATTGTTTTTGCGTTTAGATTTTTCTTACACTTTCTCGGACAATCAATTTTGCGGGAGCGAATATATTCAGCGGGACGGAGTGCCCTTTTTCTATTCTGTCTTTCAGCGTTTTCACAGCAAAACTGCCCATTTCTTTGAGGGGTATTTCAACTGTTGTTAGTGGCACTTTGAAGTTTTCCGCTTCCTTGATATTATCAATTGAAACCACCGACAAATCTTTTGGAACGTTTATGCCCTGTTCTTTTAGCCCTTCTATGACGCCGAACGCCGTCACATCGTTTGCGCAGAATATTGCAGTTGGCATATCTTCAATTTTCAAAAAGTGCGACACTGCATCGTGACCACCTTTTCGCGTCATGTGGGTGTTGATGACATATTCGCGGTTGGTTTTCAGCTTGTTTGTTATCAGATAGTTTCTATAACCACGATACCGCACTTCATCGAAAAATTCGCCGACATATGCAATTTTGCTGTGTCCACTTTCGTGAAGATAAGCCATTGCGATTTCCGCGGCGATTTGCCCATCCGACACAATGTGGTCGCTTCCGAGTCGCATTTGATTTAGTGATACATATATAATTTTTTGACCGAAGGAAGAAAGGAATTCTTTGCAATCTCCCGCCACCCTTCCAAGAACAACCAATGCTTGGTTTTTATCTTGTTTTTGGGTTTGGTTTTGATTTTTAAGTTCGCTAAGGAAATACGTTTTGCCAATTTTCATGCCTTGCTTTATCAATTCTTCTTTCACGTGTTCGGCAAGTTCCAAAAAGAAATAGTCGCTGGCTTTATCTTCTGCCCTTGCAAACAAAATCGAAACTTCAATTATATTTGAATTGACTTTGTTGCCTAGCTTCAAACTTTGAGCCGATTTATTTGGCGTGTATCCGCACTCTTCAACGGCTTTCCATATTCTGTCGCGCACTTCTTTTGTGGCACTTTTTTCCTTACCGGAATTTATCACCCTTGAAACGGTAGAAACTGAAACTCCCGCTTTGTTTGCAACTTCTTTTAGCGTCATCACACACCCCTTTTTATTTGATTATACAACTTTTTCAAAAGTTATGCAAACGTTTGCAGTGAAAATTCTTTACAAATATTGTTTTCATGTTATACTTATATATATTTTGATAAGGAGAAATATTATGGGAAATATCTTGATTGCACACGGCGGTGCACCAACTGCTGTTATTAACTCTTCTCTTGCCGGCGTTTTGGCGAGATTGAAAAAAGTGGGTTTCAGTGGAAAAATTTTGGGGGCTAGATTTGGTTCTGGCGGTATTTTGGACGAAGATTTTATCGACCTTACAAACGTTACTGAAAATCAAATTGAAATCTTAAAACACACTCCTGGTTCTGCAATTGGAACGGGAAGAAGATATGTTTCTGATGAAGATTATCAAAACATCGTTCCTATTTTGAAAAAACACGACATCAGTTATGTTCTTTTCAATGGCGGAAATGGTTCTATGGATACTTGCGGGAAAATTTATGCACACGCAAAAGATGCTGGCATTGTTTGTGTTGGTATTCCAAAAACTATTGATAACGATATTATGGAAACTGACCACGCACCAGGATACGCTTCTGCGGCGAGATACCTTGCTTGTTCTGTTAAAGAATGCGTTCAAGATATCAAAGGACTGCCTATTCATGTTTCTGTTATTGAAAGTATGGGAAGAAACGTTGGTTGGATAACTGCGGCGGCAGCCCTTGCAAGAACTGAGGAAGGCGATGCGCCTGACCTTATTTATTGTCCTGAAATGCCTTTTGATGAAGATAAATTCCTTGCTGATGCGGAAAATCTTTTCGCAAAAAAAGGTGGCGTTACAATCGTCGCTTCTGAGGGACTTCGCGGAAAAGACGGTGAACCTATTGTTGAGCCGATTTTCCAAGTGGGAAGATCAACATACTTTGGCGATGTTTCAAGCCATCTTTCTAATCTTATTATCAAAAAACTCGGCATCAAAGCAAGAAGTGAAAAACCTGGCATTTTGCAACGTGCAAGTGCGACTTTTGCTTCTAAAGTTGACGTGGAAGAAGCGTTTATTGCGGGCGAAGAAGCCGTGAATGCTTGCCTTGCTGGTGTGACTGGCGTTATGGTTGCTTTTGAAAGAGTTTCAACTGTGCCATACGTTATGAAAACTAAGCTTGTTCCTATTGAAAAAGTTATGCTTACAGAGCAAACTTTCCCAACTGAATATCTCAATGCAGAAAAGAACAACGTGACTCAAGAATTTATCGATTGGGTTAAACCACTCGTTGGTGAAATGCCTGAATTCATTTCATTTTTAGATTGATTTTTACATTAATGATTATATTCTTAAATAAAAACAGCACTCGATTGCGAGTGCTGTTTTTGTTGTTATTATGATTTGTCAGATGACAAAAATGTTTTGAATTAGTAGTGAGCTTTTAGCGTTTTTAGATATTCTTCATCGTCGATTGGAAGGTTGATTGCTTTGTTGCCATCCCATTGTGAAAGAATAAGTGCGTTGGCAATTGAAAGACTTTCATAACCATCTCTGCCGTCGGCAATTTGTGGTGAGCCATCGATGATTGCTCTTGCAAATGCTTCGATAACACCGCCGTGCGCTGTGTATACTCCGTCAAGTTCAACTTCGATTTTTTCAAATTTTGGCATTAGTGAACCAGTTGGTTCTGTTTTTGAATATTCATTCAAGCTTTCTTCAAGTTTCCAGAATGTGAGTTTGTTATCTTCGCAAACAACTTTGCCATATTCTGCAGTGATTTCTAGACGCATTGTTCCAGGGGCATCACTTGTTGAGCCAATAAACACTGCTGTTGCACCGTTTTCATATTCCATATATGCTGTCACGTCGTCATCAGTTTGAATATCATGCCATCTGCCAAGACCCAAGAAGCCTGTAACTTTTTTAGGCATGCCAAAAATCCAACGAATAAGGTCAAGTTGGTGAGGTGCTTGGTTCATTACAACCCCGCCACCATCTTTTTCCCATGTGCCACGCCAATCAACAGCGTCGTAGTGGTTTTGACCGCGGTATGAATTTGTGCTGATGAAGTTGATTCTTCTGATTTCGCCAAGTTCGCCGTTTTGAACCATTTCGCGTGCTTTGATAAACATTGGGTTTGTTCTGTGATGAAACATCATTCCAAACATCTTGCCAGTTTCATCGGCAACTTTGTTCATTCTTAGCGCTTGCAATGCATATGCACCAGATGGTTTTTCACATAGAACATGAATGTCTTTTTCCATTGCTTTCACAGATAGTTCTTCATGTTGATAGTGTGGTGTTGCAATCAAAACTGCATCCACATCTGCATTTTCAATAAGTTCGCTATCAGTTTGGTAAACTTTTGGGTCCATGCCCGCTTCAGTTTGCAATCTTTTAGCAACCGCTTCAGCTTTTTGTGGGTTTCTGCTTGAAAGTGCTGTCACGATAACACTTGGGCACTTGCCCGCAATGATGTTGTTTACGTGCAATCTTGAAATATCACCGCCACAACCAATGATTCCTAGTTTAATTTTATCCATATTAATCTCCCTTATCAATAACGATTATTTGAATATCTTTCATTATTATACCACACTTGTATGTCAATTTCAAGGTCTTTTATAAAATTTCAATTGCAATTTGCGATTATTTGCATACAATTTGAGATTTTTTGCATACAATTTGCGATTATTTGCAAAAAAACCACCCTTTATGCATTGTTTTACGCACGAAGGGTGGTTTATTCTTTATTTTACACTTTATATTTATACTTTAGCAAACACACTTGCAGGTTGTTTGCAGATTGGACAAGTGAAGTCATCTGTTATACTGCCCTCGTGAATGTGGCCACAGATTTTGCATTTCCACTTTTCTTGCGGAATTGGTGTGGCTTCGTTGGTTTTTATAAGCGAAAGAAGTTTTTGCACTTCTGCTGATGGGAAAGATTCATCTTGCGTTTCGCTTAAAATCTTTTCTAGGAAAATTCTTGCATTTCCGCTTTGTGGTAGCATATATCCAGATTCTCTTATTATATCTTCCGCCATGATTCTGTTTGATTTTTCAATTGCTTTTGCAAGCTTGCCAGATAAAGAACTTGCGATGTTTTCTTGGTTTGCTTTGCTTTCAAGAAGGATTCGCATTGCTGAAATAACATCATCGGAGTGTTTTTGTTGTGGTGGGTATTCCCTTGGCACCATTGATATTGCCTTTGAAGGGCATGCACTTGCACAAGCCGAGCAACCGATGCATTTATCTTTATCGATTACACTGTTTTCTGTGTCGGAAGCACCCGTTGGACAGACGTATAGGCAAAGACAATCTTTTGTGCATAAACTTATATTTCTTACTGCGTATGTTTTAGCCATATCCATTACCCCCTTACTTCTTCAAACTTATAGTTTGGAACTTTGCATATTGGGCAAAGATTTGGCAGTTCGCTTCCCACATATATAAATCCGCAAATTGTGCAGACATAAACACCTGTGTTTTCAAGCATTGATTCACCTTGGGATTGGTATCTTTCCAAAATAGATTTTAGCATTGCTGTGACTTTGCCAGCCCACACAAGAGAACGCATTGCTCCCCTATCACCCGCTTTTTGTGCGTAGGAATCGGCTTGTGGCATTATTTGAGATAGGTCTTTATTCACTAGCTCTAGTAGCAATTCTGGATTTGCAAGTTTGGCTTTGACGTCCTTTGATTTGAAATACATTGCAAGTTTTGAAAAAGCTTGGGATTCTTCATTCAAATACTGTTTTTCACAACCCCTTGCAAGATTCGAACAGACTATGCTCATTTCTAGCGCTGATAATTCGCGATCGGCACTTGGCAATTGGACTTGCGTTTCTACTGCGATTTCAGACTTAGCACCTTCCGCTTTGAACGCTGATTTATCAGCCTTGCAAAGTGGACAGACCCAACCTTCTCGTAAGTTGCCAAAGAGCCCTGCATTTTCTTCGTCGTGGACGTATCCACAAACCGAACATATCATTTTTTGCATATCTTACCCTCCTTTTGATGTAATACATTTATATCATATGTATAATATACACCATAAATTTAGATTTGTCAATATTGATAATAATTATTATTATAAAATTTTACACTTTCATAAGTTGCGATTTTGATTTTGGGAGTTTCTTCATTGCCACAACAAGAATTATTAGCTGCATAAATGCTGTTATTGACCACGAGATTGGATATACCAAGAATATTGTGTCTAGCGTTGGATAGATTGCAAACACCACGGAAACCCAGAATATTCTGAACACGCAAACGCCACAGAAAGAGACGATTGTTGGGAAGATATAATATCCCATGCCTTTAAGTTGCCCTACCATAACGTCCATAAGCGCACATGCGACATAGAAAGTTGCCATATATTTCAATCTTTGCACACCAACTGCGATAACTTCGATGTCTCCGTCGCTGTATAGCGCGACAAGGTTTTCACTGAATATTATGAAGAATACACCCAATACTGTACTCACAATTATTGACATAAGCACACTTATTCCCGCACCCTTTTTCACGCGTGAATATTCACCCGCACCCATGTTTTGACCTGAGGCTGTCATGGCGGCTTGCGTGACTGAGTTTGTAGCCACATACATAAATCCTTCCAAACTTGTTGAAGCGGCATTGCCTGCTGTTATGATTGTTGAGTTGAATGAATTGATTGATGACTGAACCATTACGTTTGAAATTGAGAAAAGCGATGCTTGAATGCCCGCTGGAAGTCCGATTCTTACGATTTTTTTAAATTGAGTTTTATGGATTTTAAGTTTTTTAATTTCAAATTTTAAAATGCCCTTGCCTTTCATCATGCTTATCATGACCATACTTGATGAAAGGAATTGTGAGATGATCGTTGCAATCGCAACGCCCGCAACACCCATATCAAACACTATAACGAAAATAAGGTTGAAAATTACATTCACAACACCGGCACTCGCCAAAAATTTGAGCGGTCTTTGAGTGTCGCCTGTTGCGCGAAGCATTGCCGCACCAAAGTTATAAATCAAGTTGAATGGCATGCCTAAAAACAATATTTGCAAATATAGCAGTGCGTTTGTTAAAACTTCTGTTGGCGTGCTCATTGCAACCAAAATTGGTTCTAGGATAAATCTTGAAATACACGCTAGGAAAATACCCCCAATGATTGCAAGTGCGATTGCTGTATGTATTGTTTTTTCCATGCTGTCGTAGTCTTTTGCACCGTAGTATCTTGAAATACAAACACCAACGCCGACCGATAGACCCATGAAAATGTTGATTATCATGTTTACTAGTGCCGTTGTTGACCCCACTGCTGAAAGTGCGGCGGCACCGGCGAATTTACCGACGACAATCATATCAACTGCCGTATACAAAAGTTGCAAAACCCCTGTTATAATAAGCGGAATGGAAAATTTGAATATTTTAATAAACAAATTTCCATCCGTCATATTTATTTCATAGTTTTTTGTTTTAGCCATTTTTTTACCTTTTATTAACCGAAATTATTTACATAAAATTATATTATAATCTGTTACGCATACAATAAACTATACTCCTACAATTCGCAAAAGTCAACGACAATAGCGAGCAAAATATATTTATTTTTCGTTTGATATATATTTGTTTAAAACTGTGAAAATGCACATTGAAAATATAACGAGCGCGTTTATTGCAACTTCTTTTTTGTTTGCGTTGTTAAAATTCTTCACAATTATCACCTTTTATCCTATTTTTTATTTTCTATTTTTATCAATATATTTTATTATGTTTCCATAGGAAATATCCGATATGATTTTGCCCAGAATTTCATAATCTTGAGGGAATTCGCCATTTTCCACCCAACCGCCAATTATGTTGCAAAGTATTCTTCTGAAATACTCGTGCCTTGTATAGGACATGAAACTTCTTGAATCTGTTAGCATGCCAATAAACTTTGAAAGATTGCCCATGTTTGCATACATTTTTATTTGCGATGTTATGCCATTGATTTGATCGTTGAACCACCACGCTGTTCCAAACTGAACTTTTGTTTCGATTCCACTTTGAGTGAAGTTACCCATCATTGTTGCAAGGGTTGAATTATCCTTTTGGTGCAATGTATACAATATTGTTTTAGGAAGTTTATCGCTTTTATCAAGACCGTTCAAAAACATGGAAAGTTTGATTGCAATGTTGTTGTCGCCTACAGAATCAAAACCTGTGTCCGCCCCGAGCTTTTCAAACATTCGCGTGCTGTTGTTTCGAAGTGCACCCATGTGGATTTGCATGACCAAATTGTTTTCACTGTATTTTTCGCCTAGAAAATTCAGTATGTACCACTGGTATTTTTCAACTTCTTCGTGTGATAGCGGTTTGTTTTGCAATCTTTTTTGCAAAATTTGGCTGGCTTCGCTTTCTTTGCAAGGTACAAACGGTGGAGTTGATATTGCGTGGTCGGTGATAACACAACCTGCGCTGATGAAAAATTCAAGCCTTTTTTCTAGTGCGGTACAAATATCTTGTACATCTTTTATTTCCACGCCAGAAACCAATTGAAGTTTATTTATATATTCTGCAAAATCTTGGTTTTGGATATTGACTGCTTTATCGGGTCTGAAAGTTGGCAAAACTGCGACTTCATACCCCTCTTGCTTGAGTTTTATATGGCAATTCAAATCGTCGATTGGGTCGTCGGTTGAACAAATCATTTTCACGTTTGACATTTTTATTAGCTGTCTTGTTGTGAGCCCACGATTTAAAATTTTGTTTGCTTTTTCATATATTTTTGGTGCTGATTTGCGATTCAAAGTTTCTTTTATCCCAAAATAGCGTTGCAATTCTAGATGTGACCAATGATAAAGCGGGTTGCCAACAGCGTTTTCAAGTGATGTTGCAAAGGCGAAAAACTTTTCATAATCGCTTTTGTCCCCCGTGATATAGCTTTCGTCGATTCCGCAAAGTCGCATTAGTCGCCATTTATAATGATCGCCACCAAGCCACACTTGAGTTATTGTTTCATACCTTTTATCTTGCAAAATTTCTTCAACATTGATGTGGCAGTGATAGTCGCAAATTGGCATTGATTTTGCATAGTCGTGATATAAAATTTCTGCCGTTTTAGTTTCAAGCAAAAAGTTTTCATCCATGAATGGTTTCATATTTTCCCCTTTTATAGTGTTATTCCATTTTTGAATATTGCAAAGTCGTATGTTTGCATATTTTCCGATTTCGTTTTCTTTCCGTTTGCGATTTCTATTATTTCTTCGATAAACTGTCTGCAATGGCTTTTTCCATCTAGCACCACGCTGGCATCGAAATCTATCCAATTTGATTTTCTTGTTGCAAGCTTTTGATTTGATGACACTTTCACAACGGGAACAACTCCGCCAAGTGGCGTGCCCCTACCCGTTGAAAATAGAATCAAGTTGCAACCCGCTGAAGCGAGTGCAGAAACTGCAACGATGTCGTTTCCTGGCGCAGAAAGAAGAACAAGGCCTTTTGTTTTTATTCGTTGGTGATATGAAAGGACGTCACAAACTTCGCTCGCTCCGCTTTTTTGCGTGCACCCGAGTGATTTTTCTTCAAGTGTTGTTATTCCGCCCGCTTTGTTGCCTGGCGACGGGTTTTCGTTTATTGGCATGTTGTGATTTACAAAATACCTCTTGAAATCGTTTATCATCGCAACTGATTTATCAAAAATTTCGCGGTTTTCACATCTGTTTAAAATTCCTTTTTCAGCGCCGAACATTTCGGGAACTTCCGTCATGACAACTGTTCCGCCAATTGAGGTGATACTGTCGCAAACCTCGCCGATAAGGGGATTTGCCGTTATGCCAGAAAAGCCATCAGAACCACCGCATTTCACCCCTATAACAAGGTTGCTTATTGGGGTTTCAACTTTTTCATCTTCCGCCATTTTCAAAATAAGTTTTTCAATTTTTTCGCTTGCTGTTGTAATTTCACATTCGCAATCTTGAGCGTTTATAAATTCTATTCTGTTTTTTGGAACGTCTGAAAGCTTATCTTTTATCGACTGAATATTATTGTTTTCACAGCCGAGCCCTACAATCAAGACACCGCCACAGTTTGGGTTTTTTGCAATGTTGCAAAGTATGTTTGATGTGTTTTCGTGATCATCGCCAAGTTGCGAGCAACCAAACTGATGAGTGACAGCAATAACTGCGTCAACTGATTTATACGAGCTTTGGTTGTACTTATTTGCAAGGTTTGTCGCAAGATAGTTTATGCAACCTACCGTTGGGATTATATACAGATAGTTTCGCACGCCGAATGTTCCATTTGCCCTTGGATAGCCAAAAAATGTTTGGCTGCACTCGCGTTTTGGCACGGTGGAAACTTTTTGATACTGATAATCATCAATTCCAATTTCCGATTGCAGATTGTGGCTGTGCACAAATTCGCCTGTTTTTATGTTGCATTTAGCCTTGCCGATAACACTGCCGTATTTTATTATATTTTGCCCTTTTTTGATGTTTATTGTTGCAATTTTATGACCGCATTGAATATCTTGGATTGCCACAATATTATCTGCGACAACTTCACCTTTTTTGATGTTTTGGATTGCAACAAGAACGTTATCTTTGCTGTTGATTTTAAGTGTTTTCATATTCTTTTATTGCCTTTTCAATGCCATTTTCCATTATGTTTTTAACGTTTTTCAAGACTGCACTTTCTAAACCTTTGAAACTTCTTAAATCCGCTCCGAAAAATTCAAAGTTTGCAAGCACCCTACTGCAAGCAAATTCGATACCTTCGCGTTTGGTTTCGAAAAAGAAGCTTAAAACGTTTTTATCATCGACAATTTTGTCTTGCATTGTGATATAAAATACTATCATTGCAGAAAGTCCGAACGTCATGCCACTTGGAATTTTTCCGAATTTTTCATAGTAGTCTGCAAAGGCGCATAGGTTTCTTGTTTTCCATTTTGAAATGCCATTTAGCGAAATTGACCAGAACGAATGATCGACAAATGAATTTTCAAAGCGTTCAAAAATTGAATGGGTGAATTTTTCAAGTTCTTCTTTTTCTATTTTCATTGTGGGTGAAATTTCACTTTGCAAAACATCTTGCAAAAAGCACCTTATGTTTTGATTTTTCATTGCGTCGGCAACAAATTCCACACCATAAAGCAGACATATTGGTGCGAGCATTGTGTGGCTTCCGTTTAGGATTTTCACCTTTCTTTCGCGATAAATTGAAGAATCTTTCGTGAAGATTATATGTTCATCTTTCAAAAATGCATACTTATCCGCAATACTTTTGTCGCCTTCTATCACCCACAAAAAATACGGCTCACCTACAACCAAAAGGTCATCTTTTTTGCCAATTCGCGATTCAAACTGCGTCATATCTTTTGGGTGACCTGTGACAATTCTATCCACAAGCGTGTTGCAAAAAGTGTTGTTTTCTTGGATGAAGTTTTTGAATTCTTGTGGCAAGTTCCAAAGGTTTGCATAATAAAGTATGCATTTTTGAAGCTCGCTTGCATTGTTTTCTATCAGCTCTACACAAAGAAAAGTTAGACCGCCTTGGGTTTTATATTCGGCAAATCTATCAAAAAGCAGTTGCGTCACTTTTGCGGGGAAACTCACGCATAGTTTATCGCAAAATTCATCATTTTCGCATGTGACAATGCCCGCTTCCGTCGTGTTTGAAATCACAAGGTCTAGCGATTTATCCATATATAAGCTTTTATACGATTCAAAGTCGCGATAGGGATTCACAACGCTGTTTATAACGTCGATATGCATAATTTCATCGACGATTTTTCCGCCTTGTTTGCCACGCAAAACTGTGTGGTATTTGTTTTGTTGCACTTCAAAAAGTTTTGTTATTTCTGTATCAATTGGCGTTACGATATCCACGGTGCAAAAGTTTCCACCGCGATTTTTTTCTTCCTGCATTTTATACTGAACAAAGCATCTCAAGAAATTTCCTTCGCCAAATTGTAATATTTTTCCCATAAACCCCCCATCTTGTAGCTTTTAAAGATATTTCTGACTACCCTACTAGGATACCATGTTATTTTGATAAAATCAAGGCTTTTTATTTTTTTATTTTATCAAAAAACACCCCTCCTGTTTTGGAAAGGTGTTTTGCGTGTTATTTGCGTTTTTTTACAATCAAAATTGTTGCGAGAATTGCGACAGCCAAAACAAGTGCTATTGCAAATATTCCCACTTGTGATTGGCTTGTGACTTGAAGATAATCAATCGGGATTATATCTTCGCCAACTTGCTGTGAAACTGACGTTCCCACTTCAATATAGCCACTGCTTAAACTGCCATCTGTTGGGTTGGACAAACAAATCCAATAGTTTCTAAATCCCCTATAATATGTTATAAGCCCCCAATCGTTGCCATTTTCATCGGTATATACATAAGAAACAGATTGGGTGAACAGTAAATAATCGGGATATTCAGGATGTTCAAAACATGTTCCACTGTTTGGGTAGGAATAAAGCAATGCGGTTGGGATTTCAAAAATTTCACCTGTATATTCGGTGAATTCATCGCTGTGGTCGCTGAAAAATTGTGTGCTGTCGTAAATTAATGCTAGGTTGTCCATCAAAACCCAACCTTTCGAGTTTCCGCCCCAAAGTTCGCCATCTTTTTCATAGGTGTAGTCAATGTTTATTTGCTCGCCGTTTTGCAAAGTTTCTTCAATGCTATAATCAAGCGGAGAAATATAGACTGCAACAGAGCCACTTGCACCGTCTGTTATGTAGTCTCGGTTTATATAGTTTAGCTCTTTTGAATATTCCATATAAAAGTCGCCCGGGAGCATTGGAATCACATCTGCACTTGCCGTTGTTGCAAAAGACGACAGTGAAACAACAAAAACAAAAATTAGTGTTAATATCTTTTTCATTATATTTCTCCTTTAAAAAATCATTAGACCAATGCCGTATGAAACTGCGTTTGCAACCACTGCGAAAACCGCGGGGCTTGCAATTGATGTTCTTTTTTTATAGATTATCCATTCTGTTATTATTGCGGTTATTTCCAAAATTGCAATAATAATAATCTCATATGGCATGCCATGTGCAAAAAGATAATAAAGCAAAACAACAAGGGGGTTTGTGAGAATGTTTGATAGCGCCACGATATATAGGTCGGTCTTTTTAACTTTGAAAATCAAAGCAACAGAAAGCTCTGTTGCAAGCGTTGATAATACGCCTATTGCAAGCAGTTTATATATCCACATATCTTTTCCCCTTTGTTTTATTTTTATCTTTCACTTTATACAACAGATAAATGTTGCGGTTGGTTGCATGTTTTTTAAATTATATAAAAAATCTGACAAAATTGCCAGCTTTTGATTTTGATTTTTGTTTTCATTTGATTTTGATTTATATTAGTTTATAAATGATTTGATTATTTCGACAGTTATGTCTTCTTGTTCCTCAGCGGAAATAGTGGCTGGGGTGTCGCCACTTTGCTCGCCATAGTCGCCAAATTGAGCGTGGTTGCCACCTTCAATGATGTAGACATTATCGGTGTAGGTTATCGAACTTTCTAGATTTGAGTTTAGCGAGCCATATATTGTGAGTGAATTTTCCTTTGGATAGTCGCCATAGACATACCCACCAAGCACGATTACGCCTTGCAATTTTTCACCATTATTTTCGGCATAAACCGATGCCATTGCAGAGCCAAGCGAGTGACCTGCGATATAGAAATTCTCGATTTCTGGCATGCTGTTTATTACGCTGTCGGCAGAATTTATCGAAAAACACGCAAGATTGAACGGCATTTCAACGATTATTGTTGTGACACCGAGATTTTCAGTTATCTTTTGCATAAGCGGAAGATATGAAATCGCTTCAACTTTGCCGCCTGGATAAAAGATTATTGCCGTGTCGCTTTCTGTTTCCGGCGACAGGATATACATGTTATCTTGAATTGTTAGATTTTCTGCATTTTGAAAAATTTCGGTTGCCCTTTCTTGTGCACTGTATTGCCCTGTTGCCAAATATATACCGCAAGCAATCAAAATCACAGCGAGGATTATTGCTGAAATTATTAATATTTTTTTGGGTTTCGTGATTTTAGCGTTCAAATTCTCACCTTTTTGTTTTTATTATATTATATGCAATTAAAAATCAGGATTGCACACATTTTGCGATGCTTCAAAATCGCTTTTTAGCTTTCCTAGCAAATCAGCACTTAGTTTTTCATGCTGACTTATTGCGATTATGCCTTCCATTTGTTCTTTGTTTCTTGCACCGACGATAGTTGTTGTTATCTCTTCTGGGTTCATTGCAAATTGAAGCGCTATGCGTTTGAATTCTTCCGCACTGCCTTTTGCATATTTTTCTTGTGCCCTTGCAACAGTATCCCAAATTTCTTCATATTTACGGTTCCATTTTGCGCGATAATCTTCATCTGGGAAACGGAAATCTCTTGCGTTTTTGCCCGTTAGGAAACCGCTTTCCAAGCTTGTTCTTCCCACAAGTGCAACTCCGTTTTTATTTGCGTATTCGAAAATATCTGCATTCTTTTGGCGAAGGAGCGAATAAATCAATTGAATGGCATGAATTTTGCCTGTATCGATATATTTTTTGCACAAATCAACTGTTGCTTGACTCACGTTTGGACCTTTGATTGAAGCACCAATCGTCAAGATTTTGCCTTTTTTTACAAGTCTTTCCATCTCTGCAAGTGCACACGCGATTGTTTCATCGTCGTCTGGTGGAGAGTGGAAGAAATATAAATCAATATAATCTCTTCCGAGTTTTTTCAAGCTGTCGTCCACTGCTGATTCTATGTTTTTCACAGTTTCCATCGTTCCACCGTTTGGCGTTTTGCTTGATATCACAACTTTATTGCTGTTGCCACGAAGTTTCAAATATTTGCCGATGCGTTCTTCACTCACCTTATATCCTTGTGCTGTATCCACAAAGTTTCCACCGTTTGCAAGATATGCATCAAGCACGTCAAACGCGTCTGATTCTGGTGTCCAAGCGTTGCCAACAGCCCACGCACCATAACCAAGTTTGCTGATTTTTATTCCAGCACCAAGTTCACGATTAATTTCCATCTTTACCACCCTTTTCTTTTTATGTTACCACAAACCACAGCAAAGGTCAACAAAACCAATGCGTAGTATGCTAGTATTATTATAAATTATTTCTTATTTGGTCACATTTATCTTTAACAATTTTCACGGCATCATTGCCATCAATATCTAATCCATCGGCAAGAATTGCTGAAAAATTTGTTATGCCGTATAGTTTTGAGAGTTTTTCAAGATACTTTTCGCTTAGTTTATCATCTTCGCAAAGAAAATCGCCCGCTGAATAGATATATTTGAAACTTTCCGCCTTGCAAAGACCGACACTGCCCGTTTGGGTATATTTGAAGGTTTTTCCGACCAGCGAAACCGCTTCAAAATAGCAACTTACAACTGCGGGAAAAAGAAATTCCCAATAGGGAGCTGCAAGCAATATTTCATCTGCACTTGCAAATTCTTCCGCAAGTTTAGAACATGCGGATTTTTGCTGACCCGTTGTGCTGTCGAATGATGTTTCTGATAGAAAGCTTAGGTTTGAATTATTCAAATTTCTTTCTACTATATTTATTTCGCCTTGGTTTTCTCTTGTTTCTAGATATGCTTTTGCCATTTGCAATGTGCGAGAGTTTTCGCCCCTCACACAGCCGTTAATAAATAATAAAGTTTTCATTTTGCCTCCATTTTATATTTATCGGCATATTTGTGTCGATTTTATATTGTTAGGATATCACACAAAATATGTAATGTCAATGATGCTTTTCAAAAAAAAAGCACCCTTTCACATATTTGCAAAAGAGTGCTTTGGTTTTTGTTTATTGCTAGACAAACATGAATACGCCTGCAAAAATCAATACTACGTATATTATAGTTAGGAACGTTTTTTGGCTGATTTTTGTGGATATCCATTTGCCGACAAATATGCTTAGAACAACAGCGGGGAATGCCCACACCGCTTTTGTGACTGTTGCAGTTGTGATTTTTCCGTTTGAGATGTTGATTGCAAGCATAACTGTGTTGATCACAACCCACAGCGCGGAAAAAGATGCGCGCATGATTTCCTTTGTTTCAAACTTATTTGCTCCGTAAACAACAACAAGTGGTCCGCCCGCTGCAAACACACCGTGGATAATACCACCGCAAAATAGGCAAGCACAACCGCCGATATCGAATTTTTTTGGCTTTACAATTTCTTTTTGCTGTTCTTTTTTCAAATATAAATCAGAAAGATTGTATATTCCCAAAACAAATATCACAACTGCTAGGATTGTTTCTAGATAGCTGTTTGAAAGGGCGTTGATAAGGTACACACCAAATGGAAGTCCCAAAAGGACACATGTTGTGATTTTTAAAAATTCTTTAACATTCACTTGCCTGAAAGAAATTAATGTCATCAAGACGGCAATTTCCATGCTGACAAGGGATACTATCACAACAACATCTTTCAAATCCATAAAAACTGCAAGAAATGGCACTGCCAAAATTGACGCACCAAAGCCTGTTATGCCCTGAATGGTGAAACACAAAAATATTATAACTACAAATAAAATAAGCTCTAGTGATTCGGTCATTGCTCTCCTTTGTGTTATCACCACATGGCGATAGTTGCTGGTCTAGTTATGCTTATTTGATATTTTTTCTACAAGCATAACTAGAATTTTATATTATTTTTGTGCTTTTTGCAAGCATAATACATTCAGAATTTCATAATTTTTGTGCAATGAGCAAGTTATTTTTAGCTGTGTGAATAAACTTGCACTTTTGTTGTTTTCTAGCCGTGAAAATGCCTTAGGTTTAGCTTAAAAATTTATTATTTTGAATGAAAATTTGAGTTTGGGGTTGAAAAATTTGAGATTGCTTTATATATTTTTTATTTATACGCTTTTTTGCTTTTATTATGATGTTTTATTTGATATAATTTTTTCGATAAATTATAAGGAGGCAATCATGACTGATAAGGAGATTCTTACAATAGCCACAGATATTGGATATATGCTTTTGAAGCACGGCGCGGAAGTTTATCGTGCGGAGCAAAGCGTTATTTATATTTGCAACAGTTTCGGCATTACTGATGTTGACGTTTTTGCCATACCTTCTTCACTTGTTACAACCATATCAAGAGAGGGAGAATTTATAACAAAGACAAAGCGAATTTTGAATCCTAGCGTCGACCTTGATAAAGTTAGACTGCTGAACAACCTTTCGCGAGAAATTTGCGAAAAAGAGATTGAATTTTGCGATATTAATAATAGAATTGAAGAAATAAAGGCTGTGGCATGCCACGGCAATGCACTTATGATTTTGGCATTTGCAATGGTTTCGGCAAGTTTCACAATTATATTTGGTGGTGACATTTTGAACGGTGCTATTTCCTTTGCGATTGGCATTGTTTTGAGACTTATTTCTCAAATTTTCGAAAGTAACCATGCAAACATGTTTTTGAAAATTACAATTTGTGCTTTTTGTGCTTCGCTGATTGCGGTGGTTTTGGAAAATATCTTTCCCGCCGTTGTGCAGTCGACAGAAATTATCGCGGGATCGCTTATGTTGCTTGTTCCGGGGCTTGCACTTGTGAATTGCATGCGTGATTTTATGGCGCGTGATTATATGTCGGGGGTTGTGAAACTTGCCGAAGCGATGATGGTTGCACTTGCAACTGCACTTGGCGTTGCAGTTGTTCTGCTGTGTTTTTATTAGGAGGAAGTTATATGCAAGAAATTATTTTGAATATTATTTGCTCTTTTGGCGGGTCGATTGGGTTTGCAATTATTTTTAACATCAAGGGAAAAGACTTGGCTTATTCCGCACTCGGTGGCGTTATTGGTTGGATGATTTTCTTCTGCCTTGCTTGGTTTGGTGTTGCGGATGTTCTTAGATACTTTGTGGCATCAGTCACGATTTCTGCTTATTCAAAAATCATGGCTAAAATAAGAAAGATTCCAACAACTGTATTCCTTGTTATTTCATTTATTCCACTTGTTCCGGGATACAGCATATATTTGACAATGAACAGTTTGCTGCTATACAACATTGAAGCGTTTGCCGTTTATGCTGTTACCACTTTTGAAGTTGTTCTTGCAATCGGCGCGGGATTCTTGGTTTCTTCGGCATTTTCCGTTAGCAAGATTCGCAGTGATAGATAAATCTTTTATTTTCTTTTATTATTGCATTAAAACAAAATAAAAACAGAGCAACTTTTTTTGAGTTAGTTGCTCTGTTTTTTTATTATTATGATTATTATTTAAGATATTATAGGATATTTACACTGTGATATTTTTTTAAATTGTTTCCAGAACGTATTCTTTATGGTTGTTTTTTATTTACTATTTTCATGTTTTATAATTTCACATTATTTTAGTACGCGATGTGAAATAATTTATAAAAAGAATTGACAATTTTGAAATTGGGTGTATAATATTATTAATAAATGGCATATGCCATAAATAAGGAGCGAACAAGTGCCAAGACCGAGAAAATGCAGAAAGGTTTGCAAGCTTCCTGAAAACGGGGGTTTCACGCCACTTAAACAATGCGAAATAGAACCAATAGTTTTGAAAATTGATGAATATGAAACACTTCGACTTATTGACCGTGAGAATTTTTCACAGGAGCAATGCGGAGTTTATATGAACATTGCAAGGACTACTGTTCAGCAAATCTATAACAGTGCTAGGCGAAAAATTGCCGACGCACTTGTTGAAGGAAGACACATAACAATCGCCGGCGGAGAATAC
The DNA here is from genome assembly GCA_044426085.1 of Bacillota bacterium. GTDB lineage: Bacteria > Bacillota > Clostridia > Christensenellales > CAMQZB01 > JAWXUU01. The sequence continues at coordinate 7,088 of JAWXUU010000017.1, read as the reverse complement.
AACTTATGCGACGGGCATGAAAATGCTTGCGGATGCGGTGGTTGTAGTTTTCACAATCAAAAACGAAAGGAAAATAACACGGGAGAAAGCAATATGAAAATAGCAATTCCACTAGACGAAAACAAAATTGACGTGTGCCCTGTTTTGGCACGCGCACCATATTTTTTATTATGGGAAAATTCTAAAACTGAAATCGTTGAAAATCCAGCTTCTGCCGCACAAGGTGGTGCGGGGGTGCAAGTTGCACAATTTATTTTAGACAGCAAGGTGACAACACTTATAACACCACGTTGCGGACAAAACGCCGCAGATGTGTTTAAAGCTTGCGAGATGAAAATTTATAAATCGACAGGGAAAACTGCAGAGGAAAATATTTCCGACTTTTTGGAAGGCAAACTTGAAGAGTTGACAACTTTCCACGGCGGTTTTCACGGCATACGATGAAAATTGCATGCCTGAGCGGTAAAGGCGGTGCGGGGAAAACCTTTGTCGCGGTGAATTTAGCTGTGACATGTGGAAATTGCACATACATTGATTGCGATGTTGAAGAGCCAAACGGAAGGCTGTTTTTGAAACCAACCGACTTGAAAAGCGAAAGGGTTTATAAAATCTTGCCTGATTTTGATAAAAATAAATGCATTGGATGCAGAAAGTGTGTTGATTTTTGCAAATTTAATGCTCTTTTTTACATTAAAGATGCACCCATGGTGTTTTCGGATATTTGCCACAGCTGTGGTGGTTGTGAAATAATTTGCGAAAAGGATGCTGTTTTGCAAACTAAGTATCCCGTTGGAAATGTTGAAGTGGGAATGCACGGCGAATTGAAAGTTGTGACAGGCATTTTGGATACCGGCGAAGGTTCTGGCATTCCTGTTATCAAAAAGGCACTTTCCCATGCGACGCAAACCAGCGTTATCGACTGCCCGCCCGGCAGTGCTTGTTCTGTTATGGAAAGCATAGAATGTTCTGATTTCTGCGTTATTGTTTGCGAGCCAACTGCGTTTGGATTTCACAATATGAAAATGGTTTTTGAGCTTGCGACACTTCTTGACAAGCCTTGCGGATTTATTATCAATAAGGAATATCAGAAATATCCACCGCTTGAACAATTTATTACAGAAAACAATCTTGAAATACTTGCGAGAATACCATACGATAAAGATGTTGCAAAATGCCTTTCTGGCGGTGAAATTGCCGTTGAAGTTTTTCCTGAAATCAAGCATTATTTTTCAGATTTGCTTTGCAAAATAGGAGAAATGATATGAAGAAATTATTGATTTTGAGTGGTAAAGGTGGAACTGGCAAAACAACAATTTCAGCTTCGCTTATTAAACTTGCAAAGGCGAAAGCTGTGGCTGATTGCGATGTTGACGCGCCAAACTTGCACATTATTTTAAACCAGACATCTTCACCGCAAGTGTTTGATTTTATGGGTGGCGACAAAGCAAGCGTTACGCGCAATCGTTGCAACGGATGTGGGGTTTGCGTTGAAAAATGCAAATTTGATGCAATAAAAATCAAACTTGGCAAAGCTGAGATAAGCGAATTTTTCTGCGAAGGTTGTGGGGTTTGTTCTTTGGTTTGCAAAAATGGCGCGATTGTGCAAAATTCGGATATCGCGGGCGAGCGAAAACTTTACACTTCAAGTGACGATGATATATTTTCCACTGCTACGCTGAAAATGGGGCGTGGGAATTCCGGCAAGCTTGTGACGGATGTGAAGCAAGCGATGCTGAAAAATGCTAAAGATTGCGAGCTTTCTATTATCGATGGTTCGCCGGGGCTTGGGTGCCCTGTTATTGCATCGGCAAGCGGAATGGATGTTATTCTTGTTGTGGCAGAGCCAAGCGAAAGCGGAATAAGTGATTTGAAACGACTTTTGAAAACTTTGAATTCCTTTGGCGTGACAATCGCAATTTGCGTGAATAAGTTTGACACCAACACAGAAAAAACAACTGAAATCGAGGATTTTTGCAAGGGAGAAAACATCAGTTTTATTGGCAAAATTCCATACGATAAAAATGCAATTATCGCTGTTAATCAAGGCTTGGCGGTTGTGGATATAGACTGCAAGGCTGGCGATGAAATTAAAAAAATATATGAAAAAATCACCCAAATAATGGCGTGATAAAAGGAGAAATATTATGAAAATAGCTGTATCATGTAATGGAAATCAAATTTGGGCACACTTTGGTCACTGTGAAAACTTCATGGTGTTTGATGTGGAAAATGGTGTTATAACAGCGGAAAACTCTGTTGCTAACCCTGGTCATAAACCTGGATTTTTGCCGAATTTTCTCGCCGATATGGGCGTTGAAGTTATCATTTCTGGCGGAATGGGTGGCGGTGCTGTGGACATTTTTAATCAGCGCGGTGTTGAAGTTGTTTTGGGCGCACAAGGTGATGCTAAAACTGCCGTTTCTTCTTATCTAGCGGGCAATTTGCAATCAACAGGTTCAATTTGCAATCACCACGAACATGCGGATTCTTGTGGCAACCACTGATTTTAAAATAATTATTGAATATAACATATCAAATAAGCCTTCACCAATTTTCAAGCGGTGGGGGCTTATATTTTTACAATTAAGATATTTGAAATCGACAATGCTAGAGGTGTTTATGATAAATTTTACCAAGGAAGACAAGAAGCACAGCCACGCTTATTGTTTCTTACGCCAATTTCAAAAGAGAAGAAGTTTTGAAAATGATCGACTTGCTTGTAACGCTTGCACTGTTATAGCTGAAACTTTCCGATGTGTTACCATTTTGATCTGTTGCTGTTATTCCAACTGTGTAGATAGTTGCCACGCTTGGGTTGAATGTTAGCATTGTGAGAATTTGAGTGTCGCCAGTTGTTTCGCCATATGTATATGATATTGCATTTTTTGAATTTTCAAATGGTATTTTAAAAATATAAAAAACCATATGTTTTCAGCTAGGCTTCAAACATATGGTTTGCGTTTTGTTTTATTTTGTTTTGGTTAGGAATTATTATTTTATAATATCCAATAATTCTTTTAGATTTTTGATTTCGTAATCGATTTTGATTGATGTGTTTTTATTGATGTTTCCTTTTGGGTTAAACCAACAGCAATCTATTTTTGCGTTGTTTGCACCCGCCATATCACTTGTTAAGGAATCGCCAACAAGAAGGGCTTCTTTGGGGTTGAATCCATCAATATTATCAAAGGCAAATTGGAAAAATCTCGCGTCTGGCTTTTCATATCCTACTTCATCAGAAATAAAAATGCCGTCGAGCAAGTATTTCAGACCTGTTATGTGCAACTTTTTGTTTTGTGCCACTATTGTGCCATTTGTGACGGCATACTGCTTTTTGCTTTGTTTTAGCACTGAACAGACTTCGTGGGCATTTTCAATCATAACTGCATAGTCGCCAAGATTTTCTTGATACATATCGTTTATTGATTCGCAATCAAATGCATGCAATTCTAAACGCTGAGCGAAATCTTCGAATCTGCGATTTAGCATGATTGATTTTTCTATTTTACCTTGCACCAATAATTCCCAATAGTTATGATTGATTTCAGAATATATTTCCACATCTTCATCCGTCAAAATAACTCCGAACCGCTCGAAGCATTTCTTGAGAGCTATTTTTTCTGAACTTTTGAAATCAATAAGTGTGTCATCTATGTCCCACAGCAAGTATTTATAATGTTTCTTCATAACCACTCCGTATAATATTTTATTTTTATATAGCATATCACACCGACTGGCAAAAGTCAACACGACATTATTTCGACGATTTATACTTTTCCAATAATCTTTTTGGTATGTGGCAATAGTCGTCGGGGAAATAATCAAGCCTATCTTGATGTTCATCTGCACTTTTCACATAATTTTCTAGGGGCAAAATTTCGACAACGATTTTGTCTTTATCTTTTCTGTCGTCGATATATTTCCTTGCTTCTTTCAAATGATGTGGGTTTTTGCTGTATACACCTGTGCGGTATTTTTTACCAACGTCAATTCCTTGCTTATTCATGCTGTAGGGGTCGATGATTTCGAAGAAGAAATCCATGAGTTCATATATTGATATTTCATTGGGGTCGAAAACCGTTTTCACGCATTCAGCATACCCGTCATATGTGGTTTCGATGCTGTTTGTTGTGCCGTTTGCTCTGCCCGCTTGGGTGGATACAACACCCTTTATTGTTTTGATAAATGCTTGAACACCCCACAGACAACCGCCTGCAAAATAAACTTCTTCCACTTTCAATACACTCCTGTTTTATACGCTTTTATTTTTGAGTTACAGATATGATTTAGTGTCTTCTAGCAACTGTTTCAACGTTGTTTGCTTCATTTGTTGATCCATTTCATTTTTGATTTTTTCAAGCATGGTTTGGATTGCTATTGTGAATCTTGATGTGACTTGCATTTTTCCACCGCGCTTTTTTATATTTTACCAAAATAGCGATGTAATGTCAATTATTACAACATTTATTTTGCAATCTGCTTATACTTTAAAAAAATTTGCAGAAAATAAATATATAGCATTTTTGCTGTTTTATTTGAGATGGGAAGTTTTTTGAGATAGTGGAAGTTTTTTGAGATAGTGGAAGTTTTTTGAGATAGTGGAATGAAATATATAAAAAGAAGCTGGGAATTGGTATTCCTCAGCTTCTTTTTATATAATATAGAATTTATGAAGCCCATAAGGGCTGGGTTGAAAACGATGTGCGGGTTTGGTTTCCGCACATCGGAAATCAGCTTTTTTTGCAATTGTCACGCGGACAATCTGCGAATATTTTCAAGATGCTATCTTGAATTATTGTTTTTTCTTTTTGTAGATTACAAATCCTGCGATTGCGCCGATTGCAAGAACACCAAGAACAATCCAAATCCAAGCGTTGCTGCTGTTTGAAGCTTCATCCGCCAAAGGAGCTGTTGTTGCAGTTGGAGTTTCAGTTGCTGTTGGAGCTTCTGTTGCACTTGGAGCAACAGTTGCTTCTGGAGTTTCAACTTCTTCTTCTACTTCAACATCTGAAGACCCTGAAGAACTTGAACTGCTTCCGCCAACTGTGTATGAACTGCCGATTGTGATATTGCTTGAAGAACTGCTGTCTGGGATTTCAAGAACTACGAATTCAGAGAAGTATTCAGTTGCGAATGTCAAGGAGCCATCTGCATAAGTTCCTTCATAGAATTCAACTACACCATTGCTTACGTGGGCGATATAGTAAGTTTTAGAAGCAGAGCCTGCGTAAGGAATTGAAATTGTTGTTTCTGCACCATCATTATCAACCTTGATTGTGTAACCAACTTCTGTTACTTTGTATGCTGAAAGTTCAATACTTTCGCATGCGTCCATAGCACTTTCGATTGTTGCATTAGAGCTTGAAAGGAAACCTTCAGAAACGAAGAATGCTTCGTCTGCAGTATCTGAATAGATATAAACTACTGATGCATCTTCGCCTTCGCCAAATGTTGCAGTACCTACATTTGTAGTTGAGCCATCATCGCCCACCACTGCACTTGAAGTTCCAACAGCCGCTGATTTAATCAATGCAGTAGTTTCTTCAATGTCTTGAACATCGCCTGATGCAATTGCTTTTTCAACCATCTCTGTCAATGCTGCTTCCACAGTGTCGCCAAGAGTATCTGTATCAAGACCATCAAACGCTGTATTCAACGCACCCAAAGTTTCGCTGTAATCGTCCGCATCAACACCTTCAGGTGCAACGTCGATATCAACTGTTGCTTCTACTGTTGTGTAGTTTGTATCATCACTTGGTGTGAATGTAACATCAAATGTATTAGTTCCATAGTCACCTACTGTTGTTGTATTAGCGTCATAATCACTTACACTATAAGCCCATGTACCATCTGTGTTGTCATCAGCATTTGCCAATGTTACTATTGAAAGTAAATCACCATATGTTGCTGTCAAACCAGTTGGAGCAACTGCTGTAGAAGCTTTTTGTGCTACCGTAATAGTAACTGTTGTTTCTACTGTTGTGTAGTTTGTAGCATCACTTGGTGTGAATGTAACATCGAATGTGTTAGTTCCATAGTCACCTACTGTTGTTGTATCATATGTCGTATCAGTATCACCAAATGCCCATGTGCCAGCTGTGTTATCTGCTGGATTTGTCAATATTACTGTTGAAAGTAAATCGCCATATGTTGCTGTGAGACCAGTTGGAACATCTGCGGTTGGTGTTACTTGTGCAACTGTGATTGTCACTGTTGCTTCTACTGTTGTGTAGTTTGTATTAGTTGGTGTGAATGTAACATCAAATGTATTGCCATCAACTGTAACACTTCCTACTGTTGTTGCATCATATGTCGTATCACTATCACCAAATGTCCATGTACCAGCTGTGTTGTCAACAGCATTTGTCAATGTAACACTTGAAAGCAAATCGCCATATGTTGCTGCGAGACCAGTTGGAACAACCGCTGTCGAAGCTTTTTGTGCTACTGCAATGCTAACTGTTGTTTCTACTGTTGTGTAGTTTGTAGCATCACTTGGTGTGAATGTAACATCAAATGTATTGCCGCTAGTTGTTACATCACCTACAGTAGTTGTTGCATCATATGTCGTATCAGTATCACCAAATGCCCATGTGCCAGCTGTGTTATCTGTTGTATTTGTCAATGTAACACTTGAAAGCAAATCTTCATATGTTGCTGTCAAACCAGTTGGAGCAACTGCTGTTGAAGCTTTTTGTGCTACCGTAATAGTAACTGTTGTTTCTACTATTGTGTAGTTTGTATCATCACTTGGAGTGAATGTAACATCGAATGAATTGCCGTTAGTTGTTACATCACCTACAGTAGTTGTTGCATCATATGTCGTATCAGTATCACCAAATGCCCATGTGCCAGCTGTGTTATCTGCTGGATTTGTCAATATTACTGTTGAAAGTAAATCGCCATATGTTGCTGTGAGACCAGTTGGAACATCTGCGGTTGGTGTTACTTGTGCAACTGTGATTGTCACTGTTGCTTCTACTGTTGTGTAGTTTGTATTAGTTGGTGTGAATGTAACATCAAATGTATTGCCATCAACTGTAACGCTTCCTACTGTTGTATTTTCGTCACTGCTTATTGCATCAAAT
>JAWXUU010000008.1:0-118110 GCA_044426085.1 Bacillota bacterium | reverse complement strand
CGGTTCATGTTGTTTTCCCCCAATGGTCGGTTTGGTCACTTTCCATTATAAAGGATTTCGGTGTGAATCGCTATTCTTTTTTAGGTGTTGCACTTAATTATACAATCTATTATTAAAAATTGTGGTAAGGCATTGGGCTTCGCCCTATGCATTCAATATTAGGTAATATGAAAGGGGCGTCACTATTCACAAGTGACACCCCTATTTCAATTTCTAATAATAGCATGCACGAACAACGTGAGTGCTTTACCACAATTTTTAATTTTTAATTTTTAATTTTTAATTGTCCGTTTTTAATTTTTAATTAGTTTTTTGCTCCGCAAAAAACTACGGTCTTTCAAGATGCCAGATATCTTTTGCGTATTCTTCGATTGATCTGTCGGCTGCGAAGTGACCTGCTTTTGCGATGTTCACTAGCGCTTTTTTGTTCCAAGAATTTCTGTCGAGATAGTCTTTAGCAACTTTTTCTGAAGTGTTGATATAGCTTTCCAAATCACACAAGCACATGAATGGGTCAGAGATACCGTGGTTGTTCACAAGATAGTTTGCAAGGTTAGAGAAATCTTGACCAGCAAAGCCATGGCGAAGTTCGTTTACGATACCGTGAATCACTGGACTTGACATGTAATAATCGATAGAGTTATATCCGTTGTTCCAGATTTTTTCAACTTCATCAGCAGTGTTGCCGAAGATGTAGCAGTTATCAGAGCCAACAAGTTCTGCGATTTCCACGTTTGCACCGTCAAGTGTGCCGAGTGTGAGCGCGCCATTGATCATGAATTTCATGTTACCAGTTCCGCTTGCTTCTTTACCAGCAGTTGAAATTTGTTCTGAAACTTCACTTGCAGGCATCATTTTTTCCGCCATAGAAACACAGTAGTTTTCAAGGAAAACAACGTTGATTTTGCCTTTCAAAACTGGGTCTGTGTTGCATTCTTTTGCAAGACAGCAGATAAGTTTGATGATTTCTTTTGCAAGGAAATAACTTGGGGCAGCTTTCGCACCAAAGATGAAAGTTTGTGGAATGAAATCCATGTTTGGATTTTCTCTTATATCTTTCATGAGTTTGATGATTTTGAGAGCGTTCATAAGTTGACGTTTATATTCGTGCAATCTTTTTGATTGAACGTCGAAAATGCTGTCTGGATCCATATCAAAACCTTGAGTTTGTTTTACAAAGTTTGCAAAATCAACTTTGTTTGCATGTTTGATTTTGTCAAGTTTGCCAAGGAAAGTTTTGTTGTTTTTATATTTCAAAAGTTTTTCAAGCTCGTATGGTTTTGTCATATAATCTTCTCCGATTGATTCTGCAATAAGAGAAGCCAAACCTCTGTTTGAATATGTGAGCCATCTTCTGTGAGCAATACCGTTTGTCACGTTTGTGAATTTTCCAGGATAGAATTTGTGGAAATCTGCAAACACGTCATCTTTCAAGATTTCGCTGTGGAGTGCAGAAACACCGTTAACTTTGCTTGAACCAATAACAGAAAGGTTAGCCATTTTAACTGTGCCATAATCGATAACAGCCATTTTTGAAAGTTTGCTTTCAAGGCCTCTTGCATAAACTTCTTCTTTAAATCTTCTATCGATTTCGCAGATGATTTGCCAAACACGTGGCACAAGACCTGCAATAAGTTCAACATTCCAACATTCAAGCGCTTCGGCAAGAACTGTGTGGTTTGTGTAGTTAGTTGTTTTCACAACGATATCCCATGCATCTTCCCAAGAAAGGTCGAAATCGTCAAGCAAGATTCTCATAAGTTCAGGAATGCAAAGTGCTGGGTGAGTATCGTTGATGTGAATCATTGCAACTTCAGGCATTTTGCGAACGTCGCCAGTGTTTCTGATTACGTCTCTTATGATGTTGTTTAGTGATGCAGAAACAAGGAAATATTGTTGTTGCAATCTAAGGATTTTACCTTCTTCGTGGTTATCCGATGGATACAAAACTTTTGTGATCATTTCTGCTTCTGCATCTTTTTGCATTGCAGCCATATAGTCACCTTGAGAGAAAGAGTTCATGTTGAACGTTGAAACGTTTTGAGCTCTCCAAAGTCTTAATGTTGAAACGCCTTCAGAAACACCAGAAATTGCCATGTCGTATGCCACCGCTTCAACTGCGTTATAATCAACAAGCGTGAAATCAAGTTTGCCGTTGCCTTTGTCGCAAAGTTCTACCCTTCCGCCAAATTTTACAACAGTGTTTTTGTCAGGGCGTGGTGTAAGCCACACTTCGCCACCTGGAAGCCAAACGTCTGGCATTTCAGTTTGCCATCCATCGATGATTTTTTGTTTGAAAAGACCGTATTCGTATCTAAGTGAGAATCCCATTGCAGGATAATCAAGAGATGCAAGAGAATCCATATAACATGCGGCAAGTCTTCCAAGACCACCGTTGCCAAGGCCTGCATCTGGTTCGCATTCGTATAGGTCTTCCAAAGAATATTCGCTGTCTTTTAAAAGTTCGTTGATTATAGATTCGATTTTGAGGTTGTTCACAGAAGTTTTCAAGCTTCTTCCCAAAAGGAATTCCATACACATATAATAAACTTTTCTTTTTTTGCCCGCAACAACTTTTTGGTTAAATTCTTTTCTTTTTTCAAGCAAAGTATTTTTTACAACCGTAGAAACTGTTCTGTAAAGCATTTCTTTGTCTGCTGATTCAATTGAAACGCCAAATTGACGAGCAACGTTTTGTTTCAATCTTTCTTCCAACATTTCTTTTGTGATTTCCATTGTTCACTTCCTTATATAAAATAATTTTTTACAACTTTATGATATCACTATGATATCCTTATAATTTTATACTATTTACGATATTTTTGCAAGTATAATAGCGGTAAATAGTACATTTTTAAGAAAAAATACCCAAGAATAACTTAGGTATTTTTTATGTTTATTACATTGTTTTATTAGCATTCATATATATGAAAATTAATTTTCCAAAAGGAATTTATAAGCGTTCAAATAAGCTGTTGCTGATTTATCCCAAGAGAAGTTTTTCTTCATGGCACGCTTAGCAATTTTTTCCCATTTTGCTTTGTTTTCATATGCTTCAAGAGCTCTATCCACAGTTCTGATAAGTTCTTCAGAAGTGTATTCAATAAATGTGAAGCCCATACCTTTTCCGTCGCCACTATCTGTGATTGAATCTGCAAGACCGCCAGTTTTTCTTACGATTGGAACTGTGCCGTATTCAGACGCCATCATTTGAGAAAGTCCGCAAGGTTCGTTTTTAGAAGGCATCAAGAACATATCTGCACTGCCGTAAATTTTTCTTGCAAGAGTGCCGTTGAATTGGATGATAGCTTTCATTTTGCTTGGGTGGTAGCTTTGCATAGTTTTGAAATATTCTTCATATGCATAATCACCAGTTCCCAAAACCACAATAGCAAGGTCACGTTTTAGAAGTTCTTCAAGTGCACCTTTCACGATATCAACACCTTTGTGTTCCACGAGTCTTGAAATGATTGCGATGATTGGTCTGTCGCCAGAAGGAAGACCGATTTCTTTTTCAAGTTCAAGTTTGTTGAGTTTTTTCTTTTCGAAAGTATCAACATCGAAGTTTTCATAAAGCGCCATATCTGTTGCTGGGTCGAATGATTTTTCATCGATACCATTCAAAATACCAATAACTTTATATGTGTTTTCTCTTATGATGTGATACAAACCTTTTGAAGCATCTTCACCGTGGATTTCGCCAGCGTATGTTGGAGAAACCGTAGTGATTGTGTCGGCACATTGGATTGCGCCTTTCATAAGGTTCAAATCGCCTTCGTATTCCAAAATAGAATTGTATGTTTCTGGAATTCCGAAAAGTTCGTTTGTTAGGTCAAGAGAGTATCTGCCTTGATATTCCATGTTGTGAATAGTGAAGACAGTTCTGATGTGCTTATATGTATCTTTTTTGCTGTAAATAGTTTTGAGATAAACAGGCACAAGTGCTGTTTGCCAATCGTGGCAATGGATTATTTGAGGAATAAAGTCAATAACTGGCAAGATATCGAGTGCCGCATGCGAGAAGAACGCATATCTTTCAGCTTCGTCAAGATAACCATAAAGACCACTTCTTCTGAAATAGTATTCGTTATCGATGAAATAGAAAGTCACGCCGTCTTGTTTTAGCATAAAGATACCGCAATATTGATTTCTCCAGCAAAGTGGAACGCTCAAGTTTCCAAGATATTCCATTTGACTTTTATATTTTTCGCTTATCAAACCATAAAGTGGCAAAATAACACGCACGTCGTTTCCACGCTTCTTAGCAAGTGCTTTTGGAAGCGAACCGATAACGTCGCCAAGCCCACCTGAAGCTGCGAAAGGTTGACATTCAGATGCCACAAACAAAATTTTTCTCTTCATATTATCTCCTTTTAGTCCTTATATATCGCAATTGATTATAGTGTTCTGCCCTTGCCAATAAAGTATGGCAATTCAGGACATCCGCCGAGAACTCTGCCATCTTTGATAACGATATCTTTATCGCCAACGATACAGCTTAGGCTTGAATTTTTGCCAACATATCCATCTTGCATGATGATAGAATCTTTGACAACCGCACCTTCCAAAACTTTTACGCCACGGAAAATGATTGAGTTTTCAACAGTTCCCATGATTTCGCAACCATCGGCAATAAATGAGTTTTTAACAACGCAATCTTCACCGTATTTTGTTGGAGCTGAGTCTTTAACTTTTGTGTATACTGCGCTGTTTGCGCCGTTGAATAGCATATCTCTTTCTTCTTTTTTCAAGATTTCCATGTTTGATGCAAAGTATGATTGAACAGAGTTGATATATGCATAATAGCCTTTATATTCATATGCGTAAGTTTTGCCGTATGGCAAGCTTTTATACAAAACTTCCAAAAGCAAATCTTTTCTGCCGTGGGCTGTTGCATCATTAACAAGAGATTGCAAATGAGATTTTTTCATAACGATAACTTTGATATATTGATTCACAACACCATTAGCTTCCACGTTGATTGCCATATCCAAAACTTTGCCAGTTCCCGCAACTTCCAAAGTTGCAAGCTGTCTGTTAGAATATTGGTCGCAAGAGCCTTTGTGATATACCATTGTGATATCCGCGTCATTTTTTTCGTGACTTTCGATGATTTCATCAAAGTCCATGTTGTATACAACGTCGCAATCTGAAAGTACAACATATTCTTCAGAACATCTTTCGATAAATCCGTGAACAGCTTTCAAAGATTCGATTCTTGAAGTTGCACCAGCGTTGCTGTTTCCGTATGGTGGAAGCATAACAAGTCCGCCGTTCTTTCTCGCCAAATCCCATTCCTTACCTGTTCCGATATGGTCCATAAGAGATTGATAGTTGTTTGATGTGATAACACCAACTTTATTGATACCAGAATTTACCATGCTTGACAAAACAAAGTCAATCATTCTGTATCTTCCGCCAAATGGAACGCTGCCCGCCGCGCGAGTTTTTGTTAGCATATCCAAATTTTCTTCGTTCATATTCGCAAATACGAGTCCAACTACACTAGCCATCAGTATTTACCTCCGCAATCCAAAATTTCTCCGGCAGAAACTTTTCCACCGTCCGCAAGAATACTGTCTCTTCCGATAACAGCAATTTCGTCGTCGGTATTCTTTTCGCCACCAACTCTCGCTTTTGCACCAATTGTCACTCTTTCATCGATAATTGAATAAGATACTTCCGCACCTGCGCCAACTTCGACATCAGCGAAGATAACACTGTCGCGTACGACTGCGCCTTTTTTCACTTTCACGCCTGCTGACAAAATTGAATTGATAACTGTACCTTCAACTTCGCAACCACCGGCGATGATTGAGTTTTTCATAACCGCGCCTTCCGCAACATATTGTGGTGGAACGATTGGGTTTCTTGAATGAATTCTCCATTCAGGTTCGTAAACGTCAAATTTAGGGTCGCCAAGAAGTTCCATATTTGCTTCCCAAAGCGAATAAAGAGTTCCAACGTCTTTCCAATAGCCTTCAAATCTGTATGTTTGCATGTTCATTGCGTCGGCAAGCATGTTTGGAATGATGTTTTTACCAAAGTCGTTTTCGCTTCCCAATGTGTTTTCATCGTCAACTAGGTATTTTTTCAAAACTTCTGCTTTGAAAACGTAGATACCCATTGATGCAAGGTTTGATTTTGGAGCGACTGGTTTTTCTTCGAATTCTAGGATTTTACCAGTTTCGTCGCAGTTCATAATACCAAATCTTGAAGCTTCTTTCAAATCAACTGGCAAAACAGCGATTGTGCAGTCAGAATCTTTTTCGATGTGGATTTTCATCATTTCTTGATAATCCATTTTATAGATATGGTCACCGCCAAGAACGATAACGTGGTCTGGATCGTAGCTGTCGATAAAGTGCAAGTTTTGATAGATTGCATTTGCTGTGCCTTTATACCATTCTGATTTATCTTTTGCTTGATAAGGTGGAAGTACGTGCACTCCGCCAAATGTTCTATCCAAATCCCATGGTTGACCATTGCCGATATATTCGTTCAAAATCAATGGTTGGTATTGCGTGAGCACACCTACTGTGTCGATTCCAGAGTTGATACAGTTTGAAAGAACGAAGTCAATAATTCTATACTTTCCGCCATATGTTACCGCTGGTTTTGCAAGTTGATGAGTGAGCGCGTATAGTCTTGAGCCTTGACCGCCCGCAAGCAACATTGCAACTGTGTCTTTTTTCTTTGCCATAACTTTTTTTACCCCTTTATTTATTTTCTCATAAAAATAAATTTATATTACTTTCATTATATACTATAAATGTTCTTTTTTCAATAGCATTTAAAAAAAACTTTTGATTTTTTTGCAAAAAATTTAACAATATTTTGCCATAAATTACAAATAGATTATTTTGATACAAAAAAAGAACACCCGAATTTGGTGTTCTTTAGTGTTTTAAAATTATTTATTGATTGCTTCAATCAATTCTTCAACAGAAAAACCGTGTACGCCTGCTGCTTCTTCGATAGTTTCACCCCTAGCCATTGCACAGCCAAGACAATGCATTCCATAAGATTGCAAAACTGCCGCTACATTTTCATTTTCCGTGATTGCTTCCATGATTGTCATATCTTTAGTTATCATAAAATCATCCTTCCTTTTTGTTATTACGATTATTATAGCAAATTTTTTCAGCCGTTGCAAGCGTTTTAAAAAATTAAAAATTAAAAATTAAAAATTAAAAATTGTGGTAAGGCATGGGCTTCGCCCTATGCATCCAATTATTAGATACTATGAAAGGAGCGTCACTATTAACAAGTAACGCTCCTTTCATAATTTTAAATAATAGCATGCACGAGCCGAAGGCGAGTGCTTTACCACAATTTTTAATTTTTAATTTTTAATTTTTAATTATTTCCGTTTTTAATTTTTAATTAATTTAAGCTTCGCTTAAATTAGGTTTACCAAGTTCATCATAATTGGTATTGTCGCCACTGAAAGGCAGGTGGACAGAAGGAAATACATTGCGGCATCGGAACTTTCGTGGCCGAATTTTTCGAACATAACTGTTGCTGCGGCCGCACCTGGCATCATTATTGTTATCAAAAGCACGCGTAGCATTGTTGGGTCTACTGTGTTTTTGAAAGGCACAATCAAGATGAAATATATTGCTATCGGCACGATAAACAGCTTGAATAATGAAATCAAATAAAGCTTTTTATTTTTTATAAGTTCGCCAATTTTCGCATCGGCAAGCTTGATGCCAAGCACCAACATTGATGTTGGAGTGTTCATTGTTGAAAAGCTTGATATGCTTGAAAAGATTGATTCTGAAAAGTTTGAAACCCTGATATTAAGCACAAAAAGTGGCAACGAGAACAAAAGTGCAATCGTGGCTGGGTTCAAAAATGCCTTTTTTATTGATACGTATTTCTTGTCGCCCGTAACATAAAAAACGCCAACTGTCCACAAGAACACGTTGAATACGCAGATGAATATCGCCGAATACATAATAACCAAGCTGTCGCCAGGATATATCGCTTCAAGGAATGGTATTGCCATATAACCGCTGTTTGCAAAGGTGATACCAAAGCAGAAAAGTTTTTGAAAATCCCCGCGTTTGTGAGGCTTCAAAATCACGATAACAAGCAGTGCGATGATTGCAAAAGATACAAAAGAAAGCAGGAACATCCACAGCAAATCACTTGCCATTGAAGGGTCATAGTCCATCTTTTGAAAGTTCACAAATATCAAAACTGGTGTTGTCACATATAAAAGTATATTAGATAAAAGCGACAATCCGCCTTCTCCTACCATGTTGAATTTCTTCAAAAAATATCCTGGTATAGCGAGAAGTAGTATGCCGATAAGTGAATAGATTACGATTTGCATTATTTGCTCCTTTGTGAGTGAAGTTTTGGGTGGGGGTTTAGTTTTTGTTTAGATTATTTTTCGTTATAGATACTTTTGGGGGAAAGTGAAAATTAAAAATTAAAAATTAAAAATTAAAAATTGTGGTAATGCACTCGCGTTGCTCGTGCTTTCAATTTTTAAGTCTTTTTACATTATTAGATTGTGACCTGCTAAAGCGTTTGGCTCTTAGTAGCCAAATATATATTGAAATGCACGAGCGAAGCAAGTGCTTTACCACAATTTTTAATTTTTATCGAGCTCGCAGAGCGAAGCCTGTTTTTAATTTTCAATTAGGGAAAATAAGAAAATCTCCGATTTTCTTATTTCCCCAAGCATAGTCTTGAGAAAATCGCGTTTACGATTTCTTCGCTTGATGTTGTGCCTGTTATACTGCCTAGGGTTTCCCAGATTTGTTTCATGTCTATTGCGATTAGGTCTGCTGGCAAAACTTCTATGTCTTTTTGTAAGTTTTTCAACATTTCTAGTGCTGTGTTCAAGGCGAAATAGTGCCTTTCGTTTGTGAGAACCAAGCCGTCGGATTTTTTCACTTTTGCTTTTTCGTATATCATTTCATAAAGTGTGGCAAGATTTTGTTCTTCCTTTGCGGAAATTTCCACGCAGTTGAATTCTCGCAATTGTGGCACTTGGTATCCGCCGTCGATTTTATTGAAAACCACGATTGTTTTATCCTTGTTGCAAAGTGACAAAATTTCATTGTCGATTCCACGCTCGTCAAAAACTGCCAAAAGCACGTCGGCTTTTTTTGCAAGGTCAACGCCCCTTTCCACACCGATTTTTTCAACTATATCTTCCGTTTGCCTTATGCCAGCTGTGTCGAAAAAGCTAAATTTTAAATCTTTATAAACAAATCGCACTTCCACAATATCACGCGTTGTGCCTGCGATTTCTGTGACGATTGCACGTTCTTCACCGCAAAGGCGGTTTAGGATTGAACTTTTTCCCACGTTTGGATTGCCAATGATTGCAACCTTCACGCCCTCTTTAACCTTTTTGCCATATGAATACGTTTGCAATGTTTTTTCAATCTCTTCGCGAACAAACTTCACCGCAGAAATATTTTCCGCCGTGCCAATTTGCGGCATTTCTTCTTCGGGATAATCAAAGCTGGCTTCAACATAAAGCATGACATCCATAAGCTTGTCTTGTAAAATTTTCACCTTTTTTGAAAGTCCGCCACCAAAAAGACCGAACGCGATTTCCGCTTCCGTTTCGCTTTCTGCGTTGATTATATCCGCGATACCTTCAACTTGCGTCAAATTCATTTTGCCGTTCAAAAACGCACGCTGAGAAAATTCTCCCTGCGTTGCTGGCTGTGCACCAAGTTCTATCGCTTTTTTCACGATTGAACGCAAAACCACTTCTCCGCCGTGGCATTGGAATTCAACCACATCTTCGCCGGTGAAAGAGTTTGGCGATGCAAACTGAACCATCAGCACTTGATCGGAAACATTGCCCGCTTTTATATTACCAAGATAAAGCATTCTTGGTTTGAAAATTACATTTTTAGTTTGAAAAATTTCACCCGCAATTTTGAAAGCACTGTCGCCGGAAATTCTCACAATACCAATTGCACCTTGTCCGCTCGCCGTTGCGATTGAAACTATTGTTGTTGCCATATTTATTCTCCTATTTATTATCCTAGTTATTCTTCTAGTTGCCAATTTTCATCGTTGTGATAAACCATAAGCTTGCTCATTCCGCCGTCCACAACAAATTCACTGCCCGTTATAAAACCAGCTTTTTCGCTTGCGAGATACATTGCCATTTCCACAATGTCACAAGGTTTTCCCACACGCCCTGCGGGATGTTGGGTGTTATCCGCCCCGAAAAATTCGCTCTCTGTTGTGTCTATCCAACCTGGGGCGATGCTGTTCACGCGGATTTTGCCACCAAGGCTTATCGCCATTGCGTGGGTAAGTGCGCAAATGCCACCTTTTGCAGAAGAGTAGCTTTCTGTGCTTTTTTGGCTTTGGTGGGCGCGCGTTGAAGATATGTTGATAACGCTTCCGCCATTTTGGAAATTATCCTTTAGCACGCTTGTCAAATAATAAGGTGCACCAACGCCAACTGCTAGTGTTTTCATAAAGTCTTCATATCCGCAAGGGTGCAACATTCCGCCGTGGGTTTTGCACGCGTTGTTGATAAGGCAAAAAACTTTGCCAAAAGCAATAACTTTTTCGCAAAACTTGTCCATGTCGGCTTTAATGGATAAGTCACCGTTATAAATCAAGGTTTTTGTTTTATATTTTTCAAACTCAGTTTGGATTTTTGCTGTGTCTGTATCAATAATTGCAACACAGCCACCGTTTTCCAAAACGTGGGTTGCAATCGCTTTGCCAATGCCGTTTCCACCGCCCGTTATCACAAAAAGTTTATCTTTTATTTCATTCATAATCATTCTCCGATGTTTTGCCGTTCCAAACACAAGCGTTCATGTCAACTTTGTCACCTTTGAAGATGACGCCCTCTTGCAAAAGTGCAAACTTGTGCGCTTCTATCCCACCAAACGCGAAAAATTTGGCAAGTCTGCCATCGCAACCCACCACTCTGTGGCAAGGTATGCTTTTGGGGTCGGGGTTTTTGTGCAGTGCTGTGCCAACCGCGCGGGACGCTCCGTGATGACCTGACAGCGTTGCCACCATGCCGTAACTTAGCACTTTTCCCACGGGAATTTTCTTCACCGCATTATAAACATCATTTGCAAAACTTTCTTTCATAACTTATATTTTCTTATAATTCCGCCCTTTTGTCAAGAAAAATCAAGGGGTGGGGGTGGAGATTTAAATTAAATTAAAGTTTTTGGCATATTTTTGATGTTTTGGCATATAAATAGTGCAAAGAAAAGCAGAGCTTCGCTTTGCACTGGAGTTTTTTATGACACAAAACACATTAAGCCTTTCGGGGTGGGATTTTTCTTATTTTGCGTTTCTCATGGTGGTGGGGTCGGCTTGCCACTTTTTTTATCAATTGCTTGGAAAACCGCTTTGGGCGGGGTTGATATTCCCCACAAACGAGAGCACTTTTCAACACTTAAAACTGTTGCTTATCCCATCGGTGGTGTTTTTTATAATTCAATATTTCACCGCTGAGATGGGAAATTACGGCTTTTTTACATCGCGGTTTGCGGGTGTGCTTTTTGGCATGCTTGGAACTTGCGTGTTCTTTTATACCTACACAGGGATTATCGGCGATAATTTTTTGCCACTTGATATTTTTTCATTCGCATTTGGGGTGGGGGTGACGATTTTCACTTACCGCATATTTGACGACAGCGCGGTTTTCGACTTCAAATTTTCCAACATTATCGGGGTGTTTGGGTTTGCACTTTTGATTATATTTTTTGGAATTTTATCAGTTTATCCACCGCAAATCGGGATATTTTTCGACCCTGCAAGCAATTCTTACGCCCCACTTTTGCCCGATAGCGAATAAAAATTCTCATTTTCTATTGCAATGCTGACAAAAATGCTGTATAATTACATCATTAAAACCAAGGGGGAATCAGCATGAAAAAAATCAACATCATTTCTTTTGACGGATTGGAAATAAAAGCTTACCTTTACGACAACATCGTTGTGCCAAAAGGCATTGTTCAAATAACACACGGCATGAGCGAACACGCCATGCGATACGATCACTTTGCTAAGTTTTTAAACGAGGCGGGATACATCGTTTGCACATACGACGTGCGCGGGCACGGCGCAACTTGTGGCGACCCTGAAAAGGTTGGCGAAGTGGGCATTGGCGACAACTTCACATCTTGCGTGAAAGACCAAGGTGAGGTTTCTTGCTTTTTGAAAGACTTATATCCAAACTTAAAACTTATTGTTTTTGGACATTCATACGGCTCTTTCCTAACTCAAAAATACATTCAAACATACGATTTTGCCGACAAAGCCATCATCTGCGGAAGTGGTATGCAAACGGGAGCTCTGCTTTCGGCTGGGCTTGCCATTGCCAAGCTTGGCAACAAATTTAAAGGCAAAAACGCTCAGGCACAAATAATTGCCAACATGAGCTTTGGCGGATATGAAAAACACTTTGCAAAACTTGGCGACAACAGAAAAAACAGCTGGCTTAACCGCAACATAGAAGAAGTGGAAATCTACAACCAAGACCCATATTGTGGCAGAGTTTTCACTTACGGTTTTTATAAAAGCTTCTTTTCTGCGTTCAAGACAATCTACGACAAAAAAGCACTTGAAAACATCGAAAAAGATATGCCAATCTTGATGATTTCAGGAAGCGACGACCCCGTTGGCGACTACACCAAAAGCGTCGAAGCACTCTGCAAACTGTACCTTGATTGCGGTCTTGACGTAAGCTTGAAACTCATCCCAGAAATGCGACACGAAATCCTGAAAGAAACCGACAAAGAAATAGCCTACGACGCAATTTTGAACTTTATAGAAAAATAGGGTGGTGGGGGTTGGTGGATGTGAATTTCTGCACCACTTTAATAATTAAAAATTAAAAATTAAAAATTAAAAATTGTGGTAAGGCACTCGCTTTGCTCGTGCATACTATATTATTAGAAATTAAAAAAATGGCGTTACTTGTATTAAGTAACGCCCCTTTCATATTTTTTAATAATTGAATGCACAGGGAGCTTTGCTCCCGTGCTTACCACAATTTTTAATTTTTATCGAGCTCGCAGAGCGAAGCCTGTTTTTAATTTTTAATTATTAAAGTGGTTCAGAATTTTGTATCTAGCAACCAAAAACCCCCTTCACATTTTCCAGTGATTTTGCAAGAAAGTCTTGGGGGGAAAGGTTTGCGTATTTTGATTGTTTGGAGTTTCTTGATTCTAGGCAAATTGCCTCTAGGTTTTCTTTTTTCAAGACGCTAACAACTCTTTTGAAATCAACGTCGCCGTCGCCGATCAGAAAGTGGCTGTCTTTTCTTTCGTTTTTATAGTTGTCGTGAAGGTGCGTCACCGCTATTCTGCCTGCAAAAAGCGAAAGCACATCGTCGCCAACATCGCTCATATAATTATCGTGTCCGCTGTCGTAGCAACTTTTGTGTGCTGGTGAATTCAAGTTTTCAATCAAAAGCCTATTAAGACAAGTGAAAGAAACGTTTTCCATCGCAACGTTCACGCCAAGCTGCTTACCACGGTTGAAAAGTTTCGCATAATTTTCCAATCCCGCATCTAGGTTTGTTGGCATTGCATCCACACCCGAAACGTGAACCACCAAATTTCTGCAACCAAACTTGTCGCAATCTTCAAGGTTGGCAATGTGGCGGTCTAGTATTTTTTTAGCTCTTGAATCGCTACCCCAAATGTCGGAAACATCTTGATAAGACGAATGAAACGCAAAAAGTTGCAATCCGCAATCGCGAGCATTCAAAGCCACGCTCTCACGCGAACCGTCGCGTCGCGAAAAGCGATGCCCCCACCATGTCATGATGCCATCAAACCCCGCATCAGCAATCATCTTCATCTTCTCTTTCGGGTCACCGTCATACCCAAATCTAAATTCCTGTCCGTATTTCATAATATACCTGCCTTTACAACAATATAATACCACACTTGCCACAAAAACAAAGCAATTTTTCATAAATATCTGAAATTGACAAAAATCTCCCCTGCCAAATAAAAAAGACACCGCAAAGCGATGCCCCTTGCCAATAGGCAAGTGTTTTTGTTTTTGTTTTATTTTGGTTGTTTTATTTTATTGATTTTGAAAGTTTTGTAAGCACTTTGCAAAACTTAGTTTTTATTTTATCCGCAACTGCAATCGCATCTTCTTCGCTGTAAATATGTGCAATGTTGTTTCTTTCTTTCAACATGTCAAGCCAAATTTTCTCGTCGTCGATATAATTTTCTTGGTATGCTTTTGATATGACATTACGTGGCGAGTTTAGCTCTTTTTCCGAAAAAAATGCTTCAATCAATTCTTCACGAATTGTTTTCCACGCAAGTTCCAACGTGAATTCGAACCTTTGAATCAAAGCATCACGATATAATGTGTTGTCAGGTTCACCACCAAACGCCGTTCTCGCTTCGTTCAATCTTTTGACCGCATTTATAAAATTTTCAAGTTTATTTTCTTTCATATATCACCACACCTTCTCTTTTGATACTTTCAAAAAATTTACCGCTAATATCAATATTTTTAACAAAAACACAATCAATTTTCAAAAGCGTGTTTACTTCTTCACTAAAATAATAGCAAATTTCACCGCAATCACCTTGCGAAAGCTCGCCAAAAACAGCAATATCAATATCCGAACGCTCCTTATTATCCCCCCTAGCACGAGAGCCAAATAAAAGAACCTTTTCAACGCCCTTAAAACATGATAAATATTCAGCTATTTCACCAATCACTTCAATCATAAACCACCACGCCTTTCTATATGCACATATTATAACATTTTAAACATAACTTAGTCAATACTAAAACCAAAAAACTTTCAACCACCCAAGCCGAAAGCAAAGCCAAACACCCAAGCCGAGGGCAAAGCCCTCGCTTGCTCCAATAATTGAAAAATTCCCCACAAGCCGAAAGGCAAAGCCTTTCGCTTGCCCCAATAATTGAATGTGGGGCAACGCCCCACCCACACAAGCCAAAAGCAAAGCTTTTGCTTGCAAAAACTTAAAACATTGAAGCGACCCAACGGGTCGCCCCACCAGCGAAACTACGCACGAGTGGGGCAAGCAGCTGTGGTGGAGGATTTTCGGGAATTTTTGCCACTAAGGGGGGTGCAGATAATATTAGCATATATCAATCCCCCCTTCGTGGCAAAAAACCCGAAAAGACCCACCACAGCGGGGCTCTCTCCGCCATAATAAAAAAAGGACATCACTTCCGTGATGTCCTTTTTTTATTATGGCGGAGAGTTAGGGATTCGAACCCCAGGAAGCTTTCACTTCAACGGTTTTCAAGACCGCCGCCTTCGACCGCTCAGCCAACTCTCCTCAACGCTTATTTATTCTATCAAATAAAAATCACAATGTCAAGGAATTTTACAAAAATTTTAAAATTATTTTGCAAAATTCCAAATTAACATTTTGTCTAATCAAAAAACTAGCCACTGCTTTTGTGCAATTTGTTATTATCTTAGTTTATAAATTCCCAAATCCGTTTGGAAGCCGTCGATGTTATACAATATGATAACGTCGTCCACGCCTTCTGCTTCTACGTATTCCGAAACAGAGCCCGCATAGAAACGCAAATCGATGATTGTGATTTTCGAATATGAATCGGCAAGGAACGGCACCATTATATTCGCATAAGAATCCTTCACGATAACGATGTGTTTATCGATTGGTGCGTTTTGGTTTTCAACGGTGATAATCGGGTGATTGCCGTCTAGAAAGTATGAATACTTATCTTTTTCTGTCAGATACTTATCGGAATACAAAGTGTTTGTTTCGCCACCTGTGAGGATGTAGTTCACGATAAGTTCTGATTTATTGATATTTTCAAGCAAGGCGAATTCTTCCCCCGCCATGTTGAAAAAACCACCTTGAGAAAACATTGTGCCCTTGAATTCTTCTGAAAGCACAACTTTTTGATACTGCGTGATTGGGATTGGCGTTTCACCCATGCTCTTCATAATTTCCGCATAGGCATAATACGCACCATAAGTGTTCCAGTGATGATCCGTTTTGAAATACAGCTGTTGCACTTTGTTGATTTCTGAAAGCGTGCCCGAAAGGTTTGTGATATTGCCGTTCACTTGTCCGTTGATATAATCAAGCACACCTTGGATATCATCATCAGGACGATTGTCCGGCAGTTTATCACCGTTGACAAGATTTGAGCTAGGCGCCAAAGCAAAGTTGACTTCCACCCCTTCTAGCTTTGCGATAAAGCTGTTGATTGACGCGATTTTTTTATCCAAATCCGCCTGACTTGCAGCTGTGAACTGCGAAATCAAATATCCATCTTTGCCGAGATAAATCCCGTTGTTTTGGTCTTTGCCAAGTGCTATTTCCACATCAGCTTTCCCCGCAACAAAGAAATCTCTGCCGGGGAAATGGTCTTGAAGATACTGTTCTACATCCGCGATATAATCGCCCGAGAAAAGCGCGTCAAGGGAAAATTGTGGAAGCGATGGCAGGTATCTGTTTTCGTTTTCCGAGAAAGTTTTGTCGGGCAAAATCACCGAAGCCACACCAATCACCACGATAAACACCGAAAGAATAATGGCAACCACGCTTTTTGCATTGATTTTAAAAGCCGATTTCTTTGCGGTTTTACCACCCTGATTTTCGCTTATATATATATTGTTTAAATCATTATTATTTTTTTGCATATTTATCTCCACGAATAGCAACCCACAAAATTTGATAAAAATTCCGCGGTTGCTTCTTTTTTTCGATTACTTTTTACTTGCATATTTTTCCACCTATTAGAATCTGAAATATAAGAATGGATTGAAGCTTGCGTCCACCAAATACATTGTTGAAAGGAAGAATATCCCCACAAGTGCAACACCTTCGATTATTTCTAGTGTTGTAAGCAAAACCACACTGCCGTTTTCCTGCGCTTTTGCCTTGATAACTTTCACCGTTGGAACAGAGAACATCACAGCAAAGGCGATAACCATTGCGTAGTTTTTCAAATAGAACCAAAATTCTCCGCTACTGCCACCGTTTGCACCAAACAGCGAGCCAAAGAATGCAATCAGCATGCTCATATCCTCAAATGCGAATATCGCCCAACCAATCAAAATCAAGAAAATTGCGTAGGCATGCTTCACAACAGCTGGCGTTTTTTCTAGCGCTTTAAGCATGAAAGATTTTTCGCATATAAGAATCACACCGAAATACAATCCCCAAATGATAAAGTTCCAGTTTGAACCGTGCCAAAAACCAGTTACCATCCAAACGATAAGCAAGTTGCGAAGGTTGATTATCTTACTGCATCTGCTTCCGCCAAGCGGGATATACACATAATCTTTGAACCATGTTGAAAGTGACATATGCCATCTTCTCCAAAAGTCGGTGATGTTTTTTGCGATGTATGGATAGTTGAAGTTTTCTGGATATGAAAAGCCAAACATTCTGCCAAGACCTATCGCCATGCTTGAATAACCCGAGAAGTCGAAGAAAATTTGGAACGCAAACGCCACAATACCAAGCCAAGCGAGCGACGCTGTCATTGTTGGTGATGCTGAAAGCTCCGCCCAAAGCATACCGATATTGTTTGCGATAAGAACCTTTTTGCCAAGCCCGATTGTGAAAGTTTTGAAACCTTCGCAAAAGCCGTCAAAATTGATTGTTCTTTCTTTTAGTTCCTCTGCAACCGTTTGGTATCTCACGATTGGACCTGCAATAAGTTGCGGGAACATAGAAACGTAGCACATGAAGTTGAGAAATTTTCTTTCCGCTTTCACATCGCCACGATAAACGTCGATTGAATAGCTCATCGTTTGGAATGTATAGAAAGATATACCAATAGGAAGTGGCAATCCCGCCGTTTTTATGCTTGTTCCCAAAAGTGCGTTCACATTGCCCACCAAGAAATCGGCATACTTGAAAAAGCCCAAAAGTCCAACGTTTATGCAAACAGACAATATCATGACCGCCTTTTGCATTTTTCTGTTGCCTTCAAACTTTTCTATTAATCTTCCGTTTGTGTAGTCCACCACGGAAGAGAAAACCATAAGCACGATATAAATCGGCTCGCCCCAAGCATAAAAAATCAAGCTTGCAACAAGCAACAGAAGATTTTTCGCCCTGAATGGCACTGCATAATACAGTATCATTACAACAGGGAAAAAATAAAATAAGAATGGAATAGATGAAAATACCATGTTGTTTTTTCCTTTTATTTATTTGGCAAATCCTTGCCAAATGTTATCGAAATTATACTGCGGTCTATCCGCTTTCATTATAGTAACATCGCAATGTAAACAAAAGATAGCAAAATTTATTATTTTTTTGTGACGCTTTAAAAAAATTTCAAAAACACTTGACAAACACATATATATCGTGTATTATAATAACATAATGATAATCAATATCATTAAGGGCGTTTAACTTATGTTACAAGCCAAATATTACGGTATTGAAATAAGATCAGGAGAATTATGGAAAAACAAATTAGATATTCAAGACAGCGCGAACAGATATTGGATTATTTGCGCGGGGTGGAAAGTCATCCCGATGCCGACACGATATATTCTGCGCTAAAAGAAAAAGATTCAAGCGTTTCCATTGCGACAGTTTATCGCAACCTTGCGTTTTTATCTGAACGTGGAGAAATCAACAAGATTGATGCGGGCAATTCCAAAACTAATTATGACGGAAATATTTCTGATCATCAACATTTTGTTTGCACAGCTTGCGGAAAGATTCAAGACATTATCAAAAAAGCGGAAGCGCCGAATGATTTTGAATTGGGAAAAGTTTCACGCGTGTCACTTATTTATTACGGCACATGCAAAGATTGCATGGCAAAAACACACTAAAATCAAAAGGCTTTGCCTTTGATGATAAAAAGTATATATTATTTATGCGAGCAATATGAGGATCTTGCCCGCAAAACGGAGGAACAATTATGAAATTTAGATGTACAGTATGTGGTGAAATCGTTGATGGTGCAGCACCAGAATTCTGCCCAGTTTGCAAACAACCAGCTTCAAAATTTGTTGCAGTTGACGAATCAGCTCCTGTGGTTTTCGCTTGTGAACACCACGTTGGCGACGGCATTGTTGACGACGCTGAAGTTATGGCTGGTCTTAAAGCTAACTTTGAAGGCGAATGCACAGAAGTTGGTATGTATCTTGCAATGGCAAGAGTTGCAGAACGCGAAGGATATCCTGAAATCGCTGAAGCATACAAAAGATACGCTTTTGAAGAAGCTGAACACGCTTCTAAATTTGCAGAACTTCTTGGTGAAGTTGTGACAAATTCAACAAAGAAAAACCTTGAACTTAGATACGCAGCTGAAACTGGCGCTTGCGAAGGCAAACTTGCCCTTGCAAAACGTGCAAAAGAACTTGGCTACGATGCAATCCACGACACAGTTCACGAAATGGCGAAAGACGAAGCAAGACACGGCGCTGGCTTTGGTGGCCTTTTGAAAAGATACTTTTAAGGTGTAGCTTTTCGGTTAATAAGTAAAAAAAATTATATGAAAAAAAAGAGCTTCTGCGGTGCAGAGGCTCTCTTTTTTTGGGTTTTGGGGGAAGGAGTTTTTTTTGGCGTCGTTTTGTTTGTAGGATTGAAATTCTGCACTACGCGAATTAAAAATTAAAAATTAAAAACAGGCTTCGCTCTACGAGCTCGATAAAAATTGTGGTAAGGCATGGGCTTCGCCCTATGCATTCAATTATTAGATAATATGAAAAGAGCGTTACTATTAACAAGTAACGTTCCCATAACCCTTTCTAATATAGATTGCACGAGCAATGCGAGTGCCTTACCACAATTTTTAATTTTTAATTTTTAATTTTTAATTTAATTGTTTTTTGCTTGACTTCATTGTGATAAAGTGATAAACTGTCATCACTTAGTATGAAACAATTTTTTGGAGGATATAAAAATTATGAAAAAAGTTATTATGCTTGTGCTTTGTTTGGCACTTTGCTTATCAATGTTTGCGGGATGCGGGGCTTCTTCTGATGAAGAAGTGTTCATTTTGGGTCTTGACGACACTTTTGCACCAATGGGATTTCGCGATGATTCAAACAACATCGTAGGATTTGATATCGACGTGGCGACTGCCGTTTGCGATTATCTTGGTTGGGAACTTCAATTGCAACCTATTTCTTGGGATGCAAAGGAACTTGAACTTAATTCTGGCACAATCGATTGCATTTGGAATGGTATGAGTTGGAGTGAAGAACGCGATGAAGCGATGACACTTTCTATCCCATACATGAACAACGAGATGGTTTTTATTACAAGAGAAGGCGAAATTTCTTCTGTGGCTGACCTTGCGGGAAGTGTTGTTGCCGTTCAAAGTGGTTCAACAGCAGACGAAACTCTTTCTGCTTCTTCATACGCTTCTTCAATCACAATCGTTGGATTTGACACAAACGACATAGCACTTATGGATTTGGAAACAAAGGGTGTTGATGCGGTTTATATGGACAATGTTTCTGCTGGATATGCCATCGTGACATCAGGCAAAGATTTTGAAATGCTTGCTGAAGGCAGTGAAACTGAACAATACATCATCGGATTCAGAAAAGAAGACACAGAACTTTGTGCTGAAGTGGAAGAAGCACTTCGTGCACTTGCAGCAGACGGAACTTTGGCTGAAATTTCAATCAAATGGTTCTCTGAAGATGTGACAATCATCGAATAATCTTTAAATCAAATTCCTGATAATATAAATATAAAATAAAATAATGTTCGTATCAGTTTGGGGAAAAACTCCCCAAACTTTTACTGCGTTTGGAGGCTTTATGACTTTAGATCAAATTTGGAACTTAATAGTTTTGATGTTATCTGTGACTGGTGTCACACTTAAAATCTTCGCAATAACCGTTGTTATTGCCGTGCCGTTGGGACTTTTGGTTGCGCTTGGAAGAATGAGCAAAATCAAAGTTATTTCCGGCATTGTGCGATTCTATCAGATGATTATGCGTGGCACACCGCTGATTTTGCAACTTTTGTTTGTATATTTCGGGCCAAAATACATCCTTATGGCGTTTGGCGTGACGATTTCTTACGACAGATTCACCGCTTGCGTTATCGCGTTTATTTTGAATTACGCGGCGTATTTTGGGGAAATTTTCAGAAGTGGCATTCAATCAATTCCGGCTGGGCAATACGAAGCGGGCAAGGTTTTGGGATACAACAAGAAACAAACATTCCGCCATATCATTTTGCCACAAGTTGTGAAACGTGTTATTCCTAACCTAGGAAGCGAATTTATGGTGCTTTTGAAAGATACTGCCCTTGCTTCTGTTATTGCGGTTGAGGAACTTTTCACAATAACAAACAAGATGGTGACATTCTATTCTTCTGTTGTTCCTTTTATTATTGCGGGTATATTTTATTTGGTCATGAACGCACTTGTGGAACAAACCTTCACAAGAATTGAAAAGAAAATGGATTATTATAAAGGATAAGGGGGGGAAAGATATGAAACTTATAGATGCACAAAATGTCAATAAATCATTCGGTGAAAATCACGTTCTAAAAAACATCGCCCTTACCGTTCAGGAAGGGGAAACTGTTGCAATCATCGGACCATCAGGTTGCGGAAAATCAACTTTTTTGAGAATACTAACTCAGCTTGAATCGGCTGATTCAGGGGAAATTGTTATTTGTGGCGACACTCTTTTGAGTGGCGAAGGTGAAACTGCAGTTGTAGCCGACAAGGAAACTGCCCACAAAATTCAGCTTGCAACTGGCTTGGTTTTTCAAAACTTCTGTCTTTTTCCACACATGAGCGTTATTCAAAATATCATTCACCCACAAGTGAATGTTTTGGGCACTTCAGCTGAAGTTGCAAAGGCAAACGCAGAAGATTTACTTGAAAAAGTCAACTTGCTTGAAAAGGCAAACGCCTACCCTTGCGAACTTTCCGGCGGACAACAACAGCGTGTTGCAATCGCAAGAGCACTTGGCATGAGCCCAAAAGTTCTATTTTTCGACGAGCCAACTTCCGCACTCGACCCAGAACTTACCGGCGAAATTTTGAAAGTTATCAAAAACCTAGCAAAGGAAGATATCACAATGGTGATCGTGACGCACGAAATGGCATTCGCAAAAGACGTCGCCGATAAAGTTGTGTTTATGGACGAAGGTCACGTTATTGAAAGCGGAACACCGCAAGAGGTTTTCGAAACATCAAAAACTCAACGCGTGCGCGACTTCTTGCACAGATACAATCAAGAAATGTGGAGCGAATAGCGAGCACAACGCGAAGCGTTGTGAAGCGTTGAGCGTTGTGAGCGTTGTAAGATACAAATTTCTGCAACACCTTAAGAATTAAAAATTAAAAATTAAAAATTAAAAATTGTGGTAAGGCATGGGCTTCGCCCTATGCATTCAATTATTAGATGATATGAAAAGAGCGTTACTATTAACAAGTAACGCTCCTATTTTAATCTCTAATAATAGCATGCACGAACAAAGTGAGTGCCTTACCACAATTTTTAATTTTTAATTTTTAATTTTTAATTTTTAATTTTTAATTTAAAAAAATGCTTCGCATTTTTTTACACTATTCTTGAAATTTCGCTTAAAACTCTCATTGATGTGTGTTCTTCACCTAGCACGGAAAATTCTACGTCGTCGCCACGTTTTGCGCCTAGTGCAACCATCATGATTGGGCTTTTCATTTGAAGTTTTTCGCCGTCACCTTTTTTTGCGAAAAGCACGCAGTCAACATTTGTTGCGATTTCCAAAATTTCACAAGCTGTTTCAAGGTGAATACCATAATCACCGTTAACTCTCATAACTCTACTAATCATATTTTCCCTACCTTATTTATTAACTATTTTCATTTACGATACTGCAAATAATATTCAAAACTTCACCCATCACTGTTAATTTTGAAATTTACAATACTTTTACAAGTGTTCTTTATATTATAAAGGTAAAATTTCATATTGTCAATAGCAAAAAGCAAAAAATATTGCATTTCGCCATAACAATTCTTAAAATAATTACTTCTTGATATTCCTTTTCATCATTTCGCGAAATGGTTTTATCTGCTCTTTTTTAAACCCGCCTTTATCGATTACTATTGGCGAACTTTTTTTGAAATACATAATAAAAAATTTGTTAAATTCCACACATTCCACAACAAATGAATAATCAATCTTCTTTTCGCGGTCTATTCCACCAACAAAAATTCCTTCATCGGTGAAGTCCACCCTTGCTGATCTGCCTTCGTGCGGATAGTTTCGCATGTTTTTGTTGAAAAGTATCACGTTGATTGACACAATAAAAATCGGGAACGCAATGGCAATTGCAATCACGATTTCCGCAACCGCTTCAAGACCTGAATTAATTTTCATGAATAATATACTTATCGCTATCACCAAAAGCGGAAAAATCACAAGAGTTGTTCGACCGCGATAAAACATGTTCGCAAAACAAAATCTGCCAAGCAAATTCTTCGTCGCACGCGTGTTGTTTTCGATTACCATATAAATACCACCTACCTATTTTTATTATTATAGCAAAACAACACTAAAATTGTCAATGACTGCACCCTTTTGTGACGAATAAATAAGGCTGTGTCGCAATTAAAATTTCCGACACAGCCTTTTCTGTTTCTATTTAGTGTATATCATCTCCACCCCATAAAGGTCATAGACGATTGTGTTGCCGTCTTTCACACCTGTCATAAGCTCAAATTCCATACCCATAAGCTCGACATATAAAATCACATCGTTGCCGTTGATTTCCGCCGTACCTGTGAGCCCAAGACTGTCTGTCCAAATGTCACCGTCAATTTCTATCCAGTTTTCCTTGTTTTTCACGCCTTCATCCATATAATAATACGTGCCGTCGTTTCCACAACCCGTGAAAAGCGATAACACCAACGCAAGACAAAGAATCATTACCAAAATTTTAGAAATTCTTTTCATTTTATTTCCCCCACTTTTTCTTTATATCAGTCTATCACAATATTGCCGAATTGTCAAATGAGAAGGGAGTTTGTTTTTTTGGATACAAAATTCGGCACTGGTTTTTTTAAAGTGAAAAGTGAAAATTGAAAAGTGAAAATTGTGGTAGGCACTCACTTCGTTCGTGCACTCAATTGTATTTGGATACAAAAAAAGGAACGTTCCTATTAAAATAGTTACGTTCCTACATTTAGTTACAAATATAATTGAAAAGCACGAGCAACGCGAGTGCATTACCACAATTTTCACTTTTCACTTTTCACTTTTCACTTCGAGTGGTGCAGAAATTCAAATCCATGCAACCAACGTCGACTCCGCTTCACTAAACCCTAATAACGCTTATCCCCATCAATCACTAGTGGGAAAGTTTTGCCGTCGTTTGTGAAGTATAGGAAGACATCGTGACCTTGGTCATCTTTGATTGTTCCGATTTCTTTATATTCGTCCACTTTGCTTGGTGTTAGGCAAGTCACGATAACGTGGTTTTTCGCCATTCTTGTTTTCATGTTATAGTGCCATTGTTTGCCAAGGTCTGCGTATTCTTTTTCGTCTACGCCTTCAAAATCATCTGTTTTATAGATGTTTTCAATGCCCGCAGAAGTGAACACGATTTCGGCATCAAGTTTCGCATTTGAACCTGTGAAAGTCGCACGTTCGCCATCGATTTCTGGTTCGAACATAGAATGCAAGTGGAAGCCGATATATCCTGGTTCTGTGAGTTCTACGTTATCTCTGATAACGAAATATTCATCGTCGACAAAGAAGATTTCACGAGTGTAGCTTTTAAGCGTTGGAACGTTTGGAAGGTATCCAGCAGTTGCGTTTTCAACAACGTGGACATATGAATCCGTTTCCACCATGCTTTCTACAACGCCGACAGCAGCAAGTTGGACAGTTTTGTCGAACTTAGCATATTGGTTTTGACCATTTATTGTTATCAAGTTATGAGCTCTTGATTGCTTTCTCCAATCTTTATGCATAGATGCGTTAAATCCTATATAATATCCTGTTTCCGCAAGGAGAGTATCTCCGAACGCTGTGAGTGTTATTGCATTTTGGTCGCCGTGGCTGTGTGATACAGAGCCATATGGGCTTGATTTTGTGAGCAGACCAATGTGGTTTGCTTCGTCTTGCATGTTTGCGTGAAGTGCAACCCAGCCGACATCTTTGAACCATCTGCAGTTTCTTCCCGCTTTTGGTGGAGTTGCTTTTATGTTGCCATAGTTTGAAAGATAGAATGTTTCGTTGAAATAGAAATCCCACCAACCAACGTTGAAAAAGCTTGGATCGTCATATGATTCACGTTTTGCGATTTGTTCGAAATACCATTGTGCAACACCGTTGCCAGTTGCACCAGCAAGGTCACGCGCGTTGAAGCCTGTTTTCAAGATTGCTTTGTTGCCAAGGCTTGATTGGTCGCCGAAACTTGCACGATATGTGTCGTGTGCGTTGCAATAGATTGGGAAGTTTGCTGTTTCTTGGAAGAATGGTCTTTTCAAAATGTCAATACCAGTTGCATTTTTAAGCAAATTCACACCTTCAAGCATGAACGCCATACCTGTTGTCCAATACATAGAACCTTCAGACCAACCGCCGTCTTTTCCGCCCCAAGGAGTGTACAAAACGTTTAGATAGTTGATTGTTCTGTGAAGCCAATCTGTCGCTTTATCGTGTTCGCCATGAAGTGCCAATGTGCAAGGCACCATAACTGACGGAATTGAACGAACCGCGTGGCTGTCGTATAGTGAGTAATGTATTTTTGAAGAAACAAACGCGTGGTGTTCGATATCTGTTGTTCTATAAACAAGCACATCTTTCACTTCGCTTTTTTCTTCTTCTGTCATATAGTTATAAAGCCAATCGTATCCCC
This sequence comes from Bacillota bacterium, assembly GCA_044426085.1. GTDB lineage: Bacteria > Bacillota > Clostridia > Christensenellales > CAMQZB01 > JAWXUU01. The sequence continues at coordinate 92,302 of JAWXUU010000008.1, read as the reverse complement.
AAGCAAGCATGCCCGCCATTCTGAAACCACATTCGTCGTTATAGTGGCGTGATGTTGTGCCATCTTTATCCCAACGCGCTGCAGCAAGCGTTGCTTCAACCGCTTGTTTGATCCAATCTTCGTTTTCGCAAATAACACCCGCAATAGAAACAAAGCGGATATAGTTGAACATTTCTTGGCAAGTTGAATATGACGCTCTCCAGTGAAGGATTTCTCTTTTTCCGCTTGGATAAGGAAGTGGCTCAGCTGGGATTGGGTGGTCGATATATCTTTTTGCTGTTCTTTCAAGGAATCTATCAAATTTGCAATATGTTGGGTCTTTTGCGAGCTCTTCTCTGAACTTTTTGAGAGTTGCCGGAGTAAGCCACAATCTTGGATGTCCCATATCCATATTGTTTAGTCTTATGTTTTTGTTTTTCACAGGAGTTTTTGGCAAACCTGGTGTGATTTCAAATTCTCTCACAGAGCTATAATCGAATTCTCCACCCGTGATTGTGAATCTCCAGAAATATTTTCCATCAGCAAGTGCCACATCAGGCGCGAAATAGTTTTGAGGAATTTCTTCGCATCTATAAATGATGTTCTTGAAATCTGCATGATTTGAAATTTCAATTGTGTATGGACCATTTTCACGATTGCAAGGCATCCAAGAAAATCTTGGCGGATTTTCAGTCACCTCTGTGGAATCTGGCAAATACTTGAGTGTGAGTATTCCACTCTTTGGTTCGCTTAGCTTTCTCATATAATCTCCTTAATAAAAATGCAATAAAATACATTTCACTTTAATATATGTTAGTATACCACGGTTATGGGGGTATTGTCAATAGTGTTTTGATTTTTTGTTTCACAAAAAAAATTTAAAAACAAGTGAAAGATGGGACGGCGTTGGTGGGACGGCGTTGGATGATGGGTTTAAAATTCTGCACTGCACGAATTAAAAGGTGTCGCTAGCGTAGCGTACGCCTGAAGGTGAAAGGTGTCGTTAGCGTAGCGTACGCCTGAAATTGTGGTAGGCACTCGCAAGCTCGTGCACTCAATTATATTTGGCTACTAAAATAGAAACGTTCCTACCATAATAGTTGCGTTATTTCTATTGGTTACAAATATATTGAATAGCACGAGCAACGCGAGTGCATTACCACAATTTTCACCTTTCACCTTCAGGCGTACGCTACGCTAGCGACACCTTTCAATTGCGAAGCGGAGCTCCGCTCCGCCTATTTTGTTCCGAAGATTCTATCCCCTGCGTCGCCGAAGGCTGTTACTATATAGCCGTGGTCGTTTAGTGGGGCATCTACGTAGTGTGCTACGTAAACCTTCACATCTGGGTGGGCGTTTATAACTGTTTGAACGCCTTGTTTTGCACCGATAAGTGAAAGAAGTTTGATATTTTTATATCCGCGGTTTTTGATGCATTGGATTGCAGCAGCAGCCGAGCCACCAGTTGCGAGAGCTGGGTCAACAACGATTGCTTGACCGTCGATTCCGTCTTGTGGAAGTTTGCAATAGTATTCAACTGGTTCAAGAGTTTCTTCGTTGCGATAAAGACCAACGTGACCAACCCTTGCAGTTGGGAAAAGTGAAACAAGCCCGTCCACCATGCCAAGTCCCGCACGCAAGATTGGAACGATTGTGATTGTTTCGTCAACCACTGGTGACATGAATGTTGAAATTGGTGCTTTTGTTTCCACCATAGTTGTTTTCACATCCCTGAACGCTTCATACCCCATGAGCATAGCAAGTTCAGAAACGATTTCGCGAAATTCCTTAGTGTTAGTTGAAGAATCGCAAAGCTTTGTTATTTTATGATTAATTAGTGGATGATCGAAAATAGTCAAATTTTTCATAGTTATAGTTTCCTTTGTTTTTTATAGTTTTGGTTTTTATGACAGTTGGGATTTACTTATAATGAAAATTTGACAATTAAAAATTAAAAATTCAAAATTAAAAATTGTGGTAATGCACTCAGCTTCGCCTCGTGCTTACAATGATTTAACATTTGTTATAATGTTTAAACTCTTAACTATATAGTTGCTTTTATATAGTAAAATTTAAATAATGAACTGCACGAGCCAAAGGCGGTGTGCCTACCACAATTTTTAATTTTTAATTTTTAATTTTTAATTATCAAAACGCCCAACCATCACAGCTGGGCGTCTAGTTCAAATAATATACCTTCTTACCCGTTATATTTACTTGTTGTAGTGTCTGAGCCGAAAGCTTCTTTTGAGATGTCCACTTGAGCTGATGCGATATCTGCACCGCTTTCGCTGTCTTTTCCGCTGTGAGTTATTGCATTCACAACGCAACCGATGATAAGTGCTGAAGCAAGAGCTGTGAGTGTGAACATTGAAGTTCCGCCGATTTCGTTATATCCGAATTCGAATGTCAATCCGCCGATACCGCAAACCAAGATTGAAGCAACAACATAAAGGTTTCTGTTGTCGCCAAGGTCTACGTTTCTAAGCATTTGCAAACCTGAAACTGCGATAAAGCCGTACATCGCGATACAAGCGCCACCCATAACACATTTAGGGATAGAGTTGATAACTGTTACAAACGGTGTGAAGAATGCAAGAACCATACATCCAACACCAGCGGCAAGGATTGTGATTGTTGATGCGTTCTTAGTTAGTGCCACACAGCCGATTGATTCGCCGTATGTTGTGTTTGCACAACCGCCGAAAAGTGAACCGACCACAGAACCGATACCGTCGCCAAGAAGAGTTTTATCAAGACCAGGATTTTTGATAAGGTCTTTTTCGATAATGTTTGAAATGTTTTTGTGGTCTGCGATATGTTGTGCAAGTTCCACAATACCGATAGGCATGAATAGAAGTGCTAGATTACCAATCGCTGCACCATCAAGTGGGTATTGACCAGCTGACTCGATTGCTAAAGCAAAAGTGAAGTCTGGGACTTTCACAAAGCTTGCAAGAGTGATTGTTCCAAATGTTGAAACAAATCCGTCGAAAGAAAGAACTTGCATGCTTGCGATTCCAAACGCCATACCAATAAGTGTGACAACAAGTGCAAGAGCGTATCCCGCGCCGATACCAACGATGAAAGGAATAAGTTTCAAGTTTTTACCACCCTTAACACTTGTCACAACAATCGCAAGGAATGTGAAAAGACCAATGACAATTGCAACCATGTTATAATCTGATCCGCCGTTTGCCATCATCCAGCTTGTTGCTGTGCTTGAAAGTGAAAGACCGATAAGTGTCAAAATTGGTCCGATGATAACTGGTGGCAACAATTTGTTCACCCAGCCTGAACCGATAAGTTTAATGATAAGTGCAATCACAACATAAACAAGACCTGCGAATGATACACCGATGATAAGACCCCAGTATCCATAGTTTTGCGTTGCAGCAGCAGAAAGTGCACCAAGGAATGTGAATGAGCTTCCAAGGAAAACTGGACTTTCACCCTTTGTGATTAGAATGTAGACAACAGTTCCGATACCTGCGCCAAAAAGTGCAGCAGCTGGGTCCATTGTTAGTCCCGTCATCGAAACAATGATTGGAACAAGAAGCGTTGCCGCCATGATTGCAATCATTTGTTGGAAAGCGAATGTACAGATTTTGCCAAACGATGGCTTGTCTTTTACGTTGTAGATTAGTTGCATATTTTTCCCCTTTGTTTTGATTTTTTGACTGAGTAAGTTCCCCAAGTGGCATAAAAAAAACGCCTTTGCAGGCGTGGTGACATATCTTTATTTTTCAATTTGCACATACCAATATATATATCATAATATACGTGCTGTGCTAAAAAATAATATATCATCTTGCCCACATCTCTGTATGGGAATTAAAGAGTCTTTTAACAAAAAAATTTTACCATATTTTATAGGCGTTTGTCAAAAGTTTTACGCCGTTTTTGCGTTTCTTTATGTATTAGTACAAATTAAATAACTTTTTGTTTACATATAGTTAATAATTATAACTTTTTTGTCAACTTTTTAATACTCACAAATTTGACAAATTATCACAAATTTTGATAAAATTATACTGTAGTTGAATACTGCTGATATAAAGTGATGGATATGGCATCAAAGTTTCTACCGAACCGCCTCAAATGGTTCGACTATCGGTTAAAAATTGCAAGGGTTGTTGCAATATTTTATCGGTGGGTGTGGAGATACCCACTTTTTTTATTTTACATTTTCAAATTTTCAACACAATATTGTAATCATATCGCAAAGCGATAAAATATGGAGGATTATATGAAATTTCTAGACAAAACTTTCGCACTTGCTGAAAACGGCACTACTGTGAAAACTGAGATCATCGCTGGTCTCACAACATTCTTTACGATGGCTTACATCCTATTTGTTAACCCATCAATCCTAAGTGCTGCTGGCATGTCTGCTGAAGGCGTACTTTTCGCAACTTGTATTTCTGCTGCAATCGGTTGTTTCCTTATGGCATTCCTTGCAAACTATCCATTTGCCCTTGCTCCTGGTTTGGGTCTTAATGCATACTTTGCTTACACAGTTTGCCTCACAATGGGTATTTCTTACCAAGGCGCTCTTGCTGCTGTATTCATTTCTGGTGTGGTTTTCATCTTGCTTACAGTTACTGGCGCTAGAGAAGCTATCATCAATGCGATTCCTTCAGATTTGAAAAAAGCAATTTCTGTTGGTATTGGTATGTTCATCGCATACATCGGTCTTGTAAACGCTAATCTTGTTATCTTGACTGGTTCTTGCCCTGTTATCAACCTTTATTCAGCTGATGCGCTTATCGCTCTTGTTGGTCTTGTTATCACTGTTATTTTGATGGCTAAAAACATTAAAGGTTCAATCTTTATTGGTATCGTTATCACATCTGTAATTGCTATCGCTGCTGGTCTACTTGGTGGAGATGCTGTTATGGGTACTCTTGGAATTTCTATGCCAACTACTTGGGACTTCACTCCTGATGTATCACTTGTTGGTGCTTTCATCACTGGTTTTGGTGACTTGTTTGGTTCTGCAAACAGCTTCATGGCAGTTTTGTTCACACTTATCACTATCCTTATTTCTTTCACAATGATCGACCTTTTCGATACAGTTGGAACTTTGGTTGGTGCTGCTCAACAAGGCGGTATGCTTGATGAAGACGGTAAACTTCCAAAAGCTGGTCAATGCTTGATGGCTGATGCAATCGCAACTTCTGTTGGTGCTGTTATGGGTACTTCAACTGTAACAACTTTCGTTGAATCAACTGCTGGTATTTCAGCTGGTGGTAAAACTGGTCTTACAGCTGCAACTGTTGGTGTGATGTTCCTTCTTTCAATTTTGTTCACTCCAATCCTTGGATTGGTTGCTAGCGCTGCTTGTGCACCAGCACTTATCATCGTTGGTATTCTTATGATGGGCAATGCAACTGATATCAATTGGAAAGATTTCACAATCGCTGTTCCTTGCTTTATAACAATCCTTGTTATGACTGTTTGCTATTCTATCTCTGATGGTATCGCAATGGGCTTCTTCTTCTATGTAATCGTTCAAGTTGTTACAGGAAAAGCAAAAGAAGTTTCTCCAGTTCTTTACATCGTGACTGCACTATTCGCACTCAAATATGTTATCGCAGTTCTTTAATAACAAGAATTTAAAAATCAGTAAACACGCTTTTTAATGACCTCAGGTCAAAAAGGATAAGTTTATATATCAGAAAGCCACCTTTGGGATTGCCCTTGGGTGGTTTTTTGCATGAAAGATGGATACTAGATACAAAATCCTGTGCAGCTTAAACAATTGAAAGGTGAAAGGTGTCGTTAGCGTAGCGTACGCCTGAAATTGTGGTAAGGCATTCCGCTTCGCTACATGCATTTCAATTATATTTGGCTACAAAAAGCCAAACGCTTTAACATTTCACAATCTATTATGATGTAAAAAGGCTTAAAAATTGAATGCACGAGCGAAGCGACGTGCTATACCACAATTTTTACCTTTCACCTTTCACCTTTCAATTCGAGTGGTATTGATTTTTAAAATATCAACGCATTGCCGTCCACCACCCCCTTCCTTTTTTCTTTTTTCGTGAAATTAAAAGCATAATATATTGACAAATATGCCAATTGATATTATACTATATATAAATACTTACATTTGGAGAAAAGATGAAAAGAGTTTGTTTTATCTGTCTTGGAAATATTTGCAGGTCTACTATGGCGGAATTCCTTTTTGCTAGGCTTGTTGCTGATAGGAATTTGCAAAACGAGTTTTACATTCAATCCCGCGCGACTTCAAGCGAAGCTGTGGGTTGGGGGGTTTATGACGGGACTGCGAAAATATTAGACAGATTTCTCATCGACTATTCAAGCAAGCGTTCAACACAACTTGAAAAAAGCGATGCCGACAAATACGACTTTTTTATTTGCATGGACGAATCAAACATTTCGGGAACAAAAAGAATAATCAAAAAAACTGACGGCGTCATTTGCAAGCTTCTTGATTTTTCACAAGACCCAAGAAACGTGCTAGACCCATATTACACAAGAGATTTCGAAGCGACATACCGCGATATTTCCGCTGGGCTTGAAGATTTTTTAAGCTCTCTTGGATACTAAAAAAGGTGCAACATGATAAGATTTCACAACGTTTATAAAACACTATCAAAAAAACCAGTGGTGAACGGTTTCACCACGGATTTTTTGCGTGGCAACATATATTGCATCAACGTTACCGACGAGCTTTGTCACGACACGCTGTGTTCACTTCTCACGGGGTATGCAAAACCTACCATTGGGGAGATTCAAACAACGGACACAATCTGCCCAATCACTGATTCTATTTTGCCCGATGATATGGCGGTTATCATATATCTTGAATACATCTTTGAATTTGCAAAGCGCAGAAATCCCGACCTTTCTTACGACAGCATTCAAACGGTGGTGACACTGCTTGAACTTTCTGATATTTTATACAAGCGTATTCGATCCCTTTCTGAATTCCAAAAAGACCGCGTGAAAATCGCGAGCGGAATTTTGTCGGATTGCGACACACTTGTGATAACAAAACCTGTTGTGACTTTATCGCGACGCATAAGGCGAAACTTTTTTAAGTTTCTGCAAATTTATAAAAGTGAGAAACTTATCATTTTCCTTACTCGCCAGGGTGGTGGGGATTATGAATACGACGAACTTATCAACGTGAAAAACGGCAGAATAACTGGATATATTTCCAACATCTAGTGGTGAAATTATGATATTGATTGAAAAAGAATGGCAAGAATATAAAGATTCGAAAACGATGTATAAGCTGAAAGTTTTGGCTTTGTTCACACTGCTACTCAACGTGGGTTGGCATGTTTATTCATTCGTTTTATCGGGGCTTGAATCGGGATTTTTGTTGAGTTTTATATACCTTGACCAAATTTCCATTTCTTGGGGCGACATACTTTATATATTCAACATCACAAGCCTTTTGTTCTTTTTGCCTGTGGTTATCTTTTCAAACGTGGGCGCGGTTTCCAAAACTAAACTGAAAAATTCCCACTTCTTTGCAACGGGCGTTTCCCGCGAAGGTATGGGCATTGTGAAAATCGGACTTAGGGTTTTTATCCCAATCTTGGTTTACGCTTTCATTTCCATTATTGTTTCCATGATCGCAAACTTCTTTTTTGACAACACTGCAATCGTGATTGAAAACTACAACATGACGCTTTCGCTTATGGAATTATACTTGCGACCACTTGCACAAGTGCCACTTATGCTTATGTGCATCTCGATTTCCCTTATCGCAGAACAAATGGGCAAAGATAAGCTGATTTCGCTGTTCTTTTCCTTTATTGGGTTTATGATTCTCTTCGCAATTATGGGTCTTTCTTCCGTTATGCGTGACGGCATTCTGGAAGTTTTGAAATATATCTTCTTTGCAAGTGCAACACTAAACTTGCAAAAATTCATCCTAGGTCAACTGCTCTTCCTTTGCATCTTCACAATAGCTTTCACGCTTTCCGTCATGAGATACGCGAAAAATAAAAGAATCTAGCAAAGCAAAGCGGAGCAAAGCAAAGCGGAGCTTTGCTTTGCTAATTAAAAATTAAAAATTGAAAATTGAAAATTGTGGTAAAGCACTCGCCTTCGGCTCGTGCAATCTATATTTGAAATGACAAAAGGAGCGTTACTTGTAAATAGTAACGCTCCTTTAATATTATCTAATAATTGAATGCACAGGGCGAAGCCCGTGCTTACCACAATTTTTAATTTTTAATTTTTAATTTTTAATTAGCGAAGCTCCGCTTCGCTGGGTATATAGCCTTCGAAAATGAAGCTGTCTGCGTTGCCTATCAGTTGGTTTTGGCGGTTTTGTGATTTCACTGTCCACACCAATTTCAAGGTTTCGGGGTGTTTTTTGCAATATTTTGTTACATATTTATTCGGCATGTTTTTTTCTTCGTAGGAAATGAAGTCCGGCAATGATTTTTTGTTGAACCACATTACTTTTAGCATTCTTCTTTGCATGCATCTTTTTTCTGTTTCATAAAAAGATGAAAGTTGCCCACGCAAAACTTCTGGTGCGTTTTCGTGGTACCAGATGATTGAATATGGGTTGAAAGATTGGATTGCAAACTCGCAATTTGATTCTTTCAAAAGTCGCAAAGTTTCAGATTCTAATGCGCCGATTTGCTTTGTAAGGTTTTTAAGCTCCACCAAGATTGGCGTTGTTGCGATTTCTAGCAAATCAGTTAGGAGCGGGATTTTTTCATCCGTTCCTGAAAGGCGAAGTTCTTGCAGTTGTGCGAAAGTGGATTTTTCAACTTCCATATCAACACCGCAAACTCTTTTTGTGTTGTGGTCGTGGAAAATCACAACCTTGCCGTCGGTTGTCAAGTGCACGTCGATTTCCACAGGGAAACCCGCTTGCATTGCGGCGCGATATGCACCCATACTGTTTTCAGGCAGAATGCCATTGTGCAACCCCCTGTGGGCAATATTTGAATTTTTTAACCAATGGTCTTGTGCTATTCTCATTTTTATCTCCAATTTATAATGATATTTTTCCCTAAAATAAAATTAATATCCCAAACTGTCACGAATTATAATAACGTGTGCAATTTGTGCACTTGTCGGTCTGTCGGAAATCAACATCGCCTTGCAAATTCTGTCGGGGCTGTTGCAATTGTGGCACTTCAAATCAACCACGCACGGTGTGTTCTTTGATAGCCTTCTTGCGTTTAGTGGCGACGCAATATTTCGCACTCTGTCGATTGCAGATGTTAAGTCCGCAGTGATTTTATTTTCGCCAAACACATAAAAAATCTTTTGTGCGCCAAAAGCCATTTGCGAAACTCTGTTGCCCCTGCCGTCGATATTCACAAACTCACCCGCAACCGAAACCGCGTTTGTGCTTGTGAGAAACACAGTGGCATTTTTGGAAAGTTCAACCGTTGTTGGATAATCCACACCTTCGCGCTTGCTTATCACGTCAAAGCCGTCAGCGTGCAATTTTTCAAAAACACCAAGCCCTTCGATTGTCATACTTCCACCGTTGCCAATCTTGTCGACCTTGGAAATATATTTTTCAATCACGCTTGCAACGTCTTCACCTTTTTCCAACACTTCCACGATATAACCATTTTTTTCAAGGTTTATCGCAAGCGTTTCCACCATATTTTTTTCATTCATAACATTTCCCCCAAAATATATACAAATTATACGCATGCATTTTTCAAAAAATCTGCTAGCATTGTTATTATACTCTTCTAATATAAATTTTTCAATAATTTTTACTATGCAATTCTATGATAATTTTAAAAAATTTGTTAAAAATAACCAAAAAGTTCTAAAAAGCAACCCCACCGCATAAAACAATGCAATTTACACCTTAAAACAGTTGAGAAAAGCAGGGAATTTATGTATAATTAACGTGGCTATTATACACTTTGGAATATATAGTACATCAATAAAACAGCCACAAAAAGCAAATAAAACAGCAGTAAAATAAAAATACATCTGCGTATAAAGGAATAAATCAATGTCAGAAAGAATGAAACACACACGCAACTTTTGCATCATAGCGCATATCGACCACGGCAAATCAACACTTGCCGACAGAATTATCGAGCTTACTGGTCAAGTTTCTAAACGTGAAATGGAAAACCAACTTCTTGATACTATGGATCTTGAGCGCGAACGCGGAATCACAATCAAGCTTACACCCGTTCGCATGTTCTACACTGCAAAGGACGGCATTGAATACACTTTCAACCTTATCGACACACCAGGGCACGTGGATTTCACTTATGAAGTTTCTCGTTCGCTTGCCGCTTGCGAAGGCGCAATCTTGGTTGTTGACGCGTCGCAAGGCATAGAGGCACAAACGCTTGCCAATGTTTATCTTGCGCTTGATAACAATCTTGAAATCTTGCCTGTTATCAACAAAATCGACTTGCCAAGTGCAAGAATTGAAGAAGTTAAACAAGAAATCGAAGATGTTATCGGCATTTCTTGCGAAGATATTCCACTTGTTTCTGCAAAGGAAGGGTTGAACATCGTCGACGTTCTAGACCAAATCGTGGATATTATCCCACCGCCAAAGGGGGACAGCCACCAGCCACTTAAAGCGCTGATTTTTGACAGCTTTTACGACAATTATAAAGGCGTTATTTGCTTTGTTAGGGTTGCCGAAGGTAGCGTGAAAGTTGGCGACAAAATCAAAACTTTCTTGAACACCAAAACTTTTGACGTGACTGAAGTTGGGGTTTTCAATCCTAAGCCATTTTCAACCGGCATTTTGAAAGCGGGTGATGTTGGATACATCGCGGCTTCAATCAAAACCGTTGAAGACACTGAAGTTGGCGACACTATCACACTTGTGGAAAATCCCGCGAAAGACCCACTTCCTGGCTATCAAAAGGTTCAACCGATGGTTTATTCGGGTGTTTACCCTGTTGATGGAAGCAAGTTCAACGACCTTAAAGAGGCACTTTTGAAACTTAAACTTAACGATGCGGCACTCACTTTTGAACCCGACGTTTCGCAAGCGCTTGGGTTTGGATTCAGATGTGGTTTCTTGGGACTTTTGCACATGGAAATTATTCAAGAAAGAATTGAGCGCGAGTTCAACCTTGACATCATCACAACCGCGCCTGGCGTTTCATACGAAGTTACAAAAACAAGCGGAGAAACATTCATGGTTGACAACCCATCACACTTGCCACCGACTGGCGAGATTGACTTTATCAAAGAACCGCTTGTGAAAGCTTCTGTTTTTGCGCCACCAGAATTTGTTGGCACAATCATGCAACTTGCGCAAGACAAACGCGGAGAGTTTATCGACATGACATACCTTGAAGAAAAACGTGTTCGCTTGCTTTATCACATACCGCTGAATGAAATCATATACGACTTTTTCGATGCACTGAAATCGCGAACTAAAGGTTATGCTTCGCTAGACTACGAGCTTATGGGTTATGAAAAATCCGACCTTGTGAAGCTTGATATGCTACTAAACAACGAAGTTTGCGACGCACTTTCGCTTATTGTTCACCGCGAAAAAGCATATGCAAGGGGCAGACTTATCGCTGAAAAACTCAAGACAGTTATTCCGCGCCAAATGTTTGAAGTTCCAATCCAAGCCGCGATTGGTTCGAAAGTTATCGCCCGCGAAACCGTGAAAGCAATGCGCAAAGACGTGCTTGCAAAATGTTACGGCGGTGACATCACAAGAAAGAAAAAACTTCTTGAAAAACAAAAAGAAGGTAAGAAAAGAATGCGTCAGCTAGGCTCGGTTGAAGTTCCTAGTGAAGCGTTTATGACAATTTTGAAACTTGATTAATATGAAACAACAAATAATAAAAAATAATACAGCGGGGATATATTTGCACATTCCATTCTGCCTTTCAAAATGCGATTATTGCGATTTTGTCAGCTTTGCAAGCGGAAACAAGGAAGAATATATCACCGCTCTTTGTTTGGACATCAAACAAAAATCAGAAAAATATCCAAACTTATGCCTAGACACCATTTATCTTGGCGGTGGCACGCCGTCGATTTTGTCTGCTGTGCAAGTTGAAAGAATCCTTGCTTGCGTGAAAGAGCATTTTGAAATTTCGATTGGTGCAGAAATCACAATTGAAGTTAATCCCAAAACAGTGGATAAAGAAAAACTGCTCGCTTTTAAAAATCTCGGCATAAACCGCGTTTCTGTTGGCGTTCAAAGTTTTGAAAACAGCGAACTTGAATCCGTTTCGCGCGCCCACACGGGTGCTGAGGCAAAAGAAGTTTTGTCGTGGGTTTCGGAAATTTTTCCCAACTTCTCGATAGACCTTATGCTTGGGCTTCCCACTTCCACAATGAAGAGCGTTTTTCACAATGTGAAAACAGCGCTTTCCTTTTCGCCAAACCACATTTCCCTTTACGGACTTCAAGTTGAAGAAGGCACTGTTTTGGCAAAAAAAGTTGAAAACGGCTTACAAATCCCCCGCGAAGATACCCTTGCGGACATGTTCGAGCTTGTGGAAAACATTCTGAAAGAAAATGGATATTCCCATTATGAAATATCAAATTTCGCAAAAACTGGCTTTGAAAGTCGCCACAATATTGGATATTGGAAGCTTAAAAACTATCTTGGCATAGGAATTTCCGCACATTCTCTTGTTGGTTTTGAAAGGTTTTATTCCCCTTCCACCATGGCTGAATACCTTTTGGCAGTTTCGCAAAACAACTGCGAAATAAGCGAAGAAACGCTTTCAAAACAAGAAGCACAAAAGGAATACGTCATGCTTGGATTGCGCCTTGGCGACGGCATTTGCTTTGCTGATTTTGAAAATATGTTCGCCCTTGATTTCCAAAAAGAATACCGTGAACCAATCGCAAAATTGCAAGCATACCTGCAAATCACAAACACCCACATCGCGATACCAGAAAAATATTTCTACGTATCCAATCAAATAATATCCGAATTCATGTGAACCGCAAAGCCGTCAATTTGAATTTAAATTGCATGTCAATAAAAACACCCTGGAAATTATTTCTAGGGTGTTTTGTTTTCTTGTTATTATACACTTTAAGCACCCCTTTTGCAATAATTTGACATGAACTACTTATTGTGATAAAATAGCTTTATATCACACGCGGAGGCTATTATGAAAGTTGGTTCTAGTTTTTATATGTTCAATCAATCAAGATTTTTAGGGCATCTCGTTCGTACTATAATTGTTGTTTCACTTCCTGCAACAGCTATCTTCTTCCATGGTCTTATAGAATATTTATTGAATGATCACACATTCTCTTTAATCACACTCTATTGTCAAGAAAATTCAGAGCTATTCAGACTTACTATTTTAGTAAATGCCATTCAACTGCTATTCTATTATGTACATTTCACAAAAAACCTAAAGTTGTTGGTTAAAAAGAATAAAATCATTGCAGTAAAAACATTCTCTGCATATAACCTCTCTTTAGATTTAGTTGACAGCATAGGTAGTGGCATGGAGAATAACTATCTCACTACTAGTTTTCACTTCAAAAACCTCACTGAGCAAATCAACGTTGGAACACAATACATTAATATATTTTCTGATGCAACTCTTGTTTTTAAGCAAAAAATACACTCGTTTACATCACTAGAAAAATTAAAATCACAAAGGCAAATATTAATCAGTTATTTTTCACATTGCGCAAACAAAGAAACTCCATGCGAAAAAATCACAAGACGCCCCACATTCTTTTATACATTGCTCATCCCATGCATCTTGTCTGCAATCACCATGTCTGCATGCTTTGCAATTGGGATAATCTTAGCTTTAATTTTTTAAATACGTGTCGTATACCCACTGACCTGCCATTTCACCTTTATTATACATCTTTATTTATGCTTTTGCAATAATTTGACATTGATTACTTATTATGATAAAATTTAGTTAATAAATATCAGGAGAGTGTTCATGTTTAAAAATAATGCAATATGTCAATTTCAAGGTAGCGTGTCATTGCTCAACATTTTTAATCCATTTTATTTCTTCCCTGCTGCTTGCGTAACTTCATTAATATACTGTCCAATTGTAGCGATGAAAGATACCTCATTTATTATATTAAAGGCAGTGTATATAGCGCTCATTATCATTACAATTTTGTTAACAATTGCCCATTTTTATGTACGTTACAACCAATTGATTTCAAAATTAAATTTTATCATTACAAATAAAGGGCTAATACAAAAAAGTACAAATGATTTTTATCTTATACCATGGTGCAATGTCGATTCAATAACTGAATGGAAAACACCATATGGATGGCAAATTAGTATAAATACAAAATCAACTGATACTGCAAACAGCTTATTTCAAGATAAAGCATTTTTAGTCGATAATCTGAATGCACCATTTTGTTTAAAGAAAAATAAAAGTGCGTATCTGCAAAAAATACACACTTTTATGGATAATACACCAAAATCAGAAACTCTTAAATTAGATAAATTCAAACCTTTCAAATTCATAAAAACAAAAATTATTGGTGATACTTTGATGATTTATACACTTGCAACACTAGTTGGAATTATATTAGGTTATTTTTCGTAAATCTCTTCATAAAACTTTTCAAACAGCATCTCTCCAACTATACCTCCAGCTACACCCGCAATTACAGGTATAGCAATTGAAGCTGTTCCGCCTACAATTAAAGCTGAAGCAGCAATAGAGGCCACTGCACCTACAGCTACGCCCCCTAAAGTAATAACCGCATTTTTATTATCCCCAGCCAAAGCGTAGCTTACACCTTCAATCACCCCCATATATCTAAGGACTCCACTTATTGCCTTTCCACCAACGTTACTCGAGCCGTAGACATAATCACTAATTTCATTTGATGAAATATTGCCATATAAACCTCCAACAATTGACAGTGAATCTGATGCCATTTCTAGGATTTCGCTGCCTGATGCGGAAATTTGCATGTTTGCAGTTATATCGTTAATGCTGGAATATGCATAAGCAGGATAGCTTGATGCTATACTTGAACCTTGGTTTGCATTCGTTTCCACCGAACTTGGGTTTATATAGCCTTGGGATTCTAGATATGGGCTGACTGATCCTGCGTAGTTTTGGTTTATGTTAAAATCTAGGTTGTCCGCATAGTTGCTGCTGTAGTCGAGAGCGCCATACAAGTTGCTTGTCGTTGTTGTGCTAGGATTAACATAGTTATACACACTGCCGAGATAATTTGTCACGCCTTTATCTTCTATGAACTCATTCCATGCTGAAATTGTTTTATCGCCTAGAACGCCGTCATTTTCAAGGGCGTTATCTTCATAGTCGGTATACTGCATTGTGTTAAGTGATTTTTGGATATTTTCTTTTTATAAAATTGTCTCCTTTAATTTATTTACACTGCTAAAAAATAGAGTAAATTTTTTTTCTGATTTTTGAGTTTATATGTACATATATCAAAAATAGTGCTCCAACCAAAATAATCAACATTCTTAACTGCAAAGCCGAATACGCATATCGCTCAATACTTCTTTGACCATTTTCTATTTTAAAAATAAAATCACCTGCTATAGTTCTTTTTAATTCATATGACACACCATTTATAAGTTCATAACTTTTCGGTGAATAATATAGGGTTTCATACAAGCTGTCGTCTAAGCTAATCAAAATTTCATTTTTTATTGTATAATAGGAATCTTTATAATAATCTAAAAAAACAACTAATTCGTCTCCATCATATTTCACTTGGGTTGTTCCTTCAATAACAAATAAATAATTTTCGTACCCATTGCTATTTATCAAAGAAATGTAGTGATTATCATTTCTATATGTTACTACAGCTATTTCTGACCCATCCTCTTTAACTGCAAATGATTGTATGCCATATAGGAATATGCTGGCTTCATTTCTTTTATTAAAATCTATTTGATCAGAAAATGAAATACCCTCTGTTTGAGCTTCCACGCAAACAGTAAAGATAGGAATAGCACAACTGCAGATAAGTATGAATATTAATATGGCTTTAATAAATTTAAAATTGTTCACTACACTTCTCCTTTAAATATTTTATGGTTGGTAACCTCTTGAATAACTGCTTCCTAACCCAATTCTAACAGGGAAAGAAATTCCGCTATACGTTTCGCCATCTCTATCAATAGATGTCACATCAAATGCAAACATTCCCAATGTACCTCCAAATGTCTCACTTTCACCATTAATAACCGCATCCATTGGAGCATTATAATATACTTCCCTTGTTGAAATTGGAAATTCCACTCCTATATTTGCTATGCTTTTTAATATTATATTTTTTAAATTAGTATCAGTAATTTTTGAAGTGCCATATGATACATACTGCTGCGTATCACCACTTGAATCCATAGCTGTCCCAAATGTTACAGATCTACCCCATATGCTGATAATAATTTCTTCTGCCTTAACACCCTGAACATTTTCAAGTGCGGCAAGTGCTGCTTCTGAGTTTTCATTGTCTGTCAAATAATGAGTTGCTTCTTCGTATGCTTCCCAACTCTTCATCACATCCCAAGCACTATAAATTTCTCCTTCATCGATATTTGTATCGCTTGAAACTTGCGATATAATGGGTGCATAATTATTTATATCTAGCGATGTAGATGCAGTATTGTTATTATCGGGCAAAACCCATCCTGCCGCATTGTTATAAATATTTTTTACGCTTGAGGCAAGACCGCTCAAATAGTTATCTACTCCCAGATCCGATATGAAATTATCCCAGTTTGTTTGGGTTTTTACGCCAAAATCGCCATCGATTTTCAGTTCGCCTTCATCGCCGTATGTATAGCCTAAAGTGTTGAGCGACTTTTGAATATTTTCTATTGCCGTCGTTTTGGCAGCGTCAGTTTCATAAGCTTTTAAGCTAGAATACTGCGTCGGCGTTTTTGTTGTGGTTTTCGTGCTGTCGTATAAGTTGGAAATTTTGCTTGTATCGTTTGCTGTGTTATAAACTGAATTTGTTGCGCTGTTTGTGTTTTCTACATATTATTGTACCCTACGATAACTCTATTGTCAAACTATAATTTGATAATTATACACTTAACATTTGTTTTCTCACAATAATTTACAGTATGTTTTGTTCCCTTGCTTTTTCCGTCCCAGAATGCTATCACAATATCTGCGTAGTCTGCTATTTTTTCGTTTCTTTTTATGGGTGCACCTTTGTGATAACGATTATATTCCGGCTTGAATTCTATAAATGGTATTCCTTTTTGCTCGGCATATTCTTTTGCAATGCTGTCAACACCTATTGCACCACCTGAAACAATTTCAGTTATTTCTACGTCGATATATTTGCCAATATCAACATTTGTTATATTTCTTGAACCAATGATTGCAACTTTCATACTTCCTCCAATTATATAACCAAAAGTGGTTATATAATTGGAGTATACTTTAATACTATAATATAGTCAAATATATTGTAGGAGAATTCAAATGTTTGTTATAAAAAATAAGTTTAAAAATGCGAATGTGCCAAGGACAATACGATTCACAGACAGCATGTTTGAAAAATTGAACCAGCTTGCTTCTGATAATGACATATCTTTTAATTTATTAATTTTGCAATGTTGCCAATACGCAATAGACAACATGAGTTCAGAAACCAAAGAAGAAGAATAACCAAACAAAAAACCCGTATCGAAAATTGATACGGGTTTTAAAACTAAATAAGCAAAGAAAACTAAGTATGCATTGGATAGATAGACTATCTCGTGATGCCGTGGACGTTTAATCGTTGATTACGTCGCGTGCTGTGATGAAATACGACCATCTTGTTGCTGATATTTCTTCGATTACAGCGTGGTCGCTTGCTGTGTGCAAGATGTAGTTGTTTCCAAGATAAATTGCTACATGCCCTATTCTTTCAATTCCTGTGTTGTAGTATCTGTCTGAGTTTGTGAAGAAGAGTAAATCTCCCCTTTGAAGATCACTGACCGCCACTTCCACGCCGTCTAGTGATTGTTCTCTTGAAGTTGAGCCTAGCTCTATGCCAAGCGCACTTGAATATATGTATTGAACCATACTTGAACAGTCAAAGCTGTTGCCTGTGAAATATGAGTTCAGACTTTTATCGTAATTCAGATATCTTGTCGCACCATAAACATACGGCGTGCCAAGAAGTGTGCAACCAAGTTCAATCACCTCTTCAACTTGGTCGCTGCCCATTTCAAAATATTCTAGGCTGGTATAGACATCGCTTGCCGAAACATATGCCGTTTGACCTTTATAAACTGTTTCATACCAACCGTTTTCCAAGCAAGTGAAACTTACCATATCGCCTTTATCAAGTGAACCAACAGATGTGGAACTTGTTGAAGGCGAACTTCGAACATTCAACGAATCCACGCAAGACATTATCAGCGTGTCACAATTCTCGCTTTCAGAAGAGAGGTCGGAATTCCCTTCTTTAACCGTGCTGTAGCTTGCTGATACATAAGCAGTGTTGCCGTTATAGTTGATTTTATGCCAATTGCTAGTCGTTTCGTAGTATTCATAAGTTTCGCCGTATCCCACAACACCCAAAACTGTGCTAGATGTTGAAGCTGAGCTTCGCACGTTGAGCGCTGATGTTGTGACCATAACAACAAAACTGGGACTTTCGCTTTCTGGAGTTATGTTTTCTTCTGGTGTTTCGTTTTCTTCTGGCGCTGGCGTCACATTTTCCCCGCTTGTTTCGCTTGCGACCACTTTGCTATAAGTTATGCTTGAAGATACGTATGCCACTTTGCCGTCGAACAAAATCGTGTGCCAACTGCCGTTTGTTTCTACGTAGACTGCTGTTTCACCCGCATAAAGCATGCCGACTTTTGTCCCACTTGTTGATGGCGAGCTTCTGACGTTCAGATTCACCAAGCTTTCAACAACACCGCTTGAAGATGAAAGCGTCATTACATATGAATATGATGTGCTTGCCGAAACATAGGCATAGCCACCATTATATATAATCTTGTGCCAATTGCCCGATGTTGAAACGTGGACGGCACTTTCACCCGATTTCAGCGTGCCCAAAATCGACGAAGAGGTTGAGGCGGAACTTCTTACGTTTAGATTCACTTTTGAAAACACCATATCCACTGTGGATGTCGTGCTTTGCAGTTCTGGGGTGCTGAATGTTGAAACCGCTTGCAAACTGCAAAAAGATGTGTCTGCAAGGCAGATTTCTATGCTGTCTATATCAGTTTCGTATGTACTTGCCAAAACCGTCACGGGTTTTTCCGTGACTATGGCTTCAATCGCTGGAAGTGCGACACTACAAGAAAAGGGCAAGAGAATGGAAAAAGCTACGCCTTTTTGCAATAGTTTTTTCTTGTTCATTTGTTTCTCCTTTCTTTTCTGACTTCATCATAACGCAAAAAAAATCCCGCGTCAACCACCAAAAATTGGCAGATGTGCGGGATTTGTTTCTTTTTTACTTGTTTTGTAGCTTTACAGTTTCTTTTTGCTAGAAATTGGAAGGCTTTGCAAACGTTGCGACTTTGTTTTGCTTTTGCATTGAAATTTAGATATCCAGTTCGGAAACAACTTCAAAGCCGTTTTCTTTGAGCAGTTGTGATGTGCAACCGTTTCCGCCTTTAAGCGTGCCAGAAAATGTGCCGTCATAAATTTCTCCGCTTCCGCAAGATGGGCTTCTGCTTTTCAAAATACAAAGGTCAACGCCTTCGCGTTTTGCGATTTCAAGGGCGATATTCGCACCTTTATGATACTGCATTGTGACATCCACACCCACGCTTGAAACTATCCTGTCCCCAATGATTTCTGCGGGGTTTCTTGGGGTGTCCAGCCCGCCCATAACTTCGGGGCACACCTTGAAAATTTGCTTATCTTTGAGATAGTTTATAACGTTGCCGCAAGGTTTGCCCGCACCGTCGTATCTGCATTTTTCACCAAGCAGACAAGCCGACACAAGCACCTTTTTTATTTCTTTATTCATTTTATTCTTCCGTGTTTTCTTCCGCGATTTCGCTTGCCTCTGCAATTGTTTCACTTTCGCTTGCCCCTGCAGTTTCTGCGTTTTCGCTTGCTTGCGTTGCAACTTCGCCAGTAACTTCGCCTTGGATTTCTTCTCCGTCTTCAACAATTTCTTCATCTTCTTCACGTTCGCTGACAGCGATTGAAGCGATTATGCTTGATGTGAGGTTCATGATTTTCACACCTTGAGTATCCCTTGAATAAACGGAAATTTGGTCGGCATGCACACGAATGATTGTGCCGTCGGAAGAAATCATGATGACATCTTGATCAGGGCGAACGAGTTTCACGCCGACGATATCACCAGTTTTTTCACTTAGCTTGCCGGCTTTCACGCCTTTGCCTGCTCTGCCTTGGATTTTGTAATCTGTGATTTCAGTTCTTTTGCCGAAGCCTTTTTCTGTTATTGTGAGAACTTTTTCACCGTTTTCGTCGTGAAGGATAATCATATCAACAATGCTGTCTTCTTGCGACAAGTTCATTGATTTCACACCCTTTGATGATCTGCCTGTTGGGCGAACATCAGACGCTTTGATTGCGATACATTTGCCTTGTTTTGAAGTTATCAAAAGGTTATCATCTTCCGCAGTTTTCAAAACTGTCACAAGTGAATCTTCTTCACCAAACACAACGGCAATCTTACCGCCCTTACGGATTTTTTCATATTCTGAAATGGCAGTTTTCTTGATTAAACCCTTTTTCGTGATTGTCACAAGATAGCCTTCTTCGTAGTTTTCGATTGGGATAATTGCAGAGATTTTTTCTTCTTGTTCCACAGGGAGCATGTTCACCATTGCTCTTCCCCTTGCAATTCTTGTGCCTTCAGGGATTTCGTAGCCTTTTGCCACATAAACCTTGCCAAATGTTGAGAAGAACAGCAAGTCTTGATGTGTTGAAGTTACGATTAGGTTTTGAACGAAGTCTTCATCTTTTGTTTTGTGCGCCACAATACCTTTTCCGCCCCTGTTTTGAGCGCGGTATTCTGTTGCTGAAATTCTTTTGATATAGCCACTGTTTGTGAGAGTGACAACGATGTCTTCTTCTTCAATAAGGTCGGCAATATCAAGGTCGCCATAGTCCATAGAAAGTTCTGTGCTTCTTGCATCGCCATACTGCATTTTCACTTCTTCAAGGTCAGTTTTCACGATGTCGTCTATCATGCTTGGATTTGCAAGGATTTCTTGCAAGTTTGCGATAGTCTTTTTCAGTTCGGCAAGTTCTTTTTGCAATGATTCAACTTCAAGGGCTGTAAGGCGTTGCAATCTCATTTCCAAAATTGCTTTTGCTTGCCTATCAGACAAATTGAAGCTTTCGCAAAGCGACAAAATCGCTTCGTTTCTATCTTTTGATGCTTTAATAACGCGGATAACTTCATCGATATTTGTGAGTGCGATAACAAGCCCTTCAACGATGTGTTCACGTTCCTGTGCTCTTGCAAGGTCGAAAGCCACCCTTCTTGTTACAACTTCTTGTTGGTGGGCGATATAGCAACCGAGAATTTCCTTGAGCCCCAAAATCTTAGGTTCGCCGTCGACAAGTGCCAAAAGGATAATACCGTTGCCCACTTGCAAGTTTGTATGTTTATAAAGTAGGTTCAAAGTGACTTGTGGATTTGCATCGCGTTTTAAATCAATCGCGATTCTCATGCCGTGTCTATCGGATTCGTCATTCACGCCCGCAAGACCTTCGATTTTTTTGTCGCGAAGTAGCGTTGCGATATGTTCGATTAGTTTTTGTTTGTTTACTTGATAAGGGATTTCCGTTACGATGATTTTTGTTTTGCCGTTTTCTTCTTCGATATCAGCTTTTGCACGGATAACAACACCGCCACGGCCAGTTCTGTAGGCATTTCTTATGCCTGCTCTTCCCATAATCACACCGCCGGTTGGATAATCAGGCGCGGGAACGTATTCCATGAGTTCTTCAACAGTGATTTCAGGGTTGTTGATTTGTGCGACAGTTGCGTTGATAACTTCCGTCATGTTGTGTGGCGGAATGTTTGTTGCCATACCAACCGCAATACCATCAGAGCCGTTAACAAGCAAATTTGGAAATCTTGCTGGCAAAACGCGTGGTTGAAGCATAGAGTTATCAAAGTTAGGATAAAAATCAACTGTGTTTTTATCGATATCGCGAAGCATTTCGTTGGCGATTTTTGTGAGCCTTGCTTCGGTGTATCTTTGGGCAGCAGCGCCGTCGCCATCCACACTGCCGAAGTTTCCGTGGCCATCAACAAGAGTGTATCTTATTGAAAAGTCTTGCGCCATTCTTACGAGTGCATCATATATCGCACTGTCGCCATGGGGGTGGAATTTACCCATTACTTCACCGACAATTCTCGCACATTTTCTGTGTGGTTTGTCGGAATAAAGTCCAAGTTCGTTGCCCATACCAAACAAAATTCTTCTGTGAACGGGTTTAAGCCCATCGCGAACGTCTGGAATTGCGCGGGAAACGTTTACTGCCATCGCGTAGGAGATAAATGATTTGCTCATTTCATCTTCCACCCTGATTTTATTTACTTTCGTGCCTTCGAAAAGTTCTTCGAAGTTCAAGTTTGTTTCAATTTTCTTAGCCATTTTTCCCTCTTATACGTCTAGTTCTTCAACTATTTTAGCGTTCTTTTCGATAAATTCACGGCGGAGCTCTGGTTTTTCACCCATGAGCACTGTGAAGATGTCGTCAGCTGTAACCGCATCTTCCATTGTCACTTGCAACAGTGTGCGGTTTTGTGGATCCATTGTTGTTTCCCAAAGTTGGTGGTGATCCATTTCGCCAAGTCCTTTATATCTTTGAACGTTGGAATTGCTTTCTTTTTTGCCTGTTTCTGCAAAGAATGCTTCAAGTTCTGCATCTGTATAGAAATAAACAGGATTGCCACCTTTTTTCACCATATAAAGTGGTGGTTGTGCGATATACACATGGCCAAGTTCTATAAGCGGACGCATGAAACGATAGAAGAATGTTAGAAGCAAGATTCGAATGTGGCTTCCGTCTACGTCGGCATCTGTCATGCAGATGATTCGATCGTATCTCAAATTATCTTCGTTGAAATCTTGATTGATTCCACAGCCGAACGCTGTTATCATCGCTTTGATTTCTTCGTTTTCAAAAATTCTTGATTCGCGCGCTTTTTGCACGTTCAAAATCTTTCCGCGAAGTGGCAAGATTGCTTGGAAGCGTCTGTCTCTGCCTTGTTTTGCTGTGCCGCCCGCACTGTCCCCTTCCACGATATAAATTTCGCAATATTTAGAGTTCTTTTCTGTGCAATCGGAAAGTTTGCCCGGCATGCTGTTGCCTTCCATGGCGTTCTTTCTTCTTGTGAGCTCGCGTGCGTTTCGCGCTGCTTCGCGGGCTTTTTTTGCTGTTATTGATTTCAAAATGACATCTTTTGCCTTTGCAGGGTTTTCTTCAAGGAAAGTTGCAAAGTCTTCAGCAATGGCTTTGGAAACATATCCACGCATTTCGCTGTTGCCAAGTTTTGTTTTTGTTTGACCTTCGAACTGTGGTTCTGGAAGCTTAACGGAAATAACCGCAACAAGCCCTTCACGCACATCTTCGCCAGAAAGTGATTCGTCATCTTTGATGATTTTTTTGCCCTTTGCAAAAGCGTTTACCACTTTTGTTAGCGCCATTCTGAACCCTTCAAGGTGAGTTCCGCCTTCTTCTGTGCCGATATTGTTTGCGAAAGTGAAAATTCTTTCGTCGAAGCTGTCGTTATATTGCATTGCGATTTCCACAACACATTCGCCAAACGGCTTTTCAAAATAGAAACTGTTTGGGAAAATTACTTCCTTGTTGGCATTTAGGTTGTCAACAAATTCCGCGATACCACCTTCGAAGTGGAATCTGTCTTGTTTTTCTTTGCCTTCACGAAGGTCTTGCATAGAAATCACAAGCCCTTTGTTGAGATACGCAAGTTCGCGGATTCTTTTTTTCACAGTGTCGTATTCAAAAACGCAAGTTTCGAAAATTTCATCGTCTGGGAAGAATGTAACTTTTGTGCCCGTTTCAGAAGCATCGCCAATAACTGCAAGTGGAGCTTTTGGCGCACCGCGGAAATATTCTTGGAAAAAGTGGTGACCATCTTGAAAGATTTCCACTATCAATGTTTTTGAAAGCGCGTTAACAACAGATAGCCCCACGCCGTGAAGACCACCCGAGATTTTATATCCGCCACCGCCGAACTTTCCGCCCGCGTGGAGTTTTGTTAGAACCACTTCAACTGCTGAAATGCCCTCTTGTTTGTGAATACCAGTTGGAATGCCACGGCCATTATCGCGCACTGTGCAACTGCCGTCTGCATTAAGTTCAACAGAAATTTCACTGCAATATCCCGCAAGTGCTTCGTCGATAGAGTTATCAACGATTTCTGTTATAAGGTGATGAAGCCCGCGAACGTCGGTGGAACCGATATACATCCCTGGGCGTTTACGCACTGGATCAAGACCTTCAAGAATTTGAATTTCCGATTCGCCATACGCGTGTTCAACTTTGCTCATACTGTCTCCTTTTCTCGCTCCCTTTTGTGGTGGGAAGTGCACCGAATTACCTTTTTTGGTTGCAATTTTATTTCGCTGTTTTAAACACAAAAAAAATTTAAACTTTTTACTTGTATTATTACCATACCAATTATATCACACCTTGCACTTTTTTTCAAGTATTTACAAGAATATTATCCACAAATTATCATTTAAAGCGGAAAATTATGCCATTTTTAGCCGTAAGTATCAATTTAGGAAATTTTGCAATTTTGATAAACCTTGAAAATTGCAATATTTTTCGGTTTATACCGACTTTTTATGGATTTTTTTGGCGAAAAAATATTTATTTGAAAACAGCTTGTTTTTGGGAAAAAATTTGTTATAATATTTGATATAATAAATATTCAAAATAAGGGAAAAATTATGATAGACAAAATTTATAAACTGTTATACAAATATCGCGAAATTGTGAAATACGGCATTTTTGGCGTTTTGACAACGCTTGTGAACTACATCTGTTATATCATTCTTACACGCGGATTTTCCATGCACGAGCTTTGGGGGACAGGCATTGCTTTTATCCTTTCAATCATATTTGCTTACTTCACAAACCGCAAGTGGGTTTTCGAATCGCAAACCGTTGGCAAAGAAAAAATTGCGGAATTTTTCAAGTTTGTTATCGCAAGAATTTCTGGGCTTTTCCTTGACCTTGGGATTATGTGGCTTTTTGTTACACACCTTGGATATAACGACTTGATAATAAAAATCCTTTCAAACATCTTTATAATACTTCTGAACTTCGTGATTTCAAAAGTGTTTGTTTTTAAGAAAAAAGCTGAATAATTCCTAGATTTCTACACAAAATATGTGTGCGAGATAACTTGCAAACATATAAAAGGAGAAATGTTATGGAAAAAAATCAATGCATCAAATGCAACGTGAACTCTTGCGTTCACCACGAAAAAGGCGACAGCTGTGGCCTTACTTCAATCAAAGTGACAAACAACGGAGAAATCCAAACTGCACATTATTGCGGGAACTATGAAGAATAAGCAAAGCGGAGCTTTGCTTATTCTAATTAAAAATTAAAAATTGAAAATTAAAAATTGTGGTAAGGCACTCGCGTTGCTCGTGCACTCAATTTATATTTGGACATTAAAATAGGAACGCCCCTATTTGAATAGTCACGTTCCTACATTTAGTTACAAATATATTGAAAAGCACGAGCCAAAGGCGAGTGCATTACCACAATTTTTAATTTTTAATTTTTAATTTTTAATTTTTATCGAGCTCGCAGAGCGAAGCCTGTTTTTAATTTTTAATTAGCAAAGCTCCGCTTTGCCAAAATTCTCCATCTTCCACATCCACAAAAACTTTGCCTTTTTTTAAGTTTTCAACAAGGTTATCAATTCTCACTTTTTCTGTTGGTTTTTGCAATGTTTGATCTTCTTTTGTTGGGGAAATCAAGTATACGAACTTGAATTCTTCGTTCATTTTCCACCAGCCGAAAAGTTTGAAGCCGTGGGAGAAGAAATTTTTCATGCTTGGGATGTTGCTTTCTAGAACCACTGCAAAAAGTCGATAACTAGGTCGCACCTCATTTTTTATTTCAAGCAAGATTTCTGTCATTTTTTGTGAAATTTTCAGTCCGCGAAAACTTTCCGCCACAAACAAGCCGGAAAATTCCAACAAGCCGTCGGCAAAAGGGAAGCTTGGGAAATCAGCGTTTGCTTCTTTCACCCCCACTTGATATTCTTCGTCGAAGTCTATTGCGCAAAGTGAAACTAGCTTTTCACCGACAAATCCGCCAATAAAAACGCCACCATCATCGAGTATGCTTTTGATTTCGCTTTGCTTATACGGATAGAAATCCGCTTTGTTGGAAAGTTTTGCAATCTCGCTTTGATAAAAATCCCAAATAAGGTCAAAATCGCCACAATCAAACTTGCAAACATCCACTTTTATATCATTTTCACAATCAAAACTTGTGAAGTATTCTCTTTTTTTCATTAAAAACTTATTTCTCCGCTCTCAACTTTTTCAATAATCCACGCAATCAAACTGCCGTCATTTGAAACTTCGGCAATCAAATCACAAACCGCTTTTGCGCCATCCCTTGCGTTGGTTGGGCAAACTGAAAAGTCAGCTTCTTCAAGCATTTGAACGTCATTCAAATGGTCGCCACACGCGATGAATTTTTTGCCCGCAAACTGTGGCATTTCTCGCAACCTTTTCAAGCTGTCGCCTTTTGTGTAGCCTTTAGGGATGATTTCAAAATAGCATTCTGAAGAATAATTTGTTTCAAATGTGTCGCCAAATTCTTCATGCGTCCACTTTTCAATCTGGGCAAGCTCGCACGGATTGTTTGAATGAAACAGCATTTTATTCCATTCTAAATCCCCCATATCATATAAGTCCATCAAGACGTGGGCAACATTTTCACGCACGATATATTCATCGATTGCATGGGTGTTTGAAGCCACGTGAAGACCTTTGTTTGTGTACATTTGAATGCTGAGCCCCGCAATTTTATCGATGACTTTGCCAACAAACGGCATCAAAACCGAGTTATCCAAAAAACCGCTGTGCAAAACTTTATCGCTTTTCGAATCATAAAGCACTGCGCCATTAGAAACCACGCAACAACCGTTTATGCTAAGGTCGCCGATAAACTTTCCAATGCCATAACTCGCCCTGCCCGTTGCGACAGAAAAAGTGCCACCCATTGCCACAAACCTTGCAATCGCGTCTTTATTCTTTTGCGAAATCGCGTGGTCACTGCCAATAAGAGTGCCGTCCATATCAGTTAGGATATACAAATTTTTAAAGTCTGCCATAAATTCCTCCGCTCACCTATAATTTTTCCCCAATATTACAATTTCATTATACATAATTAAAATTAGATTAGCAACAAAATTTTGTTATAGTTGCCTTATTTCTTGACTTTTAAACTGCAAAGGGGTATTATATTTCAAACCAATGATATCTTTTGGTGAAATTGGTAATAATTGCACTAAAATGATAGCAAGAAGGAGAATTTTATGCAAAAAAATATTCTTGACGGCATTGGCAACACACCAATGTTCAGTTTTGAAAACTATAAATCAGAATACGGATTTTCTGGCGGGGTTTTTGCCAAGCTGGAAAAATACAATCCACAGGGGTCGGTGAAAGATCGCGTTGCTAAATACATGATTGAAAAAGCCATTGAAAACGGCACGTTGAAAGTGGGCGGAACAATCATTGAACCAACAAGCGGAAACACGGGAATCGGGCTTGCTTATATCGGCAAGCAAATTGGCATTCGCGTGATACTGACAATGCCTTCTTCAATGAGCATCGAACGCGTGAAATACATGCAAGCGCTTGGTGCAGAAGTTGTTTTGACTGATAAAACGCTGGGCATGAATGGCGCAATCGCAAAGGCACAACAGCTTGAAAGCGAAATCGAAGGTAGCGTTATTCTTGACCAATTCGCTAACCCTGCAAACCCACTTGCACACTACGAAAACACTGCGCCTGAAATATTTGCGCAAATGAACGGCGAAATCGACGTTTTTGTTTGCGGAATTGGCACGGGTGGAACTGTTTCTGGCATAGGCAAATACTTGAAAGAAAAACTGCCAAACGTGAAAATTATCGGCATTGAACCTGCTGATTCGCCAGTTATCACAAAAGGAACGGCGGGTGCGCACAAAATTCAAGGCATCGGTGCGGGGTTTGTGCCAAAAGCACTTGATACAGACATTCTTGACGGCGTTATCACAATCACCAACGAAGAGGCATTCAAGGGCGTGCACGAGATTGCTAAGCACACTTCTTTGCTTGTTGGGATATCTTCTGGGGCAAACTTCGCAGGGGCTGTTAATCTTGCAAAAAGCGAGGAATATATTGGCAAGAATATCATCACATTGTTCCCTGATGGCGGGGATAAATATTTTTCAGTGGAAGGATATTTATAAAAAACAACATTATTATAAAAGGAAAATATGACAGAAAATTTTATTCGGACAATTTCAATGATTGGGGAAGATGGTTTTGCCAAGCTTCAAAATTCCAGCGTAGCTATTTTTGGCTGTGGCGGGGTTGGTGGTTATGCCATTGAAGGGCTTGCGCGTTGTGGGGTTGGAAGTTTTCACCTTTGCGATTGCGACGTTTTTTCAAAAAGCAATCTCAACCGACAAATCCTTGCGACAACTGACACGCTTGAAAAAAGCAAGACTCAGACTGCTGAAAAGCGAATCCTTAGCATAAACCCGAGCGCGAGCGTTGAAGTTTACGATTATTATTTTTCCAAAGACACGGCGGAAAATTTTCCCTTTGAGAAATTTGATTATATAATCGACTGCATTGATTCTATCACGTCGAAAATCTTGCTTTGCGAAATCGCGACGGCAAAAAACATTCCTATCATATCTTCAATGGGAACGGGAAACAAGACAGACATCACCAAACTTGCGGTTTCTAAGCTATCAAAAACTTCCGTTTGTCCACTTGCACGGGTGATGCGAAGCGAGCTTAAAAAACGCAATATCGACATCAAGGTTGTGTTTTCAACCGAGACACCAACAAAGCCACAATACACATTTTCTAGCGAAGAAACACTTCGAAAGGACGTGCCTTCTTCCATGATATTTGTGCCGGCGGGGGCGGGGCTTATGCTTGCGCGGGAAGTGGTTTTTGACTTGATTGATAAGATAACTCAAAATTAGATTGACAACAGCTTCAAGTTGCAAAAAATTTATCGCAACTTGAAAAACGAATAATAATATAGGAGACATTTATGGAAAAACTTAAACTTGTTGCATCGGTGCAAGATATTTCTTGCCTTGGAAAATGCTCACTCACAGTGGCATTGCCTGTTATTTCCGCTTGCGGGGTGGAATGTTCAATAATCCCAACCGCAGTTCTTTCGACTCACACAGGTGGCTTTGAGGGGTTCACATACTGCGACCTTACAAGCGAAATTGAAAAAATTTACACACACTGGCAAACTTTGGACAGAAAATTCGACGCACTTTATTCTGGCTTTTTGGGCAGAGACCAAATCGACATCGTTTGCGACTTTTTTGCTAAGTTCAAAACTGACGACAACATCATCTTGGTTGACCCTGCAATGGCTGATAACGGAGTTATGTATTCGCTGTTCGACGAGGCGTTTGCACTTGAGATGAAAAAAGTTTGCGCGATGGCGGATATCATCATTCCAAACATAACTGAAGCTTGCTTTTTGACTGGCAGTGAATATTTCAGCGACGCTTCTGACATGGAAAAAATCGAAAGTCTGATAAAAAAACTTCTTGAAATTTCACCTTGCGTTGTTCTTACTGGCGTTTCTACTGCCGAAGGTATGCTTGGCGCTTGCGTTGCAACACGCGACGGCAAAATTTCTTATCACCAAAACAAGAAAGTTGACGGCCACTTCCACGGCACAGGCGACCTTTTCGCTTCAACTTTCCTAGCTTCACACCTTCGTGGCAAAACACTTGAAGAAGCAACTCAAATCGCCGTCGACTTCGTTTTTGAAGCAATCTGCGAAACAAAAGCACAAGGCAACGAAGCAAAATACGGCCCATGCTTCGAACTTGCCGTTCCAAAGCTTATTGAAATGCTAAAATAACAAAGCTGTTCTTTGTTGTTTCAAAATAAAAAGTGTCGTTAGCGTAGCGTACGACTGAAAATAAAAGTGAAAGTGAAAAGTGAAAAGTGAAAAGTGAAAAGTTTGGTAATGCACTTCGCTTCGCTTCGTGCTTTTCAATATAATGATAAACAATGAAAGAAACGCTACTTTATAAAAATAGCGTTTCTTTTTATTTTATAAATCAAATTTATTGTACGAGCAAAGCGAGTGCCTACCACAACTTTTCACTTTTTACTTTTTACTTTTTACTTTTTACTTTTTACTTTTTACTTGCAAAGCCCCGCTTTGCCACGCTTTTTATCATCAAGATGCCTAAGATCACTGCTAGGATAACTGAGAATATTCCACCGCTGTGATGGACAGCGCCTGCTGTTGTGAGAATGCTTAAATCGAACGTTGCGATAAGGAAATCGAGTAAAAGTCCGAAGCCTATTGAACACACTATCATAACTGCGATGTATATTGATGTAACTTTTTTGCCTAGCGCTTTAGAAAGAACCAAGATTGATGCTACGTTTGTGACTGGACCCGCGAACAAAAATACGAATGCTGAGCCGTATGATAGCCCCTTTGCAACTAGCGAAATTGCAATTGGGATTGCACCCACCGAGCAGATGTACATTGGTATGCCGATTATAACCATTGCAATCATCGCGAAAATGCCAGAATCAAGACCAATGTTGACAAAGAAATCTGTAGGAACAAATGTTGTTATTAATGCAGAAATCAGCATGCCAATCACAAAATGCGCTGTCATTTCGTCAAGGAAACTGCCGAATGAATTTTTCATTGCTGTGAAAAACTTGCTTTCGCCCGCTTTTGCTTCTTCTTTTTGACCACCACAACAACAGTGCTCTTCAACTTGTTCTTCTTCGTGGCAACAACAGCAATGTTCTTCGGCTTTTGTTTCTTCGCCACCACCACAACAGCAAGAATGGACTTCGACATTTGTGTCGCCCTTTTCATTTTTTGCGAAAATACCAACGGCTAGCCCGCCGATAATGCCAGAAATAAATGCAACAATTGGTCTGAAAATCGCCATTACAAGACCCATCAACGAATATGTTGCAAGAATGCTATCTACACCAGTTTGCGGTGTTGAAATCAAGAATGAAGTGACCGCACCGTTTGAAGCACCGCTCTTTTTTAGTCCGATTGCGGTTGGAACAACCCCGCACGAACAAAGTGGCAACGGCACGCCGACAATCGACGCTTTAACCACGCTTGAAAAGCCTTCGCCCCCAAGATGTTTCAAAACCAAATCCTTTTGCACATACGCATTCAAAAGTCCAACAAAAATCAAGCCAAGTATGATATATGGTGCAACATCGACAAACATGTCGATAAAATTTTCAAAAAATAATACTATATACTGCATAATACCCTCCTGTTATTTATGCGAAAGATGAGTGAGCCCAACATCCAAAATTTCAAAGATGTGATGGTCGTCTAAACTATATAACGTCTTTTTCCCATCTCGCCTTGTTTTGACAATCTTGCAATGTCGCAAAACTTTAAGCTGATGTGAAACCGCCGGCTGTTGCATGCCAAGCATGACAGCAATATCGTGCACGCAAAGTTCGTAGTCCTTGATTGCAAAAAGCACTTTTATCCGCGTTGAATCGCTAAAAATCTTGAAAAAATCCGACAAATCAAAAGCAACGCTATCACTTGGAATATTCTTTTCCGCAATAGGTGCAACCTCACAATGATACTTTTTCATATAGCCTCCTTATATAAACGTATGCTTATATACTTATATGTTTATATTACTATAAAATTAACGCAATGTCAACAGTTTTAAAAAAATTAAAAATTAAAAATTAAAAATTAAAAGTTAAAAATTAAAAGTTAAAAACAGGCTTTGCTCTGCGAACTCGATAAAAATTAGAGATTAGGGATTAATATTAAAATTGAAAATTTAATTGCAGAGGGTGGGGGGATATAAAAAAGCCTTGAATAAATCAAGGCTTTTAATTTTGTTAAATTTTATTTTGAAATCATCAGTTGATAATTTCGCTCAATACATTTTCAGCGTATTTTCCAACGATAAGTTGAACGCCAACTTTGCCGTATCTCAGCACGCCCAAGCACCCTGCATCTTTCAATTTCACGTCGTTAACAAGTTCTAGGTCTTTCAAACTAAATCTGATTCTGGTTGCACAGATTTCCGCGTTGAGAATATTTTCTTTACCACCAATATTATCTGTTATGACCCTTGCCATATCCTCATATGCCATGATAAATATCCTCCCTTATAAGACTACAAAACACACTCTCAAAAATACCAAAATCAATTTACCAGTATGTCAGAATGTGTTGTTTATATAATTATATACCCGCGGGGAGTAAATGTCAATAGCAATTGTAAAATATTGTGAATTTTTTTTCAATCTTTTTTTTACAATTGCTATATCTTTTGCTTTGTTTTGCAATAATGTACTACTGCCGTAATATTTTTCATTTATTTTTACGTACTTATTTCCTACATAGTTGGCAATTCAATAGTTATTGTCGTGCCCCTTCCGACTGTGCTGGCAAGAGAATATGTTCCGCCATAAAGATCCACGATGTGTTTCACGATTGAAAGCCCAAGACCCGTGCCACCCGTTGCGCGCGAGCGTGATTTTTCCACGCGATAGAAGCGTTCGAAAATTCTGTCTTGATGTTTTTTGCTGATTCCAATTCCGTTATCAGAAATCACAATCCGCGTTTTATCGCGATTTTGCACCGCCGACACATGCACAAATCCACTTGCGTTTGGCTTGCTATATTTCACGCCGTTTTCCACAAGGTTTTTAATAAGTTCGTAAAGATGCTTGTGCGATATTTTTATTTTTACATCACAATCTGATGTGAGTTTGATGTTCTTTTTGTAGCTTTCGATTGAAAGGGTTTCAAAAACTTCCTCGCACGTTTGGTTTATGTTGCAAATATCCAAATCGGGAACAACCTTGTTTTCCAAATTGGAAAGCGCGAGCATATCTTCGATAAGGGTTTTCATTCGCTGTGTTTCGCACGCGACCTTTTCAAGCATATCAGCTTGGCGCGGGTCTGTTGTGGAAAGCGAAAGAATTTCCATGAACCCCGAAACAACGGTTAGCGGAGTTTTCAGTTCGTGACTTGCGTTTGCGAAAAATTCACTACGCATTTTTTCCACGTTCTTGCGCTCGGTTATATCGCGAATGGAAAGCACCCTGTTGAAGCTGTTGGTTGGGTTTTCCAAATAATTCAAAAAGCACAGATATATTTTCTTATCAAGCACAAGTTCAAAAATTTGATCCGACTTATTTTCCATCACGCCAACAAATTGCGAATATCCCGAAAGGTATTCCACCGGCTTGCCGATTGTCATTTCGTTCACGCCAAAAATGCGTTGCGCCGACTTGTTAATTGTTGAAATTTGGTTTCTGCCATTTATTGCAACGATGCCGTCTGCGATGTTATCCAAAACGTAGTTAAGCTTTGTTTGTTCGCTTTTCACCTTTGCAAAGCCTTTCAAAACCGCCCTGTTGATTTCGTTTATTTCCGCAAGCAAGCCATCGATATCGCCATCATTTGTGACATCTTCTATGCTGGAATATTCACCGCGGTTTATCGCTTCAAGACTGCTTTTCACAAGCTCTAGCGGGCGGAGCGTCCTGTTGCCAAAAAAGATTGACATTAGTATGCCAAGTATGCCAATCAAAATCAATTCTAGCACCAAAATAGGCATTGATTCATAGAAATATGCACGCACCGACGCGAGTGAAAAGGCTATGCGGATTATCACTTCCTGATCTTCATACTGCGCGAGCACGGCGTAGTAGACCATGTCGACATCAAGAGTTTCGGAGTATCTTATCTGCGTTTCAGAATTTCCCGCAAGTGCAGAAATCACCTCTGGCCTATCCAGATGATTTTCCATGCTAGCCA
The DNA here is from genome assembly GCA_044426085.1 of Bacillota bacterium. Lineage (GTDB taxonomy): Bacteria > Bacillota > Clostridia > Christensenellales > CAMQZB01 > JAWXUU01. The sequence continues at coordinate 58,334 of JAWXUU010000008.1, read as the reverse complement.
CGCTTGAAACGTCGTTATCAAAAAGAACAACTCCGCTTGTGTCGATAAGCGTCACGCGGTAGCTGACATTTTCGGGCACGGCAATATCGCCAAACATTTCATACTGCGTTTGATATGTGATGGCATATTCCATAGCGGTGCTTTCTGCGTAGCTTTCGTTGTCTTGATTGGAAATATATATCCCACCAATAAACATAAGCGAAAGAACAACTAGGCTTGTTATTATGTTGAATGCAAGGAGTTTTTTTCTCATTTCAGAATGTATCCTACCCCGCGAATGGTTTCAATTTCGCACTCGGTTTTTGCAGTGGCAATTTTTTTGCGCACTTCTTTTATGTGCATATCAAGCGTTCTTGTTTCGCCAAAAAAATCAGTGCCCCAAACTTCTTCCAAAATCGCTTCCCTTGTTGTTACAGTTTGGAAATTTTCGCAAAGCATTTTTAAAAGGTTATATTCCTTTAGCGTGAAAACGCAAGTTGCTCCGCCAATTTTCACGCTGTGAAGTGACAAATCTATCACGATATCTTTACAGATTATTTCTGTTTTTTGTTTCTTTTTAGTTTTGCGGACGTTTGCTTTCACGCGGGCAATCAGTTCCATGATCCCAAACGGTTTGGAAATATAATCATCTGCGCCCATGTTGAGCCCCTTGACCTTTGAAACTTCTTCACCCTTGGCGCTTACCATCACTGTTGGAATATCGCCAAATTTTGGAGAATTTTTTATTTTATCAAGAATTTCAAAGCCGTCCATATCATCAAGCATAATATCAAGCAAAATAATATCAGGAGTTTCCCCTTTCATGGCAGAAAACAATTCTTCGCCACAAGAAAAACACTTGCATGCAATATTTGCACTTTCAAATGCACAGACGTATAAATCCCTTATCGAAGCTTCATCGTCCACACAAAACACTTTTAGTTCGTTATTCATAATCTCCCCCAATTTTTATAGGTGAATTTTTTATTTATTTTATTATAACACAAAAAGGGCGAAACTCAAAGCAAAGCTTTAAGTTTCGCAAGTAAAAAGGAAAAAGGAAAAAAATCATTTCGCACTGCGCTTCACTGTGCTCTCTTTTTATAATTTTTAATATAGGTTGCACAAGCGAAGCGAGTGCCTTACCACAATTTTTAATTTTTAATTTTTAATTTTTAATTTTTATCGAGCTCGCAGAGCGAAGCCTGTTTTTAATTTTTTATTAGAAAATCAAAAATTTTCTAATAAACCAAGTCTTTATGTGCTTTATGTTGTCCTGTAACTGCGTATTCCACCCATTCGCCTACGTTCACGGCGTGGTCGGCGATACGTTCTAGGTATTTTGCAATCATCATGATAAGGATTGCTTCTTCAGGGTCGACAGAGCTATCTTTTATGCCTGCAACGATTTTATCTTTGACTTCTTTGAACATGCTGTCCACTTCGTCATCTTTATCAGAAAGTGATTTTGCAAGTTCCACATCTTTGTTGATGTATGCTGAAACACCTTCGTGAAGCATAGATTTTGCACTGTCCGCCATGGCTTTAATTGTTGATACAACGCTCTTGCAAGAATCAAGGTTGACTTTCCACCCAAGATGGGCGATGTCGCTTGCTTGGTCGGCGATTCTTTCAAAATCTGTTATCATCTTTAGCGCTGCGGAAACTTCACGGAAATCCGTTGCAACAGGTTGCTCCATAAGTAGCAATTTGAAACAATTTCTTTCAATTTCGCGTTCCATGTTGTCGATTTCTTTATCGTTATTGTAAACTTCTTTAAGCTTTTCCTTATCGCCAGCAATAAGACCAACAATAGTATCCTCAATTGCGTCTTCAGTTGCTCGCGCCATTTTTACAAGTTTAGAAAGCATAGCTTCTAGTTCTCTATCATATTTCATTCTTAGTGTCATATATTGCTCCTTGGTTTGTTTTTGTTTTATTTTTTCGCTAGTCGAAAAATATCTGTGGGATTTATTTGCGCCTTTGGCGAATTAAAAATTGAAAATTAAAAATTGAAAATTGTGGTAAGCACTCACTGCGTTCGTGCATGCTATTTTATATATAATTGAAAGTACGAACTAAGTGAGTACATTACCACAATTTTTATCGAGCTCGCAGAGCGAAGCCTGTTTTTAATTTTTAATTTTTAATTTTTAATTTTTAATTTTTATCGTGTGCTTATGCAAGGCAAAGGGTTATTGGGGCGAGGGCGCGTATTAAAATACGTAACCTAGCACCAATGTTCTTTTTCTACAGCAGAAAGTGCGATTTTTTACTGGGATTGGTTGGTTCAAAATTGGATGCTTATGCAAGGCAAAGTGGCTCGGGCGTGAGGGCGCGTATTGACATACGTAACCGAACGACCGTGCCGCTTTAACGCAGCAGAAGCATTCAATTTTGAATCAACCAAAGCGGCCGGTGATATAGTTTTCCGTGCGTTTGTCCACTGGCGACGTGAAAATCTGTTCTGTTTTTCCGAACTCAACCACTTCGCCTAGCAAGAAGAAAGCTGTTTTATCGGCTATTCTTGTTGCTTGTTGCATGTTGTGGGTTACGATCACGATTGTGTAATCTTTTTTGAGTTCTAGGGCGAGTTCTTCCACTTTACCTGTTGAAATTGGGTCAAGCGCGGAAGTTGGTTCGTCCATGAGAAGCACTTCTGGGTTCACCGCGAGCGCCCTTGCAATGCAAAGACGTTGTTGTTGACCGCCCGAAAGACCCAAGGCTGATTTTTTCAATCTATCTTTCACTTCGTCCCAGATAAAAGCTCCGCGAAGTGATTTTTCCACGATTTCGTCTAGTTCTGATTTTGGAAGGTTTGCGTGTGTTCTCACGCCGTATGCGATGTTATCATATATGCTCATTGGGAATGGGTTTGGTTTTTGGAACACCATGCCAACGCGTTTTCTTAGTATGTTCACATCCATATCTTTATAGCAATTCACGCCGTCAAGAAGGAATTCACCTTCGACTTTGCAACCTTCAACAAGGTCGTTCATTCTGTTGATTGATTTGAGAAGTGTAGACTTCCCGCAACCTGACGGCCCGATGAAAGCTGTTATTTCCTTTTCTTCTATATCCATATTCACATTTTTCAATGCTTGAAATTGCGAATAAAATAGGTCGACATTTTTTATTTCGAGTTTCATTTTATATTCTCCCTTAGTTTACTTCAAACTTTTTTTGAATTTGCTTTCGATGTATGATGTGAGCAAGTTGAGCGACAACACAAACACAATCAAAATAACGGCGCAAGCGTAGGCTTTATCAACGCCAAGACCTTCGTTCCACAACATATAAACGTGGACTGCAAGTGTTCTGCCCGAGCCAAACAAACTGTCTGGCGTGTTAGCAGCAGAGCCCGCAGTGAATATGAGTGCGGCAGTTTCGCCAACGATACGACCAACCGCAAGAACGATTGCCGCAAATATGCCCGCTGAAGCTGAAGGCAAGATTATTTTGAAGATTGTGCGAAGTTTTCCCGCGCCGAGCCCGAAGCTACCTTCACGAAAAGATACTGGCACCGACAAAAGTGCTTCTTCTGTTGAACGCATGATTGCAGGAAGCACCATGAGCGCAAGTGTGATTGCACCGCCAAGAAGCGAATATCCCCAACCAAGGAAGTTTACAAAGCAGATATAACCAAACAAACCGAAAACGATTGATGGTATTCCCGCAAGGGTTTCTGTTGTCATGCGGACAACTTTCACGAGTTTAGAGCCTTTTTTTGCGTATTCACAAAGATAGATTGCAGAAAACACACCCAGTGGCACTGCGATTACGAGAGTTATGCCGATGATTATCAAAGTGTTTACAAGCGCGGGAACAAACGAGCCGTTTTTTGATGTGTATACAGGTTCAAAAAGCGATGCTTCCAAGTTCATGATACCCTTCACCATGATAAATCCAATAACTGACGCAAGAATCAAAAGTGTGAGCCCGCCGGCAAAATAAACACCGCCACGGATTACATATTTCAACAATTTTCCCTTTTGTTTTGTTTTATGCGATTGATTAGTCATTTGCTTCCTCCTGTTTTCCCTTAATAAGCGAGAAGCATGTGTTGATGATAAGAATGAAAATAAACAGCACAACGCCCGTTGCAAGCAAAGCTTGTTCGTGTAGGCCAGAAGCGTAGGCAATATCCAAAACGATGTTGCTTGTGAGCGTTCTCACTCTGTCGAAAATTGAAGTTGGAATGATTGGCGAGTTGCCGGCAACCATAACAAGCGCCATAGTTTCGCCAATTGCACGCCCAACACCAAGAACAATCGATGCCATGATGCCCGATTTTGCTGATGGAACCATAACTTTCATAACTGTGCGTTCGTGAGTGTCCCCTAGCGCAAGAGCACCTTCATAATACGTTTCTGAAACCGCCCTTATCGCTGTTTCTGAAAGTCCGATGATTGTTGGAAGTATCATGATTGCAAGGACGATTGAACCCGCAAGAAGCGAAGCACCGCTTGAAGAGTTTACGTTTCTTATCGCAGGAACAATAACCATAAGCCCGAAAAAGCCATATATGATTGACGGGATACCCGCAAGCAAGTTCACCGCTGGTTTCAAATATTTATAGATTTTCTCTGGACAAAACTTCGCAAGAAAGATTGCTGTGAGAAGTCCGATTGGAACGCCAAGCAAGATTGCGCCCGCTGTTGTGTAGATACTGCCGAGAATCATTGGGAGTATTCCGTATGTATCCGTTGAAGAGTTCCAAACTGTTCCAAACAAGAAATCAACCACGCCGATTTCTCGCATTGTTGGAATACCGCTTGAAAGCAAGAATATGCAAATCATGACTACCGCAAAAATTGAAGCACATGCCGCGATAATGAAAATTACCTTTGCTATGGATTCTTTCGCGTTGCGGATTTGGATATCCCTTTCGGATTTTCTTTGCTCTGGTGTCTTTTCGACACTTGATTTTAAGTCTTTGTTTTCCATTTTTGTATCCTTGTGTTCAAAGAACTATAAGGGTCTGCATCAGCATTAAATACTGACGCAACCCTTTTTTCCATTTTAGGACTTTTATTTTTGCCCCTAAGTTTTTTGAAATTGTTATGAATGTTAATTTTTATATTATACTAGGTCATCCCAATCTGTTGTTTCACCGATATAGATGTTCATGATTTCTTCCATAGATAGTGAATCGATTGGGCATGAAGAGTTCACGATAACCGCGATACCATCCATTGCGATTGCAAGACCTGTTACTTCAGCAGATTCTGAATCTTTCAATTCTCTTGAAGCCATACCGATATCAACTGTTCCAGCCATAGCATCTTTCATACCTGTTGAAGATCCGCCACCTGAAAGTTCGAATTTGCAACCTGTCATTTCTGAATAAGTTTCAGTTAGTACTTCCATGATTGGGAAAACTGAAGTTGAACCAGAAATTGTGATTGTTTGTCCTGTAAGGTCAGGAATGTTTGTGTATGCACCAGTGTCGCCAGTTGAGATACCGCCTTCTTCTTCAACGATTGCTTGACCTTCAGCTGAGAAGATGAATTCAACGAAGTAGTTAGCAGCGTCGCAAGCTGTAACACCAAGAGCGATGTTGAATGGACGAGCGATTGTGTATGAACCATTGATTACGTTTTCAACAGTTGCATCAACGCCCGCAACTTGAAGTGCTTTCACGCTGTCTGAAAGTGATGCAAGAGAGATGTATCCAATTGCATATTGATCATCAGCAACAGTTGTGATAACTGTTTGTGTTGAAGAGATGAATTGTGCTGACGCGATTGTTCTGTCGCCGTCGCCATCGTCAATTCCTGTGATTTCTGTGAACGCTCCGCGTGTTCCAGAACCATCTTCTCTTGAGATTACATTGATTGAGCCAGAGAATGTGCCATCATCTGATGATCCACATCCTGCAAACATTGTAAGGCAAAGTGCCAAAACAACAACTACACTAAGAATTTTTTTCATAATATATACTCCTTTGTTGGACTTTCTGTCCGCTTTAAAATTTTAACAAATTTACCGCTTTTTGCGTACTCCCCTTGGGAACATTAATATAATAACAGCTATTAAAAAATAAAAAAAGCAAGAGATAGTAAGGCGAATGTAAATGTTTCGTAAAACATTTACATTCGCCAATTAAAAATTCAAAACAGGCTTCGCTCTGCGAGCTCGATAAAAATTAAAAATTGTGGTAATGCACTCGATAAACTCGTGCTTACAATATATTATAGTGAAATACCCCTAGTTTTAAAGGGATTGCGGTAATTTGATTGACAATTGCTTCTTTTGTTGATAGACTATAATAGTATGAAATTACATACTATTATAAATAAATTAAATGCACGAGTTTATCGAGTGCTTTACCACAATTTTTAATTTTTATCGAGCTCGCAGAGCGAAGCCTGTTTTTAATTTTTAATTAAATTTTGTCGTATATTAATATTGTAAGTATAATTTCGCACAAAAATCAATCAAAAAACAAAAATAATAAACGAAATACAAAATTTGGAGATATATAAATAATGTTGAATGTAAACAATGTAAGCTTGCAATTTGGCGGAAGGATTCTTTTCGACGAAGCAAACATCTCTTTCACAAAAGGCAACTGTTATGGCGTTATTGGCGCTAATGGTGCGGGAAAATCAACTTTCATGAAAGTTCTTTCTGGCGAAATCCAACCAACTGGTGGGGATGTCACACTTGAAAGAAACGTCCGCATGAGCGTTCTTGCGCAAAACCAAAACGCTTATGACGAATGCACTGTGCTTGAAACTGTTCTTGCAGGGCATAAGCGACTCACGGAAATTATCAAGCAAAAAGAAGCACTTTATGCAAAAGAAGACTTCACCGATGCCGACGGCGAACTTGCTGGCGAGCTTGAATCGGAATTTGCTGACCTTGACGGTTGGGAAGCGGAATCAAACGCGGAATCACTTCTTAATTCATTGAAGATTGATTCTGATTTGTTTTACAGCATGATGAGCGATGTTGAACCTAAAATCAAGGTTAAAATCCTTCTTGCTCAAGCGGTTTTTGGCAATCCTGACGTTTTGATTTTGGACGAACCAACAAACAACCTTGACCCAAAAACTATCAGATGGCTTGAGGACTTCATTCTTGATTTTGAAAACACTATCATTATCGTATCCCACAACCGCCACTTTTTGAATAAAGTTTGCACGCACATTTGCGATATCGATTTTGGCAAAGTGAATACTTTCCTTGGCAACTACGACTTCTGGTATGAAACAAACCAACTTATGCAACGCCAAGCAAAAGAACTCAACAAAAAACGTGAATCAAGGGCAAAAGAACTTCAAGAGTTCATCGCACGATTCTCTGCAAACGCTTCTAAATCAAAATCCGCAACATCAAGAAAGAAAGAACTTGACAAACTTCAACTTGAAGATATCAAGCCTTCATCAAGAAAATACCCATTCGTCGATTTCAAATTCGAACGCGAAATCGGAAACGATATTTTGGTTGTTAACGGCCTAACAAAAAAAGGATACTTCGAAAACCTTTCATTTATCTTAAGAAAAGGCGACAAAGTTTATCTAGACTGCGAAAAAGCAACAACTGTTTCTATGCTGTTTGATATTTTGAGCGGTCTTGAAGAAGCAGACGCGGGCTCTTTCAAGTGGGGTATCACTATCAATAAAGGATACATGCCACAAAACTTCGAAAGCTTCTTTGAAAATTGCGACCTTTCGCTTGTTGAATGGCTTGGACAATTTTCTAAAGAACAAAACCAAGAATTCCTTCGTGGCTGGCTTGGAAGAATGCTCTTCTCTGGCGAAGAAGCTCTTAAAAAAGCAAAAGTTTTGTCGGGTGGCGAAAAAGTTAGATGCATGCTTTCTAAATGTATGCTTGAAGGCTCAAACTTCCTTATGCTTGACGAACCAACAAATCACCTTGACCTTGAATCAATCACTTCTCTTAACAAAGGAATGACTAACTTCAAAGGCGGCATGATTTTCGTTTCTCACGACCACGAACTTTGCAACACTGTCGCAACAAGAATCATCGAAATCACAGAAAACGGCGTCGGCATGGATAAAGAAATGCCTTATGATGAATATATTGAATTGAAATAATAGAATTGTTTTAATTCAAAGTGTCGTTGGCGTAGCGTACGCCTGAAAGTTGTGGTAAAGCACTCGCTTTGCTCGTGCAATCAATATTTTAAATAGACAATATTATATAAGGGGCGTACATTTTAAAATGTACGCCCCTTTGATTCTATTTAAATATTGTATGCACAAGGGCTTTGCCCGCGTGCTTTACCACAACTTTTCACTTTTTACTTTTTACTTTCTACTTTTTATAACTCTAGTTTCAATGTTTTTGATTTTAGCACTTCAGAGATTGTGTTTCTTGAAAGTCTTGTTGCGAATGCTATTTGGCGGATTGAAAGGCCTGTTGATTTTTTTATTTTTTTGATTATTGCGTCGCGTTTGGATTTTTCTAGCTTTTTGATTTCGCCAGCTTCCATTTTCGCTACGGACTTGATGATTTCTGCAACTTGGTCACGAGAAACAACAAGGCGTTCCTTTGGTTTTAAATCGCCACTTGGGAAACCCGCGTGGTATATTTTGAATTTTTGAACCGATTCGGCATTTTCACCGCCAAAATAATTCAAGATTGCACCACAATCCACAAACCCATCATCGCCATCGTTGAAATACGACTTGTAAGAGCAATATGGATATGAAGAAATATTGAAAACTTCACCGCACTTGATTGGAACTTGGTGAACAAACTTCACAAGTGGCAAGAAATGATCGTCAAGCGGAACAGGTTGTGATTTGAATCTATCTTTGAAAAGTTTACCCGTTGTGTTCCCGCTGTTGTTGCGATACTTCGTAAAATCATAGCAGATTTTTTTCATGATTGCAGAAATTCCACCAGCTGTGTATTCTTTCAACATGATGTGGAGTTCACACTTGGTGATTGAAAAAGCATAAAGTGCAAATGGCGTCAACGCTTTTGTTTCCTTTATGATATCCACCAGCTTCTGAAAATCCGCAGGGCAAGTGCAAAGGTTGGCGCTATCAAGACAGCGCGTGTAGATATAATATATTCCGTTTTCACTGACCTCTCTGGCTTTCCTTGGCATAATTTTTCCCCTCGTATGCATGTCCCCATTGCCTTTATGTTATGTTTGGAGCAATAGGTGCCTTTAAATTCTATCAAAGAAAAAAGTATTTGTCAATGCGAAAGAGTAACATTTTGAGTATTTTTATCTTTTTTTATGTACACCGCGTGCAAATGAATGTTTTATTTTCACCCGCACACGGCATATATATAATCGAAAAATTTTTCGCTAGTCAAAAGAATAACCATGGCCATATTGCAGTTTATGTATTTTTTCAAACATTCGCCACCAATTTATAAAAAAATTTAACCAAATTGCCCCGAAATGCGAAAATATTTTCGAAAAATGCCCCAAAACACTTTCCAAGCCGATTGTTTTCTGTTATAATTACCACGGACTTAAGGTTTGACAGCAAATTTATCTCAATTTTGCAAATAATTTCAAATTTATGAAAATATTTTCGAAAAAGTTGTGAAAAACAGTTGACAACAGCCCCCAAATTGCGTATACTAGATAAGCAACTTTGAGTTGACATATCGCGGGATGGAGCAGCTTGGTAGCTCGTCGGGCTCATAACCCGAAGGTCGTGTGGTTCAAATCCCACTCCCGCAACCATTTAAAATCTAAGCCGGCGTGGCTCAGTTGGTTAGAGCAATCGGTTCATACCCGATAGGTCAGTAGTTCGAATCTACTCGCCGGTACCATTCAATTCACAATTCAAGGCCCCTTGGTCAAGCGGTCAAGACACCACCCTTTCACGGTGGTAACGGGAGTTCGATTCTCCCAGGGGTCACCACAAGAAATAAAAACACCATCAGAAATGATGGTGTTTTTATTTCTTGTGGTGACCCTGCCCCGCGGTGGCTTCCAAATATGGCGCAACTGCTTTGAAAATGGGGTTTGGCATACGAGAAGTATTGCCTGCACCCCACTTCCTTTGCATTTGCACCATATTTGAAAGTCACCGCTGCCATAGGGGGTAAATGGGCTGTACGGATTTGGGGAGCTTCGCTTCGCTGGCTCTTTCAATTTTTTTATTGGAAGGGGGGAGCGTTGCTTCGCTCGCTATTTTTTTGGAGGAGCTTCGCTTCGCTGGCTCTTTTTTGGGGAGCGGCACTGCGTGCGCTCTTTTTTATGAATATATCCATGTTTTTCTCTAAATCATATAGTATCAACTCATCAAAAACCAAAAAAGGCACCCTTTTTGGCACCCTGACACCCCAAAACCCTAGTATCTATACGGTATTCAGTCAATTTTTGGCATCTTTACATATAAAAACAGCAAAAAAACAAGGAAAACTCCTTGTTTTTGTTTGTTTATTTAATTCCCAATTCATTATGATAGTATTGCAAAGTTGAATATCTATATGTGTATTCAATATTTTTATCCACAACACCTTTGTTTTTATAGTTAACGTATTTATTTAAATACATTTCAAACTTTTTCATGATATGAATTATCTTACCATCCAATTCAATATATTCTCGATTGTCTATTGTTGTTTCTAAACCAATATACAAAGGATTATTTAAAATTACAGCTTTTGAAAAATCAATCCCCGTAGATGACGATGTATTCCTTGTTGTTGACTTAAATTTATAACATGATCCATGTCTTACATTAGTTCTTAATGGCAGTCCAAACTTATTGCCACCTATTGTAATCACAAATACAACATATGGTCTACCAATTTTTTCCTCAAACTCTGGATATTGGTCTTTAGGATAATCACTAAAAAACTTTTGCGTTAGCTTACATAATATAAATTTCTTACTCATATTTTCCTTAGTAATATAAATATGCCCCTGCTAAGCAAGGGCATAATATTCGTTCGGGACTTCTTTTTACGGTGCTACCCTCGCACCATTCTTCGTTCGGGACTTCTTTTTGCGGTGCTACCCTCGCACCATTTCTATAGTTATAATATCACATATATCAATATATGTCAATACTATTAATATATTATATTCACATAATCATTTTTTACGCACCGTAACATGAAATTTATAAATTACCAAAAAAGTTATTCAAACAAAAATAAGAACAACCTAAGTCACTCTTAAAATCGACATGAGTTTTAGGTCTTCATGCCGACCATTTTCCTACATATAATAATACATACTTGATTTAATTGTCAAGTATTTTTAAATTTTACTTGACACTATATACTATTGCAATATTTGCACGATTGGTGTATAATTACGGAAATGAATTATAAACACAACACAAGGAATACAACATGAAAAAGTTTTCAAAATTTAAAAAGGGAATATCTGCATTTTTGGTGGTAAACGGATTTTTGGGGTGGATTGCTATTTTTTTGGTGGTTCTTGTTGGTGGCGGATACGCACAAGAAAACCCTGTTTCGGATGAGATTTTGCTTTGGTTTGTTGTCGCTATATCTTATGGCGCGACATCATTTTTGATGGCGATGATCTACGTTGCTCTCCCGCTTATGGAAGATGCAATGAAGGGTGACAAATGGTATCGATATCCTGAACGCAAGTGGCGCGAGAGAGAAGCGACCAACTATCAAGCATATCACGATGAAAGAAGCGACAAGAGAAACACCATTGACATTTTGATAGTAGGCAACAATATATTTTGGATAGTCGCAACATTAAGCACACTGACTTGGGGTTGCACCGATAAATTCTTGCCGTTTGCTTGCATTGCGCTTGCATCAACTGTTCCAACAATCATTTTTGTTGTTATTCCAATATCCAAATATCTATCTGCACGCCGACCTATTTTGCGTGGTGGCGATGTTTATAAAGCTGGCGATGACGACGATATATACCGCATGAAATAGCCGCACAAAACCCAACATAAATCGCAGAACTGCAGAAAGTCACCGCTGCCATAGGGGCAAATGGGCGTACGGATTTGGGGAGCTTCGCTGGTTCTTTTTTATTTGAGTGGGCTTCGCCACTCCTTTTTTGGCATCGCCACTTTTTTTGGCTTCGCCACTCATTTTTTTGTTTATTTTATAGGTTTTTTCACTAAATTTTTGCATTAATTTATTTGTTTAAATAATTGACAAACACTATATATAGTGGTATTATGTATAAGCTACCACTATATGTAGTGTTATGTATGGTTTTAGCTACTAATTTATTTAGACTAAAGGGGAAAGAATGAAAGTTATTAAAAGGAATGGGCAAGAAGTTGAATTTGATGGTTTGAAGATTGCTGATGCGATTGAAAAGGCGAATGGCAATGTGGCTTTGGAGCACAGACTTGAGAAGGAAGATATTGAATATGTGACAAAGAAGGTTGTTATTGCTTGCGAGCGTATTAATCGTTCGCTTGAGGTGGAAGAGATTCAAGACATGGTGGAAAACCAATTGATGGCGATGGGGACTCATGCACTTGCGAGAGCCTACATCACTTACCGATACAAGCGCAACATGATAAGAAAGTCCAACACGACTGACGACAAGATTTTAAGTCTTATTGAATGCGTGAACGAAGAAGTCAAGCAAGAAAATTCCAACAAAAACCCAACGGTGAACAGCGTGCAACGCGATTATATGGCGGGTGAAGTTTCCAAAGACTTGACGCGCAGAATGCTTTTGCCGGCTGAAATCACAAAGGCGCACGATGATGGGCTTATTCACTTTCACGATATGGATTATTTCGCCCACCACATGCACAACTGTGATTTGGTGAATCTTGAGGACATGCTTTCAAACGGCACTGTGATAAGCGGGACTATGATTGAAAGACCACACAGTTTTTCAACAGCTTGCAACATTGCAACGCAAATCATCGCGCAAGTTGCATCTTCGCAATACGGCGGTCAAAGCATCAGCCTTGCCCACCTTGCACCTTTCGTGAACGTTTCGCGCGAGAAAATCAAACGCGATGTTATGCAAGAACTTGAAGGCTTGAACGCGAGCGAAGAAAAAATTTCTGCCATTGTGGAAAAGCGTTTGAAACAAGAAATCAAGAAGGGAATTCAAACAATTCAATACCAAGTTGTCACACTTATGACAACAAACGGACAAGCACCTTTCGTGACTGTCTTCATGTATCTTGGCGAGACTAAATCTCAGCAAGAAAAAGACGACATGGCTCTTATTATTGAAGAAACTATCACCCAAAGACTTCAAGGCGTGAAAAATGAACACGGCGTTTGGGTTACCCCAGCGTTCCCAAAACTTATATACGTGCTTGAAGAGGACAACATTCACGCTGACAGCAAATATTATCACTTGACTGAGCTTTCTGCAAAGTGCACTGCAAAGCGACTTGTTCCCGATTATATTTCTGAAAAGGTGATGAAAAAGTTGAAAGAAGACAACTGTTTCCCTGTTATGGGTTGCAGATCGGCGCTCACACCATGGAAAGATGAGAATGGCGAATATAAATTTTACGGCAGATTCAACCAAGGTGTTGTGACGCTCAACCTTGTTGACGTTGCGCTATCTTCACGTGGCGACATTGCGACGTTTTGGGAAATCATGCAAGAGCGTTTAGACCTTTGCTATCGTGCGCTTATGGAGCGTCACAACCGCTTGAAAGGCACAGTTTCTGACGTTGCACCAATCTTGTGGCAAAACGGAGCGATTGCTAGGCTTGCACCAGGGGAAACTATTGACAAGCTTTTATACGGTAGATATTCAACAATTTCGCTTGGATACGCAGGGCTTTACGAATGCGTGAAGTTTTTGACTGGCTGTTCGCACACTTCGGAAGGTGGCAAAGACCTTGCGATTGCAATCATGACAAAAATGAACGACGCTTGCGACAAATGGAAAGAGGAAACTTCTATTGGGTTTGGCATATACGGCACTCCCCTTGAAAGCACAACTTATAAATTTGCAAAATGCTTGCAAAAACGCTTTGGCATAATCAAGGGCATCACCGACAGAAGTTATATCACAAATTCATACCACGTTCACGTCACAGAAGAAATCGACGCTTTTTCTAAACTGCAATTTGAAAGCGCGTTCCAAGCACTTTCAACGGGCGGTGCGATTTCTTATGTTGAAGTTCCGAACATGCAAGACAACATCCCTGCCGTTCTTGAAATCATGAAGTTTATTTACGACAACATTATGTATGCCGAGCTCAACACAAAAAGTGACCACTGCCAAAAATGCGGTTTCGACGGTGAAATCATGATTGTTGATGATGGTGGTAAGCTTGTTTGGGAATGCCCAAATTGCCAAAATCGCGACCAAACAACCATGAACGTTGCAAGGCGCACTTGTGGATATATCGGCACACAATATTGGAATCAAGGCAGAACAAAAGAAATCAAAGATAGGGTTTTGCACCTATAAAAATTTCGGAGATAACATGAATTACGCAGAAATCAAAACAACAGACATCGCAAACGGCGAGGGCGTGCGAGTTTCACTTTTCGTTTCGGGGTGCAGACACGCCTGCAAAGGTTGCTTCAATACTGTCGCGTGGGATTTTGAATACGGCGAAGTTTTTGACGATTGTGCGAAAGAAAAGCTTTTTTCCGCGCTTGATAAATCATATATCCAAGGGCTGTCGCTTCTTGGTGGCGAGCCTATGGAAAAGGAAAATCAAGACTGCGTTTATGGAATTTTGAAGGAATTCAAAGTGCGTTTTCCACAAAAAGACGTGTGGTGTTATTCCGGTTTCACCTTTCAACAACTCGCAAAAGGTGGCGTCGCAAACTTCACACACACCGACGAAATCCTGAAAATGATAGACGTCCTTGTAGACGGCAAGTTTGTTCTTGAAGAAAAAGACATCACCTTGAAATTCCGCGGTTCAAAAAATCAAAGAATCTTGAAATTGAAAAATGGCGAGATATGCAATGCCTAGCGTTGCAAGAAAAAAGGAGTGCAATGCCTGGCACTGCAAGAAAAAAGTGAGAAGGAAAAAATTCGGCGTGGTGCTTCGCCGTGCTTGCACTTTTTACAATATCTAGTATGTTGATTGCACGAGCATAGCAAATGCTTAGCCTTGGGTTTTACTTTTCCGCAAGCTCGCATAGCAAAGCCTATTTTCCTTTTTACTTGCAGAGTAAAGCTCCGCCTTGTTGACAAATTACAAAAATAGGAATATAATAACAATATATTCCACGGCCCCTTGGTCAAGCGGTCAAGACGCTACCCTCTCAAGGTGGAATCAGCAGTTCAACCCTGCTAGGGGTCACCACTAAAACGTGCATAAACATGCACGTTTTTCTTTATTTAGTGCGTATATTTGCAGTTTTCTTGCATATTATTACATTTGCAAAAAAGCCGGATTTTACACCCCCAAATTTTGCACCCTATTTTGCACCCTGAACGTAAAAAATCGCAGCAAAACTGCGACAATCACGATTCTTCTTATTCTTTTTTATAATCATTTTCACCCAAACATCGCATCGATTTTCTTTGCGGCATCTCTATCACCGCTTTTTAGGAAGTGGGTGTAGATATCTGTTGTGGTTGATGTTTTGGCGTGACCTGCCCTTGCGGACACTATGGATATTGGAACTCCCGCTGTGATTTGCATTGTTATGTTTGTGTGGCGAAGAGAGTGCAGTGTCACTTTTCGGAGGCCTGCAGTTTCGCACATTGATTGAAACCATTTCAGCGTTATGTTTGGACCTATCTTGTCGCCGAACTCGCCAGTGAACACTCTTGTTGTGCCTTTCCACGCATCGCCGAGAGAAGCCCGCTTTTCTTCTTGCCATTTTTTGTATTCCGCAAGCTGTTTCGTGAGTTTTTCACCTATGCTGATACTTCGAAAACTGCTGTTGGTTTTTGGTTGCTTTTCCACTTTTCCCACACCGATGACCACCGAAACACTTCGCTTTATTTGCAAGATTCCATCTTCAAGGTCCAAATCTTCCCAGTCAAGTCCACACAGTTCGCCTCGCCTTATTCCCGTCATCAGCACAGTCATCACCGCCGTTTTCTGCTGAATGGTCTGCCAACTATCAAGCACAGCGTATAACTTACCCACTTCTTCATCACTCAGATAGTCCACTTCTTTTTTCTGCCGTCTTGGACTGTCGATATATTCCGCCGAGGCGAAGTTGTCGGTCACTAATCTTTGTTTTTTCGCAAGCGACATAATCGCACGCATTGTTCGCTTTATTTTATGTATTGTTTCGTGAGCGTAGGGCGTTGTTGTCTTTTCGATGTCGTATAAACGCTCTGTTTTGACCCCTAAAATCTTCGCTATTTTGTCTGCTTTGCCCTTGCTGAGTGTTCGCCCTTTGAGTGATGAAACCACGGCCGCTTGCCCCACTTTCGCCGATAGCTCGGTGAATGTGATGGGTTTTCCCTCCATCATTTTCCTGACTTCTTCAGCTTTTGGATATACCTTATATGTCACTTTTTCCAGCTTGTCTAGCTTGTTGAAGTAGCTTTGTATGATCCTCGGTGTCAGCTCGTTCAACTTATATCCACCGATATATTTGTTGATGCCCTCAACAGTGGAGCGTGAGTTCATATAATAGGAAACGCTGTTCTCGCTCTCGCACTTAGCAAGCCAAATTTTGGAAAACTCCGCAAATGTCAGCTTCTCATCAGCAACGCTGTCACCGCACGCATTCGCCATTTCCTTGATTTTATTTTCATACTTCATTGCCTCAATCACAGCCTCACGCTCCGCTTGCTTTGCTGTCATCTTTGGTGGCGGTGTCCAAGTTGTGGATTTCACCACAACCTTGCCACTGCCTTTGTCTTTATATTTCACTTGAAACTTATAAACTATACTGTTATTGTTTTCCCTCTTAACTATCGTAGCCATATTTTCCTCCCATTTTTTAATAACACAATACCGCTAAACTCTCTTGAAGTCTAGCAAAAAGCCTGCCAACTCTTTAACTAACTCAAATAAAAACTGCCAGCGAGTTTGTCTTGCAAATCATCAATATCCACAAGCAGTTTCTTCCCGATTTTGATATGATGAACCATATCGTTTTCGCAAATCTTACGCAAAAAATATCTGCTGATTTCCGTTTCGCTGTCGGCAGATAAAATGAACTTATACGCATCATCAATAGTGCGCATACGTGGCACTTTCACATTTTCATAATTTTCTCTTGTTGTCATATATATTTATTTTCCCCTTCGCCCATTTTAGGGCATGAAAAAAGCACTATCCAAAGATAATGCTTCTGTGTTTGTTATTTTGTTTTTATTACTGTTCTTCAATCAATGGTATTTTTCTATACATCTTATTAAATGTCTTAGTTAACTTACCATCTTCCGTTTTTATTTCCCTTGATTGCACAAGGATTTTAAATCCATATTTTTTATAATACGTTATCAACTCATCTAAGCAATCTAGATATACAATCGCACCACCAACCAGTTCTTGCGATTGATTCAATACTCTGTATACCGCTTCAAACATTTCATCCCCAAAACCTCTCTCTTCATTAGAATCATTC
Organism: Bacillota bacterium; assembly: GCA_044426085.1. Lineage (GTDB taxonomy): Bacteria > Bacillota > Clostridia > Christensenellales > CAMQZB01 > JAWXUU01. The sequence continues at coordinate 40,910 of JAWXUU010000008.1, read as the reverse complement.
TTTGAAAAATGTCCCACGAGGTATGATGAGTAAATTTTCTCACCATCAGTGTTCTTCATTGGCGATGTGCCTTGAGTCACCTTCTTGATTTGATTTTTAGAAACCCCTTCAAGCTCTATCATCTGAATAGCCAGAGAAAAATACGCCATTATTTGGCTATCTTTCAGCATAAGATAAGTGACTGACTTTTTGCTATCCTCATGTACAAACACTGTGTTATGTAAAAAATCGTTTTCGTCACTATTCTTACCACAAGTAAACTTAGACAAAATATCTCGTGAAAATTCTTCACGAGATATTTGAAATTCGCTATTTAGTTGATTATAAAAATCTATTAATTTTATTACTTTACAATCCATTTGCTTAATTCTTCTTTAGTTAATTTTTCACAAGAAGGTTTTTTATGAGCAAATATTTTTTCTTGCTTAGAATTTATAACATCCCTAAATTCACTTATTTTTTGAGAATCTGTTATAATCACTTTTTCTGAAAATGAAACTGTAGCCATGTAGCACCTCCCTATTTTTTTCAATTATATAATACCATACTGCTATCAGTATGTCAAGACTTTCTACATGGTTTATTATATGCAATTATACTTTATAAACATGCATACAGCACGCCTCCCCTATTCAAATTTTTTGAAACTTTAGCAGGGAAATACTCAAGATATTTTGCAATGTCTGCATACTTGATATTATTATCTTTAATGTATTGAACAATCTTTTCTGGTGGAAATTTTTCCTTCACGTCAAGTTGATTCATAAGTTCTAAAAGCTGATATACTTTATAGTTCTCATTGTTAATTTTTATTCTAGATCTTCTCAACTTCACTTGCAAATTCCCAACAGCAACACTGCGTACCCTTGTCGCTTCGTTATTTGTCACGATCTCATAGCTTGACGGTACTTGATTTGTCACGCCAAAGAAACTCAGCAAACTCATGCCTGAATATATGCCAATTTGACCGCTATCATCTTGCAAATATTTTCGCGTTATAACAGTGCGTGGGTCAAGAATTGAGTTTCCAAACATCGTTACAGTTGGGATATAATAAATGCCATCACTGAATTTCGCAAGCTGATTATTTGCAACCAGTTCTTTCACAAGCTGATTGACCCTTGCTCGAGAATGCCCACTGATATTTACCATGTCATCAATAAATATAGGTGAATTTATTCCATACGATTGTTTTAAAATTTCTATCATGAGTCTACCTCCTTGTTATATTCTATTCTTCATTACAGGAATTATACACTTTTATACACTTTTTGTCAAGAGTTATTTAGATTTTCTTGCGACAAAAAAAGACAATCACCATTTCAAGCGTTTGCCTTGTATAACTATTTATTCCTTATATTCTTCGATGATTCATATCCCAATGCCACACCGATTCCAAATGCATATTCAAAGGTGTCAGCACATTCGATTGCCGTTCGCTCCATCATCAAGTCTTTGAACTTGTCGAACTCAGCATTTTGATCTTTTGTCAGCATAGCCTCTAGTTTATCGTTTTGCTCGTATTCAACATCACTAGCTTTCTTCCACTCCACTGATGGCTTTGCACTTTCATGACTTCCAATATTTCCGTAGTATAATTCTTTCACTGCACTCATATCACACCTCGCAATCCATATCTACTAAGTCGACATATTCACGGATTATCTTGAGTGCATCGGCATAGCTTTTGCTATCAAACACCCTATCTCGCATCTCGTTATAGTCATTGATTCGATGTAGTTTCCGCAGCTGCTTTTGACATAGCCCCAAGATATGGAAAGTGTTGCCACTATCCCCCTTGCTATATATTATCACAATCGGTTTATTCATACCCACCTCCATTTTATTAACAACACAATACCGCAAACAACTTGCAATATCTATCAAAAATGCAGATAAACCACACCAAAATACTCGATAAACAAGACATTATAACGCCTAGTTTCAAAGCCTAAAACAGCCATATCCTCAGGTTTTAATCTTCATCTCGGATAAACGCTCCAATTAGGAGCTACCGCACCTAGACTTGATTTCTATTGATTTCGCCCTAAAATCTTGAAAAAACTTGATTAATTTCAAAGATTCTTTGATTAAATTTAATACCAAAAATCCCCACAACTCCCATTCTATAAGGGATTCAGAGCACTTGAAAAAAGGGGGTTATACCCCTCTTGATTTCGGTTATTTTTCGCACGATACTGCGCCCCCGCACTGGAAGGTGCTATGGCTAGAGATATTCATGGGCTAGGGTAAGAATTCACACAGAAATCCCACGAACTATCTATTCATACACAATCTGCATCGCAAGAGCAGATATAGAACACAATATTATAATAAAGTTAGCAGATATAGAAATTGATATCATTTTCGAAACGTACCGACACTTGTTTTCCAACCAAGAACCAAACACACCCCTAGACAAGAACTATATTTTCTTAATCTTCTTTACATACACTAAAATATACTGTTACATGCGTTCCCACCGTTCCACTAATCATTAATATCCTATAAACATTATATATTCTCTTTATATAACACTTAATAGTAGCCCCTGAAAGTATAGATTTTTATATCGGGAACGGTGGTAACGATTGGAACGGTATATTTATATATAATAAGAAGAGCATATATCACGCAAACATAACATCTTGCTCTAGTGTTTTATTCATATAACTAAAGCAATGCACTCTGCCATTTCTGCCACCACCATTCGGTGCTTTGTGCATTATTCCATCGACAGCAAGAGCAGTATCTAGCTTATTGATTTCTCTTGCGAGTTTACTTGCATTGAATGCGAGGGCATACCCAAGAAAATGCGAACCTTCGCAAAGAAACGTATCCATTGTCCCAGACCAGCCATCTGGTTTTTCTTTTAAAAGCTGTTTCACAACCCTTACTATATCGTTATTTTCATATAGCCTTTTCTCTTGCATCTCCGCCATTTCTTCAGCATTCGCCACAACTTGCCACGAACAATTTTCCAGCTGTTTTATTTTCTTTTCCGTCATAAAAACATCACGCCCCGTCATTTCAAAAGTTGTAAGTTCATCGCTCCGCTTATCTTTTGTCATAATGTATGTATTGTCACAAGTACCCATGAGCCCATTGCTACCGCTTATTCGATTGAAACTATCCACATCCGACATTTTGCGAACGTGATGCACCAATAAAAACCCCACTCCGTGATTATCCGCAAAGTTTTTGAGCAATTTCATCTCTCTGCAATCGGTGGCATAAACACCTTCATTCTTGCCAGCTTTTCCACGAATGAATTGAAGCGTGTCCACAATTATTAGTTTAATTTTATCGTTTTTCTTTAACTCTTTTTCTAGTTCATCAAAAAATCCATTCTGCAAATCAGGCATACTCAACCTTATATGCAGTGATTCGGGAACAGCCTTGCCTTCCAAAAGTTTGTTCATCCTTCCTTTCAATCGAGGCAGAGTATCCTCAAGTGATAAATATAGCACATCACATTTCTTACACCGCTTATTCAAAAACATGCCACCTTTCGACAGTGCATCACCAAGTTGCAACATCAGCCATGACTTGCCAATTTTGCTCGGAGCTGCGATGAGATTCAGCCCAATAGGCACGATATCTTCCACTAGCCATTCAATTTCTGGCAAATCCATATTCATCAGTTCTTTCATTCCAATGGACTTCTTATATCCCACTCGACTTTGCTTTTTCTTCGCAAGTTCAAGTGCACTCGCTATGTTATCTGTTAATGCTTTTTGACTTTTCATCAGCAGTGCATTTGGGTCTTTCTGGTCATCTGCAATATTACTGCAAAAATAGGCTAAATCATTTTTCATTAACTCATCACAAAGTTTCTTCTTTGCAGTTTCGCCTGCCTTGTCATTATCCAAACAAATAATCAATGGCATTTCAAATTCACTTTCTGTCAGTTTTGCAATCAACTTACTTGTCCCCGTTCCTGAAAGTGCCACAGCTTTGCCACCACACTGCATGATACTAATGGCACAAACTGGACTTTCCACAACAAACACAGGGTCTTTGCCCTCAAGCACATTTCCATTAAACAATGGCTCTTCTCCTGCGATTTCAGTTTTAGGCTTAAAGAATTCCTTGCTTGCTACACTCCGAGTTATGTAGTAGCTGAATTTTTTATTGTAGGGTATAACAATAGCATTCTTCTTTTTATCATATCCTAGGCAAAACCTTGATACTGTTTCACTCAACAATCCACGTTTTTGGAAATAATCTGTGCAACTAGCATTATCTCTGCAATCCGAAACATAGGCTTTCATATCTTGAATATTCTTTTCGCTTACCACAATATCTATTGGTTTTACTTTTTCCGTTTTTTGTTTCGCTGTAACATCTGAATTATTTTTCTTGAAGCTTTTTATTTTATCATCAAGTTCAATGCCAAAATCTTCTGACAGCTTTTTCACGGCATCAAGTGGTTCAATGCCAAACTTCAACGCCACAAAATCTATCACCGAACCTTTAGCATCGCAACCAAAACATTTAAAATAGTTCTCACTTGGATTTATAGAAAAAGATGGCGTCGAATCTTCATGAAAAGGACACCTAGCTACATTCCCACGTAGTTCCACACCATATCTTGTCACCACTTCTTCGATTTTACACCCATTTTTAACTTTCTCAAAATCCCAAAAAACAAAAGGGGCAGAATCTAATTCCGCCCCTTTTCTGCCTAGTTTTCCTTTACTTATCATATTTTCCAAACACTATACCCCCTTGTCAATTTCGGTTGTAGCTTTATAAGCTGAATACCAAGCAGACACATCAAACACCTTCGTTCCATTATTCAAAGCCGCGACAAGTGCCGTCATGAACGCATCCTTTGCCTTTGGAAACAAACCACAGTTGCCACCAAATGATATTGCCGTTTCAGCAATCCCATCAATAAATATCTCACACTCGTCACTTGCTTGAATAGATATGATAATATCACAAAGCCCCATCGCTAACTGAAAATTGTGATTATACACCTCGTAGAAATCTTCCTTACCATCATCTCCCCAAATATCTGTTTTCACAGCCGAGATATTCACCTCTTGCAAACTTTCATTACCTTGCTCATCAACATATTTTATATACATATTTTTTTCCTCCTATATCCATTTACTAATATCAATAATTTCTTCGCCATTTTCAATGTCTGTTTGAATCTTTTCCAAAATCTCATTCAGATCTTGCTTTATCAAAACATTATATTGACTAAGACCATCGTTTGTTTGAAAGTTTATCGACACATCATCATAATCCACAACAATGTTGTCCGCTCTCATAATCGTTCCGCCCGCAGCAAACGGCTGCACTCTAAAATATCTAGTGTAATCAAACACCATGCTTTCTTTCTTCATTGGTTTCCCCCAATTCTCTTACTATGTGGTTTCGCCACACACATTGACTACATTTTACCATTTGGCACAATTTTACATCTTGCTTACCTCCTAGCTCTAGGGCATAAAAAAAGCCACCCTTACGAGTGACTTTAACTAATTATTAAATTGCCCTATACTATATGGTATCCACCTTGTAAAATTATCCGATAACAATCCGATTTTAATCAAGATTAATCAAAATTTCATATTTTCTATCATTCTTGCGTAATGTTCCAACTGAGGATTTTTATATATTTCCATTATCCATTGCACGAGAATTTTATCAACCCATGCTCTCATTTTTGACATATTGAGTCCATATTTTTTGCCAAGTGGCACAAGTGGAACTTCTCTATATACTATATCAATAAACAATTCCAAATCTTCAGCATCAAAGCAACTACTTGCCTTTTTTATTTCCTCATACTCTGTTCTTCGTATAAAACTGTTTATAGTGTTGTCATAATAAGGCTCAACCTCTTCCTTTTTCTCAGCCTTCTTTAAGTAATCATATTCATCGTTATAATTTTCATCATCTGTATTAAATTGAATAGGATTGACATATACAACTGCAGATGTTCTCACTTTTTCGCCCTTATCATTTATCTTGTTGACCTTTATAACATGCTCACCAATTATACTTTTTGACTTCTGTTTATCAAAACAAGATAGCACATCATAAACATCATCATCCACGCTCACAACCACCTCTTCACCACACAAATATTTATAAACATATTCGTGCATCATGAGCAATTCTCCTCGCTTCCTGTATTTACAACGTCACCTTTCTTTACTCGTTCTTTCTTAGGCTCAGACACAACATTTTTTACTTTTTCTATTTGGAAATAGCTATAATAAACAGCTGTCTGCAAAACAAAATCTTTATAGGTGATACCACCACTCTCAATGAGTGCAACGACACCCTTCTTGTCACCCCGCAATAAGGCTATTTCCTCTTTATATTTATCGCATATCTCTTGCGTCAACAACCTATCCTGAAATACAGGAACTTTATATGATATATCTCGCATCACAAGTTCTTCTGCATAGCTTATTATTAACATACGATAAAGTTGCGTAACCGAATCTTGCCCGATACCATACTCATTAGCAAATTGCTTTTTGCTTTTTTCGTTCAAATAAAGTTCATTAATAACGTCAGCATATTTCTTAAGTGTTGTACGTTTAAGCTTTTCCAAATAAAAAATATCCGCTTTCACTGCTTCAAATTCACATGGCGGAAATCCACAGTTTTTACCACCATTTAAATAGCACAATTCCAATCTTTCCTTATCCGCCTTATATCTATCCAATAACCATTCTGCTCTTTCCAAATAATACAGCGGGGCAATTCTTTGATTATATTCCTTTTTATCATAGTCAAGTTTAAACTTTAAGTTTTTCACTGCTACCTTGACTTTTTCTTCAATTTCACTTGTCTTATTTTCTGTTGTCACCTATAAATTCTTCCTCCTAATTGCTACAAATCCTTAATAACTTTCACCGCTACACCTTGAATAGAACAATCCGAAACAACTATATCTTCCATACTATCATTCTCTGGATGCAATATCACTTTACCTTTTTCTTTATAAAATCTCTTAAGCGTAGCCTCACTATCTTCGCAAAGTGCCACCACAATCTGCCCTTGCTCCGCAGTACTTTGCTTTCTTATAAGCACCAAATCTCCATGGTTGATGCCTGCGTTTATCATGCTTTCACCCTTAGCTCGCAAAAAGAAAAACTCCCCCTTGCCCGTGAATCTTTCAGGCAGACTGATAACCTCTTCAATATTCTCTTCAGCAAAAATAGGCTCGCCGCAAGCAACCTCGCCAACAACACTCACGCCGTTGAACCTTTCTTTTTCTCGCTTGTCAATCACAGCATATCCTATCTTGCCTAGGCTTTCCACAAGACCACGCTCCTTGAGTTCCAAAACATACTGATAAGCATTAGCCTTCTTCATCCCAAACCTATCCGCAATCTCAGAAATACTAGCAACACGGCTTTCATCTCTCGCCACATCTCCCATATATTCAAAAATCCCATTCAACCTATCTTCATTCTTACTTCTCATAAAAACCTCACCTCACACACCTAAAACATACAATCGTATATTTTATAAAAATACTATAACACCAAACAAAAAAAAATGTCAAGAGCTTTTAAAAACTTTTTTGCTCTTGACATTTATTATTTTTTATTGAATTATACCATCGATCTTTACCAACTTGCTGTCTGTCTTGTGTTCTAAACAATATTATTTTTATAATATGATAAAAATAATCCCCTATATTACATGGTGCTTTTTTTATATAAAAATTCTAGAAGCGTTCGCGACTTACCATACACTTATTCGTTATAATATTTTATCAAAATCCATACTAGCTTAAATATGGAAACTTATTTAATATTTACAATGAACTCATCACTTTTTTTCCACTCACTTCCACCCCAAACATAACATTGTACAATATGACTTCCTTTATAACTTAAACACTCTCTCCTCCCACCTAATTCAATGTTACTTCCAATCAACTCTCCACGCAAACCATTATTGTTTTTTGCTTCTATTCCAGTGTTTGTAATCTGCCATTTGATTTTTGGATTTTGCCCACATGAATGTTTAGCGTAAAATCTTAATCTTAAGCCTTTATCCAGTGGTTCCCCATCATTTTTATATTCTCCCAGTTTAATCTCGTTATTTACATCATAAACTTCACAGGTAATACCTACACTAACCTTCCATGCAACTGGTAATGGATGTTTTGCTCTATGGGATAAATCCATAGCCATATGTGAATTGTGAGAAACCAAACTGAATGAATTATCTTTAACTAGTTTTTCCATCCCCCCAAATTCATTTATTGCTCTATCTACAACTTTGGAATTAAACATCCTATATAAAATTTGTCTAGTTACTTCAGGTTCTAAGGTTTCCTCCAATTGTTTAACATGTATGTTCAAACTACTAAGCCAGTTATAAAACTCCTCACGCTTTTCTGGTTGTTTTTGCCATTTATCTGCAAAATTCTCTTCGGCGTTTGAAGGATTAATTACCGAATACGAACCACTTTCATCTTTGTCAATAAAATTCGCCATATTCTTTACCAAGTTTTTCAACGTTTCTATTATATTATCTTCCCCATTATATGCTAGTCCACACAATGTTGTTATTATTATAGATATTGGAGCGATTTCCAAATTATCACTACATTGCACATCTCTATGTCTTTTTAAAAGCTGAATGACTCTTTGCAATGGCGTTTTCCGTGGATACTGTGGTAATTCTTCTATAAAACCTCTTTGAAAAAGCAATTCCGTATAACTTTTCATCCTTCCTAAAAACCATTCAAAATACCCTTCCGGATTAGTTGGTATGTAGCTATCCAGCCTTTTGTCCGTAGCCTCAAGCATATCACCTTTTATTCTTGCTGGCAAAACGTCCATATGATAGTTCAACTTATCACAATACGTCAGAGTCCAACAGCGATTACTTTCCTTTATCATTTGATTATAAGTGCCATGTTCCTTGAGTCTAGCTCCAACCTTCTCTTTCAGTGTCGTTGATGATAAATTCTCAGCACCTTTTGTTAATTTACAAACTAAGTCAACATCATAATCATTTTCATCAATTGGCTTAACCACAGTCCCTAAACGCATTGAACCTTGAGGAATTATTTCTACTCCATATTCACGCAACGATGAATCCTTCGCATTTAACCAATCTCCAACCGAATTATATGACTTTTCAATACTACCAAATTCTGATTCACTTATATTTAATTCGTCAGATATAGCTTCCAATAATTGTTCAATCCCATTTATCATTTGTAATTATCTCCTTTTATACACTAATTTCCCTTTCTCTAAGAAACTTCTATCTCCCGTTGCAGATTGTTGATATACTGTAATTTGTTTAATATTGTTTCTATCCCCTTCTTTAAAGACTCGATTAACTACTGCATCAATATGTTTTGGATTCATTGTAGCAAATATATTAACTATGATATCGCTTTGTTTAATATTATGAACTTCATTGCTAATCGTTTTGATAAAAGAATCGCTATAATATCGATTCCCATTTTCTTTGCCTTGATTTCTATCAAAGACCATAGTATATTTACACCTTTCCTCATCTGGTATTTGACTAGCACAAACATTATAAGTATCAATAAAAACTAAATTTATATTTGTTATATCAACTGACTTATTATAAATATTGACAGCAACATTCTCTTTGCTTACACATTCGTAGTCATCTTTATTTCCATACTGATATTCATTAAACACATTGTTCAACAATAACTTAAACTGCAACCAAATAGGCACTCGTCTAAGTTCACATTTTTTAACCCCTAATAATTTTGCACATATATAATACCAACAATATGGATAATTATTGTAATTATTACCCAAATTAAATATTATGTCTTTATTAAATCCACGCACTATAAAAAACCACGTGCCTAATAAAAAACAAATTTGTGCAACTACACCAAATAGATCAATCAATACTTGGACTGCCGCATTACATTCTGAGAAATAAGCACTTAGTACATCATTTAATCCTCCCAATATTGGCACCACTATACACATTATCATGATAATTAACTGAAACAAAAACCTAATGTTATATTTTACAAAATTTTTCAATAGTTTCTTCTCCTTCTAAATCAAACCTTTATCAGCATCTATCTAACAAACAGAACATCATTGTGATATTCTAGAAACATACTCATTTCTCCGCTCATCTTTAAATCAAAATATTGACCAGTTGGAATCAGCAACTTTGATGCATTGGCTGTAGATAGAAAAGATGATGTTTTTAATTCACCGTTTTTACTAAATGTGATCAGTCCTTCATCGAAAAGCTTGTCGAAAGTTGGGGTTAGTAGCAAGCCGTTATTTTCATTGATTCGTTCATAGTTACTGCTTGATGACCATGGTTTGATGTGACTTGCAATCAGCAATCTTGTATCATCCACACCAGTGACTACACATTTTTTATATTTGCTCAATATGAGTTTCCTGTATTTGCCTTGTCCCACTCTTGATGCGACCAAAATTTCTTTTTCTGTATTGCTTAGTTTTTCATCTCTCTTAATATCATCAACTATTTCAGCAACATCACTTTCTTGCACACCTATCACAGAGGAAATATAGGATCTATACTGTTTCAATCCATTGCTATACATTTTGTTACCGACTGTGTTTTTCTTTATGAATTCTGGATTTTGAAAAATGACTGAGTAACTTATATCAAGTTCAACCAAGTTCATATCATATAAACTCTTGTTTATAACCCCCAGCTCCAACATCTCTTTAGAAACCATTCGCACAGCACTTTCATATTTTCCAATAGTGGCAGCAGACCAAGCCTTATCCGCGTTAGACAGCCATGCTATATATTGATTGTTAATATTTTTTGCCATGCAAACCTCCTTAGAAACAATTTCTTGTAACTACAACTGCTTTGTTCATATTCGGCAGTATCATGTTCTTATCAAGTTTGACCCATTCATTTACTTCAAAAACCCAACAACCACGTTTTGCTTTTGATTTTCCTTCGTTGAATTTTATTTCAGCACGTGATAATTTTCTATATGCTTCCACTTTGCCATAATATTCAATACCAACGCCTTGTTCGCCGAAGCCTGATTTTGGTTGCCGCATAGCTATATAGTTGATTTCGCCAACTTCACCAGTCACAGAATCACAATATGTATAGTAATATTTCTTATCCAAGCAAAATTGTCTTTGCTCTTTATTTTTTACTATCCCAACCAACAAGTCATTTTTACGTTCTTCTTCTTTTTTGCCCGCCACATATTTTACCAGACTCTCGCCAATCGACCTGACTACACCGACAGTCATTGCATTGCCAGCTTGCATGAGCAAATCCCTATCTGTAACAACACCCCTGACTTTGTTTGCGTATTCTATTGGAAAATCTTGAAAGAGCAGTGCCTCAAAACCTGTGAGGGTTCTCATCTTCCCATCACGAACATAATAAACACCATCACGGTGACTTCTGAGCGTTGGCATTCTGTTATAATATAGTCGCAAATCCGACTGCCTTGAATCAATAATCACATATTCTTGTTTTAAGAGTTGCTCGTATGTTTTCTTTCCAAGATTAGTTTCATTGGTTGTATATTTTATGAAATACTCCAAATCGATAGGCAAAATTTCATTCCCTGTATCGATAAGCAAATCTTCGACGCCCTTTGATTTCACATGGTTGTCCCAATCAAATTTGATTGCATTGTTGATAAGGTCATTGCGGATTCCAACAAAATAAACACGCTGCCTAATTTGTGGTACGCCATGCTCCATGCTAGTCATGACTTTGTGACCAACAGTGTAGCCAGCTTCGTTCATAGCATTTATCATAAGTTTAATTGTTTTGCCCTTATCATGAGTGACAAGACCCTTAACATTTTCAAAAATAAAATACTTTGTTCGTTTTTCTTTCAGTATATCAATAAGATAGAAAATCAGTTGTCCACGCGGATCTTTCAATCCATCTTGTCTGCCAATAACTGAAAATGTTTGGCAAGGGAAACCCGCGAGCATAACATCGAAATCAGGCAAATCTTCAGATTTAATCTTCGTGAGATTTCCATAATTTTTCTCGTTTTCAGTATCATGCAACAACTTATACGTGTTGATAGCAGCACGATTGATTTCAGAATATCCGATACACTCCATTCCTGCTTGCTCAAGACCTAATCTACCTGAACCAATTCCCGAACAAAAGTCAAAGAATTTCAGTTTCATTTTATTGCATCCTTGAACTTTTGTAGATCTTCTGGTTCTTGGTTAGAAATAAGGCTTATACTAAAAATGACATTAACTCCAAAAGTGTTAGATTGCCTTCTAATATAATAGCCATTTTCATTTTCTTCACTCAAAAAATAATCGTAATCGCCAATATGTCTACTAGTTTTGATTTCATGACACGCATCACTTTTGATATGCAATTTTTTACCGATGTAAACAGATGAATTTCCATCAAATAGTTCACGTACATTATCAGCATCCTTCTTTGGCACATCGCCAGTTCCACTTCTTTTGATTCTATATGTAGAACTAATGTCAAAATACTTGTCTATTTGCTCAGTTTCACAAATTACATATCCTTCTTGACCTTTTGTAATGAAAAACTTTGTACCTTTTGCTTGATAGTATTTCTTTACCCAGTTCCACAAAATTTGATTCGGCAAAGCTATTGGCTCGCCAGCTGTTGTTGCGTTTACAAACTGAGTATAATTATCATTCATATATTCTATTATTTCGCTTGCAATGCTTGCATCCGATTTATTCTTGCTGCTAAATATGAATTTATCATCTTTATTTGACACTACAAACTGACCACACTGCGAAACGGCACTTTTGGCTTCAATATTTAACGAACTACCGTTGCTCATTTTGCAAATAATATCTGGTGCAGTTGAATCAGAGAATCCAGCATGAACAAATTCCAAATTTGCACTGCCATATGTATCATTTAAATATTCGCAACAATCAATTTCAAATTGTTTCCACTTTTCCATATTAACCCCCATAAAAGACAAAAGAAAAGTCTTCCGACATTCCTTGCCGAATAAACTTTTCTTATTGTAATTTTTCTGCTATGTTTTCTATAATATATTGCAACACGTCAATCACTACTGAATTGCCGAACTGCTTATACGCTTGATTCTTGTTTTCTGATATCTTATAGCTATCAGGATATCCCATGAGCCTTGCACATTCACGAGTTGAAAGTTTTCGCACCTCGCCATCTATTAAATATCCGCCAGTCTTGGAGAACACCCCACCGCCATATGCAGATAGCGTTGCGGCTATGCCTTTAGTGCTGTATATCCTTTCGCCTTGACCGCCTTTATTCACGATACCAAGCCTAATCATCTTCTTGCTGTATTCAATATCTTCCTTGCCGTTATATTGAATCTTGTATTTTACTTCCTTGAATGGTTCTACATCAGCTTCGTGCTGAATGAAATCCTCAACATGTTTTGTAAGTTCAAATGGTGTTGGGAATGGGAACTCATCAATTCCCAAGTCACCCCTGAAACACACCATATGTATTCTTTCGCGCTTTTGTGGCATTCCATAATTTACAGAATTTAGCACCTCAGCGAAGAACTTATATCCCATATCTTCAAGTGTCTTTCTGATAATCTCAAGCGTTCTTCCGCCGTCATGACTTGCAAAGTTTTTAACATTTTCAAGGAACACAACTTTGGGTCTATGCTTTTTCACAATGCGAGCCACATCAAAGAACAGCGTTCCACGGCTATCTTCAAACCCTCTTTGCTTTCCGCTTATAGAGAACGCTTGACATGGGAACCCCGCACATATAATGTCGTGTTGTGGAATAGTTCGCTCGTCAACCTGTGTTATATCGCCGTCTGGACGATCACCAAAGTTAGCCTCGTAAACATCTTGTGCAGCCTTGTCCCATTCCGAAGAATAAACACATTCCGCCCCAAAACTTTCCAACGCCAACCTGAACCCACCAAGCCCCGCAAATAAATCCACGAACCTGTATCCCTTAAGTTTTTTATCTTTTACTTCTATCATATAGACCTCATTTTTATTAAGGCTATTATACTATATTTTAAGGATTAAAGCAAGATAAAAAGTGAAAATACCAAGAAATACTTTGTTACCAAACCCATGAATAATATCATGATATTTTCTCAATAAAATCTTTATCTGATATTCTCTCGAATTTTTTTAAACAAGTCACCATTTCTTCCATTGGCACTCTTGGCATAAATAGCAAATCTTGTGCACTAATATCATTATAAATTACCCGAATGGCTTTATTCACTTCATTCCATCTCTTTATTTCCAATGCCTTTATTTCGTCTTTTTTAATCTCTATTTGCTCTTTACTACTCAAAAACCACTGTGGCACGTCCGTCAAGCCTTTTTGAATATCATATATTTTCTTGTTCATAAAAATTTGCAAAGCAAGGTCTTTATCTTGTAGATTACTCTTATAATTTTCAACAATAGTATCTAATAATTTCTGCACTCTACATGCCGAGTCATAAAATTTTTGCATCTTTTTATATTCTTCTTTAGAAAATAAATTGATTAAAAGGGTCTTATGTTTTTCCCACTGATTTTCCAGTAACACATCTTTATTCACAAGTAATGTACTGTTTGAAATCCTGTTATCTGCACCAATTTGCAACTTATAAAACTCAACCGTTTCTTCGATATCTAAAATTTCTTGATATAGATTAATCTTTGCCGTCTTCTTCTCATCTCGCTTTTGCTTATAGTACGTTCTTGCTGCCACTATTCCAGTTACCATAGTCACTATGCCAACCAATGACAATACAATATTCGCTACCATGCTAACAATTTCATTAATTCCCATATTTTTACCTCAACTAATATCATTCTTTTATCAACCATGTCAACAACGTATCAACCTTTTCTCGTGTTATTACATCACAATTTGCATATGTGACATTGATATAGTCATGTAGTTCGCTTTGAAAATTGTGTTTTGATGCTACAAGACACATGACACCTGCAGTCTTCCACTCTTGACTAGTTATGGTATTGCTCAAATCTGGCAAGAAAAATTCATTTGTTTTCAACAATTCCAAGAACTTTTCATCCAGCTTATCACTCGTATAAAGTAGAGATGTGTTCATAGCATTAAGAATTTGTACTTCCAAATCAATATCCTGCCTTTTTACTAATTCTTTGATTTTAGAAATTACTTGACATATTCTTACAGGTTTTAAATCTATTTCAAATTCTTGTAAAAATTTACTATATTCTTTACACTCTAATCCCCAACTGCGTCTATTTAGTTCCTCATATTCGTATTGTCCGTCTTTGATTAATTCTATTAACCTAGTTTTGATTTGTTCATAATCAATAAGCCCTTCAGCTACCCATCTATACTTAAACAAATTAACAAGAATTTGCTCAATATACTTCTTTATACTACCTATGTCAGTATTCGGATTTAAAAATATTTTAGCTTGCGCTAACAATGCTTCTTTTAATTCTGCTTCACCAAGATAGAATAGATTTTTATTCAAAAAAGAATACTCATTGGAATTTATATTATAATACTTTTCTATTTCGTCATACTTATCATAGTAGTAAATATCCAAAATATCATTTAGTAAATATTCATTAATTTGCTTCTTAATTTCACTATTATCTACTTGATTTAATTGTTCTAGAATTTTATTTATATGATAAAGCTTAATAGAATCTCCCCCTACCATATTTTCACGTATACTTACTGCAAGATTCTTTGTAAAAACATCGTCACGCATATTGGGCTTCACTTCATTACTATTGCCTTGTTTCGTTATGAAATTATCGTTCACTACGACAAGTGCAATATGCAGTAACAATTGATCATAATCCTCAACTTTCAACCCCTTGCAATTATCTACTACTTCCCCAAAAAGCCTAGCAATCTTTTGTGCATTTCTGAGATTATTATTAATTATTTTGATTATTTCAGACCCTAAGGCATGCTTGCCATTTAATATCTTTTCAAAATAACCTCTTATTATTTCATCATCTGTTGCTTGCACTAGATAAGCTCTATCAATTACTTTTTCTTTGAATTTACCAAATTCATCTGGGTTATTAATTTCTTGACTACACGAAAGAACCACAACTTTTACTTCTTCCAAAAACAGTTTATTAATATATCCCAG
Source organism: Bacillota bacterium (assembly GCA_044426085.1). GTDB lineage: Bacteria > Bacillota > Clostridia > Christensenellales > CAMQZB01 > JAWXUU01. The sequence goes on along the minus strand of JAWXUU010000008.1, from coordinate 24,808 downwards.
CAACTCATTTGGCTCAAGAGTATCACACACACGCTCGAAATCATCTAAAATGACAATGGCCTTAGGTGTAAATTTACTCATCTTATCAATTACAATCTCTGCACCACTAGCAATATTTGAAATATCTTCCGTTGTATCATCGAGCAAACTCATAGCCTTAGAACTCACTTTGAGCACATCAATATTATTTTCACCAATTTGCGTAGCAAAAGAAATGGCATTTGCTATATTTCCAACTCCAGAAAACAAAGAAACAGCACTAGGTATTAACCCCACAAGATTTTTAACAACAGCCTTTTTTGGATGCAATCTTGTATAAATCTCAGTATGTATTTCATCAACACTTTTTTTACCAAATAGCGACACATAAACTATTGATGTTTTTTGCTTCTTTAAATCCTTCTTATTTTTACTTATAAACTCTTTAACAACCGTAGTTTTTCCAATCCCCCATGGGCCATCAATCAGAATGCACCTCTGATTATTTTTGGAAAACGTTTCTAAAATTTCTTTAATTTTATTTATCTTCATTTATTTACAGTTCCTTTTCTGCCCTATTTTTTATTTAAATACAATTTGAATTCATGACATCATATAGCCTTGTCAATCCATACAATCTAGTTTCTAAACACAACAAAGTCATCCACCATTTCATCCGTACTATCGATATATTCCAACAGAACTGCGGTTGCTTTTGCCGTCAAGTTTTGAATCCACTCTTCAGATAAGAACTCGCTTGTGTTATCAATGAATTTTTCTTTAGCTACAATACGGTGCACACCCACGATGTTTACGCATGAATAGCTTCTGTTTTCCATGAATTTTGTGATGATGCTATCGCCCTTTCGCTGGCCGTATGACTTAACGGTTTGTTGAAAGACAATATCTGAAATATCGTTTCCTTCAAACTTCATTTCTACGTAAAAATAATATTTATTTTCCTTATTCTCAGCATTTTCATACCACTTATCAGGTTTATAAAATCTGAATACGCTGTTGCCATCAGCCCTTTCCAACAGCATGTCCGCGTGCTTGTCCACTAAGTTTGCCTCTAGCGCCTTCACAATCTGCTCTTTGATTTCATCCCTCTTGTTTTTTGCACGAATAATGACCTCGTTAATCTTCTTATAGTTTTCCAAATAAAACCTCTCGTCACTCATTATTTCCACTCCTCTGCTGCTAAACTTCTTTATATGATCCTTGAAATCAGCAATAATTTTATTATCACTCACGCTAATATTTCTGAAAATGTCGACATAAGTCAATGTTAAAAACTCTTTGCATGACGGCTGCGAACTGTTAAATTCTGGCTTCAAATATATGAAAACCTTCCTACAGTCTTTATAAACTCGCTGACTTTCCACCCACTTGAAATACGTGTCAGTTTGATTGTCGTGCTCCCATGTGTAGATTTTATTTTCAATTGTGATAACCACTTTTTGCCTATCACAATCTTGCGCAACAATAAAAATATCACTCCTGCCAATCAGCATGTTCTTTTCAGCCACCGCCTCAACAATGCGATAACCGCCACCACAATCGCCCCAATCTTTGCCCATGTCTGCGCTATATTTGCAAATCAAATAATTCAACAACCCGCCATCATTTTGCAACGTATAAAGCAGCAACCTAGATATAAAATTTTCATCATTAGTCCTGCCAATCACATCCAAAAACGTGCTCTCCTCAGAATAGCTTTGCATATCCCGCACCTCAATAGCAGCCAACAACTCGTGAATTTTTCCCATTAACATCTCCCCTACACATAATACAAGTTTTTTATATCGACAATATATCTTTTCATTTTATTATATCACATAAAGAACCTCAAATCAAGATTTATTATTTTGGGCATATCGCGTAGAATACTATGGAGCGTATGTTATTTGCCTTTTCTTTTTTATGAATATAGAAAAAGAGCAACTGTTTTAGTCGCTCTTTTTCTGTTAGCTAGATGTTTATTCTATGCACAATCCACCATTCGATAGTTTGTCGCAAATTTTATCAATAACATCATCATTCCAATTTCTAATTATATTTGCTTCAGTAATATATTGCAAAGATCTCATTACTCTTGAAGGTTCATACATAGATGTATCAAACACATATTTTGTCATCTCTAAATCTATATTATTAATTAACTGATTTTTTCCAATGATTAGGTTATCATTTTGAGCCAGCAAATATTGATCATATAATCGTGGAGTGTTTTCTTTGAGCAATGCCAATACTGATGAATATACCTTTTTATTAGTAATATCCGTTGCAAAATATGACGTTATACTTCCATCAATAGGGTTCAGATATATATGATTAAAAAAATCTATATCGACTATGCAACCATGTATATCACCACTTCCACCAATTATTTTCACTTCTTTAGAAATTTGCTTCAACGCTAAATTATATTTGTGCAACATGCTTTTTATGGCGTCTGAATAAACATCCATCCTATCAAAATAATAATCTAGGTCTTGATTATCCACCTTTCTAATTGCTCCCCCATTCATAAGATAGATCTTATCGTTTTCTTCATAGAAAAAACAATAGTTATTATGTTTCTTTAGCATATGAATACTTCCATTTATCCTATTGCATACACATTGTATTTTCATGCCCCTGTTTAATTCAATATATTGCACTCTGTCAATAATATATTTTCCATCGTCATAGTATCTGAATATATCATATGTATTTGACATTCTAAATGCTTTTAACCCAAAACTTACACTTTTATATCCTATTTGATTATCAGCATAAACTGTTTTCTCATCATCAATTACATACTCATTTTTGTGAGTATGCCCATTGACGTAAATCCAATTTTTATTATAACCATCAATCGACCAATCTGATTTCGGTGTATGTGTGAAAACAATCAACTTTTCATCTTGTAAACACTTTTTCAATTTTAGATATACCTTTTCAAATTTTTGCGTTTCCTGCAAATCTTCTTCTAGTCCAAAAATTTTATTGCGATATATTCCACAAGTTGCATTAAATTCTTTATTGTATCCAGAAAATCCTAAACCTGCTAATAATAAATATGGTGATTTAAGAGCAATATTTTTCAACCTCTGTTCAGACATACTCAACAACTGCTCTTCACCAAATATTATTACTTGATTATTTTCTTTTGCCAACATTTGATTGTTTAGAAAATAAATATTTAGTTGCCCGAGCATGTTTCGATACTTTTCAATAACCTCATCTATACTACGATTACTATATGACAACTTTTTACTTCGCTTATTTATACGTGCATCCCAAAGCTCATGATTCCCAAGTATTACAATAATCTTATTATATCTAAATTTCTGCGATAATTCCGTGTAGAACAATCTTGAAATTTCAAAATCATACGATATATCTCCACCGATTAAAATATAATCAAACGCAGATATTCCACAAGCAGACTTTTCAATACTGTCAACAATTGCCCTAATATATTCCAATACTTCTCTTTCTGTTGCATGAACTTGAAACTTATTTTTTATCTTATGCATTAAGTGAATATCACTAATATAATAAAATCTTGTATTATTATAATTCAATTCATTGCTTTCTATATCATCTATCCTAAGTAGTGATTGTGCATCAATATTTTCATTCTCTAGTGCCCATGATGGAGTAATCATATTTCTGTCTTTTGGCATTATAGAATTATAGTATGTGTCATCATAAAGATTTTGTTCTATCAATACGTCACTAGAGATATAAGCACCAGTTATGTTTATCTTGTTAAAATCGACTCCAACGAAATTATAGTCACTCAAATTTGAATCGCGTAGATCATAATCAACATAACTATAAAACTCCATAAATTCAGAAAAACGTTTTTCTTCCAAACCATATCGACTTAAAATTTTTTCACTCGTTATAAATTGTCCACTCTCTTTATCATAAGTTTTTGATATAAACCTTCTAAAACCTAATTTTCGTTGAATCTGCATGACTTTATAATCACTATTTATATCATCAGGAAATTCTGTCATTATTCTTTTTAATTCTTGCATTCTTGGACTATCCATATAAGTAAATACTCTACTTTCAGAGTTTTTACTATCTTCATATATCATATTGCCAAAACAAGAAACAACCTTATATAACCATTTTTTCACGATTCCTAGCGTTAAGATTTCCGTTGGAACAAAAGCCATGCTAAGTAAATTTTGTTCCACTGCCAATTCACATAACTGCAACGTTCTCCATTCATCAGGAACAAACTGCAAAGCCATTCCATTATTTTCCACGGCAACTTTACACATATCCTCAGTAATTGACTTTATTGTCATATTTCTTATACATAATCCATCATTTGCTATATTCTCAATTGTCGGCAACAATGGATTAATATTATTATAGGTTTTTACTATATTTAGAGATGCATGAATTTCTTTTGGTATATAACATAGTATTTTGGGATTAATACTATATGCTTTAATATAAAATTCTTGTGTAAGATATTTACATGGAATGTACTCAAAAACATTATAACCACGTGGTAAATAAATCGAAGAAACGCTTCCCATCCTGACAGCCTCAAAACATAGTTCTTCTGTGATTATTTTTTTAGACACAAATTTTAGTGCATATCCACATTGCTTGATAGCAACAAGACATAGTTTCTCAGTATGCAAAGATTTTGGAATGCATTTTAATGCTTGAAAGTTTAAGGATACAGCAAGCGTACAATTTTTTTCTGATAGCTCTACTGTCCTTATATAATAACAAGGATTACGCTTTATCAAGTTTTCATCAGTTTTATATTGATTTTGGTCTTCAAAATAATTCTTGTCCATTTTTCACCTCTTTTACAACTCCATTATACAATACAATTCAATGAAAGTATGTATTTATTAGCGATTCACATAGACTTAGCATCAAATTTATGCTTGATTTCCATTTTATCCCTTCTTGCATTTTCATCTATCAACGCTTTGATTACGTTGCGATCAGCAAGTAAGTAAATACAAACCGTATAGCTATCTTCATCTTCCTTCACGAAATTAAAATCTAAATCCGCGACAACAAATGACGAATTCCATAAATCTTCAATCCTTTCTTCAAAATAGTCTTTTAGATTTTCAATTATATCCCCTTTCTTAATTCTTATATCGCTAGCGCCATTTCCAAACTGAAGACTATCGATAAATTGGATATTTTCATCATCTTCACTTAATTTTTCAAGCACTATAAATGACATAAAGCAATTGTGGTCACCACAATGATGCAACACTGATCTTTCATACAATCTCACTAGATATGTTAAGTAACAGCTTTCCATATCCTCTATTTCCTTAGCTATTTCAGGACTTATTCCATAAGTGCCTACTTCAACATTAACTAGTTCATCCAACGTAACATCCAGTTCCTGCGCTATCAATATCAACGTTTTCATTTCGGGATAAGAATCACCAAGTTCCCACTTGCTGACACTTTTTGAATAATCTCGCTTGCTTTTTTCAAGTTGCCTATCCACAATCAAAGCCGCAAAGTCCTCTTGTGTCAATCCATTTTGTTTGCGATAGTTTATAATGTTATGTCCAAATTTTGTATACATACCAACTCTCCTTCGTTTTTTATATCATTACTATAACATAAAAAATACTGAATCCCCACTATTATAACAAGAATCGAATTCTATTCAAAATAGAATTCACTACAATTATACAAAATATACATTTTAACAAGCATTCCTGTATATAACATAGCGCCCTAATCCTATATTATAGTACATTTATCCATTGCTATGTTAAGTTACAATGAGTATAAGCTAGAAGCTCAATATGCTTTCTGTCATATATTTGACAACTCTCCCAACTTATGGTACAACAAGACACAATATTGGAGGTGGGATATATATAACCTTGCGTTTCGGACGGCTGAGGATGTGGTTGGATTTTTTGGGAGTGAGATCATAAGAGTGTGGTTAGTCAGGGGATTATTTATTATCTTGTATAGAATAGGGTGAATGATATTTCTACTATGTATTGCATCTCTTTCATTGCATATTCATATTCAATCGTACTTGGTCACAACTACTAAAACTGCCTACAAAATTACAACTGTACTATATAAAAAATCGATATAAACCCAATCAAATTGTCGCCCATTTTGCACCCGAATTGCACCCTTGTTGTTTTGGGGGATAGAAAAGTTAGGGGAAGTTAGGAAAGTTAGGGGGCAAAACGTGGGTTATGTGGTTAAAAGGTCGCAAGATATGCTTGGAAACGCACGATATGCACTGATATGCAAGTTGCTTGGTCGGGTCTTGATGCCTCTCAAGGTGGAATCAGCAGTTCAACCCTGCTAGGGGTCACCAATAAAAAACGCCATCGGAAGATGGCTTTTTTTATTGGTGACCCAACCCGCCTTGGCTGTGAAATTTCCGCGGACTGCTTTGAAAAGTGGCTTCGGCATATACCAATATAGCCTTCAGCCACCTTCCTTTGCATTCCACGAAAATTTCGCAGCCAATGCTACCACAGTGGGCAAATGGGCTTGCGTATGTGGGGAGCGAGGCTTCGCCCGCTCGACAATTTTTTTGGGAACGGCACTTCGTGCGTTCGTTTTTTATTTTTTGCACCCTATTTTGCACCCCGAACGCAAAAAGCAAGGTTTTCACCCTGCTTTTTGATTATTCTGTTTTACCTTTTATCTTTTGTTTCTGCGATTTTTCTAGTTCTTTGATGCTTTTTTCTGCTGGTGGCAAGTCTTCTGGCATTGTACCGCCGATTTCTTCTATTGTTTTTCTGACAGCACTGCCGACTCTATAATGGGTTGCATTTGCATCTTCTTTATTGTCAACACCGTTCTTTTTCATTAAACTTTCAGTCTGCGTGATTCGGAACAAGTTTGCACCAAGTTCCACACTTCCCATATAATCAAGGATATCTTCCTCGCTTGCAACGCCTTTGCTGATTGCTATATCAAGTGCAGTCATACCGCCGTATAACCCTTTATACCCAGAATTTTGGAACTCCGCATATTCAAAACTTGTTTTTATCCCAGCATTTCTTGCGGCCTCAGCTAGCAACATATTTTTCTGCTTGATATCCCCACGAAGAAACAATCGCCTTTCGTCTTCCGTGAGCAGTTCATATATTTCTTGAAGTTCTTGCTGTCTTGTTTTAACAGCAAAGTATGTTTGCCCAAGTGCAATAACTTCTTTCCTAGGGTCACCATTCATAACAACAAGATAGCATGCATACCTAGTGAGATGGTAATCCACTTGTTTTCTTTTTGCACCACTACCAATATCGACCATTTTGCCAACCTCGGCAAAATGGTATTCAACATCTTGTTGACTTATTTTACAAGAAACTTTTGCACGTTCTATAACATCGTTAAATCTTCGCCATTGCGCATAACCCAAAGCAACTTGCAATTCCCTAGCTTCCCAATATTCATTCCCGTCTTCTGCGATTTTTCTTATATCATCAAATGTCATAATGTCACCTTTATTTTAAAATGGCATGAGTTTTAGGTCTTCATGCCGACCACTGGCATAGGTTTAAAGTCTCTATACCGACTATATATCAATATGTTAACACATAAAATATCCCTTGTCAAGGCACATAGTCTATCTATATTATACTTAATAATTCAAAATATCGCTAAGACAATCGTGCAAATAGTTTTCGGATATTTTCAGTGCAAAGTCTTGCATTATTTTTGTTTGTTCTTCTGTACTTCCATATATTTTGCCAGTTTCTGGCGACCTGACTTCCGCCATAATGGTTTGAAGTCCAAAAATTTTCTCAAACATAAATAATCATCTTCTTTTTTCTTATAGCATATTCTAGTGCCGTCAGTGAGCCACCAAAGCCCGCGTGAGAAATTATAAAATCACTACTGTTTATCATATATTCATTTCTCTTCAATATCGCAAATCTTGGGATGACTTTTTGGTCAAAAGGATAAAAAGTTTCCGCACCGTAATGTTTTGCTATGCTATCCATTCGCTCGACATGTTTATCGGTCAAATACGCCAAAACAATGTAACTTTTTATATGTGGATATTCACCTTTTAATTTGCCCACTGTCTTTAGTGCTAAAATATCAAAATCGCCGTATCCGCCATTGTAAAACTGCGATATCCCACACTCTATTAATTTTCTGATTTCATATTCCAGTGCATCAGATAGTTTTAGCGTATTGCAACTGCTTGCACCAATAAAAGTACAAATCATATCAATCCTCCAATAATACAGTCAATAACTGAATTGTGAATATTATACAGCCAATAACTGTATAATGTCAATATGGAAGTTAATATTAATAAAAATTTAATAGAATTTAAATTAAAATTGCGAACATTGAGGGTTCAGGCTGGCAAAACACAAAAGGACATTGCCTGTGAAATTGGCATAACTCACCAGTCTTACCAAGCGTACGAATCCGGCAGTGCTTTTCCTACGCTTGAAAACCTGTGCAAACTCGCAATCCTTTTTGATGTTTCAACAGATTATCTCTTGGGACTTTCTGAATATTAAAACCAAATATTGAAACCTTAACCGTCAGTGAAAACTGGCGGTTTTTTTATGCCGTTTTTTGAGTAGTATAATAAAAACATCAAACAAAAGCATGTGATATCCCCACCCCGCACATCGTATCGCAAGCACAAAGGAGGCGTTTACTAAAATCCAAACCATACACAAGATGAAAAAGAATATCACAAATGCAAATATAAAAATAAAAAAAGGAGAAAAAAATGACAAACAATAAAACGGCATATCTGCCTATTGGCAGTGTAGTGACTCTTGGCGACAGCAAAAAATCACTTATGATAATCGGAAGAAAACAAATGCAATCAAAATCTCAAACAATATGGGATTATGTAGCGTGCCTTCACCCCGAAGGCATACTTGGCGACGACTACAATTTATTCTTTCAACAATCAGAAATAGGTGCGATATTGCACAAAGGCTACGAAGGAGAAGATGAAAAAAAGATTTTAAAACTATTAAACGAAACTCAATCTAACTCAAAAAATAACAAACAAATAAATGGAGTGAACAAACATGCAAAAAAATAGAAGATTTTGGGAAATTCTACAATGGAGGCTTAATTTATGGGAATATTGAGTAGCATCGGCGATTGGATGGAAGAAAAATATAATAACCTAACAACAGCGGTATCCATAACAACAACGCCAAGCACCTACATAACAGGCACAGGTGGATACACAACGCCAACAGTCAACAGTAATGGTATATCAAGCGACATCACCGCAAGCGTGGGCAGTTCTGCCACTTCATCAAGCACGGCAAGTTCAATTTATCAAACAGCGGAAGATAAATTTGAAGCAGAAGTAGAGGAAATCTATGCACTTGATGATGATAAAGATACTTCCAGCAATTCAAGTTCTTCAACAACTCAAACACCAAGCAGTTATATAACGGGAAGCAATCTCACAGCATCAGATACTGGATATAATGGTATATCAACTGACATGCAGACATCCAGCGATTATGACGCTATAAAATGGGTTCAAACAGTGATAGAAAACATCCAAAAAGCACTGAACACAATGCAGTATACCGACTATGAAGATAACGCCCTTGAAAATGACGGCGTTCTAGGCGATAAAACTATTTCAGCATGGAACGAGTTCATAGAAGATAAAGGGGTGACAAACTATCTCGGCAGTGTGTATAACTATGTTAATCCTAGCACAACAACTACAAGCAACCTATATGGAGCACTTGACTACAGCAGCAACTATGCTGATAACCTAGATTTCAGCATAAACAAAAACTACACTGGTAAAGTAAGCTCATATCTTGAAAATCAAGGCTATATAAACCCAAGCTCAGTGGAAACGAATACAGCTTATGAGCATGCGCCTTATGTGCAACAAAATACTGTAAATAATATTGAAGATTTAGAAAATATAGTTGGGGGTGTGTCGCTATTTGGAAATGCATTATCTAAAACAGCTAATTTTAATGAACTAAGTGAATTGCTAAACTATTCTCAAGAGTTTTACAACAAGGCTAGTGTAGGAGGCAAAACAATATCATATCTAGGTACAATAATAGATATTGCAAGTATTGTCGAAGATATAGTTGATGGCGATATGAGAAGTGCCACTGTATCTGTGGGCAGTATAGCTGGTGCAATACCTGGCGTGGCCATTGGTGCTTTAGCAGGAGTTGGACTAGGCCCAATTGGAATAATCGCTGGTGGCACAATGGGTGGTATAGCAGGTGGTGCAATCGTAGGCAATTTAGCTGGTTACGCATATGACTTTTTAAATAAATAAACCTACTTGATGCAAACATATACAAACGATGGCGCTGATAATATTCCAAAGCAAAGTTTTTGTGATTATAGTTCTAGAAATATACTTCCAAATGTTTATATTTCCTAGTTTTTTAATTTCTAAGTTCTGCCTATCTGAAGAGTTATTCGTTTTGTATATTCTTGTAATAGTTTGATATAGCAATTCAGCTCGAGATGAAGATGATGAAAACACAAGTTTTTTGTGTAATGTATATTTTTTACCAAAAAACCTATCGTCAATTTTATTTAATTCAACAGCAGTGCTTAATGAGGTAGCTTTGTCTTTAAGATGAAATATTATATCAACGTATTCAAGATAATCAGTTGATGATTTTATTTTATCGATTTTATCAATCCTACTCCATGGAATAAAGAAAGCCGCGCCTAAGAGTGATGCGTCTAAGATTCCATTTTGAGTAATAATAAAATTTATTTTTTGCGATAATGAATTATAATATAAATAAAAATGAACCGCAGTAAAAGCAACAGCAGCTAAAAACCAATAGATAGAACTAGCCAATGCCTGAGATAGATTTGCCTCAATTAGCGTAAAGATAAATATGCAAATCCCCGTTGATGTTATAAGCATTGGAATTATAAAAAAAGCACGTAAACCATAAAATGGTGAAGCGTCACTTTTGAAACAGCAATAGTAAAATGGTTTTTTCATATATACCTCCATAACGTATTATATAAATAGTAACACATATATGTTACTGTGTCAATATATTCAATATTTAATACGCAAAAATGCAAACCACGCTCGCGTGATGAATATTAAAACAAGCTCTTATACTAATTAATTTCTAGTGAATAATTTTAACACAATAAGCTTAAATTGTTAACGCCAGTATATCAAAGGATACAAAAATCAGCATATAATCTTTTAAAGTTCCAAAGGTTCGTGCCTTTGGAACTTTTCTTTATCCGACACCCGCATCAATCTTTTTCGCGGCATCCCTATCTCCGCTTTTTAGGAAGTGGGTGTAGATATCTGCCCGTTGATGTTTTGGCGTGACCTGCTCCCCGACACTATTGAGATTGGAACTCCTGTTGTTATTTGCGTTGTGATGTTGGGGGGCGAAGGGGGAGCTTGCTTTTGTTTTACTTATTTCTTGCGGAGTTTTTATTTCTTGTGGAGTTTTTATTTCTTGTGGAGTTTTTGTTTGTTTGATTTTTTATACTGCTATCCAATTTTATGTATTAAATATCGTACTTTTTCTTGACCGATATATCTTTTCGTGTTATAATACCAAAGTATGAAAAATGCCTTTGGGGGTTTGTATTGATGCAAAGAACTACGGCAGATAAACGGAATATCTTGCTAAAAATTGCAGGAGAAGGGGAAAAAATGACTAGTATTTTTAAAAAATGGGACAGCATCAGTTTGGTCAAACGCATAATCGGCGGTTTGATTCTTGGCACTGTTCTCGGGATTTGCTTGCCACAAGCGACATTTATCGCTACGTTTGGCACAGTTTTCACAGGTGCACTTAAAGCGATTGCACCAATTTTGGTGTTCTTTTTGATTATAAGTTCACTTTGCCAGCACAAAGAGGGAGCAAAATCCAACATGGGCAGAGTTGTTGCACTTTATCTTATCGGCACATTCACAGCGGCACTTGTTGCGGTTTTGGGCAGTTATTTGTTCCCAATCACGCTCACGCTTACTTCCGCTGTTGAAAGCACTTCCACACCAAGCGGGGTTGGCGAAGTTATTCAAAACTTGCTTATAAGCGTTGTGGACAACCCAGTTTATGCACTTTCAACGGGCAATTATATCAGCATTCTTGCTTGGGCGGTTGTTATTGGCTTGGCGCTTAGAATTGCGAGCGACACAACCAAAATCACGTTGCAAAACATCTCTGACGGCGTTTCTCAAGTGGTTAGATGGATTATTTCTTTCGCACCGTTTGGCATTATGGGGCTTGTTTTTTCAACAGTTTCAGAAAATGGAGTCGCTATTTTCACTGAATACGGCGCGCTTCTTGCACTTTTGGTTGGTTGCATGCTTGTTTCTGCACTTATTTTCAATCCACTTATCGTGTTTTTGAACCTTAGAATCAATCCTTATCCACTGCTTTGGAAATGTATTAAAGGTAGCTTTTTGACTGCGTTCTTCACGAGAAGTTCGGCGGCAAACATACCTGTGAATATGGGCGTTTGCAAATCACTTGGATTGAATGAAGACCATTATTCAGTTTCTATCCCACTTGGCGCGACAATCAATATGAGCGGTGCGGCAATCACAATCACAATCATGACGCTTGCAGCAGCAAACACACTTGGATTTACTGTGGATATCGGAACTGCACTTATCCTTTGTATCGCTTCTGTTGTTTCAGCTTGTGGCGCTTCTGGCGTTGCGGGCGGTTCGCTTTTGCTTATCCCACTTGCTTGTTCACTTTTCAACATCCCAACAGATGTCGCAATGCAAGTTGTTGGCGTAGGCTTCATCATCGGCGTAGTTCAAGATTCTTTCGAAACAGGACTAAATTCTTCAGAAGACGTCCTTTTCACTGCAACAGCTGAATTCGTGCAATGGAAAAAAGAAGGAAAAGAGATTAAATACTGATTTTTTTTCAGTGCAGAGCTTGGGTGAGCTTTGTGGGGATTGCTTGATACAAATTTCGGAACCGCTTTAATAATTAAAAATTAAAAATTAAAAATTAAAAATTAAAAATTGTGGTAAAGCACTCGTTTCACTCGTGCATACAATTATATTAATATATGAATAAACAAAGGGTACACATAAAAAAATGTGTACCCTTAAATTTTAAATATTAGCATGCACGAGCACCGCGAGTGCTTACCACAATTTTTAATTTTTAATTTTTATCGAGCTCGCAGAGCGAAGCCTGTTTTTAATTTTTAATTTTTAATTTTTAATTATCAAATCTTGTGCCAAGTTTTGTATCCACTAACCCTCGCTCTCCGTAATCCCCATTGGTTTGGATATTTGGGGTTTTTTCTTATCTACGAGAACGGTTATCACATCGTTTTGGTAGCATGTTGGGACTTCCCAGATAAAGTCGCTTTGGGCATTGTAGGTTTTTCCGCAGTATTCAAAGGTGTATTTCACCACGTATGGCGAGAACATTCCCCAGTGCATATGCTTTTGCATTTCTGCGCTGACCACGCTTGCGGAAACTTTATCACCGCTTTGTTCAAGGTCTTTCAAGCTGTTGTTTCTTGCTTTGAGATACGCGGCAACAAACAACCCGACAATCAGGAACAGTATCCCAATAATAACAAGCTGAGCGCCAGCGCCCTCGTCGCCAGAAGTGTACACTTCATTGCACATCACAACAGCACCAAGCACCAAATAAACAACGCCAAGTGCCATCATTATAAACGCGAATAATCCCGTTGTGTTTTTTGGCTTTCTCATTTTTTATACCCTATACCCTATTTTTGTTTTCTCTTATGTTCGATATTATAACACACAATTATGAATTTTGCAACACTGATTTTTTAAACCAATTCTAGGCACACCACTGATTCCACATGGTTTGTTTGCGGAAACATATCAAAGCACTTATTTTTTGTGATTTTATATTGCGGTTTGCTGTTTTCCGCTTTTTTCAACAGCTTTTTGCCGTCCACTTCTTGCCAAACAAGACTGCCCACCAAAATTCCCACATCCCTTGAAAGGGTTTGCGGATTGCAAGATATATAAACAACCTTTTTTGGCGATTGCTTTTTGATTAGCTCTAGCGTTGAAAAATCCACACCTTTTCGCGGTGGGTCAAGAACAAGCAGAACTTCTTTGCCTTGTTTTTGCGTTTCTGCAACTATTTTCGGGAACTCAACTTCCACATCGCCGGTGATGTTTTTCATGGCAGTTTCAAAGCCGTTTTCTTTTGCGAGCTGATCTGCAAGGGTTGTGGCTTCATCCACAATTTCTATGCCGATAACTTGCTTTGCTGATTTTGCAATCATGCCAGAAAGGAAACCCGCGCCGCTATAACAATTGACGACAACATCATTTTCCTTAGCATCCAAATATTCCACACCTTCGCCATACAGCATATCCACGACTTGGTCGTTGACTTGCAAAAAGCTTTGTGCGCCCACTTGGAATTTGATACCGCTCTTTTCCGCTTCTATTGCTTTTGGTCCGCATTTGTGAATGAATTTGTCCCCAAAAATCACGTTTGTATCTTCTTTGTTCACGTTGATATAAAGCGAAACAACCCCAACCGCCTTTTGCAATCTTGCATACAGCACATCGGTGAAAGGCACTTTTCCGCCGTTGACAACAAGCACGACAATCACGCCTTCTTTCACGGCGCGAATAACTGCGTGTCGCAACAGTCCGCTTTTTTTGCCACGCTCAACTTTGTAGCCCGCGATGTTATATTCGCTTACAAATTCTTTGATTATTTGGAAAACTGTGTTGCCCGCATCCGTTTGCAATGGGCAATTTTCCATTTCGATTATATCGTGCGTTCCTGACCTATAAAATCCGCAGATTGTTTTTCCGTTTTTATCCACAGAAAAAGGCACAGAAAGCTTGTTGCGATATCCAAACTCGTTTGGCGAGCCTTGAACGCTTAAGTTTTCAAGATTGAGCCCCGCAACTTTTGAAAAAGTTTGCACAACATCACCTTTCTTGATTTCCAACTGATTTTGATAGCCGATGTGTTGCATTGTGCAACCACCGCATTTTGAAAACAGCGGACAAAGCGGTTGTTTTCTTTCTTTTGACGGCGTTATTATTTCGGTTGCTCTTCCGATTGCAAAGTTCTTTTTCACAAATATGATATGCGCTTTAACTTTTTCGCCCGCGATTGTGTAGGGCACGAACACCGTTTGACCGTCGCACACACCGATGCCTTCGCCGTTGCTTCCGTATCTTAGAATTTCAATTTCTATTTGGTCGTTTCTTTTTAGCATTATTTCTCCTGATTGCTTATAACTGATTTTTGATTTTTATATCTTCCACAAAAATACAGTGGCTGAAAAATCCCGTCACGGGATTTTGGGTTTCGTGATTAAACTGCATCCACACGTCTTCTTTTGCAAACGTTTCTGGATTATATTCAAAAAATTGCACCACTTTATCTTTGCGGTGTCTTATTTCATAATTTTGCGATGGCAGATTTTTCAGCGGTGCTTTGAATTTTTTATCCTTGCAACACTTCAAATAATCAAACCGCACAACGGATTCCGCCACATCGGCATTTTCAAACTCGCACAGTGCAAAAAGCAAGATTTCCACCTTTTTTTGCAACGGCAAATTATCGCCTTCGATTTTTCCGCCAAGATATTCGAACATTTCAAACGGCGAACCAAAATGATTGCCGAGCAATTCCAAGCTTTTTTCAAACTTGCGAATGTTGTGAAACATTTCCACACCCGCTTCAAAATCTTGCAAAGCAAGCACTTCACTTTGCGAAAGCCAATTGTTTTCGAATATGCCATACGGCGGGAATTTTGAATATTTCATACCGTATTTTTTCGCGTCTATTTCCATTTTTGTGCCTGGCAAAACTTTCAAAAATCCCACTTGCAACTGTTGCGAACGCAAAAAATACGCCGTGTTGAAAGATGTTTTGAATGTTTCCAAATCTTCGAAAGGCAGACCCACAATCAAATCTACGTGCACGTTCGCCTTGCCCGTTTTGATAAGCTTTTCAATCTTGCCTGCAAGGGTTTTTGCATTTGTGAACCGCGAAACTTCTGAAAGTGTTCTTTCGCAAAAAGATTGAATGCCAATTTCAAACTGAAACTGACCTTCGCAACTGCTTTCCACCACTTGGATAAATTCATCCGTTATCAAATCGGGTGAAATTTCAAAGTGGAAACACGTTTTTGTTTTCAGCGAAATTATGTGTTTCAAAATGGAAACACCGCGATCGTTTCTCGCGTTGAATGTTCTATCCACAAACTTTAAAAGCTTCAAATCCATTTTCGCAAACTTATTCAAATCCTCAAAAACTTCATCTTCACACATGGTTTTCAGCGTGTTACCCGCCCCTGACAGACAATATGAACAGGAAAACGGACAACCGCGCGATGATTCGTAATACAAAATCTTGTTTTGTTGCTGATAATATCCTGAGTCCACCACGCTTTTTATTTTCACTGATTTTGGCTGAACCACTTGGCATTCGCCATTTTTCGATTTTGCAAGCTTGCCACTGGCGATGTCGAAAACACCCGCTTCACCTTCGCCAAGCAGAATTATATCGCAGAAGTTTTCCATGCCGTTTGGGGAATAATAAACCTCGCCACCACCGACGAAAATGGTCGCTTCACTTCTTGCTTCACGAATGTCACAGCAGAGTTTTTCCACCACTGTGCGATTAAAAATATATGTTGAAAATCCGATAACATCGAAATCGCGTTTCAAAATTTCTCTTATTGTTGCGTGATATTGCACGTTCACGTTTGTTTCAAAAATCTCCACATCGCAACCCGCAATTTCCGCTTCACGCTTCAAATACCACACCGCTAGGTTAGAATGGGAAAACTGCGAATTGATCGCCACAAGTAACATTTTCATTACAATTCCTCCCCTAAGCTAAAACTTTACAATAGCTGTTTATTTCTTATCAATTATAGCATAAAATCTACGAAAAACAGCTTAATTTGCAAAAAAAACTGTCGATTTGCAAAAGTCTGCCACAATTCCTTTGACATGGGGGCACGCGTGGGATATAATCAAAGCAAGCGGATAAATCAGGGCATTGATTTCCCCTTACACACAGAAAATTCAACAGCAACTTGCTTGCTTTTTATATGAGGTTAAAATGAATAACACACAACAATTATTTGAAATACAAATCACCCAAAACGGCGAAAGTTTTTTGCTGACTAAACAAACGCGCTCGCCTTTCGTGAAGTCTGACGTGTTTGCAATGAGCGATTACAAGCGCACTATGGTCACTTTGCTTGGCTCGCTTGACACCGTTTTGCAAAGCGGAAAGATGTTTTTTGATTGCGATTTGAATGAAGACACAAAAGTTGTTTATCACTCGCCACAAAATCAAATTTATAAGTCACATCTAGATTTCACACCCGTTGTGATTCCCGAAAAAACTTTTATGCAGAAGGTTCTTGGATTTTTCAAGGGTGAAACTTTGCCCGCAGAAATCTTGCCATCTGTTTCTTTTATCTGCTTGCAAGATGAAGATACCTACCACTTTATCGGTGCACTTTGCGAAGACACACACACTGTTTCTTTCGACGTTGACCCAATAACAAACCAAGTGGTGGCAAAAATCAACACAACTGCTTACCCTTGCCCACACGATTCACTTTTGTTCGATATCATCGAAATGCAAGGCAGTGCGGAATTCATTGCGCAAAATTTTTACGAGCTAATTAAAAAACTATATAAAAAACAGCCTAAAGTTTCACCACAAATGGCGGTTATGCAAATTGCAACGGATGATTGTTTCGATATCGAAACTGTTGGCATTTTGAATGCGCAAGAAGATTTCACCCTTGCAACAATTGCGCCCGAGAAAAATAATTTCTCTCTTTCGGCATACATTCAACACAGCGAAAAAGCGGTTTCTGCACTCTTATCCAAAACTTCAGAAAACGTCTTCCCAATCGCGGTGATTTCACCACTTATCTGTGAAAAAAACTCGACTGAATACGAGCTTTTCAAGGCTGATCTTGTGAAAAACGCGAAAGGCAAGCCATATGAATTTTTACGCGATGGTAAAACTTTATACATTCTTGATATCTATTCAAAGGCATTCAAAGGTTATCTTGCCCGCCAAATGGATTTGTTGCTTGGCATGGGCTTTTGCGGATTTGAGTTTCGCAATCTAGACCTTATTTCGCAAGCTATCAAAATCGGCAAAGCACAAGGCGAAACTATCAAACTTGCATACACAACGCTTATCGATTTTTCAAAAGATAAACTCACAATTGCAAGCGGGGTATACAGCACAATCGCAACGGGGCTTTTTGATTACTTTATCACTAGCGAAAACGTTGAGCCAACTCCGCAAGTTATCGATAAAAACCAACCGCCACAACCGCAAACTGCCCTTGATTGGAACTTTGACGGCTTTGAAAGCATGGCGCAATACTTCGATTCTAACAAAAAATTCGGCGGTATTCTTCCAGTTGCTGTCGACTGTTCACTTTTGACGCTTGACCCGCTTTTGTTCGACCTTTGTTCCGCTTCTAGCATGCTCGCTTCAAAAACTTTCAATGTGATAAATCCAACCGCCGATGCTATGGCTAGGCTTTCTGAATTCGCATTCCTTGCAGACGCTGTCGTGCACGAAATCATTCATATCGAAACGGGTAGATTCGCCGTGATATTCACCATTGAAAACCAATCTTCAGTTTGCTTTTTCAACTTCACTCCTGCCGATTGGATAACTGAAGAATTCAATATCCCTGCACTATCTTTCAACTTCCAAGAATAACTTCCCCAAAACCTTAACCACACTTCCAAAAGGAGGCAAAACCATGGATTCTAAATCGCAAAATTATAAGTTTTTCAACCACACTGCATGTGAATACTTCCCATGCCACAAAACAGACCAGCCGAAAAACTTCAATTGCCTATTCTGCTTTTGCCCACTATACCTCATGGGAGATAAATGTGGCGGAAACTTCCAATTCACCAAAAACGGAGTGAAAGACTGCTCCAATTGCACAATCCCACACTTCAACTACGATTATATCGTGAGTAAACTCAAAGAATATAATAAAAAAAATTAAAAATTAAAAATTAAAAATTAAAAATTAAAAATTAAAAATTAAAAATTAAAAATTAAAAATTAAAAACAGGCTTCGCTCTGCGAGCTCGATAAAAATTAAAAATTAAAATTATGATAGTCCGTGCGTTTTGAATGCATGGGCTTTTTTTATGGGGCTCTGCCCCATGCCCCGCAAGGGAATGATTCCCTTGACCCCTATTGAGGGTGGGTTGGGAGTTTGTGAACTGAGAAAAGGCTTCGCCTTTTCAAAAGTTTTTAAAACACGCTTGCCCCTTGGCAAGTGAAAAAGCTCTCGCTTTTTCTTGTAGGTTACAACGCCCACAAGAAAGCGAGAGCTTTCTTACTTATTCAAATTTTGAAATTAAAAATTCTTTCGTGCAGAAAAGGCGAAGCCTTTTCACTAGCACCCCCGAAAGTGCACACCCCCCCAATCAGGGTCAAGGGTTTCAAACCCTTGCGGGGTTTGGGGCAGAGCCCCACAAAAAAAGCGAATTTTAATTATTATTCAGTAATCAAAACGGCTTTGATACGTCTTACGCCCGAGCTTGAAGATTGTTCTTTTTGGATTTTGAATTTTCCAAGATCGCCGGTATTGCTTGCGTGTGGTCCGCCACAGATTTCGCAAGAGAAGTCGCCCATTTTGTATACCTTAACGATTTCGCCATACTTACTTGCGAACACACCGATAGCACCTTTTGCTTCCGCTTGTTCGACAGTCATTTCTTGCATAGTGATTTCCGCTTTAGCGCTGATTGCGTTGTTAACGAATTCTTCGATTTTTGCGAGTTCATCTTTTGTGACAGGGCGTGGGAAGTTGAAATCGAAACGAAGTCTTTCAGCGGTGATGTTTGAGCCTTTTTGTTGGATTTTATCATCTTCCAAGACTTTGCGAAGTGCGGCATTAAGAAGGTGAGTTGCAGTGTGAAGGTTGCTTGTTTGAACTGAAGAATCTGCAAGTCCGCCTTTGAAACGTTGTTCGCTTCCTTGTTGGCTTAGAAGTTGGTGTTTCTTAAATGATTCATGGTATCCTGCTTCGTCAACAGTGAAGCCACGCTCTACGGCTAGTTCTTGAGTGATTTCGAGTGGGAAACCGAACGTATCATATAATCTGAACGCTGTTTTGCCAGGAATGATGTCGCCTTTGATGAATTTGGCAACTTTTTCGAATTCTTTCAAGCCTTGTTCGATAGTTTTTGAGAATTTTTCTTCTTCAAGGTTGAGTTCTGTAACGATTTTTTCAGCATTATCAGCGATGTCTTGATAGAAGTCGGAATATTGTGCGATATAAAGTTTAGCAACTTCGGCAAGAGTGCCTTTTGGAAGTTCCAAAAGTCTGCCAAAACGGATTGCTCTTCTGATAAGTCTTCTGAGCACGTAGCCTTGGTCGACGTTTGAAGGAGTCACACCGCGGAAATCGCCCAAAATGAACGTTGCAGTTCTTGTGTGGTCAAGCACGATTCTGAATGCTTTTTTATATTCTTCGTCGGCAATTTTCTTGCCAGAAACTTCTTCGAGATATTTTGTTGCGTCGGCAAAAACGTCTGTTTCATAAACAGTGTTCACGCCGTTATATGTGCAACATACGCGTTCTACGCCCATGCCTGTGTCGACGTTTTGTTGAGAAAGTGGCGTGAAGTTGCCATCTGCATCTTTGAAATATTGCATGAACACGTCGTTCCAAATTTCGATATATTTTCCGCAAGAGCAAGCTGGCGAACATTCTTCACAGCATTTTTCCTTGCCTGTGTCGATAAACATTTCGCTGTCTGGTCCGCATGGGCCTGTTGTGCCTGCGGGTCCCCACCAGTTGTGTTTCTTTTCAAGATAGAAAATCTTTTCGCGTGGCATGCCGTGGCTTGCCCAAATATCGGCTGATTCTTCATCGCGTGGTGCATCGGCATCACCTTGGAAAACTGTTACCGCCAATTTTTCGATTGGCAAGTTTAGATATTTTTCGCTTGTGAGAAATTCATAGCTCATTGCGATTGCTTCTTCTTTGAAATAATCCCCAAGCGACCAGTTGCCTAGCATTTCGAAAAATGTCAAGTGAGTATCGTCGCCAACATCTTCAATATCGCCAGTTCTCACGCATTTTTGCACGTCTACAAGGCGAGTGCCCGCTGGGTGCTTTTCGCCAAGAAGGTATGGCACAAGTGGGTGCATGCCCGCTGTTGTGAAAAGGACTGTTGGGTCGTTTTCTGGGATTAGTGATGATGATTGAATCACCGCATGGCCGTGGCTTTGGAAAAATTCCAAATACATTTTTTTCAAAGTTTTTGAATCAAGTTGTTTCATGTTTATACCCTTATAAATTTTATTATACGCAAAATTGATTTGCGTTTATTGCTGTTTGGTTGCTTTATCCTGTGATACTATCCCCACCAATTTCAGGCGTTTCCACAAAGGAAATTGTAAGCCCCGAAATATTTAGCGAGTTCACCCAGTCTTTTATGATAACTGACGGCATTGCGTATCCCATGCCTTCGGTTGAATCGGAGCTATCGATTTTGAATGTGTTTATTCCGATAACTTGCCCGAACATGTTATAAAGTGGTCCACCGCTGTTACCGCTGTTGATTGGTGCAGAGTGCTGTATGCTGGCTGTCACAAAATCACTTGTGAAATAAAAGTTCACCATTGGATTTGAAACCACACCTTCCGTGACAGAAATACCCTTGCTTTTCGCATTACCAATCGCAATACATGGCTCGCCATATTGCACGTCTACTGAATTTGCAAATTCCGCAACGTTCAAATCTTGCGGTGGGCTTTTAAGCTTTAGAAGCGCGAGATCGTAAACCGTGTCGAATGCGACGCATTCGGCTTCGTATGTCGTGTCGTCGTCGGCAAAGCTGAGCCTGATTGTTTCGGCGGCGGTATCTTCATAAACGCCGTTGCCCATTGATTTGCTGTACGTCACGACGTGGGCGTTTGTGATTACGTATCCGTCGCTTGAAATGATAAAGCCTGTGCCTTGCGCAATGCCTGTTTGCGAAGATATTGATATGATTTCCATGCTTTCGTCAAGGCAGTTTTGCGCGACATAATAGGAAACCAAGTTGGCATTATATGTTATTTGATCGTAGAAGCTGTTTGTGAGCTCGTCCACTTTTTCTTGCATTGTATCTTCAAACTGCTGTGCTTGAAGTTCGAACACATAATTTGAAATGAACAAGTTTGCAAGCAAAAATAACGGCAACACAAGGCATAAAATCGCGATAACTGCGTATGCCCCACCGCTTACGTGCTTTTTCTTTTGTCTTTTTTGTGGTGGTTTTTTTCCAAAGTCAGAATCATCATCTTGCGGATTGAGTTTTATTCCGCTTTCAACTTGCATGTTTTCGGTTGGCAAAGCATTTTGATTTTCCGCTTCGCTTGCAAGTTGATTTTCGTATTCTTTGAAAGGGTCGAAATATTCAGACATGGACTTCTCCTATTATAGTTATTATAAAAGTGGAATGCTGTTCAAAAAGATAATGTCTTTTCTGAAACTTGCGTCGCCTTCTGCAAGCACGAATGCTTTTTCCGCGATGATTCCGCCAGCTTTTGAAACGAGTTCTTCAAGCCCGTCAAGCGAGTTGCCTGTTGAAACAACGTCGTCGATAATACCAACTTTTTTGCCTTTCAAAAGTGACGCATCGTGTGATGACAAATAAAGTTTTTGAATTTCACCTGTTGTGATTGAGCTTTTGATTGTGATTTCAATGCCGTCTTGCATGTAAAGTTTTTTCGACTTTCTTGCAACTGCATAATACTCGTGACCAAGTTCTCTTGCGATAACGTGAGTAAGTTGCAAGCCCTTTGATTCCGCTGTTATCAAAACTTCACATTCTGAAAGCCTTTTGGCAAGTGCTTTGCCGGCGTGTTCTGTGAGATTTGAATCCCCGTGAAGATTGAAAAATGCAATCTTGATTCCACTTGGAAGTTGCAAGATTGGAAGATGTGCTTCGTATCCATCGATATCAACTTTATAAATTTCGCTCATGATGATTTTCTCCATATGCTTTTAAGTTTATTTAACCTTATTATTCTATCACACTTGAAACAAATTTGCAATAGATTTTTCCACAAGCCGATTTTTTTTGATAAACATCTAAAAAAAGACGTCAAAATATACTGTTTGACATAAATTTGTCTATACTGTATAATATAAGCATTAACTATGGTAGGCGGCAGATGAGAGAAAATAAAAATATATAAAAGAGGAGTATCAAGTAGTATGAATATTTATGATTCATTCGTGAAAAAAAACGAAGAGTATATAAGCGATATGTCACAACTGACTGAAAAAAGCGACTTTATTGACAATGCTCTATACGAAAAATACAACGTGTTCCGTGGTCTTCGTGATCCACAAGGTAATGGCGTTGTTTGCGGACTCACTGAAATTTCAGAAATTAACGCGTTCAAGAAAATTGACGGTGTGAAAAAACCAATCCCTGGTGAACTTTTTTATCGCGGTATTAACGTGCAATCACTTATTGACGGTTTCGTTTCGGAACAAAGGTACGGTTTTGAAGAAGTTGTTTACCTTCTACTTTTTGGTGTTCAACCAAGCGCTAGCGAACTTGAAAAATTCAATGACGTCCTTGTTGGACTTCGCGAGCTTCCAAAAAACTTCGTTCGCGATATCATCATGAAAGCTCCACCAAGCGATATGATGAACATGCTTCAAAGAAGCGTGCTTGCAAAATATTCATACGATATTAATCCAGACGATTTAAGCCTTTCAAACATATTGCGTCAAGTTCTCACACTCACTGCGCAAATGCCAACTATGGCTGTTCATGGCTACAATGCATATCAATACTCTCGCGAGGGTGAAAGCCTTTATATTCACCAACCGCTAAAGGAATATTCAACAGCGCAAAATATCTTGCATCTTTTGCGTCATGATAATAAATTCACTGAACTTGAAGCCAGAATTCTTGACCTTTGCTTGATTTTACATGCAGAACACGGCGGTGGTAATAACTCCACTTTCACAACTCACGTTATCTCTTCTTCAGGAACAGATACGTATTCTGCTGTTTCAGCTTCACTTGGCTCGCTCAAGGGCGGCAAGCACGGCGGTGCAAACATCAAAGTTTTGCGCATGTTTGAAGATATTCAAGCCAATGTCAAATCAAATTCCGATGGCGAAATCAATGACTATCTAAATAAAATTTTGAACAGAGAAGCTTTCGATGGCGCCGGCGTTATTTACGGCATGGGGCATGCGGTTTATTCCATGAGTGACCCGCGTTGCGATATCTTGAAAAACTTCGTTGAAAAACTCGCTATGGAAAAAGGCGTTGAAGAAGATTACGTGCTTTATAAGCAAATCGAACGTCTTGCGCCAATCGCTATTGCGGAAAAACGCAAAATTTATAAAGGTGTTCCAACGAATATCGACTTCTACAGCGGTTTTGTTTATAAACTGCTCGGTATTCCACCAGAACTTTACACGCCTATCTTCGCCATCTCAAGAATGGCAGGTTGGGGCGCTCACCGACTTGAAGAAGTTTCCAACAACGGAAAAATCATCCGCCCAGCATACATCGCTGTCGCACCAAGACAAGATTATGTTCCGATTTCAGAAAGAAAATAAAAAAAAAGACCCCGATGGGGTCTTTTTTTAAATTAAAAATTAAAAATTGAAAATTAAAAATTGTGGTAAGGCACGGGAGCTGTGCTCCCTGTGCATTCTATTATTAGATGATATAAAAAGGGGCTGTATCAAAAGTCCCGACAAAAAAAGAGCAGAAATGCGAGATAAAATCTTGCGTTTTTGCTCTTTGCCTATTATAATATAATTACTACAAAACACCATAAAAGGCAAG
>JAWXUU010000016.1:0-37944 GCA_044426085.1 Bacillota bacterium | reverse complement strand
TTCAATGTTCACTTTGTTGCTGCCGTTGACAGCTTATTTATATTACCACATCCCCTTTCTCTTTGTCAAGCGTTTTTTAAAAGTTTTTTAAGTTTTTTTCAAAATCTTTTTTCTTTCAAAAATTTCACTTTTTCAAAGTTTTATTGAGTTGTGATTTCCGAGCGGTTACTTCCGCTTGGGATATTAATATAACATATCCTAAATACAATGTCAAGCAAATTATCGATATTATTTGCAATCTTTTATCATAAAAATTAAATGTTGATCCATCGATACACATTATGCTTGCTATTGTGTAGAATTGCACTGCTGTGAAGGTGCAATAAACCATAAGGTCGGCAAGTTTTCCACTTTGGATATAAACTATCAGCAATAATATAAGGGCGTATATCATATATCTTTCGTGCATTTTATATGAAAACATGAACACCGTTATTATTGTTAGTGCACCAAGGATTGAAATTTCTTCTTTTGGGTTTTTACAAAAAGATAAAATTGCCACAACCACGCTTATGCCACCTATCACAAAAAGTGTCCATGCCGTTCCGTTGTTTGGCAAGTCGATAAAATTCAAATTGAGTGCACCAAACAGATTTGGAGCGTTCAAGGTGTAGTAGGCATAGTTGGATACTTGGTTGATATAAATTTCTATCATGAAAAACGGATGACCGCTTGTCATTGGCAAAATGCAAAGTGGCAAGTTGACTGCGACAAAAATCACACCGCCAACAACAACACCTTTCAAAAGCTTTGCGAAAAGTTCTTTCTTTTCTTTTATCAGCCTTACAATATAATACATGCCAAGCGCTGGCATGAAAAAGATATATTGAAGTTTGAAGCAGAGCGCGACGATTGCTGTCACGACCACTGCTGTATCTTTTTTCACGTACACATTATATATTGTTATTGCAAAAAACATTGCGATAACTCCGTCAACTTGTCCCCACCACGCGCTGTCTGTTATCATCGCAATATTGGCAAGATACATCACCATGCAGGAAAAGGCGAACATGCTGACTTTTTTTGGCATGTTTGCAAGGGTTATGCTTAGATTGCTTTCTTTGCCCTCTTTGTTTCCTTTGCTTTCTTTGCTTTCTTTTTGCGTGGCAGATTCGATTTTTGTTCTGCTCTTTCGCGATTCAAATGCGATTGGGGCTTGAATTTTTGAATTTTCTATTGCGATTGCTATTTTCAATATATAATAGGATGCAACAACGTCGCAAATTATCGCGGGGATTTGCATAAGGAAAACCCACATATCATAGGATAGATTTAATTTCACCGCTATTTTGCCTATGCCGTACAGCACGTACATCAGCATTGGCGGATAGTCGTTGAGATATTCGATTTCACCCGTTGCGACATCCGCAAGATAGAATTCAAAAAAGTTGCTGTTTGCAAGCTTATAACTCCACGGCAAAAAGAATGTTGTCATATCGGCGTGACTTTCTGTTTTATACGCGATGTATATTCTGATTGCGAGAAATGCGAAAAGCGTCGCAATACATGCGAGTTTTGGAACTTTGATTTGTTTTTTAGACGCAATGTGCAAAATTATTCCCATGGCGATAAAAACCACGCTTGCAATTGCAAGGTATATTGGTGTGTTTGCGTTGTAATATGGATAGCTCATTTTGTTTCCCTTATTTTGTTTCCCTTATATTATAAATTCAAATATGCTACAATTTTTTCATTTTCAGATTTTTCGACAGTGAAGTTTGCAGATTTCAGAAGTGCTACCGAATGGTGGTTTTCTTGGCTTGCCGTTGCAACCACTGTTTCGTAGCTCATGTTTTTTATTACTTCAATAGCCATTGCGAGAATTTTCCTGCCGTTGCCGTTGTTTCTTTTTGACTTTTTGATATAATATCCCACTTCGGCGGTGTTTTGATTTGCTGTTTGAGTTATTTCGGCATAGCCGAGAATTTCGCCCACTTCAAAGCGGTTTTGCGTTTGCTTTTCAAAAAGATAGAGCCACAGCTTGCCCGACATGATAAATTCAAATTCCTTTGACGCTTGAAGCGATACAAAATCATCAATTGGGATTTCACAATTGTCGTATTCAATGGAAAAATCCAAAAAGGATTTATAGTCGCCTTTTTTTAGCGGTCTTAAAACGATGTTTCCACTTGAAATTTTAAGCCCGACTGAATTGTTTTTTATCTGCATAAAACCACCTTTTTTTGCAAAGTTGTGCTTACTATATAATATATATACTATATACGTCAAAAATTCAGCAGAAAAAAATCGGTTTTCTTTCTTGTTTCGTTCTAGTTTCTTTCTGATTTATTTCTGGCTTATTTCTGATTTATTTCTGATTTATTTCTGATTCCGTTCTGTTTTTCATAGAAAAAAAGTGTGCAATGATTTTTATTGCACACTATTTTATGCGAATTTCGCTTTTTTTCTTACGCTTCTTGGAAGTCTTCTTTGCCAACACCGCAAAGTGGGCAAACCCATGAATCTGGAAGTGCTTCGAATGTTGTTCCTGCGTCGATGCCTTGTGCTACGTCGCCTGCTTCTTCTTCATATGCATATCCGCATACTCCGCAAACATAAATTTTCATGTTTTGTTCCTCCGAATTTATATTGTGCTTTTGCACATTTTGATTATAACATATTTTTTACAATTTGCAAGCCTTTTTATTCTAAAATTGGCAATTTTTGTAAATAAATGATAATAATTCTCAATAAAAGCTGTTTTTTTGCTGTTTTTTAGCTATTATTTTGCAATGATGTTGAAAAGTTTTCCTTTAACGAAGATAATTTTTGCGATATTTTTACCCGCGATTGCTTCTTTGATTGCTGGGATTTCAAAAATTTCTGCTTTGAGATCTTCCTCTGTTGCACTTGAAGACGCCATCATTTTGTGTTTTGGTTTTGAGTTGATTTGAACCAAGATTTCCACGCTTGATTTTTGAAGTTTGCTTGCATCGAATTTTGGATATTCCATTTCGAACACAGATTTTTCACCGCCCATTTGCGCGTTGATTTCTTCGGCGAAGTGTGGAGTGAATGGCGCGAGAATCAAAATAAGTGAGTTTGCACATTTTTTGAATAGCTCTGCATTAATCTTTCCGCCTTGTTCATATTTATACATAGCGTTTGTGAGTTCCATCATTCTTGCAACACAAGTGTTGAAAGAGAATTTGTTCATATCTTCATCGACCCTTTTGATTGTTGAGTTCAAAACGAATTCAAGTTCTTCATCGGCATCTTTTGAAGAAGTCGTGTCCCCAATGCTTTTTGCCATTTCGCAAAGTCTTTCTACCCTTTCGATAAATCTTAGAACAGACTTGATTCCGTCGTCGTTCCAAGGGCCACCTTCGATATAAGAGAAGCCGAACATGAGATACAATCTGAACACGTCTGAGCCGTATTCTGATACGTATGAATCGGGAGAGATAACGTTGCCTTTTGACTTGCTCATTTTGTTGCCATCAGGCCCCAAGATTGTGCCTTGGTGAACAAGTGATTTGAATGGTTCGTCGAATGTGAGGTATCCCATATCGCGAAGTGCTTTTGTGAAGAAACGTGCGTACAAGAGGTGCATGCATGCATGTTCTGCACCGCCGATATATTTATCCACTGGCATCATTTTGTTTACGATAGCAGGGTCGAATGGCATATCTGCGTTTTTGTTGTCGCAATAGCGAAGGTAGTACCAGCTTGAGCAAACGAATGTGTCTAGTGTGTCGCAATCTCTGACTGCTTCTCCGCCACAAACTGGGCATGTTGTTTTATAGAAAGATTCACTTTTTGCAAGTGGTGATTTGCCGTCTGGTGCGAATTCCACATCGTATGGCAATTGCACTGGCAAGTTTTCGAATTTTTCTGGCACTGTTCCACATTTTTCGCAGTGAATCATTGGGATTGGAGCACCCCAATATCTTTGGCGAGAAACTAGCCAATCGCGAAGGCGATAGTTGATTTTCTTTCCGCCCATGCCAATCTTTTCAAGGTCTGCAAGAATTGCATCAATCGCTTCTTCACTTGTCATGCCTGTATATTTTCCTGAATTGATAAGCGTGCCGTATTCTGTATAGCATTCTTCTTTGTCGCCTTTGCCATCAGATACAACCCGCACAACTTCAAGACCAAGTTTTTTCGCAAACACAAAGTCGCGATCATCGTGGGCAGCAACACCCATGACAACACCTGTGCCGTATGATGCGAGAACGTAGTCGGCAACGAAGACTGGAACTTTATCGCCGTTCACTGGGTTTGTTGCATAGCTGCCTGTGAATACGCCTGTCTTTTCGCGAGTTGTGCTCATTCTGTCGATTTCGCTTGATTTTGCGGCGTTTTCGATATACGCCTGAACAGCTTCTTTTTGAGCATCTGTTGTGATAGCCAAAACGCGTGGGTGTTCTGGTGCGATGACCATATATGAAACACCGAAAAGCGTGTCTGCCCTTGTTGTGAACACTTTTTCTATTGATCCATCTTCAAGGGTGAATGCAACTTCGCCACCTTCTGATTTGCCAATCCAGTGCTTTTGCATCAATTTTGTTTTTTCTGGCCAATCAAGACCTTCAAGACCTTGCAAGAGTTCTTCTGCGTAGTTAGTGATTTTGAAGAACCATTGTGTAAGGTTTTTCTTTATTACTTGCGTTCCACATCTTTCGCAATCGCCTTCTGCAAGAACTTGTTCGTTTGCGAGAACTGTTTGGCAAGAAGGACACCAGTTTACAGGTGCGTTTTTGCGATATGCAAGTCCGTTTTCATATAATTTTAGGAACATCCATTGTGTCCATTTGTAGTAATCTTCGTTGCAAGTGACAACTTCTGCTGACCAATCGAACATTGCACCGATGTTTTTGAGCTGTTCTTCCATTGTTGCGATGTTTGCATCAGTTGAATCTTTTGGGTGGATACCCGTTTTGATTGCATAGTTTTCGGCAGGGAGTCCGAAAGCGTCGAAACCCATTGGTTGGAACACGTTGAAACCCTTCATTTTTTTATATCTTGCGTAGCTGTCTGATGGTCCATAGTTATACCAGTGACCTGCGTGAAGTTTTGCACCAGATGGGTATGAGAACATTTCTAGGACGTAGTGTTTATCCTTTTTTTCGTCTTCTTTGAATTCGTGGGCTTTTGTTTCTTCCCATATTTTCTGCCATTTCTTTTCTGTTTTTAGCATATCCATTTGCGTTACCATATAATCCTTGTTTATTTTTTTAAAATATCCAAAATATTATATCACTTTACCCCTATTTTTGTCTAGCAATATATTCGCGTTTTTCCCTTTTGTGGCGAAAAATAGCCCCTTTGTTTACCCACAGTTAATTTTGGCGTCGGTTTTTTTATTTTTTTGCGAGATAATGCCCCTTTGACACAATAAATGTATGCTTTATCATGCTTTAAAGTTGACTTTAGTTTAAAAAAAAGATAAAATATAGTGTACTACTGTGGGTTATTGCGTTCTTTTTTGCAAATTGGGCAAAATATCTTACACGCAATCAGAAAATAATATTAAAGGAGATAGGAATATGTGGTTTATAACTTTTGACTTACCAATATGGATTATCACGGCTGTTATCGTTTTGAATATTTCATTTCTTATCGCCATGATTTTTATTGAACAGCAAAATCCCGACAAGTTTTTCAAGTGGGGTGCGGTTTTGCTTTTGCTACCTTTTGTGGGGTTTGTGTTTTATCTTTTCTTTGGGAAAGGACCATCCATTTCTCGCAAGAAAAATGTGATGATAAAGCTTACTGACGACAAAACATACGCGGGGCTTTTAAAAGACCAACAAGTTTTTATCGACGAGGTTCTCGATTGGAGCGAACGTCTTGAAAACTTTATTTCATACAACATCAACGCAAACGGAGCTCTTTTGGCGACCAACAACAACTGTGAGCTTTTCACTGATATGACGGCGCATTATGAAGATATTTACGCAGAAATTCAAAGGGCGGAAAATTACATTCACATTTGCTATTTTATATGGAGACCAGATAAACACGGCACTAAGCTTCGCGATTTGCTTGCTGAAAAGGCAAAATCGGGGGTTAGGGTTCGCGTTTTATACGACGATATTGGCTCGCTTACAACAAAAGATAAATTCTTCAATGTTTTGCGAGATGCGGGCGGTGAAGTTTACGCTTTCACGCCATCAAAGCTCAGATATTTTTCACGCAATATGAATTATCGCAACCACAGAAAAATCTTGGTTATCGATGGGAAAGTAGGATATATTGGGGGCGCAAATATCGGTGGCGAATACCTTGGCGAAAAGAAAAAAACATCACCCTGGAGAGATTCACACTTGAAAGTTTCAGGCGGGATTATCAATGCCTTGAACTTGAGATTTTTGCAAGATTATAAATTTTCCACTAGCAAGGAAGTTAATTTTGAAATGGCTGACATTTCGCCAAAAGGTGAATTTACAATGCAGATAATTTCTTCTGGGCCTGATTCTAGAACACCGCGCATTGAAAACACATATATCAAAGCGATTTATAACGCGAGAAAACAAATCCTTATTCAAACACCGTATTTGATTTTGGACGAAGCTTTTAAGCTTGCACTTGTTTCCGCTGTTAATTCCGGCGTGAAAGTGAGCATTATGATTCCTGGAAAACCAGACAAACGCTCGGTTTTATACGTCACTATGGCATACGCGATTGAACTTCACAAAAAAGGTGTGGAAATCTTGATTTACGACGGATTTTTGCACGCTAAAACTATGCTTGTCGACGATGAAATTTCATCCGTTGGCACATTCAATCTTGACATACGCTCTTTCAAACTGCATTATGAATCAACCGCTTTGATTTACGGCGACAAGTTCGCAAATATAATGCAAGAAACATACGAAACCGACAGCCAATCATGCCTTGAAATGACAGATAAAATGATTGCAGAAAGAGGTTTGTTTGATAGATTTATTACAAGAATTGCACTGTTATTCTCGCCACTGATGTGAGAAAAAGGACATATATGAATTTTATACCAATAGAAAAAACAACAACTGAAGATTTTGATTTTATCATGATAACTGGCGATGCATACGTGGATTCTCCATCATTTGGGCACGCCATTATCGCAAGATTTATTCAGAGCCGTGGATTTTCCATAGGCATTATCCCCCAACCCGTTGCACATGCTGACTACAAAAAACTCGGCACGCCAAAATATTCTTTCTTGGTTTCTTCGGGGGTGGTTGATTCCATGGTGAACAACTACACTGCTTCGAAAAAACGGAGAACTGACGACGAATATTCACCGGGGAACAAGGCGGGAAGAAGACCTGATAGGGCGACGATTGTTTATTCGCAAACACTGAAAAAACTGTTTCCCGATAGCCACGTTATTATCGGCGGAATAGAAGCCAGTCTTCGCAGATTTTCGCATTACGATTATTGGTCGGACAGCGTTATGCCTTCTGTTTTGTTCGACAGCGGTGCTGACCTTTTGATTTACGGACAAGGCGAAGGTGCTTTTGCCGACATTTTGCAAAGGCTTGAATCGGGCTTCCCAATAGAAAAAATCAAGGATGTTAGGGGCACTTGTTATCTTTCTACCTTTGATAATTTGAATGGAAAAATCAGAGATGCACTTATAAAAAAGAACGATGATTTTATCTTTTTGAAAGGGTTTGGCATCGTTGCTTCCGACAAGGTTTGGTATGCCAAATCATTCAAAATTCAAAGCGAAAATCAAGATGCACACACGGGAAAAGGACTTGTGGAAGAACAGCCAAATAAAATGTTTTTGGTGCAAAATCCACCGCAATATCCCCTTTCCACTGCTATGCTTGACGAAATATACGACTTGCCTTATCAAAGAGTTCCACACCCGATTTACGATGCGATGGGCGGGGTTAAGGCAAACGAGGAAGTTAAGTTTTCAATAACTTCACACCGCGGTTGTTACGGCAGTTGCAGTTTTTGTGCACTCACCTATCACAACGGCAGAGTTATCACAAACAGAAGCCACGAAAACATTATTAAGGAAGTTGAAACGCTCACTCAGTTTGAAGATTTCAAGGGGTATATCAACGACGTTGGCGGTGCGACTGCCAATTTCCGCGAAACTGCTTGCGAAAAACAAAAACGACTCGGCGTTTGCAAAGATAGATTCTGCATTGGGCACGAGCCTTGCAAAGCACTTGAAGTTGACCACAGCGATTATATCAGCTTGCTTAGAAAAATTCGCAAGATTCCGCGCGTTAAGAAAGTGTTTATCCGAAGTGGCGTGAGATTTGATTACGTGATGATGGATAAAAATCCTGAATTTATGGAAGAACTTGTGAAATATCACGTTTCCGGTCAGCTTAAAACAGCACCCGAGCACGCTTCCGACAGCGTTCTTAAATACATGAACAAGCCAAACTTTGAAGTTTACAAGAGTTTTTCTGCAAGGTTTGACCAAATTGCAAAGAAAAACAACTTAAAAGAATATATCGTGCCATACTTTATTTCTTCACACCCTGGCAGTACAATCAAAGATGCACTAGAGCTTACGCAGTATCTTAAAAGCATAAATTATATGCCATTGCAAGTTCAAGACTTTATTCCAACACCTTCAACGCGTTCAACTTGTATGTATTATACAGGCATTGACCCGCTGACTGGGGAAAAAGTTCACGTTCCAACGGGTGAAGAAAAGAAAATCCAACGTGCATTTTTACAGTATCGCAAGAAGGAAAACTTCCCACTTATCCGTGAAGGACTTATCGCAATCGGAAGAGCCGACCTCATTGGCAACGGCGCAAATTGCATTGTCCCAGCCGATGCAACAGCAGGAAATATCCCAAGAAAAATCCAACGCGACGATAAAAACACTTTCAAAAAATTGAAAAAAGAAAGGTTAGATAAAAAAGCGAAAAACGGCAAGGGAAAGGGAAACAGCCTGGGAAACGGAAACAGCAAGGGGAATTATTCTAAGTTTGATGCAAAAGGGAAAAAGTAAAAAGTGAAAAGTGAAAAGTGAAAAGTGAAAAGTAATGTATGGCACTCGCCTTTGGCTCGTGCAACCCATTATTAAAAAAATAGAAAGCACGAGCACCGCGAGTGCATTACCACAATTTTCAATTTTTAATTTTTAATTTTTAATTAAGAAAATAAGTTCCTAAACCAAAAAATCCAAACACAAAAATACATAAACACACAAAGGGGTCTACACATGAAATGTTATTATTGCGGGTCTTCTGACACCAAGGTTATTGATTCGCGCGGGGCGGATGGGGGGATTAAACGTCGCCGTGAATGCCCTGTTTGCAAGAAGAGATTTACTACAACTGAGACTGTTGAAACCATGCCGGTTTTGGTGGTTAAAAAGGACAAAAGCAGAGAGGCTTTTAACGCGCACAAAATCATTAAAGGTATTGTTCGTTCCTGCGAAAAACGTCCTGTTTCTGCAATGGACATTGAAACACTTGCTTCGAACATTGAAAAAACCGTTTGCGGAAGAATGGACGCGGAAATCACGTCCACAGAAATTGGCGAACTTGTTATGAAGGGGCTTAAAGAACTTGACGAGGTTGCATACGTGAGATTTGCATCAGTTTATCGCCAGTTCACTGATATTTCTTCTTTCATGGATGAACTTCAAGGACTTTTGGAAGCGAAAAAGATAACCAAATAAAAAACTTATACAATATAAAAACTTATACAAGGAAAATATATGCTAGAGATTACATCAATAAACACTAGGCTTGGAAGAAAATATTTCAAGGTTGGTGATACAATTCAAAATTTTGGCGGTGAAAACTGTGAAGATATGCTTGATTATTTCTTTTTTGACAGCGAGGAAAGATTTTCTTGCGACATAATCAGAAAGGGGAAAAACAAGACCTTCAAAATAAAAAAAGATGCCGATGATTCGCTTGGGCTTGAATTTTCACCAGCTTGTCAACTTTTGGAAAAGCAGTGCAAAAACAAATGCATGTTCTGTTTTGTTGATCAACTGCCAAAGGGAATGCGAGATACATTATACGGCAAGGATGACGATTATCGATTTTCTTTTATGATGGGCAATTATGTGACAATGACCAATCTTAAAGATTGCGATATCGACAGAATCGTGAAAAGACGCTTCTCTCCCCTGTACGTTTCCGTTCATGCAACGGATGGGGAATTGAGAAAAAAAGTGACTGCGAACCCAAACGCACCGTTTTTGCTTGACAATTTGAAAAAATTAACACAAAATGGTATTGTGGTTCACACACAGATTGTTCTTATGGAAAATATCAACGACGGTGAAAATCTGAAACGCACACTTGAAGATTTATATTCGCTTGGCGAAAATTGCGCTTCTGTTGCTATTGTGCCAGTTGGGCTTACGGTACACCGAGAAAGACTTGCGAAACTTGCACCGCTTTCAAAAACTTGCGTGGAGGAAACTTTCAAGATTGTTGAGAAATTCGAAAAGCGTGCAAGAGAAGAGCGTGGCTCACAGTTTGTTTTTTGTTCTGACGAGATGTATTTGCAGGGGGGAATGGAATTGCCACCTTACGAATTTTACGAAGACTTTTCTCAGATTGAAAATGGCGTTGGGCTTGTGCGAAAGTTTCAAGCGGAATTTTTCGAAGAGATGGAATATTCAAAAGACCACAAGTTTTCAAGCGTGAAAACGCTTTTCGCAACGGGGGTTTCCTTTGCACCGTTGCTTGAAGACATGCTTTCAAAATGCGAAGGACTAAATTATGAAATTATCGCCGTGAAAAACGACTTTTTCGGGCATACGATAACTGTTTCCGGCTTACTTGTTGGAAATGATATATACAATCAAGTGAAAGATAAGGATTTTGAAAGGTTGTTTGTTCCAAAGCAGACACTTAAAGAATTCGAAGATATCTTTCTTGACAACTTGCCACTTGAAAAACTTTCTGCGATGCTTGGCAGAGAAGTTGTTGTTGGAAGCATGGTCGGAAACGATTTATTCTTGCAACTTTGATAGTAGCTTAAAAATAAAAATTAGAAAGCACGAATATTTTCGTGCAATTGGAGGATAAAATATGAAACCTATTGTTGCTATTGTGGGACGCCCAAACGTTGGTAAGTCCACTTTCTTCAACAGACTGGCGGGCGGAAAAGTTTCCATCGTTGAAGATATGCCAGGTGTTACGCGTGACCGAGTTTACGCCGACACAGACTGGAACGGCAAGCCTTTCACCATTATTGATACCGGCGGACTTGAAATCAAATCCGAAGACATGATGTATATGCACATCAAAAAACAAGCTGAAATCGCCGTTGATATGGCGGATGTTATCATCTTCTTTTGCGACGGCAGACAAGGGCTTATTGAAGCGGACAGAGATGTTGCATCATTCTTAAGAAAAAGCAAGAAAAAAATCGTTCTTGCAGTGAATAAAGTTGATAACTACAAAATCGATGTGATTTTTGAATTCTACGAACTTGGTCTTGGCGAACCTTTCCCAATTTCAAGCGAACTTGGTCAAGGTCTTGGTGACCTTCTTGACGAAGTGGTTGAAGACTTCGAGCGTGACCTTTCTGATAAAGAAGAAAGCAAAGCGCTTAAAATCGCCGTTGTCGGCAAGCCAAATGCGGGCAAAAGCTCACTTGTGAATAAACTTCTTGGCTACGAAAGAACTATCGTTTCTGACCTTGCGGGAACAACTCGCGATGCAATCGACACAACTTTCACGCTTAACGGCAAGGAATACACCCTTATCGACACTGCGGGAATAAGAAAGAAAAGCAAGGTTGAAGAAGACGTTGAATACTACTCTGTTTTGCGTTCGCTAGGTTCAATCAAGAAAGCTGACGTCTGCCTTGTTATGATTGATTCAACAAACGGTGAAGTTTCTGAACAAGATGTTAAAATCGCGGCTTTTTGCCACAACGAAGGCAAACCAACTGTTATTTGCATGAACAAGTGGGACGCTGTTGAAAAGGATTCCTACACAATACTCGGATACCAACACAAACTTGACGACGCACTTGCGTTTATGAGTTATTATCAATCAATATTTATTTCCGCAAAGACTGGTCTTCGCGTTGAAAAACTTATTGATATGGTTGAATACGTTCACGAAAGAACTTCTTTCCGCCCTAAAACTGGTGTGTTCAATGAAATTCTTGCCGATGCGACAAGGAAAAATCCACCGCCATCAACAAACGGAAAACGCCTTAAAATCCTTTACGGTTCTTGCGTTAGCGTTTGTCCACCAACTTTCATTTTGTTCTGCAACGATGAAACGCTTATGAAAAATGATTATAAACACTATCTTGAAAACCAATTCCGTGCGGCTTTCAACTTCGACGGAACACCAATCAAGATTATTATAAGGTCAAAATCTGAAGAGTCTTAAACGCTTTTACAATAGCTGACTTTTGATACTTTAATGGAGGATTAGATATGACATATGCTACTTTATATCCATATTTCGTGTTGACGATTGTTCTTTCTTATTTGATTGGAAACATCAACTTTGCAATCATCATTTCCAAAGCAGTTGGAAAAGATATCCGAAGCTTTGGAAGTGGAAATCCCGGCACAATGAACATGCTTAGAAACGTGGGCGGTAAGCTTGGCGTTCTTACGCTGATTCTTGACGGTGCAAAGGGGTTTGTTCCTGCTTTTGTCGCAAAAATGATTTTCTCGCAATACGTTATTGGCGGTTTTTGCGTTGGTGAACTTGCAATGTTTCTTGCGGGGTCGGCTTCTTGCCTTGGACATATTTATCCCGTGCTTTTGAAATTCAAAGGTGGCAAAGGGGTTGCGACAACGCTTGGCATGTTTATTGCGGCATCGCCAGCACCTGCGATTATCATATTCGTTTGTGGCGTGGTTTTTATTTTGGTGACAGAATATGGTTCGCTTGGAAGTATGCTATTTCTTGCAGGAATGAGCAGTTTTGAAGGCATTCGCCTTTCAAACCAATATTATCCCGACGGCGTTCTTATCTGTGACCCCATCCCATACTTTTTCACTTGCGTTCTGATTTTCGGAACATGCTTCGTGGTTTGGTATGCCCACAAAAAAAATATCTTCAACCTGATTTTCGGAGTTGAACATAAAACAAGACTTAGAAAGATTTTGTTGAAAATTAAATAGAATAAAATAAAATTTTCGAAGAAAATTTTATTAAGTGAAAAGTGAAAAGTGAAAAGTGAAAAGTGAAAAGTGTGGTAATGCACTCGCGTTGCTCGTGCTTTTCAATTATATTTGTAACTAATGATAGGAACGCAACTATTTAATAGAAGCGTTCCTATTTGAATGTCCAAATATAAATTGGATGCATAGGGCGAAGCCCATGCCTTACCACAATTTTCACTTTTCACTTTTCACTTTTCACTTTTCACTTTTCACTTTTCAATAAGTTGCTTCGCAACTTATTGAAGCATATCCACAATATTCACTAGGATGCTTTCTTTTTGGTCGAAAAGGGTTGATAGGTTTTCGAAAGTTTTATCCATGGAAGAGAATTCTCCGTATTTTTTATACAGGCCGTCTACTTTCACGCTTTGGTTTAGGAGAAGGTTTATTGCCATCATGAATTCGTTGCCATAAGACTTCACTTGGAAAAGGTTTACATTTCTTTCGTAAAGTTCGTCTAGGTTAATGTTAGACATGCCGATATTGTCGCGATGAACGACAATTTTTCCGCCTTTTTTCACAAATGCAGGTGCTTTTTCCGATTCAAATGCGTGTTGAGAAATAAGGATTAGTGAATCCGCCATTTTTCCGCCCGTCACTTGCATGATTACTTGGTTTAGGTCTTCTTTTTGGCTTGAAAGAACAAGCCCACAGCCGAAGTTTTCAGCTATTTCTATGTTTTTTATATTTTTGTCTATTAAAATTGGCGTAGCTTGATAATATGAAACCATTTGTGCGATGATAATGCCCAAGATTCCCGCCGAACCGATAATCACATTTTCGCCTTTTGAAACGTCGAGTTTATCACAGATGTGGATTGCCAAATCGACGATTTTCACAAAGATTGCAACTTCATCATCCATACGCTTTGGAATAACAACTATCTTGTTTTCTGGCACTTCCAAAAAGTCGCATGCAAAACCATCTTTTGTGACACCACAAGCAGAGACGTTTTGGCATTTGCCAGTATCACCCGTTTTGCATTCGAAACATCTTCCGCATTCAAAATAAGGCACCAAAACAACCCTGTCGCCTTTTTCGCAAGAATAAACACCCTCGCCCACTTCAGACACAACACCCGTTGCAAGTGAAGAAGGAACAACTGGTAATGTCGCTTTTCGCACCCCTTTGAAAATTGCAATATCGGTTGCTGTGATTCCGATATTTGTTATTCGAACCATGACTTTCTTTTCACTTACTGTTTTTGAAAGAGTTTCCCCATTTCTGAGAACCCCTTCTTTTTCAATAATAAAGCTTTTCATATTCCCCTTTTTCCTTATAGACTGTCGCTTTTTTTGCATTGCATTAAACAATTTAAAATTTTTAGAAACCTCTTTAGTTTTTATATTATATACCTTTTTTCATTTTTTTGCAACTATTTGCCCACATAGGTTGATTTTTCAGCCCTCTTTGTGATATTATATGGAAAAGGGCGATGAAATTGTCAAATATTTTTTACAAAATGTTGTATTTCTCTTGACATTTATTTCCCCGTTATGTATACTATTTGGGTATTACGAATATTATTGGAGGTATGGCTTATGAAACCAGAAATTCATCCAAATTATAACGAAGTTACTGTGACTTGTGCATGTGGAGCTTCATTCAAAACTGGATCAACAAAGGGAAATGGAATTGTTAAGGTAGATATTTGCAACAAATGTCACCCTTACTTCACTGGCAAACAAAAACTTATTGACGCAGGCGGAAGAGTTGACAAATTCAACAAACGTTACGGTCTATAATTTTAGAAGATTAACAGATAAAAGATCGGCTCTTATTTTTAAGGGCTATTTTTTATATCCGAAATCAATAAATCCAAATGCAAATTATCCAATTTGAAGTTATGTTACGGATTGGATAATTATATATTTAGGTGAAAATTGAAAGGTAAAAAATGAAAAAAGAAAAAACTGGACAAATTAATAGCAGTATTGGTGGTCAAGCGGTTATCGAAGGGGTTATGATGCGTGGCAAAAACAGCCTTTGCATTTGTGTTCGCGACGGGGATGGAAATCTTCGCACCACTGCAAGACGCCCTAAAAAGCCATCAAAAACTGCTGCAAGAATGAGAAAAATCCCTGTTTTGCGTGGCATTTGGGCTTTTTGTGGGTCACTTTCGCAAGGCGTTCCAACACTTATGGATTCTGCGGAGGTTTTTGGCGAAGAAGAGCCAACTAAGTTTGAAAAATGGCTTTCTGCCAAGCTGAAAATCGACCTTATGAGCATTGTTATGGCACTTGCCGTTATCCTTGGGGTGGGGCTTGCCGTTGGATTGTTCTTTATTTTGCCTTCACTTATTTCCGGTTGGGTTGCTGATTATTTTGGCATGAACGCAACCGCAAGGGGCGCTGTTGAAGGTGGGGCTAGGCTTGTTATTTTCGTGGGTTATATTTTGCTTACTTCACTTGTTTCTGATGTGAAGCGCGTTTATATGTATCACGGGGCGGAGCACAAAACTATCAACTGTTTCGAACGCGGGCTTGACCTTACTGTTGAAAACGCGAAATCTTGCAGTGCTTATCACAACAGATGTGGGACTTCTTTCATGTTCTTTGTTATTTTGCTTTCTATTATTGTTTCTTCAATAATTCAAGTGGATAACGAGTTTTTAAGAATTTTGACTAGGCTTGCATTTTTGCCACTTCTTGCGGGGCTTGCATACGAACTTATTGTGTTTTTGGCAAACCACGACCACTGGATTTTATATCCACTTAGAGTGCCTGGGATTTTAATGCAAAAAATCACTACGAAAGAACCTGACGAAAGCATGCTTGAAGTTGCGCTTATTTCCTTTAAGGAATGCCAAAAATACGACGCGGATGAAACGCTTAAACCATACGACAATTTGACTTTCAAATACGTTAGCGATTTGCGTGAAAAATATCTGCCAAGGCTTGAAAAAATTTCCGCAGAAAGCTGTGAATTTGACTGGATGATTTGTCATCTTTTGAAAATTTCGCGCGGGGAAATTCAAGACAAAACTAAAGTTGTAAAGAAAAATTGCGAGAAGCTTGACAAAATCATGGCTAGGCGTGAAAAGCACGAGCCACTTGATTATATTCTTGGCGTTTCTGCTTTTTACGGCAGAGAATTCATCGTGAATAAAAGTGTTTTGATTCCAAGACCAGAAACTGAACTTCTTTGCGAAGAAGTTATAAAATCCGCAAAAGATTGTTCTTCTGCCCTTGATATTGGCACGGGAAGTGGAGTGATTGCAATCACCCTTGCACTTGAAACAAGCATGAAAATCACCGCTTGTGATATTTCTGAGCCTGCGATTGCCGTTGCAAAACGCAATGTGGCAAAGCACGGCGTTGATGTTGAATTTATCCTTTCTGACGTTTTTGAAAATGTTGAAGGAACGTTTGATATCATTGTTTCAAACCCACCATACATTGCAGACAGCGAAAAAAGCACGCTCACAAAAGAAGTTTTATCAGAACCACACACTGCCCTTTTTGCAGATAACAACGGCCTTGCGATTTATGAAAAAATTATTGCAAACGCGAAAAATCACTTGAACGCAAACGGTAAACTTATGTTTGAAATTGGATACAACCAAGCGGATGCGATTTCCAAGGTGTTGAATGAAAATGGCTTCAGCGCCACAGTATTGAAAGATTACGCGGGATGTGACCGCATTGTTATAGGAGAAATAAATGTTTGAAAAATTAGACCTTGTTGTTAATAGATTCCACGAAGTGGAAAAGATGATTGCTGATCCCGATGTTATTTCTGACAGAGAAAAATATCAAAAGCTTACAAAGGAACACTTTGACCTTTCTGATCTTGTTGCAAAATATCTTGAACTTCGCGGATTTGAAAAACAATTGGAAGAAACAAAAGAAGGCATCGCTGTTGAAACTGATGACGAAATGAAAGAACTTCTTGAACTTGAACTTTCTGAAATTGAAGAAAAAATTCCTGCGTGTCAGGAAGAACTTAAAATTTTGATGCTTCCAAAAGACCCTGACGACGACAAGAACGTTATTATTGAAGTGCGTTCTGGTGCGGGCGGG
The DNA here is from genome assembly GCA_044426085.1 of Bacillota bacterium. Classification (GTDB taxonomy): domain Bacteria; phylum Bacillota; class Clostridia; order Christensenellales; family CAMQZB01; genus JAWXUU01. The sequence goes on along the minus strand of JAWXUU010000016.1, from coordinate 20,847 downwards.
GACGAAGCTGCACTGTTTGGTGGTGCGCTTGTGAGAATGTATAAAATGTTTGCGGATTCGCAACGTTGGAAAATTGAACCTGTTTCTGAAAACCTTACTGAACTTGGCGGGGTTAAGGAAGTTTCTTTCCTTATTAAAGGCACTGGCGCTTTTGCAAAATTGAAATATGAATCGGGCGTTCACCGCGTTCAAAGAGTTCCCGCAACAGAATCGCAAGGTAGAATTCACACGTCAACTGTTACTGTTGCCGTTTTGCCAGAAGCTGAAGAAGTGGAAATCGACATCGTTCAATCTGATCTTAAAATCGACACATACCGTTCTGGCGGTGCGGGCGGTCAGCACGTAAACACTACTGACTCGGCAATCCGCATAACTCACCTTCCAACGGGGCTTGTTGTTACTTGCGAAGACGAACGTTCTCAAGTGAAAAACCGCGACAAGGCAATGAAAGTTTTGAAAACTAGGATTTATGCCCACTTCAGAGAAATTTCTTCAAAGGAATATTCCGACGCAAGAAAATCTCAGATCGGCAGTGGCGACAGATCTGAAAGAATAAGAACATACAACTACCCTCAAGGCAGAATCACCGACCACAGAATCGGGTTCACTATGTATTCCCTTGACGCATTTTTGAACGGCGACCTTTCTTCCATGATTGAAGCACTTTCTATTGCCGACCAAAATGCAAAACTTTTGAAACAATCGGAAGTTTAAAAAAATCGGAGACGTTAAAAAATCGGAGATTTTTTAAAATTAAAAATTAAAAACAGGCTTCGCTCTGCGAGCTCGATAAAAATTAAAAATTGTGGTAAGCACGTCGCCTTTGGCTCGTGCATTTCAATATTTAAGTTTTTAAAGATAATGCAGGCTAAGGTTTAACAGTTTAGCTCACTGAATCTAATTAAATTGAAAGCACGAGCGGTACGCGAGTGCCTTACCACAATTTTTAATTTTTATCGAGCTCGCAGAGCGAAGCCTGTTTTTAATTTTTAATTTAAAAATTTTCCAAAGGAAAATTTTTATGAATATTGGTATTGAAATTTCATATATGGGTAAGAATTTTGTGGGGTCACAGATTCAGCCTGGGCACAGGACGGTGCACGGTGAGCTTCAGCGTGTGCTTTCTCGCGTGTTGAGAGAGGAAATTAAGGTGAATTTTTCGGGGCGGACTGACAGCGGGGTGCATGCGGTTTGCGGATTTTGCAACTTTCATGTGGAAAATCTTTTTTGCGAGCCGGAAAAAATCGCCTTTATTGTGAACAGAAAGCTTCCACCCGACATTTGCATTGTGAAAAGTTTTGAAGTGCCAGAAGATTTCCACGCGAGATATTCTGCAAAGCTGAAAACATATCACTACGTTTTTTACAACGGCGATTACGATGCGATTTCCTGTTTCACAAAAAGCCACACCCACTTTCCGTTAGACTTTGAGAAAATGCAAAAGGCTTGCGAAGATATCGTTGGCGAGCAGGATTTTTTCCCATTTATGGCGACGGGGTCTAACAAAAAAATGACTGTTAGAAATGTGACAGCTTGCAAACTGACAAGAACGCCTTGCAAATATACCGGCGACGACGAAGGTGGCATAAGGACTGAAAACACCTGCGATTTGGGGCGATCACGCGGATTTGAATACACACTTGAAATAACAGCAAACGGCTTTTTATACAACATGGTGCGAATCATTGCGGGCACGCTTCACGATATCGGCAGATACCACCTGCCCGAAACTGCTTTTGCCGACGCGCTTAAATCAAAACAGCGTAAACATCTTGGAAAAACACTGGGCCCTGAAGGGCTTTTTCTTTGGAATGTGGAATACGGCAATTTGAAAACAACTGAATAAAACTTTTTTTTGGCAGCTAATTTTTAGCTGTCTTTTTATTTTGGAATAAATTGGTGTTTGAAATTTCGTAAATACTATTGCTTTTTTACTAAATTTCGGTTATAATGGTTTTGATATAAAACAAGGGGGAGAAGTTTTGGAAACGCTAGATAACAAAAGTCGCGATATTTTGCACTGCGATTTGAACAATTTTTACGCGTCGGTGGAATGCAAGCTTTTTCCCGAACTTGCGGATAAATACGTTGCTGTTTGTGGGAATCCCGATGCACGGCACGGCATTGTGCTTGCGAAAAACGAGAAGGCGAAAAAGTGTGGGGTTGCGACGGGTGATGTGATGTGGGAGGCTGTGAAAAAGTGCCCCGAGCTTATTTGCGTGCCCACGCATTTTGATGAATACGGCAAGTATTCCAAATTGGTTAGGGATGTTTATTACCGCTTCACCGACCAAGTTGAGCCATACGGGCTTGACGAATGCTGGCTTGATGTTACCGCTTCAAAAAAGCTTCACGGAAGCCCGCGCGAGATTGCCGACAAAATCCGCAATATTGTTAAAGATGAAATTGGACTTACCATATCCGTTGGGGTTTCTTTCACGAAGACGCTTGCTAAGCTTGGAAGTGATTTGAAAAAGCCAAATGCGACAACTGTTTTATCGCAAAACAACTTCAAGCACGTCGCTTGGGATTTGCCGTGCGGTGAATTTTTTATGTGTGGCAAAAGAACAACTGAAAAGCTGAGAAAAATGAACATTTTCACAATCGGCAACATTGCAAGTGCGCCCGACCATATTTTGAAAAAAACACTTGGAATAAACGGATTGAAACTAAAGCGTGAAGCAAACGGAATTTCTGACGAAGTGGTGAATTTTGCAGAGAATATCCCGCCCCCACAATCAGTTGGGCACGGGGTTACAACAAACCGCGATTTGAACTGTGAAGAAGAGGCAATTGCCCTTATTTTCGCACTTTCTGCCCACGTTGCTTCAAGGCTTCGCAGATATGATTTATGCGGCAAAAAGGTGTCGGTTTCGGTGAAGAACAACCGCCTTGAAAGTGTGACTCGGCAAACTCTTATGCCTTTTTATTCTGCGAACGAAAACGAGATTGCAACAGAGTGCGTTAAGCTTTATAAAAGTTTTTACGACATAGAAAATTCACTTCCGATAAGGGCGATAAGCATTGGGGTTGCTTCGCTGTTGCCAATAGATGTTTTGGCGCAAGATTCCACCGAAAGAAATGCATGTGAAGATAAAATTTTAAACTTAGATAAAAAAATTGACGGCATACGCGACAGATACGGCTTTGATTCGCTTGTGAAGGCTTCAAGTTTGGATTCAGCATTCAACTTGTCGGGCAAGACAAGCGATGATAAAATCCTTCCATTCAAGCGGAGATAAGCGCATTGAATGCTTCGCTTGGGATTCTTTTTATCACAAGTTTGACAGCGATTCCGATAACACTTCCTGCGATAACGGAGCAAAACAACATGACGGGCAAGATTGCAATCAGCGAATATGAAAGTGAAACGCTTGCAAAAATCACTTGACCGATGTTGAAAAACACACTTGACAGAATACTTTTGCCTATTATTGTTGTGCCAAGCGGAAATTTTATCAAGATTGCAAGGCATGAAAGCGAAAGGATAAGCCCACAAGCGGAATATAAACAGCCGTAGATATTGCCTGTTATCATGGCGGATAAAAGCAGTTTTGTGACTGCGACAACAACGCCTTCTCTTATGCCGAAAATCACCACGGCAAGCATGATAAAGATGTTTGCAACGCCAAGTTTGGCATACGGCATATAAGGGAAAAGCACAGGCAATGCTGATTCGATTATAAAGCTTATAAGCGCAAGACAAGACAGCAATGCTAGCACTGCTGTCTTTTTTGCGTTTGGTTTTGATGTGTTTGTGTTTTGCATAGCTTTATGAAACGGCGTCAATCTCGCCACTTTCTCCCCCTGTTATTTCCACGACAATCTTGTTTGGCAAACAGATGATTCTGCTTGCTGAAGTTGAAATTTCACCTTGCTTTTCGCAAAGTCCGTCGGCGCAATTGCCGTCGTGCATGTGGATTGCACCATCTTCCACAATCAGCGTTGCATAGCCACCATCTGTTGTTGGAATTTGGATTTCAGCACTCTCGCTTAAACTGCCCGTTTGATACAATTCGTTTTCAACATAGATGTTGTATTGCGGATTTTGCGTTTTATCCGTTGCGACAAAAAACAGCACAAAAAGGGCAACCAAAATCACCGCTGTGATTATTATCACATCGGGCAAAGAAATAAGCTTTTCCGTTTTGAGTTTTTCAATCTTGTCTTTTTTCATGTTTTTATAACTGCCTTTATTTTTAAAAGTGCTTTTGTTTTTTAGGCATGCTTTTGCCTTTTAGAAACACCATTATTTTTATGCGGGGAAATCCCCGAAAGTTTCGCTTGTTCCGTCACCATAAATCAGAAGAACGTTCAAGCTGTTTTCTTCGATTAACTGCTCTCTTTTATCCTTTTCTAGTATCATAAGCGCCGTTGCCAGCACATCGGCATCCGTTGCACTTTGCGACAAAATCGAAACCGCAACCACATCGCTTGTTGTTGGGGACAGCGTTTCTGGGTTGATAATATGACAATATATCTCGCCATCAACTTCGAAATATCTTTCATAATTTCCGCTTGTCACAAGGCACGCATCTGAAAGCGCAACCACATCAAAATAGCTTCCGCCAAATGGATTTGTTATTGCAACTTGATATCCAGACCCCATTTTATCGCCGTTGCAAACCACTATTCCACCAACGGTGAGAATGCCGTCGCAGTTGTATTTTTCCATGATTTCCCACATCAAATCAGCCATGTAACCTTTGGAAATTCCACCTAGGTCGATTGTATATTCAAGCGGTTTTTGCAATACGCCGTTTGAAATTGAAATGTTTGAAATGTCGGTCAATTCTCGCAATTGTTCTAGTTCTTCCCCGCTTGGGATTTCCCCCGCAAGATAGTTATCTTCACCCGGCAAAAAGCCCCACTTTGCCACCACTGGTGTAAGCAAAATATTGAATGTGGAGTAGGTTTTTTCGTAGTATTCCACGGCAAGGGAAATTTGCGTTTCTAGAGTATCGGAAATTTCCACTTGTGAAAGTGCGTTCGCCCTTGAAAGTTCGCTTTCTTCTTCCGACAGCGAAACTGTGGCTTCGAAAAGGTTTGCAACATCAAGGATTTCTTCTTTCATTGCAAGAAAATTTTCTTCATTCATGCCGTATGCCGTAAGCGAAACATCGCCAAAGGAATAAACTTGCGAAAATGAATAGGCTAGCTCACCAGAACTGCAACCGCACAGCGATAAAATCATGCAAAAAATCAACAAAATACTTATGCAACATTTTGAACATGCAAAAAAACTACCACAAGTGGTAGCGTTTTTGTTTTTATTTTTAAAATTGCTTTTTTGCATAATAAACATCTTCTTTTGTGGGTTAGGACTATTTTGAAAGTCCCATTTGTTGTTATTATTTCGCCATGAAGAACATCGCGATTGTGCCACCGCCACAGTGTGCGCCGATAACTGGGCCTATCACAGAGATTTCAATTTCGACATTTGGGAAGGCTTCTAGAAGTCTTGCTTTTAAATCTTCCGCTTTTGATTCGCTGTTGCCGTGAACGATATAGATGTGATATTTTGAAAGTGTTTCGGCATCTGAAAGTTCTTTCACTTTATCTACAAAATATGAAAGCACCTTTTTTGAGCCTTTAACTTTATCGATTGATGCAAGATTGCCTTCTTTTGTGATGTGAAGAATTGGTTTCACTTGTAACATAGTGCCAAACACCGCTGAAAAAGTTGAAACTCTTCCACCCCTTTTCAAGTGGTTCAAATCGTCCACCGCAAAGAAAGTTGTCACTTTATCGCGCAAAAGTTCTAGATATTCAAGCGTTTCATCAATGCTGTGACCTTCGTTGAAATATTTTGTTGCGTAGTATACTTGATATCCACAAGCACCAGAGATTGCAAGAGTGTCGAAATATGCAATTCTGCGGTCTGGATATTTTTCCATAAGCTTATCTGCGGCAGTTTTCATAAATCCAAAAGACGCTGAAAGCTGACTGGAGAAGCCCATATACAGAATATCATCACCCGCTTGCAAAATCGGTTCGAAAATTTCTGTGTAGTTATATTCGTTTAGTGCTGATGTTGTTGGAAGTGCGCCATCCGCCATCTTCTTATAAAAATCATCCAAATTAGTTTCTTTTCCACAATCGTATGCATATTCCTTTCCGTCAAGGATATATGGCATTTTTATAAGTTCAAGGCCAAGCTCTTCAAGCTGAGTATACCAAAGTTCACAATTTGAATCGCAAAATAATTTAGTAGCCATTGTTGTTCTCCTTTTATTTTGTTGGAATGTCTTTCCAAATTGCTATTATTATACTATACTTTATCTTTTTGTGCAAGCAAAAACAAAAAATAAATGTTCGTTTATTGTTGCCTTGCACATGTTACAACTTTATTTTAGACAAATTTCACACCGTTTATAACAAGGGAAAATTCTTTTCCAAGCTTTTTTCCTGCACTTCTGCATAATTTCATGCGGTTGAAATAGATTTCGAAATAATCGATGATTGGTGTTATTGTTGTGTCGATTGTGATATTCAAAATTATTTGGTCTTCAATAAGTTTGATGTGTGAATTTGTTGCGGCATAGTTCACGCGGTCGTGAATGTTTTTATCCGCGGTTTCCTGATTACGCTTTGAAAGGCGAAGTCGAGATCTGTGCACATCGGATTTATCCGCGATGATAAGCGCCGCCGCAATGTTTGAAACGGGTTCGCCATCAAGTTCGTCGTGGTTGCCAATTGCCATCATGATTTGAGCACATTCCGCCGTCGGCATGCCACGTTCTTTCAAGAGTTGATAAGCAAGCAGTGCACCGCTTTGGGCGTGATCCCTGCGATTGATTGCATTGCCGATATCATGAAGATACCCCGCGATTTCTGTCAGGCGAATTTCTTGTTCAGTTCCGCCCGCAAACGCGATGATTTCTCCCGCCCATTTGGAAACTATGCCAACGTGCCTGCTTGAATGCTCGGTATAACCAAGCGCACCAAGCTGTTCTTGCGTGTATTTCAGAAGGTCCAAAACTTCCTGATCTTTTTTGATTTCCGCCACTGTTATCATGATTTCCTCCTTATATTTCATTATATTTTCATTTTTTATTGTTTGGTTTATTGTTTGGTTTATTTTCGGGGCTTAGTTGCTTTTGAAAACAACTTTGAAGCAAGTGTTGCCTTCTTCGCTTGAAACTGAAATTTTTGCTTTGTGCAAATCTGTTATTGATTTTGCAATGCACAGTCCCAAACCAAATCCACCTGTTTCCAAGTTTCTAGAATTATCCGCACGATAGAATCTGTCGAAAAGGTGCAATTGCGTTTCTTTTGGGATTGTTTCACCCACGTTTGAAACTTCAAGCGTTATGTGTGCACTTGATTTTTTAAGCGATAAAATAATTTCGCTTTCGTCAAGTGAATTTTTCACCGCGTTTTCGATAAGTATGATTGCAAGCTGTTTGATTTTGCTTTCTACGCCATGGATTTTTATATTAGGTTCTATTTCACACTTTAGTTCTTTTCCCTTTTCATATGCGAACACTTCCAAAAGCAAACCTACGCTGTCGATAGTGTTTGAAAGGTCGAAATCGAGTTTTTCAAACACGCAACCTTCATCGAGTTGGGAAAGTGAAAGCATGTCGTTCACGAGTTCGTTCATACGCACTGTTTCGCTTATTATCGCGTCGCACCACTGACTTTCCCCCGAGTCACGCTTTATTATTTCCGAGTTGATTGAAATCACAGAAAGGGGGGTTTTGAGTTCGTGGCTGGCATCTGAAATAAACTGTTTTTGTTTTTGCATTGCATCATCAATCGGTTTGATTGACCAACTGCTTAAAAACAGTGCGACACACGCAACCAATATCACTGCTATTATAAACACAATAATAGAGTTTTGTTGCATACTATTTTTCAATGCAATTTCTTGACTTGCATCTGTTATTGCATAATAAATATTGCTTTCTGTTGTGAGCTGAGCATAATAATAAGACCCAACGTTGCCTTCTGTTTTGCCTGATTCCATAACGGAAAGTGCAATTTCATATATTTCTTCATCCGTTTGAGTTAGCGAGTTATACCACACTTGCACCGACGAATCGGCAACGGAAATTTCTATCATGATGTTACCCGCACTTTGAATTTCACCTTGCCCAATGCCAATATTGCCCATACCGCCAAAACTGCTTGAGTCGCTATTTCCACCAGCGTTTGGCGAACCACCTGACGGTGGGGCATCTTGCCTTGATTGCATTGATAAAAGAGTTGCAATCCTTGATTCGATAGTGCTTTTAGTGACTGAACTTGTCATGACATTCAGCGATACTATCATTGCCACAAACACAAGGAAAATAACCAAGAACACGGTGAAATAATATTTCATCTTAAATTTCTTAATCATTTATCTTCTCCATAACATACCCAAGTCCCCTTACTGTTCTTATGTGAACCGTGTCGGAAATATGAGATATTTTTTTTCTTAGAAAGTGGACGTATACTTCCACGTTATTCAGCGTTGTATCCTTTTCAAGACCGCAGAGCTTTTCAAGCGCAACTTCTTTTTGAATAACAATGTTTGGATTGCCAAGGAAAAGTTCCAGAAGTTGACGTTCCTTTTGGCTTAGTTCCACTTTGTTCTTGCCACCTTGAACATAGCTTGCGTTCATTGGCATAACAACATCTTCAAAAGTGAGTTCTTCCACAATAACGCCAACTCTTCTTCTTGTGAGAACGCGTATTCTTGCAAGCAATTCTTCGCACGCAAAAGGCTTTGTGAGATAGTCATCCGCCCCACAATCTAGCCCTAAAATTTTATCTTCAAGCTGAGATTTTGCAGTGAGAAGCAAAATCGGCGTTGTGACACCCGCCTTTCTCACGTTTTCCAAAACCTTTATACCGTTGATTTTTGGAAGCATGATATCAAGCACAACTGCATCGTATATTCCCGTTTCAATCATGTATTGTCCGTCTTCGCCATCATAGGCAACGTCCACTTCATACATGTTTTGTTTGAAAAGTGCAGAAACTGAATTTGCAATATTTTTTTGATCTTCAACTATTAGTAATCTCATAATTTTGTCCTTTTAATTGCTATCTTTATTGCATTATAGCATAGTTTTTTTTCAATTGTAAGTCCCTTTGCTTAAATTGTTCTTAATATTTTGATTTTCCACATTTATTTTAGGTTATTTTTTTATTTATTTTTTCCCTTTACGCTTGAAATATGAATTTTTATGTGATATACTAGAATCACAGTTACAAATAATGGAGGTTTTTTATGGAATTATTAGTTGGCAGTCTTTCGGCTGAGGGGAAAATAGCTTATTATAAAGATGACAAATGCGTTTGGGAAATGGATATGAATTGCCCAAAATACATTTGCACTGACGGAAAATATTATTATTCATATTCTCAAGGCAACCCTTTGGTTTTGTATTCTTTTGAAAAAATTGGGGACAGTTTCGAGGTGAAAAGCACCCTTGAACTTGATGAAACAACCCTTTCGCATCTCGCTTATTCAAAAACTAGCAATATGCTTTTCTGCAGTAGCATGGATTCTGGATTTATGCATGCTGTGAATGTTTGTGACGGTGTTTTCACCGGTGTTGCTTTTTCTGAAATGCCTGGTGGGGAAGCTCCTTCAAAGTGTCATCAAGTGGTTTTGAATAAAGCTGAAGACACTGCAATCGTGGTTAATATTTTGAGAAATAAAATTTTCTTCAACGAGTTTAGCGACGGCAAATTCACTGAAAAATCATCAATGTTTTTCGAAGGGGATATTTTGCCAAGACACGTTATGTATTCCGCGGGCGAAGAAGTTTTGTATCTTGTTACAGAACATTCAAACGAAATTATCGTTATTGATTATAAAAATCAAGCTGTTATACAGCGCCAAACAATCAATCCAACATACGTTTTGGATAAAGCGCAAGGTGCTACACTGCAAATGGACGCGGATAAAAAAATACTTTACGTTTGCATTCGCGGATATAACACTATTTCTGAGTTCAAGATTTTGGATGATTTCACGCTTGAATTTGTGAAAGCATACGGCATGCACGGTGCGAACTCTCGCCATATGATTTTGACTGGCGACAAGAAATATCTTGTTTGCGCAAATATCGACACAAGCAATTTCAGCGTTATTGATGTTGAAACAACAGACCTTGTTTTGAATATTCCTTTTGTGGAAGCTATTAGCTGTTTAGAGGTGAAATAATGAAAATTTTATTTTGTATGCCAGTTGGAAGCGTGAGAGATACTTTCCTTACGCCAGCAAACAAAGAAAAACTTGACGCACTTGGCGAAGTTTTTTATAACGAAACTGAAAAAGATTTTACACAGGAAGAATACGCTGAAAAAATCGTTGATAAAGACGTTGTTATCATCGGTTGGAAATCACCTGTTCTTGACGAAAAAGTGCTTGCAAAGGCAAACAAACTTAAAGTTGTTGCCCACCTTGCGGGCTCTGTTGCTCCGTTTTTGTGTGAAGAAGTTTTCGCACGCGGAATAAAAGTTATCTGCGGAAACGAAGATATGGCTCAGTCTGTTGCGGAAGGTGTTGTTGCATATATCCTTGCATACAACCGCGAAATTTGCAAGTATCAAATCGAACTTAAGGAGCACGGCACTTGGAAGCCAAACACTTTTGAAACACTTTCCCTTGTTCGCAAAACTGTGGGCATCGTGAGTTATGGTGCTATCCCAAAATACCTTGCAAAAATGCTTTACGGCTTTGATTGCAACATCTTGGTTTATTCACGCGGGGATCTTGGCGACGAACTTAAAAAATATAACATGACGCAAGTTTCCCTTGAAGAATTGTTTGCAAAAAGTGATATCATTTCACTTCAAACTGCCCTAAACCAATACACAATCGACATGTTCGACAAAAAATATCTATCACTTATTAAAGATGGTGCACTTCTTGTGAACACAGCAAGAGCGAAAATCATCAAGGAAGAAGATTTGATTGCAGAGCTCAAAACGGGTCGTTTTTCAGCGATTCTCGATGTTTATACTACTGAGCCACTACCTTGCGATAATCCTTACAGAGATATGCCAAACGTGTTCATGATGCCACATATGGCAGGACCTACAAACGAATGTAGGTCAATTCTTGCAAACACAATGATAACTGAAATTCCAAAGATGATTGCGGGTGAAGATTCTATTCACTTGGTGTCGCTTGATAAATTCAAATCTATGACAAGACCTATGTAGTTTTATATTGATATAGCAAAAGAACCCATTTGTTTGGGTTCTTTTTTGTTTTTTATATTTTGTTTTATATTTTGTTTTTATCTTCTTTTGATTAGGTTTATAATGTAGCCAACAAGTGCGACAATGCATAAGGATACCACCCCAATACAAATGCTGTATTGCAGTGATGTGACTGGCGTTTGTATGCCCGTTTTTGCATCTTCAGTGAAATATCCACCGCTTGGGTCGGGAATTACTGCGCTCATGATTATCGCCATAACCACGACGAGCAAAATCATGATTGCAATTATTATTATAACTTTTTTGAGTTCTTGCTTGTTCATTTACTACCTTTTTAGTTGCATTTTCCTTGATTTTATCACAGTTTTTAAATTATGTCAATAGTGTTGTTATTTTATTTTAAAAAAAAGGGAGCGAAGCGGAGCGAAGCGGAGCGGAGCTCCGCTAATTAAAAATTGAAAACAGGCTTCGCTCTGCGAGCTCGATAAAAATTAAAAATTGTGGTAGGCACTCACTTCGTTCGTGCATGCTATATATTTGAAAATGCAAAAGGAGCGTTACTATTTGCAAGTAACGCTCCTTTTATCGTTTTAAATATAGATTGCACGAGCACCGCGAGTGCTTACCACAATTTTTAATTTTTAATTTTTAATTTTTAATTCTCTAAGTGATGCAGAGTTTTGTATCTAGTCAACTCTTTTCGTATCCAATCAGCTCTTTTTCCCCGCAAAGCTTTGTTTTGCATTCTTTTTTCCGTTAAACGTTGTTTTCTTTCCGCCGTTGGCTTTGCCGTTTTTTGGTTTGAATGTCATGTCTTTTTTTAGTGGGTCATCTTGTTTTCTTCTTGGTGATTTTTCGCCGTAGCTATCAATTGATTCGCTTGATTTTCTGCGTGGTGCTCTTTTATCTTCCCAAGAATTTCTTTCTTCTCTTGGTCTTCTTTCTTCCCTTGAGTTTCTTTCTTCCCTTGGTTTTTTGTCGCCCCAAGAATTTCTTTCTTCTCTTGGCTTTCTATCTTCCCTAGGTCTTCTATCTTCTCTTGGTCTTCTATCTTCTCTTGGTTTTCTATCTTCCCAAGAGTTTCTTTCTTCCCTAGGTTTTCTATCACCTTTTGAGTTTTTATAATCTCTTGAAGATTTTTCACCTTTTGAATATCTTTCTTCTTTTTCTGGTTTTGCGAAAGATTCGTAAAGTCCCCTTTGGTGTGATGAAGAACCGTAGTTTTCGTTTCTGTTATCTTTTCTGCCACCTGAACGCTTATCTGATCTCACGAAGTTTTCTTGATATTCAGATATGATTTTTGGAGCTTTTTCGCCGTGGTTTTTATCGTTGTGTTTTTTATCACCGCGGTTTTTATCGCCGTGGCTTTTTTCGCCATGCTTTTTATCTTTATTTCCGCCGTGGTTTTTGCCACCGAATTCGCCTTGCATATCTTCGGCTTCTTTGCCACGCATTTCGCCACCGCGAGAATTTCTTCTGCCACCTTTTGATTTTTTCTTTGGTTGCATGATTCTGCCAGTTTTTACTGAATAGTCATCAATGTTTTCAACCACGTCTTCTGGGTCAAGAGAAATTGAACCGCTTGTTGCTTTTGCGTATTTATTCATGCGGATGATTTCATCTTTATAATAAAATGAATATGCAACGCCTTCTTTTTTCGCTCTGCCTGTTCTTCCGATACGGTGAATGTAGTATTCTTCATCCATTGGAAGGTCGTAGTTGATAATCAAATCCACGTTATCAACGTCGATACCGCGCGCTGCAACGTCGGTTGCAATCAAAACTTGAATTTCTGAACCGCGGAATTTTTTCATGATTTTTGTTCTCACGTTTTGGCGGATATCACTGTGAAGTCCGTCGCAAGTGTAGTTTGCTTCTTTGATGATAGTTTTTAGTTTATCCACTCTTCTTTTTGTGTTTGAGAAGATAACTGCAAGGTTGAAATCCACTTCGTTTAAAAGTTCGATAAGTTTTTCATCCTTGTTTGCATTTGTTGCTCTTATGCCGATTTGTTTGATTTTTGGCATATCTTCATTTTTTCTTTCAATGATAACGCTTTCTGGGTCTGTTTGATAGCTTTGTGAAATCATTTGGATTTCCTTTGGCATTGTTGCAGAAAACATAACTGTTTGTCTATATTTTGGGCAAGCTTTGCAAATCACATCGATATCTTCGCGAAAGCCCATGTTTAGCATTTCATCAGCTTCGTCAAGAACAAGCGTTGTGAGCATGTCAAGTTTAAGCGTTCTGCGTCTTAGGTGATCCATGATTCTGCCTGGTGTTCCAACCACGATTTGCGGTCTGCGTCTTAGGTGAGCAAGCTGTTTGCTGATGTTTTCTCCGCCGTATACAGAAATTGTTCTGATTTCCGGAATGTGTTTTGTCAATCTTTTAAGTTCTTCGGTGATTTGCATTGCAAGTTCACGCGTTGGGCAAACGACTAGCGCTTGAGTTTTATCTAGTAGTTTATCGATTTTTTCAATTGTTGGAATACCAAACGCACAAGTTTTGCCAGTGCCCGTTGGCGCTGTTGCAAGAACATCGCGCTTATCCAAAATGATTGGAATAACCGCAGATTGAACCGCAGTTAGTGATTCAAAGCCCATGTCTTGAATGCCGAACAAAAGTTCGCCACACACTTCAAGTTGGTCAAATTTTTCAAATGTCATTAATTTTTCTCCACGTCACATTTTTGTGACAAATTCTGCCACCTATCGTGGCAATTCGGATTGCTTGGTTTCAGCAATCGGACAAGGCAACTCTGCCCCAAACGGTCATGTCTTCAACCATCAGGGTTTGAAATGACCTTACACACTTTATAAAAAAAAGTAGTGCCTTAAAAAAGGCACTACCACAGTATACACTAATAATAGACTGCTGTCTATCATAATTTACACATTTTGAGAATTATTATCACTTTATTTGGTTTTTATTGTTTTTATTTGCGTTATTATTGGCTTTTTACGCACTTATTTTGTGTTTTCTTCTTCCAAGCGTTCTTTAGCAACTGACAGCATAAGTTTTATGCGGTTTTCTTGATTGACTTTTGTCGCACCGGGGTCGTAGTCGATTGAAACTATGTTTGCAGTTTTGTGAGCGGTTGTGATTTTTCTTATCATGCCTTTGCCAACGATGTGGTTTGGCAGACAGCCAAACGGTTGGGCGCACACGATGTTTTCGTATCCGCTTTCGCAAAGTTCCAACATCTCCGCCGTGAGAAGCCATCCTTCACCCATTTTGCAACCTGTGCTGACAAATGGTTTCGCAAGTTTTTGCAAGTGGAAAAAGTCCGCAGGGGGTTGGAATGATGTGTTTTTTAGCGAAGAATTCAAGATTATTTCATACCTTCGCACATACCAAAACAAGAAACCACCCTTGAGTTTTTGAAACAGTGTTCCGCCATATCGGCTGACATCTTCAATGGGGTTACGCATGCAATAAAGCAAAAAGCCCATGATTCCGGGAACGTTGACTTCGCAATCTTGGCTTGCGAGAAAATCTTCAAGATAGTTGTTTGCAAGGGGTGAATACTTCACATAGATTTCACCAACAACGCCAACCTTGACTTTTTTTACACCTGTTTTTTGGATATTTTCAAAGCTTGCCACAATCTTTTTTGCAATCTTTCTTATTTGCGGTTTTTGAAAGCCTTTATTTTTGGTGAACATATCGCTTATTTCCGCCGTCCAAAAACCAACGAGTGCATCAGTTTCGCCGATGGTTTTTTCATACGGCTTTGTTTGGTTTTTCAAAAGCATAAGCAAGTCGCCATAAAGCATACAACTTGCAACCCTTCTTAGCATAGCGAGCGTAATGTTGAAACCACTGTGTTTTTCCATGCCGTTTGTGGAAACTGAAATCACGGGAACGTTTTCAAGCCCTGCGGATTTCAAGCCTTTTCTTATAAGGTGGATATAGTTTGATGCCCTGCACCCGCCACCAGTTTGAGTCATCAAAAGTGCCGTTTTTGTAAGGTCATATTTTCCGCTTTTGAGCGCGGAAATCATTTGACCTGTCGTGAGAAGTGCGGGATAGCAAGTGTCGTTGTGAACGTATTTCAAACCTTCCTGAACAACATCGCCACTTGTGTCTTTCAAAATTTCTAGGTCGTATCCGTTTTGGTGGAACACAGCTTTCAGCATGTCAAAGTGGATTTCTAGCATGTTTGGGGCGAGAATTTTATGCGTTTTTTTCATTTCTTTAGTGAATTCAACTATTTTCATCTTTCATCCCCCGAAACTGCGAGCAAACTTCTTAGGCGGATTTTCACCGCGCCAAGATTTGTTATTTCGTCGATTTTTATTTGCGTGTATATCTTGTTTTCTTCTTCCAAAATTCTTCGCATTTCATCCGTTGTGATTGCGTCCACACCACAGCCAAAGGAAACCATTTGAACAAGGTTGATATCAATTTCCTTTTCCTTTGCGACGTATGCACCCGCGCGATACAATCTCGCGTGGTATGTCCATTGATTCAGAACATCCAATTCCACATTATCAATAAGTCCGCAAACCGCTTCTTCTGTCAACACGACAGTGCCGTTTTCGCTTGCTAGTTTATCAATACCATGGTTGACTTCGGGGTCTAGATGATACGGTCTTCCGCAAAGCACGATGACTTTTCTGTTGTTTTGTTTTGCTTCTTCAAGATACTGCGCGCCCTTTTTTGCAATCTTTGATAGGTATTCTTCGTACGCCACATATGCGTTGTCGCACGCTTTTTTCACTTGTGCAAATGGGATTTTGCCAAAGTTTTTTTCTAGGATTTTATGGATTTTTTTAGGGAAATATTTTCTTTCGTGAACGCCGATATAATCGCTGATATATTTCACTGCGGAAACTGACGCAACGTTTGCAAGTATCACTTCGGGATAGTATGCCACCACTGGGCAATTATAGTGGTTGTCGCCTTTGCCTTCGTTGAAGTTATAAGAAAGGCATGGATAGAAAATTGCAGAGATGCCACGTTCGATAAGTGTTTCGATATGACCGTGTACAAGTTTTGCGGGATAGCAAACTGTGTCTGACGGGATTGTTTGTTGACCTTTTATATAGGTTTCTCTTGTTGAACCGCCCGAAGAACGTACACCAAAGCCAAGGCTTACAAAAAACGTGTGCCAAAACGGCAACATTTCGTACATATTCAGCACTGTTGGCAGACCGATTGTGCCACGTTCGCCCGTGCAATTTTGAAATTCTTGCAACAGTTCTCGCTTGTATTCAAAGAGGTTGTTGCCCCTTTCGTTTTTGTTTTTTGTTGGGAAATCACATCTGTTGCCGGCGATATACTTGCTTCCACCCGCAAAGGTGTTGACTGTTAGCTTGCAGTTGTTTGTGCAACCCTTGCACACCACGTTTTTCACATCATGCGTGAAATTTTCAAGCTGAGTTTTTGTGAGAATTTTACTTTTTGAATTTTCATTGCATTTGGATTTTACCCAAAGCGCACAGCCGTAGGCACCCATAAGCCCCGCAATTTTTGGACGGGTTACGTTTTTGCCGAGGATTTGTTCGAACGCTCGCAAAACTGCATTGTTTAGGAATGTGCCACCTTGAACAACTACGTTTTCGCCAAGCTGAGAAGAATCTGACACGCGAATAACTTTATAGAGTGCGTTTTTCACCACGCTTATGCAAAGCCCTGATGCGATATCTTCAACGAGAGCGCCGTCCTTTTGCGCTTGTTTCACTGAAGAGTTCATAAACACCGTGCAACGCGAGCCTAAATCCACTGGATTTTTTGCCATTAGCCCTTTGTTTGCAAAGTCTTCCACTTTTTCGCCGAGTGCCGTTGCAAAGGTTTGCAAAAAAGAACCGCAACCTGAAGAGCAAGCTTCGTTTAGAAAGATGTTATCTATTGCTGAGTTTCTTATTTTGAAACACTTGATATCTTGTCCGCCGATATCAATTATGAAATCGACGTTTGGATTATATTTTTTTGCACCAGTGAAGTGGGCAATTGTTTCCACCACGCCAAAATCACCGCCAAAGGCACGCTTCACGATTTCTTCGCCGTAGCCTGTTGTTCCAAAGCCTGCAATTTGGATATCTGGGAATTTTTCGTAGACTTCCAACAGAAAATTACGAACAAGCGGAAGTGGCGAACCGCCGTTTTCCATGTATTTATAAAACACGATTTCTTCATCTTCAGAAATCACAACACCCTTAAGTGTTGTTGAGCCCGCATCAATTCCGATATACGCTTTTCCCGAAAGTTTGCCACATTCGATTTCACTTCCTATTTCGTGACGGATTGCGAAATCTTCATATTCCTTTTGGTTTTGGAAAAGTGGTGGACAACTTGCGACGCTTCTTTTCACTTTGTGATTTTTTAATTTTTGCGTTAAATCCGAAAGCAAGAACACGCCCGATTCTTTAGAAAGCGCACTTCCCATCGCAACGAAATAAAGCGAGTTTTTAGGGAAATTGCCATTTAGTTTCAACGATTCGTCGAAACTTTTTCTAAGCTCGGAAAAGAATGTTAAAGGCCCGCCAAGATAAACCACATTGCCTTCGATTTTTCTGCCTTGCGCAAGACCTGATATTGTTTGGTTGACCACAGCTTTGAAAATGCTTGCGGAAATATCTTCCTTTTTTGCACCTTGGTTGAGAAGTGGTTGGATATCTGATTTTGCAAACACGCCACACCTTGATGCGATTGTGTATTGCTTGTCGCTTTTTTTCGCGATTTCGTTCATTTGGGTTGGCGTGATTTGGAGTAGCGTTGCCATTTGGTCGATAAAAGCACCTGTGCCACCCGCGCAACTGCCGTTCATTCTTATTTCTGTTACACCAGAAACAAAAAGAATTTTTGCATCTTCACCGCCAAGTTCGATAACAACATCGGTATTTGGCAAAAGCGTTTTCACGGCGAGGCGAGTTGCAAACACTTCTTGAACAAAAGGTATTCCTAAATCTTCGCAAAATCCCATGCCCGCAGAACCCGACATGCAAATTCGAATTTCTTCCCCCGTAAATTTTTCGCTAACTTTCTCCGCCATTTCTTGCAATTTTTGAGAAATTTGCGAAAAATGACGTTCGTAGCCACTGTGCAATATGTTATTGTTGTCGTCTATAACCACAAATTTAAGTGTGGTTGATCCAACATCTATTCCCATTCTCAACATATGTTTTCTCCCGTATTATTCTTTCGTTTATTGAACTTTTAAAAGTCCATTTATATATTTTTTTGATAATTACGTATTATTTTCTATTTTGAATTGTAGCACCTTGGAAACAATTTGTCCATTGATTTCACTCTTGTTAAAATTTTTATATGCCCGTTTATGTAAAAAAATCCTAAAAGATTTTCGCCTTTTGGGATTTTTTTATCAGTTTATTTTTATTATTTATGCTTATTATTGGTTTTTATCTTAATTTTCTTCTTCGTTATTTTCGCCGTAGCCAATCAAATATTTTTTTGCAAGTTCACTTCCTGCATCTGCAGCTTTTTCAAGCCAATATCTGCCTGTTTCGGCATCTTGAGCAACACCTTCGCCGTTTGCATAGCAATATCCAAGGCTTGTTTGAGCATCGATATTTCCTGCGGCTGCCGCTTGCGACCACAAAACGAATGCACTGACTGCGTTCACGGGCGAACCTATGCCGTGATAATAGCAAAGTGCAAGGTTGTTCATCGCAACGTAATCTTCCTTTGAAGCTGCCAAAGTGTAATACAAAAATGCTTGATTGCCGTCCACTTCTGTTCCGATACCTTGTTCGTATGCCACGCCAAGGTTGCTGATTGCTGGAACGATACCCGCATCGGCGGAAATTTTCCAACATTCGAAGGCTTTTTTCTCATCTTGTTCCACAACTATGCCAAGGCGATAATAGTCTGCAAGGTTATATGTTGCAATCGCCATTCCCGCTTCTGACGCTTTTTGGAAATATTCAAATGCTTTTGATTGATTTTCTTCAACACCAGTTCCGTTTTTATATTTCACACCCAAATCGTTTGTTGCGGGCATGTTTCCGTTTTCGCTTGCCATTTCAAAATATTTTAGCGATTTTGCATAGTCAATTTCGCAACCAGTGCCGTTTTCGTAACAAGCTGCGAGGTTGTTTGGTGCATAAGTTTTGTCACCTTTATCAATCGCTTCCAAAAACAGTTCAATCGCTTTTTTTAAGTCTTGTTCTACCCCATTGCCTTCACGATAGCAAATGCCCATAAAGTTTATCGCAGAAACCGAGCCTAGTGCAATCGCCTTTTGAAAACTATCAACGGCGAGTTCGTAGCTTTGCGCAAGCATGCCATCGCCATAGTAATATCCAAGTGCGATGTCGTATCGCGATTCCATTTTTTCTCTTGCTTTTTTCTTTTTTCCAAACAAATCAATCATAATTTCCCCCTTTGTGGCTATACGCCTTTAAAAATTAAATATCAAATGGATTTTCCTTTTCTTTTGTTTCAGCTTCACTTGCAGTTTCAGTTTCAGTTGCAGTTGTAGTTGCAGTTTCGCTTGCAGTTGTATAATTTTGCAAACTTTCAGCTTGCGAAGTTTCTGAAGTTGTTTCTTGATTGCCGTTGGCTTCGTTGTAATTTAGAATCAAGAAATCGTACATTCTTGCCATAGACATTGTCATATATGGCGAAATGAACACAAAGCCAATTAATGTTATATAAATATACGGTATATCAATGAATATAAATGGCAATGATGCGAGCAAATACCAACCAACAAACGAAAGTTGCAACATAAAGATTTTGCCCTTATGCCCTTTTGTTAGCCTTATGCTTGCTTGCAGACATTCGTTTGCACTCATTTCTGGGTTGTCGCGTTGGATAAAGAACGCCATTGAATACGCGACTGCTTTGATAAATCCTGGGACAATCAAAAGCATACACCATAAAAGAGTGAACACACTTTGCAAAAGTCCTAAAAGGAACGTGCTTCCAAATCTTTTGAAACCTACAAACATTGTTGAAATTTTCATATCTTGAGTTCTTAAAATATCAGTGAACAGGTGATATAATCCGTATGCCAATGGACCTGACACCACAAGTGTCAATATTGAACCAACCCACGATATTGCAAGATATTGGTTGCTGATATAATACATTGGGTCGTTTGAGTTTGCAAGCAACGAGCCGATATCAACCAGTTGAAGTATTGCAAGCTGAATAAGACAGACCAAAACCGTTTTCCAATAAAAAGGTTTCAAATCTCTTCTCGCAGCACCTTTAAGCGCCACTCTGTCATATAAATACATAGCTTTTCTCCTTTCGTTTTATTTTCATTTATTTCCTATATATATGATAACACAATAATATTACCAAGTCAATATTACAGAAATTTAAATACACCAAAATTTGAATTTTGGTGTATTTAAATTTCAATTAAAAATTAAAAATTGAAAATTGAAAATTGTGGTAAGGCACTCGCTTTGCTCGTGCATTCAATTTTTAAGTCTTTTTGCATTAATAGATTTTGAAATCCTAAAGCGTTTGGCTTCTTGTAGCCAAATATAATTGAAATGCATGTAGCGTAGCGAAATGCCTTACCACAATTTTTAATTTTTAATTTTTAATTTTTAATTTTTATTCCCGATATTAAAAGATAGATTGTCAAATTAAGTGCAACACTTTTTAAAAGTATTTGCGAGAAACTCGATAGGCGACAACCAACCTAAGCGTTTTCGTGGTCTATTATTTATGAGATCTACAATTTTTTGTAGT
>JAWXUU010000007.1:0-119840 GCA_044426085.1 Bacillota bacterium | reverse complement strand
CGTAGCGGTTCATGTTGTTTTCCCCCAATGGTCGGTTTGGTCACTTTCCATTATAAAGGATTTCGGTGTGAATCGCTATTCTTTTTTAGGTGTTGCACTTAATTATACAATCTATTATTTTATATTTTGAGTTTCTATTTCTATTCCACTTTTCTATTTCAATCTGTGAAAATATCGCAGATTATCCCCGACGTTTTCATCGTATAAAATAGCATTGATATCATTTGTGATTTCATCGATAACATCGATAATCGGATAAAAATTATTGTCGGTTATCCAAAATTCCCCCGCCGTGCAAGCTTTGAAACCTTTGATATATTCAATATCACGCAAGGCGATAAGCTCAGCAAGACTTTCCACCTTGCCACCGCCAGCAGAGTTATATAAAATCACATCTGCGTTTTTCAAAAGTCGAATAAGCTCAAGCTTATCAACAACGATGTTTTTCATAACGGAAACGCCGTCATCTGCAAAAATCCCAATTCCGCCAGCATTTTCCACCGCAAAAGAAAGGTCGTCGCCACGTTTGCGAACATAAATATCCCCGCACTCCACAACATAGAAAAACAAAACGCGTTTTCTATCCTTTTCATCTTTTGGTGTAAATGGCAAATTTTTCATAAAATCCTTCTAAATTATTTCAAACGATTAAGATAAGTGAGCTCGTCGCCAGCATCTTCATCGTATATCGCAGTGTGAATATCACCAATAACTTGACCAATAGTGTCAGTCACTTGATAAAAGTCTCGGCTAGTCGCCCAAATATCGCCAGTTTCGTAAGCTTTGAAATCCTTCAAAATTTCAAGGTCACGAGAATCGATGATATCTTGAACACTCTCTGGATATCCGCCGTTAGAGTAGTTGTATATAATCACGTCGGCATCAACGCCAAGTGTGTAGAACACTTCAGGTGTGACAATTATGCTTGAAGAACCAGGTGTGCCGTCGGTTGTGAAAATTCCTTCACCGCCCGCAACTGCAATGGCGTTTGAAAGATAGTCATCCTCGTTTCTCACGTATATGCTACCAGAAGAGATAACGTAAAAGAACAAAACCGTCTTTTTATCTTCGTCTGCTATGCTTTCCATGTTTTCAGCAATGCCGTCAACGATTGCAACTTGTTTGTCAAAAAGTTCGCAAGCAAGGTCGTATTCGCCGTATAAAACGCCTAAGAATTTCAACCATTCAGTTCTTCCAAGTGCCTCAGGTTCGTTTGGTGATCTGTCGCAGAAGAAGTTTATTCCAAGCTCAGTAAGTTGAGTTGAAACAGTTGAAGAAATTTCTTCAATCATAGTTGAAAAAATCGCAAAGTCAGGCATGTTTGCCAAAATAAGTTCGTAATCAGGTGTAGAATATTTGCCAACGTCAATCATGCTTCCGTCCGCAATTGCATCGTTCACGTTATCAATATACCAAGTTGCCGTTGCAGTAAGTTTCACCGCGTCAACCTTGCCAAGTGCGTTTGAAAGCGACATCATTGGTGAAGAAGCAAGCATAACATTGCTTGTTGGCGTATCGACAATCAAAATATCTGAAGGTAAATCAGATGGGATAATTCCGCCTTCGGGAACTGCCAAAATTCTGTTTGCAAGCAGATAATCAGCTGTGTATGTGCAAAGCAAAATAAAATCATCTTCAAGATAATGGATGGAAAATTTGTCGGCGTAAAGCAATTCTTCAGTGCTCACATATCCAATGCTGATTCCTTCCAAATCCTCGGCAAATTCAGCGGGGATTGTGATTTCTTCTGGTGCAATTGTTTCTTCTGGTGAAGAAGCAGTGCACCCAACACAAGAAAGCAACATTGCAACAACAAGTAGTAGTGCAGTAATTTTTTTCATTTTCTATTCTCCTTAAAATACGGGACTTTTCAAAAGTTCCCTTAATAAAATTAAAAAAACTCAATCCCAAAAGGAATGAGTTCAGAATAGCAAATGCTATAAATTTCGTTCTTTCCTTCATGATCCTGTGAAGATATTATAAAAAATAGGTAGCCCGACTTATGCAAAAAAGCAATCACGGTAACAGGTATTGCGCAAGGTTTTCACTCGCTTCCCCTATAAGATATATTGAGTTTTCTTGTCTTTATAATATCACAACAAAAAAAGGTTGTCAACCGTTTAAAACGATTGGCAACCTCTTCGTTACATATTTATTGTGTTATCAACTGATTTCTAAACAATACCGTGAGCCATCATTGTTTGAGCAACTTTGGCAAATCCCGCGATGTTTGCGCCGAGAACGAAGTTGTTTTCTTCGCCGTATTCTTTTGATGTGTCGTCGATTGTGTGGAAAATGTTTTCCATGATAGTTTTAAGCTTAGCATCAACTTCTTCGAAAGTCCAGAAAAGTCTTTGTGAAGATTGCGCCATTTCAAGAGCAGAAGTGGCAACCCCACCCGCGTTTGCAGCCTTGCCAGGAGCAAACAAAACGTTTGAAGATAAGAAAACTTCTGTTGCTTTCAAAGTTGAAGGCATGTTCGCACCTTCGCCAACTGCATAACAGCCGTTTGCAACAAGGATTTTTGCAGAGTCTTCATCAAGTTCGTTTTGAGTTGCGCAAGGAAGAGCAACGTCACAGTGTACGTTCCAAATGCCTTTGCATCCTTCAACGTATTTTGCTGTTGGAACTTCTTTAAGATATTCTTTAATTCTTCCGCGTCTAACTTCTTTGATGTCTTTCACGATATCAAGTTTGATACCCGCTTCATCAACGATGTATCCCGCAGAATCAGAAAGAGCAATAACTCTTCCGCCAAGTTGTTGAACTTTTTCAGTTGCGTAAATCGCAACGTTGCCAGAGCCAGAAATAACAACATTTTTGCCGTTAAAACTTGTAAGTTTTTTAGTTCGTAGCATTTCATCAACAAGATAAACAAGACCGTATCCAGTCGCTTCAGTTCTAACAAGAGAACCGCCGTAAGGAATACCTCTGCCTGTCAAAACCGCAACGTGTTCGTTTCTAAGCTTTTTATATTGACCAAACATATAACCAATTTCTCTTGCTCCAACGCCAATGTCGCCGGCAGGAACGTCGGTATCAGCACCGATGTATTTTGAAAGTTCAGTCATGAAAGATTGACAAAATCTCATAACTTCAGCATCAGATTTGCCCTTAGGGTCGAAATCACAGCCACCTTTTCCGCCACCGATTGGAAGGCCAGTCAAGGAATTTTTCAAAATTTGTTCAAAAGCTAGAAATTTCAATATTGAAAGATTAACTGATGGATGGAATCTAAGCCCACCCTTATATGGACCAATTGCACTGTTGAATTGAATGCGATAACCTTTGTTCACTTGAACTTTGCCCGCATCGTCAACCCACGGCACGCGGAACATCATCACGCGTTCTGGTTCAACAAATCTTTCCAAAAGACCCGCTTTTTCAAATTCAGGATTCTTGTCGAAAACGACTTCAAGTGAATCAAGAATTTCAGTTGCTGCCTGAATAAATTCAGGTTGATCAGGGTTGGATGCTTTCAACTTTGCGAGCACCCCACTAACATAATTACTCATTGGATTTTCCTCCATTATACCTATAGTGTTAAGAGTCTATCACAAAAAAATCCATAAATCAATACATTTTTTAAAATAAAGATTGCACAAAAACAAAAATTTAAATACCTATTTGAAATCCGTTAAAATTTAAACGTATTTTTAAAAAATCTGTATAAAAGTATAAAAAAAGCTACAATTGCGACATTTTTTATCGCAATTGTAGCATTGAAACACAAGTGTTACAAATTGATGTTATTTGCCTTCAAGGATTGTCTTTTTAAGTTTCAAACATTTTGAAGGTGAAACGGAAAGTTCGTCAATACCCACTTCCATATAAAAGTCGGTAAGTTCAAGGTCGCCTGCGCTTTCGCCACAAATGCCCACCCAGATGCCGTTTTCGTGTGCTGCTTTTGCAGTCATTTCAATCATTGTCAGAATAGCTTCGTTTCTAGAATCGAAAAGATTTTCCACGTTGGTATTCATTCTGTCAACCGCAAGGGTGTATTGTGTCAAATCGTTTGTGCCAATAGAGAAGAAATCCACTTCGCGTGCAAGTTTTGGCGCTATCATAACAGAAGCTGGAGTTTCAATCATAACGCCGATTTCGATATCTTTTGAATATGAAATATTTTCAGCATCAAGTTCCTTTTTGATAGATTCAAGAAGGTTTTTCGCTTCAGTGATTTGTGTCATGTGTGAAATCATTGGGAACATAATTGAAAGATTGCCAAATGTAGAAGCTCTCAAAAGTGCACGAAGTTGAGTGCGGAAGATTTCAGGTTCTGAAAGGCAAATTCTTATTGCGCGATATCCAAGTGCTGGATTTTCTTCGCCAGGAATGCCGAAGTATGGTGCTTGTTTATCCGCGCCCAAATCAAGGGTTCTAACGATAACGTTAAGCGGGGATAGTCTTTCAAGCATTTCTTTATAAATTTCAAATTGTTCTTCTTCTGTTGGGAAGTGGTCTGATTCTAGATAGATAAATTCACTTCTGAAAAGACCAACGCAATCGGCATCGTTTGAAATGACAGCGTCGATATCGTCAAGAGAGCCGATATTTGCACCGATTTTGCAAGTGTGGCCAGAAGAAGTCACAGCTTTCATGCCTTTGAATTTTTCAAGTTCAGCCTTTTCAGCTTCTTGAACTTTCAAAAGTTTATCGTAGTTTGCAAGAATAGTTTTAGTTGGGTCGATAATAACAGTGCCCCTGTCGCCATCGATTGCAATCTTTCCGCTTTGTGGAATTTCGTCGAAGTTATTTCCAAGTGCAACAACAGAAGGGATACCCATAGTTCTTGCCAAAATTGCAGAATGGGAAGTTTTGCTTCCGTGTCTTGTGATAAACCCAACAACTAGGTTTTTATCAAGTTTAACAGTTTCAGAAGGCAACAAGTCGTCCGCACAAACAATGATTTTGCTTGTTTTTGTGATGTTTGTTTCCTTAAGCCCTTTCATGATTTTGATAAGGCGAGAGGATATGTCAACAATGTCGGCACTTCTTGCTCTCATATATGGATCGTCCATTGCAGAAAACATATCCGCAAAAGTGTCGGCACAAGATTTAACAGCGAATTCCGCGTTTTTGCCTTCCGCAATAACACCTTCGATCGCTTCAACAAAATCCAAATCGTCAACCAACATTTGGTGCATTTCAAACACCATTGCAGTATCGAAATCAGTTTTCAATGCGTGCTCATAAAGTTCGCCAAGTTCCACGATTGCTTGCTTCTTAGCGTTTTCATATTTCTGAGTTTCTAAAAGGACATTACAACCGTCTTTTTCTTCAACCGTCAAATCCAATTTTTGCAAAAAGTAGATATCGGCAACAGCAACGCCAGTGGATGCTCCTATTCCATTTAATCTTAACATTTTGAAATCCTCCTTAAATTGTGAATATTATAACAAAATTTATTTTGATAATCAATACAAAATCAAAAAAATATGCCCGAATTTATTTTTTGGCAAAAATTTACTATGCAAAAAGTGCAAAAAAGTCCATTTTCAAAAAAAGTTAATCAAAATCGAGCAAGAATAAAAAATCAATCCACCACATAAAAGGGTAAACTTTATCCCATACTAACAAAAAAGGGGTGGCGCGTGATAATTCTTATAACAATGCTAATAGTATTTGTCATTTTGGTGATAGAAATACCTTTTTCAATTTTTCTCAACTTCTCAATCGATAGGGTATTGCTAGAATATATGCTGTTATCCCCAATAAAAACCAACGGGTATGCGTATATAAAAAATGGCGAACTTTTTCACGGCGGAAAGCGTGGGAAAGGGGAGGGCGGAATAAACACGCTTGAACTTGCAAAGTTTATAAATGCCAGAATAATAATAAAGGCACTCCACATTCGTGGAATTTTTGGCGATGAAGAAATTGAAAAATCAATATTGCAAAGCGTAGCATTTTCCGCACTTGCAAGCCAAGTGTTGCAGATTGCAAGCATGAACAATCAATTTGCCAAGCTGTCGCAATCATATCAAATGGAAAGCGGAGAAGACGATAACATCTTTGTGCAATCTACTGCGTGGCTCAGCGTTTTGGACTTGCTTTTTATAACGGTGTGGGTTTTATATAAAAGCCTAGCAAGAAAAATAACAAAGGAGTGAATATATGGAATTTGAAAACCAAATAAAAGAAGTGCTCAGTGCTGCAATGGATAAGCTTCACGCAATATCAGATGCCGGCACAGTTCTCGGCAAGGCGGTGGAAACAGCGGATGGAAAAATCATTCTGCCAGTTTCAAAAGTCACCCTTGCGTATATCGCGGGCGGTGGAGAATATACGTCCCCCGAAAAAAAGGAAGGCACTCTTGAAAAGCTTAAGTATCCCTTTGCGGGTGGAAGTGGCGGATATGTGCAACTAAGCCCAATTGGATTTCTCGCAATCAAGGATGAAGAATTTTCAACAATACCATTCCAAGAATCAAAATCCGGCATGGATAGAATGTTCGAAGAAGTGGGAAGCTATCTCAAAAAAGCGGGAGAAAAACAGCTTACTCCCAAGAATAAGGAATAAGGTGCAATGCAAAACAGAAGAAAAAGAAAACTAACAATAATATTTTCGTTCACAATCTTGGTGCTATTCGTCATTTTCTTGGGTCTTGTCACCCCAACAACAATAACTGTTCACGGTGTGGAAAACAACCGTGGCATAGCACTTATCGACGGCGAAACTGGCATGCTTATATATGGCGAAAACCAAGATGTTCAAAAGGAAATGGCATCAACCACAAAAATATTCACGGCGTATTTCCTGCTTGAAAAATGTCAGAAAGATGGGATAAGTTTAAAATCGGAATATAAAATCAAACCGCAATGGACGGGGATTGAAGGCTCTTCGGTATATCTTATGCCAGACGAAGTGGTTTCAATTGAAGAACTGCTTTATGGGCTTATGCTAAGGTCGGGCAACGACTGTGCTGTGGCACTTGCGGAAATTGTTTTTGGAAGCGAGGGTGCTTATGTGGAATATGCAAACAAAAGGTTGAAAGAAATGGGCTTTGAAAAAACAACCTTGCAAAACCCCCACGGCTTGCCCGCACAAAACCACCAAACAACAGCAAAGGAACTAGCACAGTTTTCCGCCCTAGCAATGAAAAATCCCGACTTTGCAAAAATTGTTTCGTCAAAATCCTATAATGGCAAGCGAACGCACTATGCAAACAAGAATAAAATTTTGCAAAACGTGGAAGGTGGCAACGGCGTGAAAACGGGCTACACAAAATCGGCAGGCAGATGCCTTGTTTCCGCATGCAAAAGAGATGGCAAGCAAATCGTTTTGGCAACGCTCAACACCTACGACATGTTCGAACGTTCCAAAGCACATCTAGACAGCTTTTTCCAAAAATACGAATATATCGATATATCTGGCAAGCTTGAAGAAAGTGCAATCCCCCTTGATATATTGGGTGTGAAAGCGGAAATCGGTCTTAAATCCCAAGCGACGCAAATCCCAGTTCCCAAGGGCGAAGATATAAGGGTGGATGTAAAAACGCTAAAAGAATTGCCATTTTACACAAAAAGTGGCAAATATGTAGGAAATATAGAAATATATGCAGGAAATCGCTTGATTTTTAATGAAAAACTCTATACTATAAAGACTAGCGATGTAATATGAAAAATACTTGAAATAAAACGTGAAGTGTGATATAATGTATCGGTGTATGCAGTATCACACTTTTTTATGTTCAAAAACGGAAAAAACATACGCAATTATAAAAATGTTAAAAGCAAGGGATTTCTAAGAAATGCCCGCAATAATATAAAAGGAAACAAAAAATGAGAATCAACAAATTTTTGGCAGGCAGAGGAGTTGCCTCAAGAAGAAAATGCGACGCCCTTATCGAAAGTGGCGAAGTTATGGTTAACGGCAATGTGGTTGGCGTTGGCTATGACGTAAGACACGGAGACGTTGTTACGGTCTCTGGTGAACTGGTTGAAGAAAAACGTGAAAATGTTTATATCATCATGAACAAACCAAAAGGTTATGTGACAACAGCAGCGGACGACCGCGGAAGAAAAACTGTTATGGATTTGCTCAAGGAAGACTACGGCAGAATTTATCCTATTGGCAGACTAGACTTCGACACAGAAGGGCTTTTGATTTTGACAGACGACGGCGACCTTTGCGACAGACTTACTCACCCAAGAAATGAAGTTCACAAAACTTATCAAGTAAAAACTGAAGGCAGAATGGAAGACAGCATGATTTCAAAACTCATCGCGGGTGTAGAAATCGAAGAAGGTTTGGTTGTGAAAGCGAAGAAAATCAAAATCTTGGAACAACAAGACCGTGCAACAAAAATGGAAATGACAATTTCCGAAGGCAAAAACCGTCAAATCCGTCGTATGCTTAACGAAGTTGGCAGAGACGTATCATTCCTTAAAAGAGTAAGGGTTGGCGACTTGCGTCTTGCGGGACTTTCAAGGGGTCAATATAGGCTTTTGACGCCACAAGAAGTTGAATATCTAAAAACTATGTAATAAGGAAGGGAAATATGAACAGCTTATTTATGATAATACCTGGCTTGATTTTTTCAATTCAGTCTGCGTGCTTCAAAATGTATTCAAGAAAATGTGATCAAGACAGCGGTGCAAACGCGTTTTTTTCAACATTGCTTCTTGCTCTCACATCGGTGATTGCAATGGGGTTTGCAATTGGGTCAACGTTTGATGTCTATTCAATTTTGTACGGCGCAATCATGGGCGTATGCTTCTTTGTGTTTATAAGATTATATAACGAAGCTATGGCTTGCGGGCCAATGGCATACACTGTTTTTATCTTCTCACTAAACATGGTGATACCAATCATCGCAAGTATTTTTATATACGGCGAATATCCAACGGTATTTAACTATATCGGATTTTTCTTGCTTGTTGTTGCAATCTTTTTCATGAACTTTGCAACTCAAAGAACAAGAGAAATCGAAATTTCACCAAAATGGGTTATTATGTGTCTTGTGGGCACGATTTTCAACGGCGGTGTTGGGCTTATGTCTAAAGTGTACCCAATGCAAGTTGTCGATGCAAACTTCCCACTTTTCATTTCAATCGCATTCTTGGTTGCAACAATACTTTCATGCACAGTTTATTTTTCAAAAGACGTGCGCGAAAACCTAAGAGATTTCAAACCATCAGTTTGGTTCATCGTTTTGGCAGTCTTGGTTTCGATAACAAACTTTGCTGGTAACACGCTGTACACAATGTTTTCAGCAAACTTCGATGCAAGCGTATATTTCCCAACAGTAAACGGCTCTTCAATGATGATTTCGCTAGTTCTTTCACTAGCATTATTCCGTGAAAAACTAAAACCACTAGCAGTGGTAGGACTTCTCATAGGAGTTATGTCGATTATGCTTTTGAGCCTGTAAGCCGGGGTTTGTGGGCGGAGTTTACCTGGATACAAAAATTGGCACCACTTAAATAATTAAAAATTAAAAATTAAAAATTAAAAATTGTGGTAAAGCACTCGCCTTTGGCTCGTGCATACTATTGTTAGAAATTGAAATAGGGGCGTTACTTGTTAATAGTGACGCTCCTTTCATATTGTCTAATAATTGGATGCATAGGGCGAAGCCCATGCCTTACCACAATTTTTAATTTTTAATTTTTAATTTTTAATTCTTCAAGTAGTAGAAATTTCATCTTATATAAAGCCAATTTCACACCACCCCTCTTTCGCTTTCGTCAAGAACCTCCATTTTTCCTAGTGTTTTACTGTCAAAAATTTCCAAATTCCGTCAAAAGCCCTAAAATTCCCAGAAAATTACGTTTTAATCATAAAAAAATGGGCTAATGTGGAAAAAAGTGGCGATAAATGGTTGCAAATGGAAATATCCTGTGATATAATCTCAGTATAAATCTAAAAAAGGGGGGATAGGTCTAATGTTTTCAGATACGTACTACCACCAACTAGACGGCAAAGGAAGACTGCGTCTGCCGGCAAAATTGCGTGCAGAACTTGGCGGTTCATTCATTTTGATGCCTGGTATGAATAACACAATAACTATCAAACCCCAGTCTGCCTATCACGATATGTGTGAAAAATATTCTAAATACGACGAAAATGATGTTGAACTTCAAGAAGTTATTTCAGAAATCATGGGAAGCATCAAACAAGTTGAAGAAGATTCACAAGGCAGATTTGTCATCCCTCAAAAGTATCTCGCTCAGGCGGGCATCGAAAAGAATGTCGTAATAAAAGGGGTGCTAAACAGAATAGAAATCTGGAGCGAAGAAAATCATGAAAACCGCAAAACAAAACGCAGTATGAATGAAATGCTTACAATGCTCAAAAAGGCTGACCAAAATGGATAGTGTATACCACGTTCCAATCATGGCAACCGAAATATCCCAAATGCTTCAAATCAAGCCAGATGGGGTGTATTTCGACGGCACACTAGGTGGTGGTGGGCACAGCGAAATGATTTTATCAAATCTTCAAACGGGAACGCTGATTGCAACTGATAAAGATGACGACGCACTTGCGTTTGCATCAAAGCGTTTGGAAAAATTTGGTGAAAGATTTAAATGTTACAAATCGGATTATCTTTACGGAGCTGAAGTGATAAAGCAAGCAGGATACAGTTGTGTGGACGGAATTTTGCTTGACCTTGGCGTTTCAAGTTTCCAACTTGATAATTTTGAAAGAGGATTTTCATACAGGGGGGACAACTTTCCACTTGACATGAGAATGGATAAATCAATAGACTTTTCCGCTTATGATGTTGTGAATGCATACAGCGAAAAAGAATTGGTAAAAATTTTTAAAGAGTATGGGGAAGAAAGATTTTCTTTGCGAATCGCACAAAAGATTTGCACAGAAAGGAAAAACGCTCCAATAAAAACAACGGGGGAACTTGTTTCAATCATAAGGTCGTGCGTTCCGCAAAGCCTTGGTGCAAAAGAAGGTCACCCAGCAAAAAGGGTTTTCCAAGCAATAAGAATCGAAGTCAACGGTGAAATTGCCAATTTGGAAAACGCCCTGAAAGCGCTTGTTGAGAAATTGAGTGTCGGTTCAAGAATATGCGTGCTGACATTTCATTCTCTTGAAGATAGAATAGTGAAAAACCTATTCAAGTATCTCGAAGCTGATTGCGTTTGTGATAAATCAATTCCAATTTGCGTGTGTGGCAAGAAAAAGGAAGGCAAGATTATCACAAAAAAACCAGTTTTGGCAACGCCAGAAGAACAAAAACTCAACTCGCGTGCAATACCAGCAAAATTGAGAGTTTTGGAAAAAGTGTGAATTTCTAAAACTCAATCTGAATTTCAGAATCAATAAATTTTATCTATAAGTGAATATATAAGGTGTGGTGTAAATATTATGTATAACGAAGAAAATAACAACAGAAGAACAACTCTTCTAACAGAAGATATAGAAACGGTTTCCAGAAGTTCAAGCACAACCCAAAAACCATCGGTTGGCTTCACTCCAGTAACTAAAAACAAGAGCAGACTGAAAGTGACAAACACTGCCACGCCTGCAAATGAAGTTGGAAAAACATCAAAGCCAAAAGAAAAAGTTCAAGGCAAAAACATTGCAATGATGGTTGTTTATTCAATCGTTGCATTGGCGCTTGCCACTGTTATCGCAGTGAACGCAGTTTCTCTTGGTGCACTTTCAACTGCCAACACTCAGCTTTCAGCAGAGCTAAGCTCGCTTGAAGCAACATATTCGACTCTTTCAGCTGAACTTTCAGCTGTTTCAAGTGTAGAAAGAATGACCGAACTCGCAGCTTCTCAACTTGATCTCTCAGCAACTTCTGTTTCAACAGCAAGTTATTCTATACCAGGTTATATCGAAACAACAGCAAAAACTTTCGAAAATAACTGGTTTGATGTTATGCTTGATAAACTAGTATAAAATCAATTCAGAAAAATAAAAACAATACAAAATAAAACAAACAATTTACAAAACAATACAATACAAAAACAAAACAATACCAACAATACAAACAATACAAACAATACAAAACAAACAACAAAACAATACTAAAAACAAGAGAGAAATAACAAAAAAATACAAAAGCTGAAAAATATTGAAATAACTTGGAGGATCTAAGTTTGAAAAAATTCAGCAGCATAATTCGGTCACAAAAAAGGTTACTCGCAATATTCTTTGCGGTAACCTTTCTTTTTGTCGTTTTATTGGGAAGATTGGCATATGTAAGCTTGTTCAAAATGAGCGAATACCAAACAAAAGCACTTTCGCAATGGACGCGCGACGTTCCAAACGAAGCTGTTCGCGGTGATATTTTGGATAGAAACGGAGTGGTTCTTGCAACAACAGTCACAACATACGATTTGTATTCCCGAAACAATATGATAACAGAAAAACAGCAAACGGCGATAAGTTTAACAAATTATATCGATGTGTCCTATGAAGAATTATACGTGCAACTTTCAAAAAACGTAAGTGAAGTTTGCCTTGCAACGGGGCTTGCGAAAGAAGATATGGAAAGCCTTCAAGATTCGAATATAGAAGGGCTGTATTTTTCTGTCAGTTGGGAAAGGGTGTATCCCTATTCCGACTTGCTTTGTCAAACCATTGGCTACGTCGGTTCTGATGGCTCGGGGCAATCGGGGCTGGAACTTTTGTATGACGAATACCTTTCGGGAACGGATGGAAAAATCTACACCCAAACCGATTTGATTGGTGTTGAAGTGGAAGATTCGCAGTATATCACAAGTGCAATCGACGGCATGGATATCACGCTTACTATCGATTATGAAATTCAGCTTATCTTGGAAAACGCTCTTGCAAGTGCCGCTGTAACTTCAGATCCCCAATCGATGTCGGCAATAATAATGGACCCCGAAACATTCGAAATCATCGCGGTTGCAAACTATCCAACTTTTGATTTAAACGATGTGCCAAGGGAAGATCTTGAATATCTAAACCAAGTGTCGCGAAACTCCGCTTTTGTCGATGTCTACGAGCCAGGTTCAACTTTCAAAATCATCACTGCTGCGATGAATGTTGAAGAATTTGCAAGTGGAAATGAAGACGCTTTTTCCACCGATTATATCTTCAACTCTGCAAGAATAAGGGTGGTCGACGGCACGATTGTCAAGTGTTGGTCTAACCACGAAAACGGCAAGCATTATAATTTGGATTTGCAAGGCGCACTTGAAAACAGTTGCAACCCGATTTTCGTGGATATCGCACTTTCGCTTGGGGTGGAAACATTCTATGACTATCTTGAAGCGTTTGGGTTGACGGAAAAAACGGGTGTTGATTTTATCGGCGAAACAAGTTCAATTTTGATTCCCGAAGAAAGCGTTCAAAACTGCGACCTTGCAAGAATTGGGTTTGGTCAAACTGTCGCGGTTTCAAAAATTCAGCTTCTCTCAGCTGTTTCGGGTGCGATAAATGGTGGATATATCTATCAGCCAACACTCCTTAAAGAAGTTTCGCAAGACGACATACTCGTAAGCCGTAATGTAGGCGAGCTTTTATCAAATCCAATTTCCGAAGATACTTCAGAATATATAAGAACGGCATTGCAAAGCGTGGTGGAAAACGGCGGTGGCAAAAGTGCAATGGTGGAAGGCGAGATTATCGGCGGAAAAACAGGCACTGCGCAAAAGTATGAAAACGGCGTTATCGCAAGTGGAAAATATGTTTCTTCATTCGTCGGATATATCGGCGACCCCGCAAGATACACCCTTTTGGTTACGGTGGACGAACCGCAAGGCGCGTATTATGGAAGCTTGGTTTGCGCGCCAATCGCAGGGGAAGTGTTCACGCAAATTTCAATCCTAGAAGAACAGCGAGAATTGGAATAAAAATCAAAATAAATCTGCAAAATCAAAATAAATCTGAAAAATCAAAATAAATCTGCAAAATCAAAAATTTCATGTATAACGTGAGTGAATAAGGCAATAATCAAGTCATAAATCTTCAGGAGGAAAACATGAAATTCAAAGAAAGTCAAACCTATAAAAACCTAGCCATGGCATTTGCGGGTGAGTGTCAAGCACAAACAAGATATCGCTTTTTGCAATACGGTGCAACGCAAAAAGGGCTGTGTGCACTTGCAGATATTGTGTCAGTGCTGATTAAAAACGAATTCAACCACGCGAGAATGTTCTATACGAAACTTCAAAATGGCGAAAAGGAAACTATCGAAAACATAGATATCTGCGGTGGATATCCCTTCAAAGAAAAGTGGAATTTAACAGAAAATTTCCACTTTGGCGTAGAAAACGAAACGGAAGAAGTGTCAACTTATAAAAACTATGCAAAGGTTGCAAAGGAAGAAGGTTATGAAGATGTATCTTGCCTTTTTACAATGGTTGCAGGCGTAGAAAAAAATCACGCAAAAATACTTTCGGAAATTCACGCCCAACTTGTGAACGGAAGTATGTATAAAAAGGAAAAGAAAACAAAATTCAAGTGCTCCGATTGCGGATACGAAGAAACCCTTTTGGAAGGTTGGCAAGTCTGCCCACTTTGCATGGCAAAGCAGGGTGAAATTGAACTTCACCTTTCTACGACAGTGTAAATAAAAAACTCCTAAATCCTAAGAAATTCCCTAAATTAATTCATAAAACTTCCTAAAAAGCAGGAAAGTCACGCAAAAGTTTTGGCGTGGCTTTTTTGTTTGGTTTAATCATAATTTCCGCCTTGGGAAAATATAATAATAAAAAAAACTTTGGGGGCGGGAATGCAAATTTCAAAACTCTGCGAGGGCGGGGATGTAATAAAATTTATAAACACGGATAAAGAAGCGGAAATAAATCATATAACAAACGATTATAAAACAGCGGGTGTGGGCAGTTTGTTCTTTGCGATAAGTGGTGAGAAAACCGACGGCAACAAATTTATTTCTAAAGTGTTGCAAAGCGGTGGCGTTGCCGTTTCCGACAGCGAAACCTTTGCTCGCAACCACTTGATTTCAGGTGGCAAAAATCTGATTTTAGTTCGCGATGTGCGAAGTGCAATGTCGAAAATTGCCGGCAACTTTAATTGCAATCCGCAAGAAAAATTGCGAATGATTATGATTGTGGGCACAAACGGCAAAACTTCCACAGCGTGCATAATTCGCGATATATTTGAATATTGCGGTGTAAGAACGGGGATAATAGGCACGCTGGAAACGCGTTTTGAAGATACAATTTATAAAAGTGAAATGACAACCCCCGACCCAATCGAACTTTTCGAAATCCTTTCAAGCATGCAAAAACTGGGTGCAAAAGCGGTTGTGATGGAAGCTTCCGCCCACGCAATTTATCTAAAAAAATTGCAAAACATAACGGCGGAAATTGCTGTTTTCACAAATCTCACCCAAGACCATCTGGACTTTTTTTCCGATATGCAAAGCTATAAAAACGCAAAAAAATCACTGTTCACTCGCGAAAATGTGCGGGCAGCGGTGGTGAATGCCGACAGCGAAACGGGCAGGGAAATCATATCCGAAACCAACACCCCAGTGCTGTCTTATGGCATAGAAAACATCAGCGATGTGTTCTGCATTTTTTCAAGCGACATGCAAAAGTTCACCGATAAAATAATAAAAGCAAAACAAGATTCAAAAAGCGACAACGGCATAAAATTTGTAGTCAACTACCTCGATGAAATCTGCGAAATTTCCTCAAACTTGAAAGGCAAATTCAACGCGTATAATTTGCTTGCGGGAATAACAACCGCAAGATTTTTCGGTTTGGATTTTGAAAACATCAAAAACGCCGTTGCAAAAATAAAGCCAATCGCAGGCAGATATCAAACGGTGGAAAACAACCGCGAAATAGAAATCGTTGTGGATTATGCCCACACCCCCGACGGAATGAAAAACATTTTGGAAGCGATGCAGT
This sequence comes from Bacillota bacterium, assembly GCA_044426085.1. Classification (GTDB taxonomy): domain Bacteria; phylum Bacillota; class Clostridia; order Christensenellales; family CAMQZB01; genus JAWXUU01. The sequence continues at coordinate 104,016 of JAWXUU010000007.1, read as the reverse complement.
GCGATTTGAAAAGCAAAGCCACCATCGAAAACCCAAACCCAAAACTTATCACGCTTTTTGGTTGCGGTGGCAATCGCGACAGTTCTAAGCGTGCCATTATGGGCGGTATTGCGGAAGAATTTTCCAGTGCAATCGTGATAACATCCGACAATCCACGCTTCGAAGACCCGCAAAAGATTGCAGGTGATATTCTTTGTGGTATCAAAACAAAGGGAAAAGCCATAATAGTGCTAGATCGTGAAAGTGCAATCGCCAACGCAATTTCAATGTGCAATGCGGGCGACAGCCTTGCAATACTTGGCAAAGGTCACGAAGATTATATCGAAACCAACGGCAAAAAGGAGCATTTTTCCGATATAGAAACAGTGCAAAAATACATATAATCCGCAAAAACAAAAGAAAAGGGGGATAAAAAATGAATGTTTTTATAATTCTGTTGTCGCTTTCAATGTCGATATTTTTGGGGCTTATTATCGTGCCACTCCTTTCCAAAATGAAAACCACGCAAACCATATTGCATTATGTGAAAGAACACGACGAAAAAAACGGCACACCCACAATGGGTGGAATAATCTTCATTGCAACAATATCGGCAGTCACGTTGATTTTTATTCCCGACCGCCTTGCTAGGTTTTGTCTTCTCATGGCGGTTGCAAGTGGGTTTGTGGGACTTCTTGACGATATCGCAAAGGTGAAGTTTGGCAAAAACATGGGTCTTGCCCCCTATCAAAAAATCATCGCCCAAGCCGTGCTTGCGGGCGTGTTTGGCTACTACATCTGGTGGAATGTCGGCTCGCAAATTTCAATCCCGTTTTTTTCGGTGCAAGTGGATATCGGTGTGTTTATAATCCCACTGCTGTTTGTCGCCTTTATTGCAACAACAAACACAGTGAATCTCACCGACGGTCTAGACGGCCTTTGCAGTGTTTCGGTGATTGCGTGTCTGCTGTCACTTTCTGGGGTGGTGTATTTCCAAATGCAAACTGCAAATCAAAGTGTGCTAAGCTATGTTCAAAGCGAAAACTTTTATTTGCTCATTGCAGTTTCAGTGTTCTCGATTTTGGGGTTTTTGCTGTTCAATGCCAACAAAGCGAGCGTTTTTATGGGTGATGTCGGCTCGCTTTTTTTGGGTGGACTTGTGGTTTCGCTGTTTGCGATTTCCAAAAATATAATATATCTCACAATTTTGGGCATGCCATTTGTTGTGAGTGGTGTATCTGATATTTTGCAAGTGGCATACTTCAAAAAAACGGGCGGAAAACGAATATTTCTGATGGCACCATACCACCACCACTTGCAAAGAAAAGGGCTGTCAGAAAACAAAATATGTGTTATATATTTCATCAGCACAATGCTTTTGGGGCTTGTTGTAATATGTTTTATTTGATGGGGGAAAGATGATAATTCACGGTAGAAAATTTTTAGTTTACGGCATGGGCAAAACGGGTGTAAGCCTTGCAAAATTCATAATAAAAAACGGCGGAAAGGTCGCATTTTTCGATAAAAAAAATAAGATATTGCCAAAAGAAATTGCGAATATAGGTGTAGAAAACCACTGCGAAACAAATAAAAAACAGCTTTTGGAAAACGTCGATTGTGTGATTTTGTCGCCGGGGGTCAGCGTGTTTGATGAAGTTGTGAAACTTGCAATTTCAAAGAAGACGCCAGTGCTATCAGAAATGGATTTTTCATTCAACTTCCTTTCGGGCACAAAGATTGGTATAACGGCAAGCTGTGGCAAATCCACTGTAACAAAAATGATTTATGAAATGCTTAAAGAAGACTTTCCAGATGTGCGAATAGGCGGAAACTATGGCGTGCCATTTTGCGAACTTTGCGAAAATTCCACGCCCCAAACAATAAGTGTTTTGGAAGTTTCCTCTTTCATGCTAGAACAATCAAAAAGCTTCCACTTCGACATCGCAGTTTTTGCAAACGTTTATAAAAATCATCTTGATAGGCATAAAACAATGAAAAAATACATATCTGCAAAATGCAAAATCGCAAAAAATATGCAATATCCCGACGTGGTGATTTTGCCGTGTGGCGACAGTGCAATAAAAGGCGAAGTTCTTAAAAATGCGAACAGCGTAAGACCGCCAAAAGTGGTGGAATTTCAAAGGCAAAATAAGGTGCTACCTAACTATAAAACCAAAAACCAACTGTGCGAGATTAAAGATAACAACATTTTTATCGGCGAAAAACAGCTGATAAGAACTGATGAATTCACCGTCAAGGGATTGCACAACAAGGAAAACTTGCTAGTCGCTTCAATCGTCGCAGAAAAAATGGGCGCAAGTGAAAAAAGTATCGCAAAAGTCGCGAAAAATTTTCAGCCACTGCCACACAGGTTTGAAAAAATCGCAGAAAAAAACGGCGTGGCATACATAAATGATTCCAAATCAACAAGCGGAAAGTCGGCGGAAATATCACTCACCCTTGTCGATTGTCCCGCCGTGTTGTTGGTTGGCGGAAGTGATAAATCAGATGACTTTTTGCCGTTTTTCAAAGCGATAAAATCCCAGCCACTAATCTTGAAAACAGTAATATTCGGAAGTGCTGTCCGCAAGCTTGAATACTCCGCAAAAACCGCAGGATATTTCAATTATGAAAAGTGCGAAAGCTTCAATTTGGCGTTTGAAAAAGGCAATTCAATGTGCGTTGCGGGCTCGGCGCTTATCTTGATTCCCGCATGCCCAAGCTATGACGAATTCGACAATTTCGAAAAGCGTGGCGAGCACTTTGCAAAGTTAATAAGTGGGGTGGAAGATGGAAAATAAAACTTCAAAACAGTGGCTAGAAAGAATGGTGAAAAACGGCAAAATTTTTCAAAAGCCAAATGTGAAGCACATAAGCAAAAACGCAAAAATCATCATCGCAATTTCAGTATTTCTCTCTTTTTTGGGGCTTATCATGATGTATTCAGCGGGCAGATACCAAGGCGAAACTGTTTATGGCGACGCGTTTTATTTTGTGAAAAAGCAACTTGTTGGCGTTGTGTTGGGGCTTGTTTGCATGTGCGTTCTCGCGTGTGTGAATGCGGAGTTTCTAAAGGAAATCGCAACCCCATTTGCGGTGATTTCAGCCGTGCTACTCATTCTTGTTTTCATTCCTTATATCGGTGTGGAAAACTACGGCGCAAAGCGGTGGATAAAGGTTGTGTTTTTCACAATTCAGCCGTCTGATATCGCAAAATTTGCATTTATAATCTTCTCGGCAAAAGCACTTTCCAAAAGTGTTGATGTAACATTTTTGTCGCGTCTGCAAGTGTATATTCTCGGCGGAGTTTATATGTTGCTGATTTTTCTAGAACCTAATTTGTCGATAACAATCTGCTTTGCACTTTTGATGCTTTCAATGCTTGTTGCGGGCGGACTAGAAATGAAACACTTGCTGTTTTTTATCGCACTTGGGCTCTGTGCACTCCCGGTTCTCATTTGGATGGAGCCGTATCGGCTTAAGCGTCTGTTTGCGTTTGTCGACCCGTTTGCAAGCCCAAAAGGTGAAGGGTTTCAGCTTATCCAATCGCTTTACGCACTCGCTTCGGGTGGTCTTTTTGGCGTCGGGCTTTTCGATTCTCGTCAGTCGCTTCGGTTTCTTCCCTTTGGCGAATCTGATTTTATCTTTGCGATATACGTTGAAGAATTCGGATTTGTTGGTGGAGTGGTTTTGGTGGCGATATACGTTTGCTACATCTTTGCGGGGGTGAAAATTGCAATATCGGCAAAATCGCGGTTTCAAATGTATCTCGCGTTTGGAATTTCCATGCTTGTCGCCATTCAAACCATGATAAACATCGCGGTGGTGATCGGCGCAATCCCCCCAACAGGACTGCCACTTCCATTCGTTTCTTCAGGGAACACCCAAGTGATAATGTTTCTAGGCATGAGCGGAACGCTGGTTTCAATCGCAATGGGAGAAAATTCACAAAAACCACTCGCGCGCCATAAACTGTAATAGAAAATAAAGGAGCAAAGCTATGGAAAAATACATAATCGAGGGTGGTTCGCCTTTGGAAGGCAAATTGCAAGTGGGGTCTTCAAAAAATTCAATCCTACCATTGCTTGCCGCCTCAATACTAACAGAAGAAATCGTCACGATAGAAAACCCGCCTATGATAGCGGATTTTTTTGTCATGGTGGAAATCATGAAAGAAATGGGCTGCAAAGTGAAACTTTCGGCACAGTATATAACAATCGACAGTTCAAACTGTCACAAGTTTGAAATTTCAAAAACGCTTGCCAAGGAACTGCGGTCTTCGATATTTTTGATGGGCTCAATTCTCGCAAGGTTCAAAAAAGCCGTGCTTGCATATCCCGGTGGATGCGATATTGGGTTAAGGCCAATCGATTTGCATATCGAAGGGTTGAAAAGTTTAGGCGTAAAATTTTTGGAAGAGGGTGGAAACATCTTTGCCGACGGCTCAGAAATGAAGGGCGGTCACGTGATGTTGGATTTTCCGTCGGTTGGTGCAACGGAAAACATCATCATGGCGGCAAGCATGGCATGCGGAGAAACGGTGATTGAAAATCCCGCAAAAGAACCAGAGATAACCGACCTTATTGATTTTATAAACGCAATGGGCGGAAAAATCAGAATAACTCGCGATTGCAAAATACATATAACAGGGGTGAAAAAGCTTCACGGTTGCACCCACAAACCAATTCCCGACCGCATTGTCGCGGGCACATATTTGATTGCAACGGCAATAACCAAGGGGGAGATAGAACTTTCGGGGGTGAATAGCGAACATATCGCATCACTTTTAACAAAACTTCGCGAAACCGCTTGCAAAATAAGGTGCGTTCATGATAGAATATATCTAAAAGCACCAAAGAATTTGAAATCACTAAGACAGATTTCCACTTCGCCGTATCCTGGCTTTCCAACAGACATGCAACCGCAAATGATGGCGCTGATGTCAGTTGCAAGGGGAATTGGGGTCATTGAAGAAAAAATGTTCGAAACTCGATTTCGCCACGCGTCTGAACTTCGCAAAATGGGGGCAGATATAACAGTCAAAGATCGCACAGCAATCATCTGTGGGGTGGAAAAGCTGAAAGGGGCGGAAGTGTTTGCCTACGACCTTCGCGGTGGGGCATGCATGGTTTTGGCGGGTCTTGTTGCGGAAGGGGAAACTGTTGTCCGCGACATTCGTCACATCCAAAGGGGGTATGCAAATCTCGAATCTGATTTAAGCGTTCTCGGTGCAAAGATAAAACGCGAGGTTGAAGATGAAAAACAAAAGAATATTATTTGTTCTGAGTATACTGATTGCAATTCTTCTGTTGGTGTTTCTGGCGTCATGCTGGCTGTTCCAAGTGAAGTCTTTTGAAATAGAAAAAGAAAATAACTTCACAACGCTAAGTGAAGATTCAATCTATGATTTTCTTTATGCGTATAAGGGTGAAAGCATAATCTTGCTTAGCGAAGCAGAACTTATCGAAAATATGTCGATCTCACTTCCTTATGCAAATGTTTTGAACGTTGAAAGGGTTTTCCCTTCAACACTGGTTTTGAACATTGAAGAAAGAAAGGATTTCTTCGCAATATATGAAGATTCTCAATACTACCTTTTTGATTCCGACAACGTGTTTTTGGGCACAAGCACAGACCGCGATATTGAAAGCACAGTCATCTTGATTGAAGGGTACACTCCGTCAAACCTAAATTCTTTGGTGGAAGGTGAAGTTGCCGTGTTTGAAGATACGCAAGAAGAACTTGACATTTTATCAGAATATTTTGGATATATGCTCACGCTTGATTTTGAATATACAGAGTTCCAAACAACGTATTTTATCAAGAAAGTTGAAGTGTCTTATGCGGGTGACCTATATATCACAACTCGCCTTGGCGTGAAGATGTGCATCTACGACACAAGCGAAAACCTTGCGGAAAAAGTGCAGTATTTGATGGGTGCATATTCACCTGACGAACTTGCAATTCTCACTGGTCAAACGCTGTATATTGGCAGTGATTTAGTTCCTGTTCTAAGCCCAAATTAAAAGTGGGTAAAATATAAAAGAATTGCGTAAAAAACGCGGAAAATCGCGAAAGATAAACGCATTTATTATTGACAAGAAGCATTATTTTTGGTATAATTTCTAGGTTAAAAGAAAATTATCAAAAAGGGTGCTTTTTTTCTGTGTTTTTGCAGTGTAAAAGTATGCCAAGTGTATATAAAAACAAATCAGTGGGAGGAAGGAAATGGCAAAATCACCAATCGTTGCAGTTCTCGATATTGGCTCATCGTCAATTTCGGTGGTAATCGCAGAAAGAGGATCCAACAACACATATAGAATCCACGGTCAAAGCGAAGTGGAATACAGTGGCTTTATCGATGAAGATTTTTTGCGTGAAGGGGAACTTGTCGACGCTATTGGACATGCCCTAAACCAAGCCCAAAGCAGAGCAAACCAAACAGTTTCTTCAATCTATGTTGGCGTTCCGGGTGCATTTGTTGCGCTGTATGCTAAAGAAATTGAAATCCCTTTCAAATCATCAAGAATCATCGTGTCGGAAGACCTTGAAGATATCTTCAAAAAAGGTGCAGAAAACCTCAACAGCGATGGTCACACACTAATTCACAGTTCAGCAATTCACTACAAACTAAGCGACGGCAGATATCTCGATAACCCAGTCGGAAAAAAGAGCGACAAACTCATCGGCAAAGTTTCATATTGCTACGCAAAAAACACGTTTGTAAATAAAATATACGAAATTTTGAAGCATTTCAAAATCAACAAAATTGATTTTATTTCGCAAAACTATGCACAGGGGCTATATCTCACAACCCAAGAAGAACGCGACAGTTCAATTGTCATTTTCGACATTGGCTACATCACAACAAACGTGATGCTTGTTTCTGGCAAAGGTCTTGTTTATTTGAAATCATTCGCGCTTGGTGGCGGACACATAACTGCGGATATTCAAGAGTGCTTCAATGTTCCATTCGATATTGCCGAACAGTTCAAAAGAAAGATTGTTCTTTCATTCTGTTTCGACGAAAACGGGGAATATGTTATCGAAGATAAAGGCAAAACATACCGCATAAAAGCAAACACACTCCACGAAAATGTGAAGTTCAGAATTGCTGAAATGGTATCGCTTGTTCAAACTTGTCTTGATAATTGCAAAGAAGATTTCTTAAGAACTTCAAAAATGTATGTAACAGGTGGCGGTATTTTATATATGCGTGGCGCAAAGGAATACCTTGCAAAACAATTCGATGTTATGTGCATGCAAGCGGGCGGTGAAAATCCTGAATATTCCGAACCGTCAAAAACATCAACATTTGCAGTGCTTGAAATGGCACTTGGCAAAGCAAAATCAAAAGATTCATTCATAAAAAGAATGTTTGGATAAACAAAAATAAAAAATTAAAGCAAAAACAAAAAGCATATGTGAAAAAGGAGATATAAAATGTACGAATTCGAACCAACTCAAAGCTATGATGATAATAAAACTCAAACTGAAAAAATTGCAAAAATCAAAGTCATTGGTGTCGGTGGTGGCGGTAATAACGCAGTGAAAAGAATGAAACTTGCAGGTGTGGATACAGCAGAATTCATCGCTGCAAACACAGATAAACAAGATTTGATTTTGTCAAACGCAGACCAATGCATTCAACTTGGCGAAAAGCTTACTCGTGGGCTCGGCGCTGGTGCAAACCCAGAAATCGGCAAAGCTGCATGTGAAGAAAGCAGAGACCTAGTTGCAAAAGTTATTGAAGACGTCGATCTTCTTTTCATCACTTGTGGTATGGGTGGCGGAACAGGCACAGGTGCTTCTCCAGTCATCGCTCAAATCGCAAGAGAAATGGGCATTTTGACAGTTGCTGTTGTAACAAGACCATTTGCGTTTGAAGGACCAAGAAGAATGGCAAACGCACAAAAAGGTATTATGGAACTCAGCAAATATGTAGACACATTGGTTGTTATTCCAAACGAAAAATTGCTTCAAAACGTACCAAAAGGCACAAAACTTATCGAAGCTTTCAATATCGCTGATAACGCACTTCGTCAAGGTATCCAAGGTATTTCCGACCTAATCGCAAAACCAGGTATTATCAATCTGGACTTTGCAGATATCAAAACAATCATGCAAGGTCAAGGTCTTGCCCACATGGGTATTGGCCGTGGTCAAGGCGAAACAAAAACTCTCGACGCTATTCGTCAAGCAGTTAAAAGCCCACTTTTGGAAACTACAATCGAAGGTGCAACTGGTATCATCCTAAACTTCTGCGGAAATGTGGACGACGTTGTTCTTGACGAAATCAGTGAAGCAGCAAGCCTAATCCGTGAAGTTGTAGACCCATCTGCAAACATCATCTTCGGAACAAGTGTAGACGATTCTCTTCACGATGAAATCATCATCACTGTTATCGCATCAGGTTTCAAAACAAAAGAAGGCGACCCAGTTTATCCAATCGATAAACCAGCCGCAGCAGCGCCTGTTCAAGTTGTGGAAAAAGAAGAAGCTCCAGCTCCACAAGAAACAATTGAAAGTCCAAACGTTGATGTTTCAAAAAACGTTCCACCTTTCGTTGAAAGACTTCGCAACATGAGAAAATAATTCAAACTGAATTTAAAGACAAAGGAAATGGTGGCTTTGGCAATCATTTCCTTTTTATTTCTTTATAATTGCAAAAAAATAAATCAATAAACGGAGCTTTCAAAAAGCTCTAAAAAAATATAAGTAGGTAACAATGCAAGAAAAAACAACAGAAAAAACTACAGAAAAAAATATGCATAAAAATACAAGTCCAAAAGCTGAAAAATCAGTGAATTATGCAAAGAAAGGCGAAGATAGAAAACTTGACTATCGCAAAAAAAGTGGTTTTAAATCAAAGGAAGAAAACAATGCTCCAAAACGCGGATACCGTCCTGATAAAGATGGATTTGGTCCAAAAGATAAAATGATTCGCGTGGAAAAACAAAAACCAAAAAGAACTTTCAAAAAAGTGGAAAAAACAGGTCCGTCATCACCAAAACTTTTCGAAATGGAAGGTGAATATGAAAAGCAAAGCTTCAAAGCGGGCACAATGCTTTATCCAATCCCAGCAGTGATGGTTTCCGTGGGCGACCAAAAAGATGCAAACATCATCACAGTCGCATGGACAGGCACACTTTGTTCTGATCCACCAATGCTTTATATCTCAGTAAGAAAAGAACGTCATTCATATGCAATGCTTGAAAAACACGGCAAATTTGTTTTGAACTTGACAACTGAAGATACTATTTTCGAAACGGATTATTGCGGTGTGAAAAGCGGAAGAGAAGTGAATAAGTTCAAGGAAACTAAACTTGAAATGGGTCTAAGCGAAGTTCTTGGCGTTCCAATGATTTTGAAAAGCCCAGTGAACATCGAATGCACAATAACAAGCAAAACCGACCTTGGAAGCCACACAATGTTTGTCGCAAAAGTGGAAAACGTTATGGTTTCTAAAAACTTGATTGATGCAAAGGGCAGATTCAATTTGCAAGACGCGGGTCTTATTGCGTATTCGCACGGCAAATATTTCGCGCTTGGCGAAGTTTTGGGCACGTTTGGATATTCAATCAAAAAGAAGAAAAATCAATCTTCAAACAAATCAACAAACAAATCATCAAACAAAAAATAAATGTATAAATATGTACATTTAATGCATAAAACACATAAAAAATATTCAAATACGTGGGGGATAATATGTCAAAATGTATAGTTGTTGGCGGATGTAATGTGGATATCTTTGGCAAGTCTAATGGTGAAATCATACCCGCTGATTCAAACATCGGCAAGATTGGTATTTTTGCGGGCGGTGTTGGCAGAAACATTGCAGAAAACATCGCAAGAATGGGTGAAGAAACCCAAATGTTGTCAGCACTGGGCAACGATGCAAACGCTGATTTTCTAAGAAATAATTTGAGTGGATTGGGGATTGATTATTCCCTATCGGAAAGTATGGAAATTTCCTCTTCTTGCTATATGTTTATCGCGGATAACAAGGGAGAAATGCAACTTGCCGTGTCGGATATGGAAATATACGATATCGCAACTGCAAAGATGCTTGAAGGCAAGTTTGATAAAGTCAATCAAAATGAAATCTTGGTTTTGGATACAAACTTTTCGCAAGATGTGATAGATTGCGTTTTTGAAAACACAACAATCCCAATCTTTGTGGATACAGTTTCAACAAAGAAAGCGGAAAAAATCAAAAAGCACCTATCAAAAATCACATATATCAAGCCAAACGCGCTGGAAGCAGAAGTGCTCACAGGAATCAAAGTTGAAGATGAAGAATCTGCAATCAAGGCTTGCGACAGCTTAATTAATCAAGGTGTGAAGTGTGTGTTTTTAACGCTTTCGGAAAAAGGTGGCATTGCAAAAACAAAAGATGAGTTTGTGAAATCAGAAATTTTCAAAGCGCAAACAGTGAACACAACTGGCGCGGGGGACAGCTTTGTTGGCGGGGCAGTGTTTGGAATCTTGCAAGGTGCAAGCCTTTCAAAAATTTTGAACTACGCAATGGCGGCAGCTTCAATCTGTGTTCAGTCGCAAGACACCATTTCAAAAGAACTAACAAGAGAAAAACTACTTGCAGTGGCAAGTGCAAATAAAAACTAATAGGAGAACGAAAATGATTAAACATTTGGAAGTATCAAAAGAAGTTAAAGAAGCTCTAGAAGCGGGCAAACCAGTTGTCGCACTTGAATCAACAATCATATCACACGGCATGCCGTATCCAAAAAATGTGGAAACAGCATTGAAAGTTGAAGATGTTGTGAGAGAAGGTGGCGCAGTTCCTGCAACAGTTGCAATCATCGGTGGAGTTATGAAAGTGGGACTTTCTAAAGATGAAATCGAAATTCTTGGCAAAAAAGGCCTTGAAGTTGCAAAAGTTTCAAGAAGAGATTTCCCATCAATCATCGCAAAAGGCGAAGACGGTGCAACAACAGTTGCCGGAACAATGATTATCGCTGCAATGGCAGGTGTGAAAATTTTCGCAACGGGCGGTATTGGCGGAGTTCACAGAAACGCAGAAACAACTTGGGACGTATCTGCTGACCTTGAAGAACTTTCACAAACACCAGTTATGGTTATCTGTGCGGGCGCAAAATCAATCCTTGATTTGCACCTAACAAAAGAATATCTAGAAACAAAAGGCGTGCCACTTCTTGGCTACCAAACAAAAGAACTTCCAGCTTTCTACACAAGAAAGAGCGGACTTGAACTTGATGAAGCAGTTGAATGCCCAAAAGATTTTGCAAAAATGCTTAAAGTTTCATCTGATATCGGCTTCAAAAACGGCTTTGTTGTTTGCAACCCAATCCCAGAAGAATATTCAATGGACCCAGACTTCATTGAAAAAATCATCGTGGAAGCAGTTGCCGAAGCAAACAGCCTTGGCATCGTCGGCAAGGAAACAACACCATTCCTTCTTGACAAAATCCAAAAGCTTACAGGTGGCGACAGTTTGGAATCAAATATCGAACTTGTTTATAACAACGCAAGACTTGCAACAAAGATTGCTGTTGAATATTCAAACTTGTAATTTTCCAAGTTTGTTCACTTAAAAAAATTTTTATAGTTATAAATTCGTAACATATATATTGTATGCACACTTATCGTTGAAGTGTGCATATTTTATTTTTTTTAATGTAAATCATATGTAAATTAACGTGAAATTTGTTGTAAAAAAAAATATTTTGTGATATCATATGGATATCTAAAAATTATATTTTATTTTGGAGGAGAAATTATTATGAAAAAAATCTTGAGCTTAGTATTAGTTTTGGCACTTTGCCTTTCTTTATTTGCTGGCTGTGGTTCTTCTAGTTCTTCTGAAGGTTACGAACTTGCATTTGTAACAGACACAGGAACAATTGATGATGAATCATTCAACCAAAGCACATATGAAGGTATGAAAGCATGGGCAGAAGACAATGGTAAAACATACACAGACTATGAACCACTTTCTTCAAGCACAACAGACCTTGTAGACACAATGACAGTTGCAATCGCAAACGGTGCATCAGTTATCGTTTGTGCAGGTTATGTTTTCCCAGAAGCAATTGCAATCGTTGGTGCTGACTATCCAGACGTACACTTCATCGTTTGTGATACAGACACTGAAATTGCAAACACAGCATCTTTTTCTTACAGCGTTGAATCAGCAGGTTACCTTGCTGGCTACCTAAGTGTTATTGATGGCTACACTTCTCTTGCATACATCGGTGGTATCAGCTACCCAACAGTATACAACGCAGGACAAGGCTTCATGCAAGGTGCAGATGCAGCAGCAGCTGAACTTGGAATCACAATTGAACAAATCTATGGCCACACAGGCAACTTTGACGACAGTGCAGAAAACAAAGCAATGTTCGCTTCAATCTTCTCAACTGGCACAGAAGTATTGTTCTCATTCGGTGGTTCAAACCAATTCTCAGCATTCTCAGCAGCAGCAGAAGCTTCACCAACAAGATGGGTTGTAACACCAGACGTTGACGGAACTGGTCTTCATGACACAGCATACACTTCAGTTATGAAACAACTTGCTTCTTCAGTATACGTAGCTCTTGATGATCTATACAACAACGATTTCGCAATCTATGAAGGCGTAAATCAAGTTGGTATCTTGGAAGACATGGTTGGTATTCCATACGAAAATTCTAAATTTGAAAATGTAACTGATGCAGATTACGATACAGCTCTTGCAGCAACAAAAGCAGCAACAGTTATCGTTTCAGCTGATGCAAACGACGCAGCAACAGCAGGCGACACAGCAGCATTCATTTCAGCACTTGGTCTCACAAACTCTAACGTAACATTGTGGAACTAATCTAAAAATTTAAAATAAAAAAATGCAACGTGGCTTATAAAAAGCCACGTTCTTTTTTATTAAAAAGGTAAATAATAAAAAAATGGCAAAAGAATTTAAAAAAATCGTCAACTACTATTGCAAAAAACGAGATTTTATAGTATAATTCTTGGGTAAACTATCAAAAACTTATGAAAAAATAATAGGCGGATTATTATGAATGTAATTGAAATGAGAAATATCACAAAGATGTTTCCTGGTATTATTGCTAACGACAATATCACACTAGAACTCAAAAAAGGTGAAATTCATGCATTGCTTGGTGAAAACGGTGCGGGAAAATCAACCCTTATGAGCGTTCTTTTTGGTCTTTATCAACCAGAAAAGGGTGAAATACTCAAAAATGGTGAAGTTGTCAAAATCAGTAACCCAAATGATGCAAACGCACTTGGCATAGGAATGGTGCATCAACACTTCAAACTTGTTGATAATTTTGACGTAGTTGAAAACATCATGCTTGGCGCAGAAGCGATGAAAAACAAATTTTTGGATAAAGCAACAGCTAAAGCAAAAGTTATTGAAATTTCCGAAAGATATAATCTCGCAGTCGACCCAGACGCAGTTATCGAAGATATTTCAGTTGGTATGCAACAGCGTGTTGAAATTTTGAAAATGCTTTACCGTGAAAACGAAATTTTGATTTTTGACGAACCAACAGCAGTGCTAACACCGCAAGAAATTGAAGAACTGATGGATATCATGCGCGGTTTTGCGGCTGAGGGTAAATCAATTCTATTCATCACTCATAAACTAAACGAAATCATGGCGGTTGCAGATAGATGCACAGTTCTCAGAAAGGGTAAATACATGGGCACTGTCGATATCAAAGATGTCACAAAAGCCAAACTTTCTCGCCTTATGGTGGGAAGGGACATAAGCCTTACAGCGGCAAAAACCGACGCAAATCCTGGCGAAGTGTTGCTTGAAGTTGAAAACCTCACAGTTGCATCGTCAAGAGCACATAAAAACGCAGTAAACAAAGTTTCTTTCAATGTGCGCGCAGGCGAAATTGTCTGCCTTGCGGGTATCGAAGGCAACGGTCAATCAGAATGCATATATGCGCTCACAGGTCTTTTAAAACAATCTTCCGGCAAAGTTGTTCTTTCTGGCAAGGATATAACAAAGAAATCAATAAGATTCAGGAACGAAAACGGACTTTCCCACATTCCTGAAGACAGACATAAATACGGACTAATTTTGGATAACACACTTGCAGAAAACATAGTTATGCAAAACTATTTCAAATCGGAATTCCAAAAATTTGGATTCTTGCAAAGGGATAAAATAAAAGCGTATGCCGAAGATTTGATTGAAAAATTCGACGTGCGAAGTGGACAAGGTGCAATCACGCGTGCAAGAAGCATGTCGGGTGGTAACCAACAAAAGGCAATCATCGCCCGTGAAGTTTCAAAAGACCACGATGTTCTTATCGCAGTGCAACCAACTCGCGGACTAGACGTCGGCGCAATAGAATATATCCACAGCAGAATCATCGAAGATAGGGATGCGGGCAAAGGTGTTTTGCTTGTTTCGCTTGAACTTGAAGAAGTTATGAACCTATCTGATAGAATTCTAGTCATGTACGAAGGCGAAATCGTGGCTGAACTTGATCCAAAACAAACAAACGTGAAAGAACTTGGTCTTTATATGGCAGGAAGCAAAGCAGAAGGAGGCAAACATGAATAAGATAAAATCAATATTTGCCAGCTTCAAAGCTTGGTGCAAAAGCCTAGTTTGCAAAACGGGTGATAAAGAACCAAAACTTTTATCAGCAGTCAGGGGTGGAACTTTCCAAAGTATTTTCGCATCAGTTATCGCCGCAATTTGTGGTTTGATTTTCGGATTGCTATTTATGCTTGCCGTTGATGCATCTGTTGCATTTTCGGGTTTCCAAAGCCTTTTGAGAGGTGCAACAGCACTTGGTCTTAAAGGTGTTGGTAACACACTCTTTTTTGCAGTTCCGCTTATCATGACAGGTCTTTCTGTTGGGTTTGCATTCAAAACAGGGCTTTTCAATATCGGTGCAGTGGGTCAGTTCACAATGGGCTTGTTCTTCTCACTTTATGCCGCATATCACTTGAACGCAGGCTGGGTTGTGTGCCTTCTTGCGGGTATGGTTGGCGGTATGCTTTGGGGTGCAATTCCAGGCATATTCAAAGCGATATTCAACGTTAACGAAGTTATCACATCAATCATGACAAACTATATCTGTATGTATCTTGTGGATATGATAATCATAAAAGACCCAATCATGTACAACTCTAACTACGGTTGGACATACTCACTTTCAGACACAGCAAACCTTCCAAAATGGGGCTTGAACACTCTTTTTGGCGGTGGATATATCAACTCAGGCATAGTGATTGCAACTGTTATTGCAATTGCGATGTATATGTTGCTCAACAAAACAACACTTGGATACGAACTCAAAGCGTGCGGAACAAACAAAGAAGCCGCAAGATATTCAGGTATCAACGAAAAAAGAACAATCATTCTTTCAATGGTAATCGCAGGTGCGCTTGCAGGTCTTGGTGGAGCAATGGAAATCCAAGCAGGAGCAGGCAACTATTATTCACCAATCAACGCAATGCGTTCTGAAGGTTTCAATGGTATCGCGGTTGCACTTTTGGGTGTTTCAAATCCGATAGGAATAATCTTTGCCGCAATATTCTTCTCTCACTTGCAACAAGGCAGTGTCTATTTGCAAGCGGTTGGATATTCTTCAGATATCATTCAAGTTATCATGGGCGTGGTTATTTATTTCTCTGCATTCGCATTGCTATTCAAAGGCATTATTCCAAAACTTATTGCGAAAATCGCAGGCTCAAAACAAGAAAATATAAATGCAGAACCAATTGCACAGGAAAAAGAAAATCCAGAAATTTCCGATATTGTGCAAGAAAAAAACGAAAAGGAGGTAGAGTAGTATGGACGTGTTCTATCTAATTTTTCAACAAACATTAATGGTAGCCGTTGCAATAGCAGTTGTATCGCTTGGCGGTATGTTTTCCGAAAGAAGTGGTGTTGTTAACATCGCTCTTGAAGGTATCATGGTTGTTGGTGCGTTTGCAGGAATAATCTTTATTTATGTCATGCAAAGTGCAGAATCAACAATGAATCCACAACTTATGCTTGTGATTGCGCTTTTGATTTCAGCAGTAGTCGGTGGTATTTATTCTCTGCTACTTTCATTTGCTTCAATCAACATGAAAGCCGACCAAACAATCGGCGGAACAGCGCTTAATATCATGGCTCCGGCAATTGCACTTTTCTTGTCAAGATCAATAATCGGAAGTAAGAATGTGCGATTCACAAACTCATTTTATTTGGGTGAATCACTTGCGCTTTCTGATATTCCCGTGATTGGCGATTTGCTTTTCAAAAACACGTATATCACAGTTTATGTTGGTATCGCAATTTGGATTGCAGTTATGATAGTGCTTTATAAAACAAAATTCGGATTAAGACTTCGCGCATGTGGCGAACATCCGCAAGCAGCAGACAGCGTTGGTATCAACGTTTACAAAATGAGATATGCCGGCGTAACAATTTCCGGTGTGCTCGGTGGACTTGGCGGTCTTATGCTTATCATCGTTACGGTTGGAACATTCAGTGGCACAGTCAATGGCTACGGGTACCTCGCACTTGCCGTTTTGATTTTCGGTCAATGGAAACCAAAATATGTTTTCCCAGCTGCAGTCTTCTTCGCGTTTATGAACACACTCGCGTCATTCAACTCAGTAATCCCATTCATGCAATCGCTCGGTCTTTCATCAGCGGTTTATAAAATGCTTCCTTATATCACAACGCTAATCATTTTGGCATTCACTTCTAGAAGTTCAAAAGCTCCAAAATCATGCGGTATCCCATACGATCAAGGCAAGCGTTAAAAGAGATAACACGCCAATTTCGGTGCAATATGAATTTTCTACGAATTGTGTAACAAAAGTAGACGGTGGTATAAAAATATACACAATTTAAATATCACTCTACAGATTTGATATTTAAATATTTGAAATTGGTTAAATATTTTGCTAATAAAACAAAAAATAGGTTAAAGTTGTTAAAACTTTAACCTATTTTTATTTTCCAATAATAAAATTAAAAAAAATTTTGAAAATGCGTACTAGACGTTTGATTTTTTTTAAAGATAGGTCTAGAATATAATAGAGGTAATGTATATGACTTTTAGGGAAATTGAGATTTCAGACAAACAGCTGTTTGAAAGTAAGGTGAATGAAGATATGTTCTGCGAAAATTGTTGCGGATACGAAAGAGTCTTCCAAGTGCTTTATTGCTTTTCAAAACAGTATAACTATAAAATGGCAATAGATAACGGAACAATATATGTGATGTTTAATCACGAAGGGAATATCGGATTTTTCCCACCAATAGTAAAGCACCCACACGAATTTCTTCCAGCTTTTGAAAAGCTTGTGAAGTATTGCGAAAAAAGCGATATTCAGTTGAAAATATACGGCATAGATAAAGTGAAAATCGATATCATCGCAAGTGCGAGAAAATATATGTTTTACGCAAGCAGTGATAGAAACACATTTGAATATCTGTATAGGCCAGAAAAGCTTATCAACATGGGCGATTATTCACTGCAAAAACGAAACATGCTGAAAAGCTTTGAAAAGCGTTTCAAAAGTGAACTTCGCGAATATCAAGAAGAAGATAGGGCAGAAGTTATCGGCTTGCTTAAAGAATGGTCGGAAACAAAAGGTGAAGAAGAAGGCGATATCAATGCAATGGTGCTTGCACTTGACAACATCAAAGCGCTAGACTTGTTTTGCGACGTGTTGATTGTGAAAGATAAAATCGTGGGTATAGATATTGGATACAAGGCAAGAGATATTGGAATCATAATGTACGAAAAGGTTTCGAAAAAAATCTTTGGTGCGGGCGTGAAAATCGTTCAAGAATTTTCAAAAAAACGCTTTGCGGATTGCAAGTATATTAACCGCCAAGAAGATATGGGAGATACTGGACTTCGAAATTCCAAACTTTCATACAAGCAAGATAAATTCATTATCAAGTATAAATTTGTATTGTTATAATTGCAAAAGCAATAAAACGAAAAGAGTTATAAATTTTTAATTAAGGAGAGGGATATGGAACACATAGCAAGTGAAATTTATCCAGAAAGATACGACCTGTTTGGCTTATCAATATCAGAAAGTAGCATAATATGTACATGCGTAGTTTTTGCACTTTTGATTTTGCTTTTGGCATTCAGATTTATTGTCTTTCCAAAATTTACAACAGTGCCAAAGGGTTTCCAAGTGTTTGTTGAATGGTTCGTCACAGCATTTGATAACATGGCAAAAGGCACAGTGGGAAACAAGATGAGTGTATTTCTTGGCCCATACATTTTCTCTGTGGTAATTTTTATCGCAGTAAACGTTTTGGTGGAACTTTTCAGAATCAGAAGTCCACTGGCCGATATAAACACGTGTTTAGCACTCGCGCTTATGACGTTTATTTTGATTCACTTTTTCGGGCTCAAAAAGCATGGACCAGTTGGCAGGGTGAAGTATTATTTCAACCCAGTTGCAATCGCAGCGCCAATAAGGTTTATGGATGAATGCCTAACGCCAGTTTCTATGACGTTCAGACTTTTCGGCAGTATACTTTCTGGTATGCTTATAATGGAAGTAGTTTATTCTTTCGTTCCACTCGTTTTGCCGGCATTCCTATCAGTTATGTTCACGATATTCCACGCGGTTATTCAATCGTATATCTTCGGAACACTAACTCTAACATTCATCGCAGAAGTTTCGGAATAAAAATTAAAAATCATTGAAAACAGGCTTCGCTTTGAAGCTCAATAAAAATAAGTTATAAAAAATCAAAAAGCTAAAATCCCATCTTTTGGGTTAAAATATTGAAAAATTTTTAAAAGTTTATGGAGGATAAGAAAAATGACAACAGTAACAACACTAGCGGTAATAACACAAACATTGCTCGCTGATGCAAGCATGGGTGCATACGCAATCGGTGCTGCAATCGCGGCTCTTGCAGGTATTGGTGCAGGTCTTGGTATGGGTATTGCTACAGGTAAAGCGGTTGAAGCGCTAGCTCGCCAACCAGAAGCGGAAGGTAAAATCAGAAGTATGTTGCTTTTGGGTCTTGCGTTTGCAGAAACAACAGCTATTTATGGATTGTTTGTTGCAATCATGATTTTGATTCCAATTTTGTAATATGCCTAATATGCAAAAAGCATAGGATAAGGAGAGAAAAATGAACATACAACATTTGATAATGGCTGAAGAAGCGTCACAAAACTTGTTTGACCAAATTTCATTGCAAGACATACTAATCATCATGGTGAACGTATTGATATTGTTTGCTGGTATGACATATTTGATGTATAAACCGGTGAAGAAATTCATTGCGACTCGTGCTGGAGAAATTGAAAAAATTGTTGCAGAAAACAAAATGTTCCAAGAAGAAATCAAAGATTCTAAGGTTGCTTTGAACGCAGAAATCGAACGCGTGAAACTTGAAGCTGGAAGAATGAATCAAGACGCACTAGACTTCGCTGAAGAAAAAAGAGCAGAAATCATCTTGGAAGCAAACAAGCAAAAAGAAAAAATTATCGAAGTGGCAAGAGATGAGGCATTGCTTGAAAAAACTAAAGTGGAAAATGAAATCAAAGATATCATTGCGGAAGTTTCCGTTGAAGTTTGCGAAAGTATTTTGAAACAAAAGGTTACAAGTTCAGTTGATAAAGGCTTGATTGATGAAGCAATCAAGGAATACGAAAATAAGAAGTAAAGATATGGAAAATAAAACAATTAAAATTGTTTCAGCACACCAACTTTCCAAAGTTCAACAAGCAAAACTTGAAAAATCCGTAATAACAAACCACGGTGAAAATCTTGATTTTGTGTATGAAATAGACGAAAGTGTTATTGGTGGCTTCAAAATTGTCGATGGATACGACGTGTTTGACGCAACAGTATTGTCAAAAGTCATATCTATTAAAAAGCAAATAAAGTGAGTAAAATATGAGTATAAATCTTGACAACATCAAAGGCGAGATTGAGTATAGAGTATCGAAATTGCAAGTGGAATCAACTGACCAGTCAACTGGTAAGATTATATTCTCTGGCGATGGCGTAATCAAAGTCGACGGCCTTGAAAAAGTTAAATATGACGAATTGATAGAAACAGAAGAGGGTATTTCTGCAATAGCACTAAACCTCGAAACAGACAGCGTCGGTGCAGTTCTTTTGGAAGATGAAGATAAAGCATACGCGGGTCAAACTGTGAAATCAACAGGCAAAATCGTGGAAGTCCCAGTTGGCGACGAACTTCTTGGAAGAGTTGTGAACCCACTTGGCAAACCACTTGATGGCAAGGGTGATATCAAATCACACAAATACCGCCCAATTGAAACTCCAGCCCCATCAATTCCAGACAGGGGAAAAGTTAATCAACCACTTTCAACAGGCATACTTTCAATCGACAGTATGATTCCAATCGGAAGGGGACAACGTGAACTTATCATCGGCGATAAGCAAACTGGTAAAACAGCAATTGCAATCGACGCGATAATCAACCAAAAGGACACAGGCGTTTTGTGCGTTTATGTTGCGATTGGTCAAAAAGCTTCAACAATAACAAACATCGTGAATATGCTTGAAAGACACGACTGCATGAAACACACAGTCATTGTGTGCTCGCGCGCAATGGATTCAAGTGCATTGCAATACATAGCACCATATTCAGGCTGTGCAATCGCAGAAGAATTCATGTGGCAAGGCAAAGATGTTCTGATTGTTTATGACGATTTGTCTAAACATGCCATTGCATACAGAACAATTGCATTACTTCTAAAACGCCCACCAGGACGTGAAGCTTATCCAGGGGATATCTTCTATCTTCATTCAAGACTTCTCGAACGTGCCGCAAAACTTTCTGATGAAAACGGCGGTGGTTCTATCACGGCGCTTCCAATCGTAGAAACGCTTGCAGGTGATATTTCTTCATACATTCCAACAAACGTAATTTCAATAACAGATGGACAAATCTTCTTGGAATCAGAACTTTTCAACTCTGGTCTTCGCCCAGCTGTCAACGTGGGACTTTCAGTTTCTCGTGTGGGTGGTGCGGCGCAAACAAAAGCGGTTAAGAAAGTTGTTGGTAAACTAAGGCTAGACCTCGCACAATATCGCGAACTTTTAGCATTCAAGCAATTTGGTTCGGATCTTGATAAAGTGACTAAAAAAGTGCTAGACCACGGCGACGTCGTGACAGCATCACTAAAACAAAAACAATACAGCCCATATTCTCATGAAGAAATGGTTGTTATGTTGCACGTTTTGAACAACTCACTTGCAGATGAAATTCCAACTTCAAAAATTTGTGATTTCCTAAATAAGCTAACAAAATATTTTGAAGCACACAACAAAAACGAATTTGACTTGTTGAAAGAAACGCAAGAAGTTTCCGAGGAAATAACAACAGCAATTGAAAAAGCAACTGCAGAATATAAGGAATTATACGAAAAGGCATAAAGCCCAGCAGAAAGTTAAATGATAAAAGTTAAAGGATAAAAGTTAAAAAAAGGCGAAGAATATGTTGAATTTATCAGAAATCAAATATCATATAAACAGCGTTGAAAAAACACGCCAAATAACTTCAGCCATGGAACTTATTTCAGTTGCGAAGATGAAAAAAGCAACGCAAAAATACGAAAACAACCTCACATATTTCAAAAAAGTTAGGCACACAATCAAGGATATTCTAGAGCATTCACCAGAACTAAGCCACAAATATCTAACCCACAGGGCAGGAAAAAGAACGGTTTATGTTGTGATTGCCTCAGATAAAGGCATGGCGGGGGATTATAACCACAACGTGCTTAATATGGCATGGGCACACATGCAAAACGTTGAAACAAAGTATGTTTTCACAATCGGACAAATGGCGCGTGAATTTTTCGCAAAAAACGGTCAAACTGTCGATATGGAATACATGCACACAATCCAAAATCCAACGCTTGATGACGCCCGTGGCATAACAGAAAATATCATCGAAATGTATGATAACAACCTTTTTGATGAAGTTTTGGTTTGTTTCACACGCGAATATTCTATGGCGAAACAAGAACCTATGATAATAAAACTTCTCCCTGTTGAATCAAAAGACTTCGACGATGTCGTGGTTGACAGTGACTACAGCGGTACAATCGAATATGAACCAAGCCGTAGGGACGTTCTCAACCTTCTTGTTCCACAATATATCGTGGGAACACTTTATGGTTGCCTTGTCCAATCGGTAGCAAGCGAACATCTGAAGCGTATGACAGCCATGTCAAACGCAACAAAAAACGCAGATGAAATGCTTGAAGGGCTCAAGATTGACTATAACAAAGCGCGTCAAGAGAAAATCACAAACGAGCTTACAGAAATCATTGCAGGAGCAAATATGAGATGAAAGAAAATATAGGAAAAATCACACAGATTATCGGACCGGTTATCGACGTAAGGTTTGAAAACCAACTTCCGAAAATATATGAAAAACTCATCATTAAAGATGAAGAAAGAGAAGTCGCACTTGAAGTGTTCATGCATATCGACGAAAAAACAGTTCGTTGCATATCAATCAGCTTCACCGAAGGGCTTTCTCGCGGTCAAGACGTTTTGGCGACAGGTGAAGGTATCAAAGTTCCCGTTGGCGAAAACACACTTGGCAGAGTTATGAACGTGCTTGGCGAACCACTTGATAAAGGTGGCGAAATCGTCGGCATAAAGAAAAACAACATCCACGCAGCACCACCAGCGTTCTACGACCAAAAACCAATAACAGATATCTTGGAAACAGGCATAAAAGTTATCGACCTTCTTGCGCCGTATGCAAAGGGTGGTAAAATCGGTCTATTTGGCGGAGCAGGTGTTGGCAAAACCGTTCTTATTATGGAAATGATAAGAAACATCGCAACAGTTCACGGCGGATATTCTATCTTCACTGGTGTCGGCGAAAGAAGCAGAGAAGCTATCGACATGGTTGAAGAAATGACACAGTCAGGCACGCTTGACAAAACAAGCCTAGTGTTTGGTCAAATGAACGAACCACCAGGCGCAAGAATGAGAGTTGCCCTAACAGGACTCACTCAAGCTGAATATTTCAGAGAAGAAAAGAAACAAGACGTTTTGCTGTTTATCGATAACATCTATCGTTATATCCAAGCGGGCAGTGAAGTTTCCGCACTTCTTGGCAGAATGCCATCGCAAGTAGGTTATCAACCAACGCTTGCAACAGAAATGGGTCAACTTCAAGAACGTATCACATCAACAAAAAACGGCTCAATCACATCAATCCAAGCGATATATGTTCCAGCCGATGACCTTACCGATCCAGCCCCAAGCACAATCTTCTCGCATTTGGATGCAACAACAGTTCTATCAAGAAAAGTGGTTGAACAAGGTATTTATCCAGCAATCGACCCACTTGAATCAAACTCTAGAATCCTTACGCCAGAAATAGTTGGCGAAGAACACTACGAAGTTGCATCAAAAGTTGTCGAAGTTTTGCAAAGGTATAAAGAACTTCAAGATATCATCGCAATCCTTGGTATGGAAGAACTTTCTGATGATGATAAAAACGTTGTTAACCGTGCAAGAAGAATTCAAAGATTCATGTCTCAACCATTCTTCGTTTCAGAAATCTTCACGGGCGTCAAAGGCAAATATGTCAAACTTTCCGACACAATTTCAAGTTTCAAAAGAATTTTGGCGGGTGAAGTTGACGATATTCCAGAACAAGCATTCTTCATGGTGGGAACACTTGATGAAGCGATTGCAAAGGCGAAAACGCTATAAATTATGAATAAAACATTGCATTTGGAAATCATCACGCCAGAAAAAAAATATTTCGAAGGTGATGTAGAAATGGTGGTAATAAGCTCAATCGATGGCGAAATGGGCATCCTTCCTGGCATGGCAACAACCGTGACAGAACTAAGCCCGGGCGAAATGCGATATTTCTACGATAAAAAATGGCACTATGCCTATGCAAGTGACGGCTTTGTGGAAGTTACACCAGCAGGTGTTGTTGTTCTTTCGCAAGAAGCTGAAAACCCTGAAGATATCGAAGAAAAACGTGCCATTGCGGAGATTGAAAAGAGCAAGGAAATCATGCGTCAAAAACGCAGTTTGCAAGAATATAAGCTTTCAAAAGCTTCACTTGCCCGTGCTTTTGGCAGATTGCAAGTAAAAAATCGTCACGGAATGGATATGTGATATCGAAAAAAATATATTTGTGTATAAAAAGTAAAAAAATAGCGGTATATACTTGAGAAATTCAAAATATACCGCTATAATAATATATAATAACATACGCAAGTGTGCAAAGGAGATTATATGATCAAACTAACAAGCGGAAAAGTTTACGTTGCTGGTGGCAAAAGCATAATGAGTGCAAGCGAAGTTGCAAACATGGATTCAAGCAAAATTGGCAGTCCAATCGCCACAAAAATAATGGAAAAACACAACAGCGGACAAGGTGAAGATTATAAAATAAAATTCGACGCACTGTGTTCACACGATATCACATATGTTGGTATTGTGCAAACAGCAAGAGCGTCAGGTCTTGAAAAATTCCCAGTGCCATACGTTCTCACAAACTGTCACAACTCCCTTTGTGCTGTTGGCGGAACAATCAACGAAGACGACCACATTTTCGGTCTTACTGCCGCAAAAAAATACGGCGGAATTTTCGTTCCACCACACGTTGCAGTAATTCATCAATACATGCGTGAAATGGTCGCTGGTGGCGAAAAAATGATTCTCGGTTCAGACAGCCACACAAGATACGGTGCTCTAGGCACAATGGCAATCGGCGAAGGCGGACCAGAACTTGTGAAACAAATTCTATCAAGAACATACGATATTAAAAAGCCAGAAGTTGTTGCAGTGATTTTGACAGGCGAAGTTCAACAAGGCGTAGGCCCACAAGACGTCGCACTTGCAATCATTGGCGAAACTTTCAAAAACGGCTTTGTGAAAAATAAAGTTATGGAATTCATGGGTGACGGCGCAGAAAAGCTTTCTATGGAATTCAGAATAGGTATCGACGTTATGACAACAGAAACAACATGCCTATCTTCAATCTGGGAAACAGATGAAAAAACTCGCGAATATCTTGCCGACTTTGGCAGAGAAGAAGAATATAAAGAACTAAAAGAAGAATCTATCGCAATGTTTGATGGTGCAATCGAAGTTGACCTTTCAAGCATAAAACCAATGATAGCAATGCCTTTCCACCCATCAAACGTTTTCACAATCGAAGATGTTTGCAAAAATCCATATGATATTTTGAAAGAAGTGGAAGAAAAAGCACTCGCACAAACAGAAAACAAAAAACTTACACTAAACTTGCTTTCAAAAATCCACAACGGCAAAGTTTATGTCGACCAAGGCGTAATTGCAGGCTGTGCTGGTGGCACGTTTGAAAACATAGTGGAAGCTTCACAAATCTTGCAAGGTGACAGCATCGGCTTTGATAAATATTCACTTCAAGTTTACCCATCAAGCCAAGCGGTTTATCAAGAACTTGTGAAAAACGGCACAATTTCTTCACTTATGTCTAGTGGCGCAATTGTGAAAACGGCATTCTGTGGACCATGTTTTGGTGCGGGGGACGTTCCAAGCCACCAATCATTCTCTATCCGCCACACAACGCGTAATTTCCCACAACGTGAAGGCTCAAAACCAGCAAGCAATCAAATCGCATCAGTTGCGCTTATGGACGCTCGCTCTATTGCCGCAACATCGAAAAATCAAGGCTATTTGACTGCTGCAACAGAAGTTGAATATCAAAACGAACCTAAAAAATTCTATTTCGATAAAGCAGTTTATCAAAGCAGAATTTTCCAAGGCTACGAAAAAGCAAAAGAAGAAGAATCGTTGGTGCTAGGTCCAAACATCACCGACTGGCCACAACAAGTTTCACTTGCAAAATCAGTGCTTATGAAATCAGCGTGCGTTATCACCGACGAAGTGACAACAACCGACGAACTTATCCCATCGGGCGACACATCTTCATATCGTTCTAATCCACAAATGCTTGCAACCTACACACTTTCAAGAAAAGACCCAAAATACGTTGGCAGAGCACAAGAGATTTTCAAAAGCGAAGGTGAAAGAAGAGATGGCAAAATCGCTGATGATTTCAAAAAAGCAATGGACGCAGTTGGCAGAACAGATGCTGAAAACTTCAACTTCGGCAGCTTCATTTTCGCAAATAAACCAGGTGATGGCTCTGCTAGGGAACAAGCCGCATCTTGCCAAAGAGTTCTCGGCGGTGTTGCAAATATCGCGTGTGAATACGCAACAAAAAGATACAGAAGCAACCTTATGAACTGGGGCATGCTTCCACTTATCATAAAAGAAAACACGTTTGAAGTGGGCGACTTTGTCTATATCGATAACATCGATAAAATCGTTGAATCAGGCGCATATGAAGTTCCTGCAAAACTCATAAGAGACGGCGTTGTTTCTGAAATTATGCTGTATCTTGATAACATGAGTGATGAAGAAAGAAAAATCATTCTCGCAGGTTGTCTGATGAACCACTACGCAAACGAAAACAAATAATAAAGCAAATAATAAAGCGAATAATAACGCAAATAAAAAAGCAAAAAAAGAGAAACGAAATAAATCGTTTCTCTTTTTTGCATTTTGTACACTGTAATTTATAAAATTTTCATATGTATATCAAATTGATTCCAAAAGCAGTTTATCCGCAATAAGGGCGATAAATTCCCCATTTGTCGGCTTCATTGAAACGTAAACCTTAACACCTAAAATCTGCCCAAGCTTATCCGATTTGCCACGCGTCCATGCAACGTCGATTGCGTGACGAATTGCACGCTCCACCTTGCTTGGCGAAGAAGACATAATTTCCGCAACGCTAGGATACAGTTCTTTTGTTATTGAAGAAATGATAACAGGCTTTGCAACGGCAAGTTTAATCGCTTCTCGCAAATAAGAATACCCGCGAATGTGTGGCGGAATACCAATTGTCATAAAGATGTTTGCAATCTTTTCATCAAGATTTTTGCTTGAAGTGCTTTTGGAAAGCAGTGAAGGGTTGTCAATTTTGCCGTCTTCAAAAATTCTTTTTATAAGCTCTGGCAAAATCTCGCAAGAAACAGGCTTGGTAAGAAAATAACTAGCCCCATATTGCATAGATTTTTCAATCACAAAAGAAGAATTCATCGCCGACATAACGACAATTTTGAAAGAGCGTGGCGCTTTAGAAATGCGTTCAAGAATTGTGAGCCCATCAATTTTGGACAGAGCAATATCAATAAGCAAAACGTCAAATCCACCATTTTCAATCATTCGCAAAGCAGTTTCGCCATCTTCCGCATGACCAAACATTCTAACTTTTCCGCAAAACACGCGTCTGCACTCAGAAACAACGAAAGAATCGCTGTCTACAACTAAAACATTAATATTATCCATAAAAAAACTCCATAAAATTTATTTGTATCTACATAATAACACAATTTTGTACAAAATACAAGGGGTTTTTTATAAAATTATGACGTATTGTATAAAAACTTGTCGAAAACGCGGATAATTGGTAAAATAAAGCAAATAAATATCGTAAAAAAGAAAAATCAACAAGCGTCTAAATAAATCGTAAAAATCGTGATAACCACTTGTAATAAGGTGGAAAATATAGTATAATACAAGTTGATAAAAACAAGGAAACAAACATGATAACAGACAAAATTCTTAAAAATTTAGAATACGATAAAATCTTGCGTGAAATTTCAAAATTCGCAAAACTTTCGGGTGGGAAAGATAGAATCCTAAGCGAAACCCCTTGCGTGGAATTTTCCGACAGTATCACTTCGCTTGATTTCACAGCGGAGGCTTTTAACATACTCTTTGTTCACTGCGAAAAACCATTAAAAAATGCAGGTGACACGAAGGAACTTCTCGCAAGGGCAAGCGTTCTTTCCGCACTCGAAATTTCCGACATAATAAAAGTGGGAAGGCTTTTGAACGTATCAAGAGAATTCGACCAAACAATAAAGGGGATAAACGGCGAAATTCCAATCTTTCTTTCAAAAGCTCGCGAACTCTATCAAGATTACGATTTGGAAGCTAAAATCTTGGATATCTTCATATCGGATGAAGAAATTGCCGACCACGCATCGCCAACGCTTTACGAGTTAAGAAAAAAGAAAAGAAAAATCAATAACGATATCAAAAAAGTTTTGCAATCATACGTTCAAGATAAAGAAACATCAAAGTATTTGCAAGATAAAATCGTCACTTCAAGAAAAGATAGATTTGTTGTGCCGGTGAAAGTTGAACACAGAAGTTTCGTGAAAGGGCTTGTGCAAGACTATTCACAAACGGGATCAACAGTTTTCATCGAACCTATGGAAGTTGTGGAAAAAAACAACGAACTTCGCTCAATCGAAATTGAAGAAGCGTTGGAAATCGAAAGAATTCTTATAAAATACACTCAAACTGTGTGCGAAATCGCCCCAATGCTACTAACAACGCAAAAAACGCTCGACCAGTTTGACGTGGCACTTTCAAAAGCTGAATATTCCGCCTCAACAAGGGCGGTAAAACCAAGGCTGAATAACAGCGGTAAAATTGAAATCAAACGCGGTCGTCACCCAATTATCGACCCACAAAAAGTCGTTCCCGTTTCTATCGGATTTGGCGACACCGCAAAATACCTTCTTATAAGCGGTCCAAACACAGGTGGTAAAACCGTAACAATGAAAATGGTTGGTCTTTTCTGCCTTCTCGCAATGAGCGGTATTTTCATTCCCGCGGGGGAAGGAAGCGAAGTGTCTTTCTTTGAAAGTATCTTCTCTGATATCGGCGACGAACAGAGCATAGAAAACGACCTTTCAACATTCTCTTCCCACATCGTGACGCTAAAAGAAATCTTGGAAAACGTCAACGATAAATCACTTGTGCTGATTGACGAACTTGGCGGTGGAACAGACCCTGAAGAAGGTTCTGCGCTTGCACTTTCCGTTTTGGAAGACTTGCTTTGCTGTGGTTCTACGGGAATCCTCACAACCCACTATGGCAAGTTGAAAGAATTTTCTTTCGCGCGTGACGAAATCCAAAACGCGTCAATGCAGTTTGACGAAAGTTCCTATCGCCCAACGTATAAACTCATTTTGGGAACAGCGGGAAATTCCAAAGCACTTGAAATCGCGGAAAATCTAGGCATTTCAGAATATGTGATAGAACGTGCAAAATCGTATATTTCCGACGATAAAAAGAACTTCGACCAAATAATCGACAACGCAAGAAAAGATATGCAACAAGCGGAATTCTTGCGCGAAGAAGCCCAAAAATTGAAAAATCAGCTTGAAGAAGAAAAGAAAGCCCAAAAAATCTTGCGTGAAAAACTAGATAAAGAACGCGACAGAATAACAGAACTTGCCAGAATAGAAGCTCGAAGAATAATCGCACAGGCAAGCGAAGAAGCAAACGAACTCGTTGAAGAAATCAAAAGCATAAAAAACACAAACGACATAACCCAAAAGGAAGTCATCCAAGCGGGCAAGCTTAAAAACCAACTAAAAAGCAAAGTTATCGAAGAAGATGACGATGAATTTTTTGAAGAAGATTATGAAGTTTTTGATATCAACCGCTCAAAAATCGGTCAGTATGTATTTGTGAAAACACTTGGAAGTGTCGGCAAAATAACAAAAATAAACCTAAAGAAAAAAGAGATTGTGGTTCAAGTTGGCATGGTGGAAGTTTCTGCAAAAGCGGCGAACGTTTTGCGTCCGCTAAGAGAAGTCAAGCCAAAAGAAATCCCACAAAAGAAGCGACACAGCTTCACGCCTAAAGCGCCAACTGGCAACTATAATTCATTGATAGAACTAAATATCATTGGCAAACGTGTGCACGAGGGTGCAAGCGAAGTTCAGCAGTTTATCGACGATGCGTTTTTGCGCCGTATCGACAAAGTTCGAATCATTCACGGCATGGGCACGGGCAAACTTAAAGAAGGCATTTGGCAAGAACTTAAACTCAACAAACATGTCAAAGAATATAAACTCGCAGAATACAACGAAGGGGGAGCAGGTGCAACGGTTGTCTTTATCAAATAATCGCATCAAAAAAGTATGGAAAATCAAATGAAAAACCCCGTGTATCTAGACAACGCGGGCACAACAAAAACGCACGAAGAAGTTGCAAAAGTGATGATGCACTTTCTGACAGAAGAATTTTATAATCCGTCAGCAGTAACAAAAAACTCAATCGCCGTTTCAAAAAATATCGATAAAGCAAGAATGATAATCGCAAGGGGAATGAAAATCACGAATCCTGCGTGCATCATCTTCACATCAGGTGGAACAGAATCAAACAACCTTGCAATTCTCGGCAATCTGCCACGCCAAAGCCACGGCAAAATACTTTGCTCCGCTTGCGAGCACCCCGCCGTTTTCAACATTTTTAAAGATTTGAAAGAAAAAGGCTACGATTTTGAAACGATATCTTGCAACCGCGATGGAAGCGTGAATTTGCAAGACTACACGCAAAAAATTTCAAGCGGAAATGTTGCAATGGTGTCTGTTATGCATGTGAACAACGAAGCGGGTGGAATAAACGACATCGCAAAGCTTGCAAAAATGCTAAAGGCAAAACACCCCACTGCATTTTTCCATTCAGATGGCGTGCAAGGGTTTTGTAAGGTGAAAGCAAACTTGGAAAACGTCGATGCATATTCCGCATCAGCCCACAAAATCAACGGTCCAAAGGGCGTAGGTGCACTTTATATCAAAAACCCAAACAAGCTTAAAAACCAAGTTTTCGGTGGCGGTCAAGAAAAAAATAAACGCAGTGGCACAGAAAACGTTGCGGGAATTCTCGGCTTTGCAAAAGCGGTGGAAATTTGGCAAAAAGACCAATCTGATATCATCGCAAAATATAAAAGCTACAAAGATATCATCATCGCAAAACTTCAAGATGTCCCAAACATGCAAATAAATTCAAGCGAAACTTCTTCGCCACATATTTTAAACGTCTCTTTTGATGGCGTGCGTGGCGAAACGCTACTTCACATGTGCGAAGAGCAAGGATATATAATCGGCATGGGGTCGGCATGTTCGGCAAAACAGCCAATATCTCGTCCACTAAAAGAAATGGGAATAACATCAAACGGAACAATCCGCATAAGTTTTTCAATTTTCAACACGCAAACTGAAATCGAAGAATTTGCGTGCACTTTAAAAACTCAGCTTGAAAAACTGAGAGAAATAATGAAATAAACCAAACAAAAAAGGAAAATATAATGGAAAAAGTAATCATCATCAGATACGCAGAAATTCACCTTAAAGGCAGAAACATCGCCTTTTTTGAAGCAAAGCTAAAAAAGAATATCAAGAACGCTCTTGCGGGCATAAAGCACAACTTCAAATCAATCCGTTGCAGATACATCGTTGAAAATTTTGACGAAGCGGACGAGCTTGAAATTTGCGAAAAGCTTTCAAAAGTTTGCGGTATCCATTCTTTCTCGGTTGCAAACATAATCCCAACCGACATCGCAAAAATCAAAGAAACAGCACTTGAAATGATAGATTTCACAGGCACTTTCAAAGTGGAAACTAACAGAGCAGATAAAACATTGAAGCAAACATCAGTTGATATCTCACGCGAGGTTGGTGGCTATCTTTTGGATAAAGCTGAAGGCTTGAAAGTTGACGTGAGAAACCCACAACACATCGTTCATATCGACATAAGAGAAAACGGCAAAACCTTTGTTTTTGCTAAATTCCAAAAAGGTGTGGGCGGTCTTCCTTGCGGAGTTTCTGGCAACGGTGTATTGCTTTTGTCGGGCGGTATCGACAGCCCTGTTGCGGGATATATGATGGCAAAACGCGGAATGAATGTCAACTGCCTAAACTTCTTTTCTTATCCATACACAAGCGATATGGCAAAGGAAAAAGTCGTGTCACTTGCAAAAATCATGCGTGGCTATAACGACAGAATGACTCTCACAATCTGCGGTTTCACAGAAATCCAAGAAGCAATCCACAAAAACTGCGACGGTGATTATATGATAGCAATCATGCGCCGTTTCATGATGCGTATTGCCGATAGATTCACAAAAATCACACATTCGCAAGCGATTATCACAGGTGAAAACTTGGGTCAAGTTGCAAGCCAAACGGTGGAGAGCATGACGTGCACAAACGCCGTTATTCAAATTCCCGTGTTCCGCCCAGTTATCGGATTTGACAAAAGCGAAATCATCGAAATCTCACAAAAAATTGGCACTTTCGAAACGTCAATCTTGCCATATGAAGACTGTTGCACAGTGTTCTTGCCAAAAAATCCAGTAATTCGCCCAAGCATAGAAGAACTAGAAGCAGAAGAAGCTAAACTAGATGTAGAAGGTCTTGTTGAAAGAGCGCTTGAAAAACTTGAAATCATCAATTTGAAAGAAGCGTAAAAATTAAAAATTGAAAATTAAAAATTGAAAATTAAAAATTAAAAATTAAAAATAGGCTTCGCTCTGCGAGCTCGATAAAAATTAAAGATTAAAGATTAAAGATTAAAAAATAAAAAGGTGCAGATCGAACTGATGTGCACCTTTTGTTTTTTGAAAATAAATCTATTCGCCTTTTTTGAGTGTCATGAGCAGGAAGCTAATAACAGCGCAAATCACGCATGCAATGATTGCAAAAATGGCGTTTATGTTTGAAAGGTCAACCGCAAGAATTGGAAGCGAACCTACAACAAAACCAATAACAGCAAGGAAAGTTTCTTTGTAATATTTTTTTAGTAGCGAATCCATAATTTTTGAAACCGCGATAATTCCCACAAGCATACCAAGTGCAAATGGCACCAAAACAAGGGCATTTTGCGTGAAAAGTGAAAGGTCAAGCATGACTGCAGCAGAGTTCACAATAAGGGAATAAACCCCAATAAGCATAAGCAAAAACGAACCTGAAATCCCAGGAATAATCATGGCACTGCTTGCGATAATTCCGCAAACAAAAAGCCACAGTATGCTAGCTTCAGAAACTTGCACCCCGCCAATGCCGACTCTTTTCAAAAAGTAAAGCGAAAGGGCAATCGCGAAAGTGAAAACCATGGGAATATAAATTGCTGGCGAATCAGTTTTTGCAAGTCCCGTCTTTTTCACAAGGGAAGGGACAGAGCCAATAATAAGCCCCAAAAAAGAATACATTGTCAGCTCATAATAATATTCAAGCGTGTATGAAATGATGTTGGAAAACAAGATAATCCCAAGCATAGCGCCCACGAAAATAGGAATCAAAAACATCAACGGTGACTTCAATTCTTTGAATTTTCTATCCTTCAAAGCGGTTGTAATATCAGAAATACTGCCGACAAATTTCTCATAAATCCCAAGCATAACGGCAACAGTGCCACCTGAAACGCCGGGAATAACATTTGCCCCACCAAGGAAAACACCGCACAAAATTGCGATAATAATATCCATTTTCTCTCCCAAATCGCGAAATATAACATTTCCGATACATTTATTTTGTTTTTGTATATTATTTTATTTCACCTTTATAAGAAATTATGCTATTATAATACAGCAAAATGATATAAATTCTAGTTTATTAAATGAAATAAATCTAATTTATTATATAATAAAGAAAAACAACAGTCAAGCAAAAGATTGTAAAAAACACTAGCGAGGTAAAATGAAACTACAACAAATGCTATCCCGCATGAGAAAGGCGGACGAAGAATACAAAATGATACAAAAAGGCGACCACGTTATTGTGGGTCTTTCGGGGGGAAAAGATTCCCTTGCAATGCTGACAGTGCTTTCTCATTACAAGAAATATATAAGACGTGATTTTGAACTTTCAGCAGTCACAATCGACATGGGATTTCTGGATACAGTGAAAGAAGAAGTGGACGCTCAAAAAGCATACGTCGCATCACTTGATGTGCCATTGCACATCGAAAAAACCGACATAGCGCAAATCATATTTGAAGATAGAAAAGAAGAAAATCCATGCTCGCTATGCTCAAAAATGCGCAGGGGAGCGCTGAACACAAAAGCGCTGGAACTTGGCGGAAACAAAGTGGCACTTGGTCATAATCTTGACGATCTTGTTGAAACTTTCTGGCTCTCTTTTCTTTATGAAGGCAGACTTTCAACATTCGCACCAATCAGCTATCTCGACAGAACCGACATAAGCGTTATCCGCCCACTTTTATATGTGAAAGAACGTGAAATAAAATGGTTTTCACAAGATATGCCAATAGTCCACAATCCTTGTCCCGCAAACAAGAAAACACAGCGCGAAGTTGTAAAACAAATGATATACAACCTAGACGACGAAATAAAAGGCTCTATGGATAGAATGTTCCACGCAATCGTAAGTCCAGAAAGATACAACCTTTTTGATAAATACGAGAAATATAAAAAAGGCGAAAGCAATATAACTTTTGATAAAGAATAAATCGCAACATAAGGAAAAGCATGAAAGCAGGAAAAGTGGCATTAAGAATATTGAAATACATCATTTGCACAGTCGTTGTGATTGCGCTTCTTATTGATGTGTGCCACCTTTATTCTAAGTATATAAAAGAAGACCCATTTCCAAACTGCTTTGGTTTTTCAACTGCTATTGTCGTTTCAAACTCAATGTATCCAACCTTTTCTGATGGCGACATGCTCATCTATCAAAGAACGTGGGATTATCAAGTTGGCGATGTGGTGATATTTTCAAGCGGTGAAGATTTCATAACGCACAGAATCGCCATGGAAACGGAAGGTGGATATCTCACGAAAGGGGATATCAACAATTCCTATGATGAATTTGTTCTCTACGATGAAGATATTTATGGCGAAGTGATAATCGTTGTGTCAGATGGTGGAAGGTTCCTAGAAAAAGTTCAAACCGCACCAGGAATGTTTGTTGTGTCATGCCTTGTAATAGCGTTTTTTATAATGTTATTCTATAAAAAAGCCAGAAAAAAAAGAATTGAACCAATTCAAAACAAACAAAAGAAACACTATCTCGCCCAAGAAACACTCAAAAAGATAAATTTTGATAACAAAACAGACGAGCAGTAAAGCTAGAATAAAATAAAACAAAAACACGATATAAAACAAAAAACACAATACAAAACACGATGCAAAAAAGCGGTAGAAAAAAATCTACCGCTTTTGTTTTATATTAATTCGCCATCAAAGTTTATTCACCATTCAAACTTATGAATTATTCAAACTTGATTGAAAAATCATAACTCTTTTCGTCATCAATTTTTTCAATGTATGGTTTTTTTTCGAAATCGCCAGTATAACCTTCGGGGTCAGCGATTCCATTCCAAGGTTCAAGGCAAAGGAAAGGAGCATTTTCGCATTTCCAAAACGCGATAAGTTCGTGTCCGCCAAGGAAAGAAGAAACCTTTTCGCCAGTTTCCTTTCTCACAAGAGAAACCCAGTTTGATTTGAAATCTTTATAAATGATAGTCCCATTAAGGCTCTTTTCGTCAATTTCCACAACCTGAATTTTATCGCATACTTTTTCACCGCAGTAAAGTCCCGCATCGCTCACAAGAAGTTGTGTGAGCCCGGTTTCTTCATTTTCAAAAACAACCTCATAATTTTCAAGCGTGTCACCTTCATGTAGGTCAATTGGGAAAGCAGGGTGCGCCCCAACCGAGCAAGGCAAAGCCACATCATTTTTGTTTTTGATAGTCACAATAATTTCAACTTTTTTGCCAATCAAAGTGTATTTAGTGTAAAGTTCAAATTCATATGGGAAAGCTTTCAAAGTTTCGCTGTCAGAAGAAAAACAAAAAGTGATAGAACTTTCGCTTTTTTCCACCATTTGGTGAAGTGCAATGCGGTTGAGTCCGTGTTGATTCATCGCATATTTTCCACCTTTGATAACAGCTTGGTTTTCATTCAATCTGCCAACGATTGGGAACAAAAATGGTGCGTGATACTTCCAAAAAGCACTGTCGCCACGCCAAAGCCTATCTTCACCCAAAAGTTTAACGCTTTGCATTTCGCCACCCATATCAGAAAGGGTAACAGTTAAAAATTTATTAGAAATTTCAAAAATGTTCATGGTATTCTCCTTTGTGATAATCAAGAAAGATCGTCGAGATATTTATTTATACCTTTCTTTTTATGTCTAATCTTAACAGCGACGATAATGATAACAGCAATAACAAGCAAAATAATCAAAACAATTGCGATTGTGAATGATCTCGTTTGTGAATCAGTTGTCACAAGTTCTTTCAAAACGTAACCTTCAATTGCAGTGTCGCCAGTTGGGTCAGCTTCGCGAACGTAATAATAATCGCCACGCTCAGCAAGGATTTCAACCTTTTCACCGTCATAAATTTTCTTGCCAAGTTCAGTCACCCCTTCATCGGCATAAACAGTTGCGTAACCTTCAAAAAGATTAGCATTGATTCTTCCGTATTCATAAGTGTCGTCAGTTTCTGTCGAATTTTCAACAACGTTGTATCTAGGCATGTATCCAACAAGAACTTCTCCATCAACTTCAGCTTCCACGCGATACCAAAGCATACCCATTGGGCAAACGTAGTCATTTGCAAGGTTGACAACAGTGATAGGTGTGTCTTTTTCAATTTGAGCGTATCCGTAAAGCGGAACTAAATCGGAAGTTGTAGAAAGTGGATATTTATAAATGTAGGCATTATCGTGAAGTGAAAGTGCATCTTCAAAAGGAAGTTCAGCTTCGCTTTCGCATTCTGCAAGTGCGCTAGTATACATAAATCCAACCGAATTGTTATAAAGAACGTAGCAAAGTTCCCCATCATCAGAATATCCAGTCACAATAACTTTTGAATTTTCAGCAAGTCTGATTGGTCGAATGATTGCGTATCCAGAAGGGTAGTAGTCATCATTTTTGCTTACAGGCAAAAGCAAGCTGTTTCCAGAATCAAGCACGTCAAGAATTTGAACGTCTTCAGATTCCATAAGTTCAAAAATGTTGTTTGGAATGTCGCAATCAATATCGTATTGCACATATAAATCATCAAACAAGTCATCAGTTTCATAAACGCGGTGTTCATCTTCGCGGATAAAGTATGCCATTTCCTCTTCAAAGTTGATTGTCATCATGATAAAGTTGTTGTTTTCTTCTTCGTTGAACGCGGAAGAAGCAACCCTTTCAAACCCGATAACTCCCTCTTCATAATCATCGTGGTCTTCACCAATAAGTGAATATTTCGAAACGACAGAATAAGAAGAACTAGAGCAAAGTGCATAAAAATTGCCCTTTAAATCAAACACAACAGAATATAAATCCCCAATATAATCAAGTTTAGATTCTGAATATATAAGTTCTCCCGTTGCAAGTGAATAAACATCCAATGTGTCGTCATCATATATGCCGGCATAGAAGTTGTAATAATCGATTGCGATTCCGTCCCCGCGTGTAATGCTTGGAACAGGGTTATATAGCTCGCCAGTAGAGTGGTTGTATGCATAAATCGTTGTCGCGCTCGCAAAATAACAAACGCTGTCGTATGGCGAAACGTCAAGTCCGTATATGCTTCTGAAAGAAGAACCTTCAAAGCTGTCAAACATGCAAACATAATTTCCACTTGATGTGTAAACAAAAAGTTCGTTATCGTCAGAAATCACGTATATATTTTTTTGGTAATCAATCCCCGCATAAATTGGGGTGATGTAATCTCCGTCTGCATCCACAGTATAAAAAATACTGATATCGTCGCCATCTTCAATAACTTTCACGCGGTTGTTGCCAGAATCGGCAACAACGTAGGCATCGTATGAAGAAGAAAGGCTTGTAGGCGTGTTGTATCCCTCTTCGGAAGAAGAGAAAGAATAAATAGAAAACATACCAGAAACAAGCATGCCTTCAGAAAGAGAGAAACTCTTAAGCGCCATTGCACCTTCGTTATCGGCGATGTAAATTTTCACAAGTCCGCCTTCGTATGCAACTGCGAAAGAAACAGGGTCAACGATGTTTGTGTCGGTAGAATATTCATCGGTAACTTCTAGTAGCAATTCAAATTCGCTTGAAGTTTCAATATCGCAATAATAAAGTCCGTCAGTTGTCAAGATAAAAACATAGTTATCATATCCGCCGTATTGGATAACAGTTCCAGAAGGTGTGTCAAGCTTGGTGAGTTCTTCAGTGTCAGTGTCGAAGTGGTATAGGTTTGTATATTCAGTTTCAAATATGATATCATTGCCACAACTTTCGATTGCTGTGAAGTTTGTAAGGTCAATATCAACGGATAATTCCGTTCCCGCCGTTGTGACAGTCACCCCACCACCGAGTTTCATTTTCTTGATTGAAGAGCTAAGTCCCACTTTGATGTAGTATAAATAATCGTCAGCAATTGTGAAATCTCTTATGTAGTGTGAAGTTTCTTGGTCTAGCATAGCGTTTGAAGAACCAGTGTAGTTATCTGCGTAGTCGATAAGCATAGTGCTGTAAAGCATAGAACTATCGTCTGAAAGGTAGTTGAGCGAAACGGCAGTGTTGCCGTATATTTGAACCTTTTGCAAATCGCCAAGAGCGGTGATTTTAAAAGAATGCTTATATTCTCCATCGTCTTCAAAAACGTCGTAAAGATAATATGCGTCGTCGTCACTTCCAATAAGTTCAGTCACAACGATATAATCGTCGTTTTTGTCGATTTTATGCATGTTTGTAAATTCGAAATAAGGGTAGTCCAAAGTTGGAGATGCCGTATCCATGTTGCTGTCAAAATCCTCACTGTCTGAAGCGTAAGCAACAGAATAAACAGCAGATGCAACGATTGACAAAACAAGGCAAAATATTAGTATCCAAACAACAATTCTTTTCAATATATTCATAACGACAATTCTTCCCACATTATTTTCTTTTTATTATACCAAAATAAAGTGTCGATGTCAATTTTATACTTGCAAATTATACAATATATTATATTTGTCAATTTATGTCATTTTTTTTGCGTTTTCAAGGGGTGTAAAAAATCTATTTTTGAAATAACCTTGCAATTTTTCTAAAAATAAGATATAATGTAAAAAGGTGAACTATGCAGTATATTGATTTTGGAAACACAGGAATAAAACTATCAAAAATTGGGCTCGGAACTCTCACAATGGGTGGTCTTCAAAAGGGTAGCTCAAATGCGGAAATCGCAAAGGTCTGCGAAAGATGCGTTGATCGCGGAATAAACTTTTGCGACACAGCCCAGCTTTATTCTTCATATAACGTAGCAAGAGAAATGCTGAAAATCAAAAGGGATACTGTTGTAATTTCAAAGTCTTATGCGTGGGATAAAAAATCCGCAAGAGAAGCCGTGGAAGAAGCATTGCAAGCCATAAATCGCGACTATATCGATGGTTTTTTGATGCACGAACAAGAATCGCGCCACACCATGAAAGGTCATGCAGAAGCATTTTTGGAATACCAAAAGATGAAACAGGAAGGCAAAATCAGACACGTTGGCATATCAACCCACAAGGTTGAACTGGTGAAAGACCTATGGCGTTTTCCCGAAATAGAAATCTTGCACCCACTGATAAATCATCGTGGGTTTGGGCTTTTCGACGGAACAAAAGAAGAAATGGAAATCGCAATTGAAAACGCAACAAACAGCGGTGTTGGCGTTTATGCAATGAAAATCTTTGGCGGCGGACACTTGCTTTCAGAAAGAAAAGAAGCACTTGAATACCTATCAAAAAAGGATTTTCCCGCAGTTATTGGAATGTCTTTGCCGTGCGAAGTGGATTATAACTGCGACATGATTGAAAAATCCCATTCGGAAGTTTTGCCAAAAATTGCAAGCAAACAAATAACAGTGCACGACTGGTGCGAGCTCTGTGGCAACTGCGTTTCGCACTGCCCACAAAATGCGCTATCAATCAAAAATGGCAAAGTGCAAGTGGATAAAAACGCATGCGTCCTATGTGGCTATTGCGGGGCATATTGCGAAAGCATGTGCATAAAAATCTTTTGATTGTATCAAAATACAAACTTTGTTAATAATAGCTTGAAATAAAAGTATTATAATAAAGAATAATCAAAACCCAATAAAAATAAAACAAAACCCAACCAAATAAAAACGAAAGGAAAAAATATGAAAAGAATAATAGCCCTAGACGTCGGCGACGTGCGAATTGGCATTGCTTCAAGCGACATGCTAAGAATCATTGCATCGCCATACGAAACATACACATGCAAAAAAGACGATAGAGACTTTGAATACATAAAAGAAGTTGTGAAAAAGCAAGATGCCGACACAGTTGTGTTGGGACTTCCGCTTAATATGGACGGAACAGATTCACTTCAAACAGAAAAGGTGAGGGCATTCAAAGAAAAGCTTGCAACGTATCTCGGTGAAGAAATTAAACTCGTGTTTGTGGATGAAAGATTAACATCTGTTGCAGCAGAAAAGATTTTGCTTGAAAGCGACATGTCACGCGCAAAAAGAAAGATGACAATTGATAAAATAGCAGCCTCAATCATTTTGGATTCATATCTCAAAATGATTTAGACAATAAAATTTATAAAAAGAACACAAAAAGGAGGACATGAAAATGTCAGATTACGAAAAAAAGATTGATGAAATGGTGGAAGAATTCACTGAAGACGATGTTTGGGAACTAGAAGCAGAAGATGGCGAACTTGCTAAATTCTATATGCTTGCAACAATTGAATACAACAAAAAATGGTATGTTGTTTTCCAACCAGCAGAAGAATCAGAAGATATGAGCGAAGATGAACTTGTTATTTTCGAACTTGAAACAAACGAAGAAGACGAAGATGTATTCTTGCCAGTTGAAGATGACGAAACTCTCAACGCAGTATACGATGAATACGTAAAACTTTGCGAAGAAGATGAAATGCTTGAAAGTGCATCAGAAGAAAACTAATAGGAAGTAAGGGTTATGATGGAAATAAAGTGCGGTGTTTGCGGAGAGATAACAGAATTTGAAAATCCGCTGGATTTTTCAAAGTTGCAAGATGCGGATTTGGGTGGATTGCCTAAGTTTGCAGGTGAAGATTCATTTGAAAAAATGGTTCAATGCTGCCCAGTTTGTGGCTATTGCAATTTTGATATTTCAAACAATGTCCTAACGGCAAATAAGCTTTTGCAATCGGAAGAATATCAGTATATAATAAGTTCTGAAGATTTGGATAAGTCAATATCAAACATGATGGCTGTTGCGTATATATACGAATGTCAAAACAGCTACTATATTTCCGCCAAAGTCCACAGTTTCACATCAAAAATGTTGGAAGATAAAGGCGAAAGCGAAAGAGCACTGATTTTCAAAGAACAAGAAGTGCGACTTTTGCTTTTGCATATTTCAACAGAATATTTCAAAAAACATTTTGATATAAAAATATATCAATACCTTATCGACGCGCTAAGAAGATTGAAAAAGTTTGATAAAGCAATCCAATTTTGCGATATCGCACTAACAAAAACATACGCATCGGTGCAAAGAAATATTTTCTTTTTGGAAAAATCGCTATGCCTAAACTACATCAGCGATTCACACGAGTTTGGCGAAAAAAATGGCGAATTTAATAACTTTTATCAAATTCTCATTCAAGGCTTTTCTCTTAAACAAAACGAAAACACCTATAAAGATATGTTCGATAAATCTCGTGCATACCTTGAAAAATCTGTGTATTTCCCAATCGCCGACGGCGCTGATTTTATCATCAAAATCGATAAAACAGAAAGTGTCAGCATGGATAAAATGATAACAGAACTAAGAAAAACCTACGACAGCGTTCTAGGTTTGAAAGATGACCTTATCAACGACGTCACTGCTGTTGACACAGCAAAAGAAAGCACAGATA
This sequence comes from Bacillota bacterium, assembly GCA_044426085.1. Lineage (GTDB taxonomy): Bacteria > Bacillota > Clostridia > Christensenellales > CAMQZB01 > JAWXUU01. The sequence continues at coordinate 62,326 of JAWXUU010000007.1, read as the reverse complement.
AACCAAAAGAAGACAGCGTCAAAATAATGACAATGCAAGAACTTGAAGAAGAAAAATCCGCACTGGTGAAGTTTGAATCATTAAAAGTTCAATTTGATATTTTGCAAAATGAAAACAGCGAAATTTTGAAACAGCTTGTGGCGGTAACAAACGAAAAAGAAGCGCTAACAGGGGAAGTGAATGTCCTTTATTCACAATGTGAAAAAGCGCAAGAAAAACTTCAAACGGCAAATGGCGAAATAGAAGCAAAAAATGCAGAAATTTCAAATTTGCAAGAAACAACAACATCTCTGGAAGATGAAAAATCCAAAATCAACCAAGAACTTCAAGAAACAATCAAATCAAGAAGAGAACTAACCGCTGATTTTGATCAAAATATCTATAATCTAGAAGTGGAAAACCAACAACTTAAAAACAGAATAAACGAGCTTTGCGAAAATTCAGCTTGCCAACCCGAAATCGAACAACAAGAAGAAATAATCGAAGAAGTAAACGGTGAAATCAACGGAGAAATAATCGAAGAAATCAACGGTGATTATCAACCACAAGAAGAATTTGAAAGCGACGCTATAAACCAAGAAAACAACGAATCTTTGGAAAGTGAATCAACTTTTGAAGAATCAGCAGAAGAAACAGAAGAACCAGAAGAAACAGAGGAAACAGAAGAAAAAGTTTCAGAAGCTGAACTCGGAAGTGAAGAACCAATTTTTCAAGATGACCAAATAAATAATGATAACTACGAGGAAGATGATATGGCAGTATTTGTGCTTGATGAAATAACTGAAGAAATGATACTAAGCATTGCAAAGATTGGCGGACAAATTGACGTCAGCGAAGTTCAAGGCATGTTGCTTATCGGATATAAAGATGCAAAATTCGCCCTAGAAAAAATCGCGGGCGACGGAAAACTTCAAGAAGTTGATGAAGATATCTATCAATATATAGAGGTGTGATATGCCTATAAACAAGGACAAAACTCCAAAACTTAACGGTGACGACAAAAAAAAATTCAAGCTTTTGTCACTTTTTGAACGCAAAGTTGAAGAAGAAATCGATGAAACACTCTTTGCCCAATATGGCGAAGTGAAGCAAATTTCTTCAAGCGAGGAAATGCGTGAAAAAACGTTGGAAAAAAATGCCATCGAATTTTCTGCATCTAATCTCGATATAGAAGAATATTTTCCCGACCTTTCAGAAGGTCTAACGGAAGAACAAGTAAAACAAAGAATTCAAGACGGGCATGTCAATAAGGAACTCAAAATCAACTCGCGTTCGTATTTTGATATTTTACGCGACAACGTTCTAACATTTTTCAACTTGCTTTGTGCCGTCATGGCGGTTGCGCTTATTTATGTTGAATCATTTTCCGATTTGACATTTCTTGCAATCATCATAATAAACCTTGTCATAGGAACAGTGCAAGAAATCCGTGCCAAAAAAAAGCTGGATAAATTGAAGCTCATGACAGCGCCAGTCGTGCGCGTTATACGTGGCAAAAAAGAAATGAATATCGCTATCAATGAACTCGTTGTGTCCGATATCATGAAATTGTCATCAGGCAAACAAATATCGTCAGATTCCATGGTGGTTCAAGGGGAAATCGAAGTTAACGAAGCTTTGCTCACGGGGGAATCTGTTCCCGTCATCAAAAAAGTTGGCGATAGAATTTTTGCGGGCAGTTATGTCGTTTCAGGCACAGCTCTTGCAAAAGTGTATTGTGTTGGCGAAGAAAATTATATTTCAAAACTTTCACTCGTTGCCAAAAAATATAAAAAACCAAAATCAGAACTTCTCGCGTCGCTAAACATCATCATAAGAACAGTCAGTGCGGCAATCATTCCGCTTGGCGCAATGATGTTTTACAGCAACTATTCCTCAACTGGCGGAAATATGTATGACGCAGTAACAAAAACAACGGGCTCACTTGTCGGCATGATTCCGGCGGGGCTATTCCTTCTCACATCAATTTCTCTCGCACTAGGTTCAATGAAAATCGCATCAAACAACGCGCTTGTTCAAGAATCCTACGCAATAGAAATGCTCGCCCGTGTGGACATGCTTTGCCTTGACAAAACAGGCACAATAACAGATGGCACAATGTCAGTCTGTATGCATGAAGATTTGACCACTTCAGAAAGAAAACCAAGCGAAATTATATCTTCAATGATGTATTCGCTAAACGATAACAACCAAACGGCGGTTGCACTCAAAAATTACTACACAAAAAAAGAAGTTTTCTTCACAAAGAAAATCTATCCATTCTCTTCCGATAGAAAATTTTCCGCAGTAACTTTTGATAACGACGAAACATATTTCATCGGCGCGCCAGAATTTGTGTTGAGAACGCCAAACGAAGCACTTGATGCAAAAGTTTACAACTATTCAGTTCAAGGCTATCGCGTTTTGTTGCTTGCTAAAACATCGGAAAAATATGCGGGCACAATCCCAACAGAAGTCACACCAGTTTCACTTGTTGTGATTCAAGACAGAGTTCGTGAAGACGCACCTCAAATTTTAAGATATTTTAAAGAACAAGGTGTTAAAGTTAAGATAATATCAGGCGACAACCCAATCACAGTTGCGGAAGTTGCAAGAAGAGCAGGCGTTGAAGGCACAGAAAAACACATCAGCCTTGACGGACTTTCAAACAAAGAAATCATCACGCTGTGCGATGAATACACAGTTTTTGGCAGAGTTTCGCCAGAACAAAAATTGCTACTCATAAAAACGCTAAAGAAAAACGGACACACAGTCGCCATGACGGGCGACGGCGTGAACGATATCTTGGCAATGAAAGAAGCAGATTGCTCAATTGCGATGGCATCGGGCAGTGAAGCTGTCAGAAACGTAGCCCATTTGGTTTTGATGGATTCAAACTTCTCTTCAATGCCAGTGGTTGTTTCAGAAGGCAGAAGGGTAATAAACAACATTCAAAGGTCAGCATCTCTATTCCTTGTGAAAACGGTAATGTCAGTATTGCTTTCAATCTTGACGATACTGCTTTCAATCCCATACCCATTCACTCCGTCAAAATTGCTCATCTATGAATTCTTCGTGACGGGCGTCCCATCGTTCTTCTTGGCGCTTGAACCGTCAAAAGAAAAAATTAGTGGTAACTTCTTATATAACGTCATGAAACGGGCGATCCCTGGGGCACTTGTCACCGTGCTTTATATCTTGATTCTCAACTGGACATCAGGAATATTTGGTCTAACAACAACAGATATCGATTCTATGTGCGTTGTGATAACAACGTTTGTGGGTTATGCTGTTCTTGCAGATATCTGCAAACCATTCAACGTTATGCGTGGTGTGCTTTTCGTTTGCGTGTCACTTGCGGGCTTTGCTGTTCTTGCGGGAATACCAAGCTTCTTCAGTGTGACAATGCCAACATTGGTGCCAGCACTTATCATGATCATCATGATGCTCGGTGCAAATTATTTGCTAAAATTCTTCAAACTTGTTGTCACAGGTCTTGCTTCAACAATCCTTATGGAAAAACACGAAGTGGAACTTGAAACAAAAAAAGAAGACATAAAATAAACAAAAACACAGTATACAAAAGAAAAAGGAGGAAATTATGGAATTCCTAGTAATCTCGGAAGTAACGTCAGAACTGCTAATGTCAATTGCAATCGGTGCGATTGTTTTGGGCATAATTTTTGGACTTATCGAAATGTGTATGCCGGGCTTCGGTATATTCGGAAGTCTTGGCGGGTTCTTTTGCCTTGCAGGTGTGATTCTTCACATTGTTGCGGGTGGCAATTTGATTATTTCAATCTTGATATTGGTTATGACAAGTGTGTTTTTCACAGCGTTGTTTCTCATTATCGGAAGGTCAGCACGCAAAGGCAGACTTTCAAAAACAGCACTAGTTGCAACGGAAACAGCCGTTCCAACAGGTGCAACATCTGCAACGCCAAACTTTTCGACATACGTTGGAAAAATTGGTGAAACAATAACAGACTTGCGCCCTGTGGGCAAAGCAAAATTCGATGGCGAAATCATCGAAGTTATATCGTGTGGTTCAGCCATTATCGCAAAAGGTGAAACGGTTGAAATAACATTTGTTGAAGGCGGAAAAGTTAATGTCAGCAAAGCTGACTAACTATAAGGGTAGTTGAAAAACATCCAAAAACAAAAGAAAGGAGAAAATCATGACAAATTTATTCTTGGCAACATCAGCTGGAGCATTTACAGTTGCAGTGTTCGCATTTATTTTGCTAATCTTAGTCATCTTGGTTCTTTCAATATTGCCAATTTCAGCTTGGTTCAGAGCACTCATTTCAGGTGCACACATCAAGCTTTCAAGATTGGTTGGTATGAAACTTAGAAAAATCAATATGAAACTCATCATTGAATCATATATCTCAGCTAAAAAAGCAGGGCTTGATATCAGTGTTGACGAACTTGAAACTCACTTCATGGCGGGCGGTAACGTTTTGAATGTTATCAACGCGCTTATTTCAGCTCACTCGGCTAATATCACTCTTGATTCACAAACAGCAAAAGCGATTGACCTTGCCGGTAGAGACGTTTTGAATGCGGTTAAAATGTCAGTAAATCCAAAAGTTATCGAAACACCTGTTGTTGCCGCAATTGCAAAAGACGGTATTGAACTTCGCGCAAAAGCGAGAGTAACAGTGAGAGCCAACATCGCAAGACTTGTCGGTGGTGCTGGTGAAGATACAATCATCGCCCGTGTCGGCGAAGGTATTGTAACAACAGTTGGTTCAGCAGTAACGCATAAAGAAGTTTTGGAAAACCCAGATATGATTTCAAAAATGGTGCTTTCAAAAGGCTTAGATGCCGGCACAGCATACGAAATTCTTTCAATCGATATCGCGGATATCGACGTAGGCAGAAACGTTGGTGCACAACTTCAAATGGATCAAGCGGAAGCCGATAAGAAAATCGCGCAAGCCAAAGCGGAAGAAAGAAGAGCAATGGCGGTTGCAAACGAACAAGAAATGAAAGCTAAATCACAAGAAATGCGTGCGAAAGTTATCGAAGCGGAATCAATGGTTCCACTTGCAATGGCAGAAGCCCTCAAATCAGGAAATCTTGGTGTTATGGACTACTACAACATGAAAAACATCAATTCAGATACAGAAATGAGAACAGCAATCGCAAATGGTGAAGAAGCTCCAAAAACTGAATAATCATAGATTATAAAGGAGAGCAACATGGGTATCTTATCAGAGATATTCGCAGAATTGCTTGGCGCAGGAACAATAACAAATAAAACAAGCGTGTCAAAGGGGGCAAACACCCCCTACGGCATGGCTGATCCGTTTGCTAACAAAACCACAGCCAAAAAAAGCAATTCAAGCGTTAAAAACGTCCCAATAAGCCAGCAAAAAACTGCATTGGAACAGCACTCGCACAAGCGCCCTTCAAACAGCAATAATTCAAGAACAGAAAATCGGCAGTATGCGGGCACACTTGGAAAAGTTTACGATGAAGGTAGCAATGAATACGGCAACAAAAGCGTGCAAGTTTCAAAACCGATTGTTTCAGCTTCAACAATTTCTGTAAGCGACATGCGCAAAGCGGTTATCATGAGCGAAATTTTGGGCAAACCAAAATCAAAAAGATAAGTAAATTCAAATATCGAAAAGATATGTGATTTACATATCAAAAAGATAAATAAACTAAACCAAAAAACTAAAAGTCCCAAATTTGAAACATTCAATTTTGGGACTTTTTATTTTAAACAATTGCTAAAACAGACAAATGGTGCTATAATAAAATCAAAAAGTGAGCGAATATGAGAAAGGTTTTATTTGGAGTCGCAAATTTTGTGGCGGTCACATTGTTTTGCACAGATTTTTTGTATAAACTGCAAAACGTGGGATATCCGGGGTATTTTTCAACGACATTTATCGTGCTGTTTCTCGGCATAATAATAAAATTCATGGTGGAAATAGACATCGCCTACGTAAAGCGTGGCAAGGGCATAATCTTCCGCCCACCATTCTTAAACCCAAAATATTTTGAAGATTACAACGCTTTTGTATATAAAAGAATCGGCGTTTATGCAATCTTTGGCTTGCTTGTTGGTGTTATGTTTTATCTTTCAAGATCGGCAATTGTGTGGGATATTCCACAAATAATCGAAATCCTTGCAATATCGACTATGTTCTTTGTTCTCGCGTGGGGAATGTTTGAAAACTTCGTGAAAAGATACGAAATAATAACAAAGGGCGACTTGTCAAAAGAAATAGAATACGAGTTTTAATAAAGAACAACTTGCCACAAAACAAGCAAAACAAACAAACAAAACAAAACAAATACAAAATAAAAACAAACAAAATAAAAGTGCATATCTTGCGATATGCACTTTTACAATTATTATGAATCAAACAAAAGAGCCTAAGCTTGAGCTCTTGTGTTGTCGATAACAGCATTGAAACTTTTTGATTTTTGCAAAACGATAACCCCAATAAGAGAAACGGCAGCATCAACAAGCAAAACACTGTTGTATGTGATAGAGCCCCAAAGTGGAGTTTCCCAGTATAGAACACCAGAAATAACACTGCAACCAAATCTAGCAAAACCAAAGATAACAGTTCCCAAAATAAATGCGAAAGTTCTCATAGAAGGCTTTTTGTTGAAAATACCCGCAAACCCTACCATAGAGAAAGCAAAGATATAGTCAAGCAAGAATTGTATTGGGTGAACAAACCAAGGTTTAGCGATAAAGTCGATAAGTCCATAAATCGCACCAACGATAAATCCACGTTTAGCCCCGAAAGCGTAAGCGTAAATCAAAAGTGGCAAAACTCTACAGATTGTGACAGACCCGCCGTTTGGCATAGAAAACACAGTGAAAGTGTTCAAAACTGCCGCAAGAGCAATGCACATAGCGCCGTAAACAATAGCTTTAGTGTTGAAAGTTTCATTTTTATTTTTAAAAACAAGAACCAAAACAACTGCAAGCAAAACGGCAGCAAGCATGATGTAAACATTGATCATTTCAATGCCTTCCCATGCGATAGCAAGTAATAGATTATTCATAAAATCTCCTCCAAGTCGCAAAAATGGAGCAAAAAAAAATCCCAGCACACGTGCTGAGAACGGAAAATTTTTGCTTATCCTTCCAAAGAATTATCTTTTCAAGTTCAGTGGGTATAATCTCAGCTAAAAGCACCCCATAAGCGACAATATTTATTTGTAAACCAACTATAACAGTTTTATTTTGATTTTGTCAACTGTTTTAATAAAGAAAAATTTTTCTATATTTGTACTATAAAATAAAAAATATCATCATAACTATTGAATACTATCAAAACATGTGCTAAAATAAAGGGGTATTATATCAGGATAAAATAAAAATAAAAACAAATCGGGGGTATAAAATGCAAAGACAAGTGCCAACAGGCGAGAAGATTGCCTACACAAGCGGACTGCTAGGACAAAATATGATATACAACTTTATGTCTATGTATATTTTGTTTTTCTTCACCGACCTACTTTTGATTCCAAGCGGAGTTGCAACAATCATCGTGGTGGTTGCAAGTTTGTGGGATGCCGTGAACGACCCAATGATGGGAATTATCACAGACAGAACAAGAACCAAATATGGCAAATTCAGACCGTATATGATTTTCGGTCCAATCGTTATTATGATAACAACAATTCTATGCTTTGTAAGCTTTGATATGACAGCAAGCTCAGCAGTGATTTTTGCAGGTGTTTGCTATATCCTTTGGGGCATGTCCTACACCCTTTGCGACATACCAATCTGGGCGATAACTTCAACGGTTTCAACAATCCCTGAAGAAAGAACAACAATGGTAACGCTTGGAAAAATCGGCGGAACAATAGGAACAGTTATCGTGTCGGTTGGAAGTATTTATGTCTTGAACGCATTCGGCGGTGAAAGGTCAGCTTCAGCTTACACAATTTCCGCTTCAATCTTTGTTATTATCGGCGGTGTGCTGATGATAATCGCAGGCCTAAAAACAAAGGAAAGAATCGCACCCGAACAAGAGGTTATGTCAGTTCGCAAAAATTTGAAAACAATAACTTCAAACAAACCACTTCAAGCGCTTATGATAGCACTTGTGATAACAAATGTCGTAAACGCAATCCGCCAAGCAACACAGCTTTATTTTGTAATCTATGTTTGGGGTGATGCAACAATGGTAACGCCAATTGGTCTAAGCCTTGTCATCGGCATGACGCTAGGCATGATTATCGCACCAAAACTCGTTGTGAAGTTCCCAAAACGCAGTATTTTCTTTGCGTTCTCAGCTATGGGTGCTGTCACAAGCATAATTCCAATGTTCGCGCAATCAAGCGTTTGGGTTGGACTTATTTTCCTTGGACTAAGCTTCCTTGCAACTGGGGTTATTTCAATCGTCTGTGCAACAATGCTACTAGACGCTGTTGAATATTCAGAATGGAAACTCGGATATCGCGGAGAGGGCATTATCTTCTCGATAAACACTTTCCTCACAAAACTTTCTGCAACATTTGCAAAGCTTATATTGGGTGTTGGATTGGTTATCCTTGCCTACGAAGAAAACATGATTGCAACAGATCTTTTGAAAACGGGTCTTTCAGCAATGATGTATGTGATTCCAGCACTCAGCTTTGTAATTTCTATGGTGCCAATGATTTTCTATTCGCTAACTGATAAAATGCGTGAAGAAATCCACGAAGAATTGGAAGCAAAAAGAGTGTAAAAGGAGATAATTTATGAACAATCAAGAAATCATGGCATATTTCATGCCACCTGATATAACAAAAGGCAAAAAAGCGCTCTGCGTAGCGCCACATCCAGACGATATCGAAATCGGCATGGGCGGTATTGTGCCAGTCCTTATAAAAGCGGGTATCGAAGTAGAATTTCTCACAGTAACAGACGGCTCACTTGGGGCATACGTGCCACAGCTTAAAGGTGAAGTTCTCGCGGGTGTCAGAAAAGAAGAAGCGATTGCATCGGCAAAACATCTCGGCGTGGAAAAATGCCATTTCCTTGGCAAAAAAGACGGCTCTCTTTGCAGTGTGAAAAAAATCGCATGGGAAATTTCCGAAGTGATACGCAGTGGCGGTTTTGATATGGTGTTTGCACCAGACCCATGGCTATCATACGAAGGTCACAACGACCATATCGTAACGGGCAAAGCGGCGGCGCAAGCCTTCATAAATTGCAATTTGCTTGAATATCCAGAAAACACAAAAACTCCACCCGCAAATCCTTATGCAATTGGTTTTTATTTCACATCAAAGCCAAACACAGTTATCGATATAACGGAAACTTTCGCTTTAAAGTTCGAAGCAATGGCAATGCATAAATCACAACTAAACGAAGAACTTCTCGCACTGTATAACGCATATTTTTCAATGCGCGGTGCAAACCTTGCAGCGGGCAAAGATTTCTCGATTGGCGAAGGCTTGAAAGTCTTGTCGCCACTCCACCTACACTGTTTTCCAGAAGGTGAACAAATATAAAAAATAAAGTGCGATTTGTAAAAAAAGTCGCACTTTTTTAACTTTGTGCTAAATAAGTAACATTCGCGCGCAATAAAATTATAGACATAAACGCTTTGATGTTGTATAATAATAAAAATAATTAACATTGTAGGGGCTTATATGAGTAGTATTAAAACAGAAAAAAGAGACACGTTCAAATCAAAATGGGGCTTTATCGTCGCGTGTATTGGCGGAGCAGTTGGCGTTGGGAATATTTGGATGTTTCCACAGCGCGTATCGCTTTATGGCGGTGGAACATTTTTGATACCGTATTTTATTTTTATATTTTTGATTTCATCATCGGGTGTGATTGGTGAAATGGCTTTCGGAAGATGGGCAAAATCAGGCTCGCTTGGTGCGTTTGGCAAAGCGGTTGAATATCGCGGTGGAAACAGAAAACTTGGCGAAGCAATTGGCATGTTGCCAGTTTTGGGCTCACTTGCACTGGCGCTTGGCTACACAGTTGTTGTTGGTTGGATGCTAAAATATACTTTCGGTGCATTCTCTGGTGCGACGCTCGCACCTTCTTCTGTTGAAGAATTCGCAAACGCATTTGGCGAAATGGCGGTAAACTTTGGCAACACAGCATGGCAAATCGGCGCGATTGTGTTGGTGTTTGCAATCTTGATTTTCGGCGTTGGCAAAGGTATCGAACGCACAAATAAAATTTTGATGCCAATATTCTTTTGTCTGTTTGTTGGGCTTGGCATATATGTCGCGTTCCAAGACGGCGCAATCGATGGCTACAAATATATCTTGACAGTAAATCCACAAGGTTGGCTTGACCCAACAGTTTGGATTTTCGCAATGGGACAAGCGTTCTTCTCACTGTCAGTTGCGGGCAACGGAACGCTTATATACGGCTCGTATCTAGACGGCGGTGAAGATATTCCAAAATCAGCAAAAAACGTTGCATTTTTCGATACTCTCGCAGCAGTTCTCGCGGCTTTTGTAATTATCCCAGCAATTGCAACAACGGGCGCACAGCTAAGCGACAGCGGTCCAGGGCTCATGTTTATATATCTGCCAAACTTGTTTGCAAGCATGCCGGGCGGTTCTTTGATTGTGATAGTATTCTTCGTTTCAGTTTTGTTTGCGGGAATAACATCACTGCTAAATCTTTATGAAACGCCAATTGCAACAATGCAAGAAAAATTTGGCATGACAAGGCTTCAAGCATCACTTTCAATCGCGGGTGTAGGCATTGTTATTTCAACTTATATCCAAGGCATAGTTTCAGGCTGGATGGATGTGGTTTCAATCTATATCTGCCCAATCGGTGCAATGATGGCGGGTGTGATGTTCTTCTGGGTTGTTGGTGAAAACAAAGCGATGGAAGAAATAAACCGCGGAAGCGAAAAAGGTGTAAAACCAATAGTTTTAAAATTCAGCAAATATGTATACTGCCTAATGGCTGTTGTTGTGCTTGCTCTTGGTGCTGTCATGGGTGGTATTGGTTAATAAAATGTATGTATAAGGAGAAATGTTATGATATACGCATTTTGGGTTAATGGTTTTGAAGCAATCGAGGCGATAACGCCAGTTGATCTTTTGAGAAGGGCAGGAATTCAAATAACAACTGTATCCCTTGAAGAATCAAAATATGTGAAAAGTTCGGTGGGTGTCACGTATAAAAGTGACGCAATGTTTTCAGACTGCAATTTTGCCGATTTAGAAGGTGTTTTTCTTGCGGGCGGACCGGGAACAAAGCACTATCTAGAACACGAAAGTCTTCTTTCGCTCATCAGTGAAGCAAACGAAAACAAAAAGCTTATCTCAGCAATCTGCGCCGCTCCCATGGTGCTTTCTATCCTTGATATAGATGCTAAAATGACAGTTTATCCAAGCATGAAAGAAGAAGTGACAAACTATGTGGATGCCCCAGTTGTCGTGAGCGGAAACGTGATAACAGGAGAAGCTGTGTCAGCATCAATTCAGTTTGCGCTAGAGCTTATAAAGTATATAAAAGGCGATAAAAAAGCAAAAGAAATCGCAGATTCAATCTGTGTGCGATAAGGAGAAAAGATGTACGAACTTATAAGTTTTGGTAAGAAAACGCACTATATCGATTGTCCGGCGAAAATCGGAATATATAACATCGATGATGAAAACGTGTGCTTGATAGACAGTGGCAATTCCAAAGACACTGCAAAAAAAGTGCTTAAAATCGTGATGGAGCAAGGCTGGAATATCAAAACAATAATAAACACCCACGGTCATGCCGACCACGTTGGTGGCAATGCATACTTGCAAGAAGAAACAGGCTGTGAAATCCTTTGCAGAGGAATCGACCACGCCCTCACAACCCACACAATTGTGAATTCAAGCTATCTTTGCGGTTCAAATTCTCCAAAAATCGCACGCGGAAAGTTCTTTTATGCTCAGCCTGCAGATGTGAAGCCACTAACATGCGAAAACTTGCCAGAAGGCTTACAAATGCTTGCGTGCGACGGTCATTCCTTTTCCCAAACAATGTTTAAAACGCCAGATAACGCGTGGTTTGTTGCCGACGCAATTGCGGGTGAAGAAACAATCAATAAATACGGCATTGTGTTCGTTCAAAACGTGGAAAAATATCTAGATTCACTAGAAATGCTAAAAACTATTGAAGGTGAGTATTTCATTCCGTCCCACGTAGCACCGTCAAGCGATATTTCTGCTTTGGTGGAATTCAACATTCAAAAAACATACCAAGTTATCGATGATATTTTATCTTTCTGCGCCCAAAAAATAACTTTCGAACATCTTATCAAAGCACTTTTTGATAAGTATAACCTAAAACTTGATTTTTCGCAAAACATGCTTATCGGAAGCACGGTGAAAAGTTATCTCACATATCTGCTAGATAACGAAAAAATCGATGTCGTGTTCCAAGATAATATGCAGTATTGGGTGGCAAAAAATTAAAAGGTCATTTAAAAAAGTGCAATAAAAATACAAAAACAGTGTACGAAATTTGTTAAAAATTAAACATAAAATACGAAGAAATAACATCATTATGCATTATTTAAAATAATGCATAATTTTTTTTGAATTAATGCCAAATCGCCACCAAAACACTTGCACATTATGAAAAATTTATGTAAAATTTAAGTGATAAAATATTTTTATGCGAGGAGAGAGAAACAAATGGAAAAAACAACGCTTTTATATGAAGGAAAAGCAAAAAAAGTTTTTGCCACAACAGAAGATGGCGTAGTATTGGTATCTTATAAAGATGATGCAACAGCATTCAATGGTATCAAGAAAGGTCAAATCGTTGGAAAGGGAATAATCAACAACAAATGCACAAACATTCTTTTCAAAATGCTTGAAGAAAAAGGTATCGAAACACATCTTATTGAAGAAGTGTCAGAAACTGATACATTCGTGAAAAAAGTTGAAATTGTACCCCTAGAAGTTATCATCAGAAACGTAGCAGCAGGAAGCTTTTCAAAAAATCTTGGTATTGAAGAAGGCAGTGCACTAAAATGCCCAGTCCTTGAATTCTGCTATAAAGATGACGCTCTTGGCGATCCACTAATCAACGACTATCACGCACTTGCAATTGGAATTGCAACTGAAGAAGAAATCGCAACAATCAAGCAAATGGCATTCAAAATCAACGAAATTTTGAAAGAATTCTTTGCGGGTGTTGGCATTTCTCTTATTGATATGAAATTTGAATTTGGCAGATACGACGGAAGAATCATTCTTGCCGACGAAATTTCTCCAGACACATGCAGATTCTGGGATGCTAAAACAAACGAAAAATTGGATAAAGACAGATTCAGACGTGACCTCGGTGGTGTTGAAGAAGCATACGACGAAATAATGGCTAGAATAATTAAAGCAAGGGGATAATCGTGAAAGAGATTTTCGACATAAGAGATTTTGGTGTCCACGAAGAATGTGGCATATTTGGTATTGCAAGTAAAGTGGAAGACGACCTTGCAAGAGCAACGTATTATGGATTGTTTTCCCTTCAACATAGGGGACAAGAAAGCGTAGGCATCGCAGTCACTATTCCCGATAAAAAAATTGCATACTATAAAAACATGGGTCTTGTAAACGAAGTATTTGGCGAAGAAGAACTAAGCTTGCTTCCAAATTCAAAAATTGCAATCGGACACGTGAGATATTCAACAACGGGTTCATCAAACGTTGTCAACGCTCAACCAGTTGTTTTCTATGGAAGACTTGGCAGAATGGCAGTTGCCCACAACGGAAACGTGGTGAACGCAAACCAAATCAAAAGCGACCTTATTGAAAAAGGCTTTATTTTCCAAAGCTCAACAGATTCAGAAGTTTTGGCAGCACTAATAAACCACTGCTCATTCAACAACATCGAAGATGGCGTTGTCAATGCTTGCAGAAGATTGGTCGGTGCTTTCTCTTTGGTTGTCATGGCTGATGATAAACTCATTGCCGTTCGCGATCAATACGGACTTCGTCCACTTATCATGGGTGAAAAAGATGGTCAAATTATCTTCGCATCAGAAAGCTGTGCGCTCGACGCAATTGATGCAAAAATCATTCGCGACCTTCAGCCATCAGAAATGATTGTTGTGGAAGCCGACGGAACATACACATCAAGAATTTGGGATAAACAAGAACATAAAAGCTGTATTTTTGAATACGTATACCTTTCAAGATCCGATTCAGTTATCGATGAAGTCAGTGTTTACGACGCGAGATACGAATGTGGCATGCATCTTGCTGAACTTTTCAAAATCGATGCAGATATCGTTGCGGGCGTTCCCGATTCAGCACTTGTTTGTGCCATGGGATACTCAGCAAAAAGTGGCATTCCATATGTTGATGCACTTTCAAAAAATAGATACATCGGAAGAAGCTTCATTCAACCAAGCCAAAGCCTACGCGAATCAGCAGTAAAAATCAAGCTGAACGCCTTTCGAAGTAACATCAAGGGCAAAAGGCTAATTCTTATCGACGACTCGATTGTTCGTGGAACAACAAGTAAAAAGATAATAAATCTTCTAAGAAAAAGTGGCGCACTGGAAGTTCATATGCTGGTTGCATCACCAATCGTAAAAAATCCATGCTCATTTGGTGTTGATATGGACACTCGCGAACAACTTATCGGTGCATATCGCACAGAAGAAGAAATTTGCGAACTTATCGGTGCCGACAGTCTTCATTATATCCCACTTGAATACCTAAAGCAATCTTGCGGTGGTGGGGAATTCTGCACAGGCTGTTTCGATGGCAACTATCCGCTTGATGCAGAAAAATTCGAAGCAGAAAAATTCTCCCTCGAATAAATATAAAAACACTAGCATTCAATTGGAACTTCAGTTGAATGCTATTTTTTTTGTCAATAAAGAAACTCAATATCAATAAAAAATTACTAAATAAAAAATTACTAAACAAAAAATAAAAACAGCTTTATCACATTTTTATCGCGTAAAAGCACTTTATCGTGATGAAGTTATAAAAAAATACTTGACTTTTGAAACTTACAATGATAGAATACTATTATATTATATCACTTTATCACATTGAAGTGTAGATAAAGAAACTAAAGGAAAGAACGGAAATGAACAACAAATTGATAACTCCAGAAGGCATGAAAGACCTTCTGTTTGAAGAATGTGAAACGCGTGGGTTTGTGGAATCCACACTTTTGCAGATGTATAAGAGCAGGGGTTTTTCCCAAGTGATAACCCCAACTGTAGAATTTTTGGATGTATTCAACGTGCAAACAGGGTATATCAACAGCGACAAAATGTATAAATTTTGCGACAGCCACGGAAGGCTTATCGCCCTCAGACCTGATTCAACATTGCCAATCGCAAGGCTTGCTTCAACAAGATTAAAATCAGAAGTGAAACCAATAAGGCTTTGCTACAATCAAAAAATGTACGCATCGGAAAAAGCGCTAAGGGGCAAGACAAACGAAGTTGTGCAATCTGGCATAGAAATAATTGGCAACTCTTCAAAGCGTGGCGACCTTGAAGTTTTGTTCACAACGGTGGAAGTTTTGGAAGGCTGTGGCATTGAAAACTTCACAATAGAAATTGGTCATATCGGAATATTCAAAATCTTGGCACAAAAACTCGGCGTTTCAAAAAGCACTATCGAAAAATTGAGAAGCCTTATCGAAAACAAAAACTATCCAGCGCTCAACGATGCTCTCGACGAAATTGGCGATTCAAAATATTGTTATATGCTAAAACAATTACCAAGACTTTTCGGTGGCGACGAAGTTTTCTCCGTTGCAAAGGAACTTTTTGGCGACAGTCAAATCAACGAACTGCTTTGCTATCTTCAAGGCATATATGACGACATCACAAAACTCGGATTGTCTGATAAAATATCCGTTGATCTCGGCATGGTGAACAGAACAGATTATTATTCAGGAATAATTTTCAGGGGCTATATCCAAGGTCATGGCGACGCAGTTGTTTCAGGCGGAAGATACGATAACTTGCTTAAAGATTTCGGCGAGGACTTGCCCGCAATCGGCTTTGCAATAGATGTAGACGCAGTTTCAAAATATATTCTTGATAAAAACAAAAACGTGAAAGCTGAAGTTTCAAAAGTTCTTGTGTTTGGCGAAGCGGGGTATGAAATGAAAGCCCTTTTGCAAGCAAAAGCACTGATAAAAGCGGGTCTTATCGTTGAAAATTGCATTTTGGAAAGCGTTAACGAAGCTGTGGAATATGCAAAACAAAAAAACATTGAAAATATATATATCGTGGCAGAAGAAGTTCAGCTCAAAAGGGTAGGTGCACTATGAAACCAATAAGAATAGCACTAACAAAAGGCAGATTGGAAAAAGATACAATCGCACTTTTAAAAAATTCAGGCTACGATTGCAGTGCAATAGAAAACAAGGGCAGAAAGTTGATTTTAGAAATTCCCGATTTGAACTTAGAAGTTGTGCTTGCAAAAGCCGCCGATGTTATCACGTATGTAGAACACGGCGTGTGTGATCTTGGCGTTGTTGGCAAAGATACAATCATGGAATACGGCGGAAGCTTTTTCGAAGTTTTGGATCTTGGGTTTGGTGTGTGCAAGTTTGCAGTTGCATCAACAAAGGGTGCGGATTTATATGCAGGTTATGGCGAAAAAACCATAGCAACAAAATATCCAAACGTGGCAAACGCATTTTTCAAATCAAAAGATATGGATATCTCAATCGTGAAAATCGAAGGCAGTGTAGAACTCGCCCCGCTTATCGGACTTGCAGATGCCATTGTCGACATAGTTGAAACTGGCTCAACGCTGAAAGAAAACGGACTTGAAGTTATCGAAGACGTTGCAAAAATTTCAGCAAGATTAATCGTGAACGGCGCAAGTTTAAAACTTCGCAAAAAGGAAATTGAAAATCTAATAACAATAATGGAAAAGTCAGCAAACAAAGGTGAATAATATGATAAATATAATAAAAGCAGACGGAAAAGTTGAATTTGAAGCATTAAAAAACTTGAAAGCAAGAAGCGCGGAAGTCGATAAAAAAGTAAACCAAATTGTCGAAGATATTTTGCAAGACGTGAAAGAAAACGGCGACAGTGCAGTTATTAAATACACAGAAAAATTCGATGGCAAAGTGCCTTCACAAATCGAAGTTTCAAAAGAAGAAATAACAGAAGCGGTGAATAATGCCGATGAAAAATTCGTTTCAGCGCTCAAAAACGCTATTGCAAACATAAAAGATTTCCACTCTCGACAAATCCAACAAAGCTATATCGATGCAAAGGAAAACGGCGTTATTATGGGTCAAAGAATCCGCGGTTTAAAACGCGTTGGACTTTATGTTCCTGGTGGCACAGCCGCGTATCCTTCGTCAGTTCTCATGAACGCAATCCCAGCGGTTATCGCGGGTGTGAAAGAAATTATCATGGTCACACCACCAACAAAAGAAGGCAAAGCAAACCCTGATATCTTGGTTGCAGCAGCACTTTGCGGTGTTCACAAAATATTCCTTCTCGGCGGTGCTCAAGCGGTTGGCGCGCTAGCTTTCGGAACAGAAACAGTGCCAAAAGTCGATAAAATCGTCGGCCCTGGCAATATATTTGTTGCAACAGCGAAAAAGATTTTGTTTGGAACAGTTGATATCGATATGATTGCAGGCCCAAGTGAAATTTTGGTGCTAGCAGATAAAAACGCAAACCCAAAATTCATCGCATCAGACCTTATGGGACAAGCAGAACACGACGTTCTTGCAAGCAGTATTTTGGTGACAACTTGCGAAAACGTGGCAAAAGAAACAATCAAACAACTTGAAATTCAATCAGAAACCCTTTCAAGAAAGGATATCATAAGACAGTCGCTTAAAGACTACGGCACAATCATCGTTTGCAAAACCGAAGAAGAAGCTGTGAATCTTGCAAACGAAATCGCCCCAGAACACCTTGAAGTCATGCTTGAAAACCCAATGCAATATCTTGGCAGACTTGACAACGCGGGTTCAATCTTCCTTGGCGAATACGCCCCAGAAGCGCTTGGCGATTATTATGCAGGCCCAAACCACGTCTTGCCAACATCGGGCACAGCAAGATTTTTCTCACCCCTTTCAGTGGACAGCTTTATCAAAAAAACAAGCTATATCTACTACACAAAAGAAGCGCTTGAAATCGCAAAAGAAGACATCATCACAATCGCAGATAAAGAAGGGCTATCAGCTCACGCAAACTCAATAAAAGTAAGGTTCTAAGGAGACATCAATGGCGTATCAACTAATAAGAAAATTAAGAAACTTAACACCGTATGACCCAATAAGTGGTGATTATAAAATAAGACTCGACGCAAACGAAAGCTATTTCACCCTTTCAGAAGAAGAAATGGCAACAATATCTGAAGAAATCGCAAAAATCCCACTCAACAGATATCCCGACCCAACTTGCAGTGCACTAACAGAAAAATACGCATCTGCATATCAAATCAATCCCGATTTTGTCACAGTTGGAAACGGTTCTGACGAACTCATTTCAGTTATTTGCGGAAGTTTCCTAGAAAACGGCATGAAAATTTTGGTGGTAACTCCCGAATTTTCAATGTATAAATTCTACGGCGTGATTGCGGGTTGCGACATTATTTCAATCGAAAAAGATGAAGATATGTGCGTGAGAACAGATGATGTTAGCAACTATCTAAAAAACAATAAAATCGACATGGTGATTTTTTCAAACCCATGCAATCCAACATCAGTTGGTCTAAAAAAAGAAGATGTAAGAAAAATCATCACAGCGTCAGATGCACTCGTTGTTCTCGACGAAGCATACATGGATTTTTGGGATCAAAGTTTGCTTTCAGAAGTTGAGAAGTACGACAATCTTATCATCTTGAAAACATCGTCAAAAGCGGTTGGTCTTGCGGGTATTCGCCTTGGATTTGCAATCGCAAACAAAACAATCACAACGGCGCTAAGATCTGCAAAATCCCCATATAATATGGACGCAATAACGCAAAAAATCGGCGAAGTTATATATTCAAACCCAGAAAGTTTGAAGGAAAAAACAGCTGAAATAATAAGCGAAACAAAACTTCTTTATCAAGAAATCATAACACTTGCAAAAAACAGCGATAAAATAGAGAAAGTCTATAAAACGCAAACGAATTTCGTATTTATCAAAACAGACTTTGCAACGGAAATCTTTGAAAAATTGAAAGAAGAATCAATTGTTGTGAGAAACTTTAAAAAGTATCTAAGAATAACTTGTGGCACGAAGGAAGAAAACAAACAGCTTCTTTCTCAGCTTAAAATAATTTTATAGGAGATTATTATGAGGGTTTCAGAAATTAAAAGACAAACAAAAGAAACTGATATTTCAGTGAAAATCAACCTAGACGGTGGCGAAACATCAATAAACACAGGCGTAGGCTTTTTTGATCACATGCTAACAGCACTTTCAGTGCACTCTGGTATTGGTATGGAAATTTCTTGCAAGGGCGACCTTTATGTCGATTGCCACCACACAATTGAAGATGTCGGCATAGTGCTTGGCAAAGCTTTCAACGAGGCAGTGTTTTCAAAAGCGGGCATAACAAGATACGGCTCTGCCCAAATCCCAATGGATGAAGCACTCGCAATGGCAACGCTAGACATTTCAAACCGCCCATATCTCGTCTTTAATGCGGAATTCTCATCAGATAAAACAGGCGATTTCGACAATCAAATGTGCGAAGAATTCTTCCGTGCGTTTGCTTTTAATGGCGGAATAACTCTTCATATCAACTTGATGTATGGCAAAAATGACCACCACAAACTCGAAGGAATCTTCAAAGCGGTGGCGCACGCGCTCAAAACTGCAGTAAAAATCACAGCAGATAAAGACCTTTCAACAAAAGGCGTAATATAATAAGGATAAACATGATAGCAATAATCGATTACGGTGCGGGGAATCTATTCAGTGTGAAAAACGCACTTGATTTTCTGAAAATACCAAACATAATCACTTCAAACAAAGAAGAAATCGAAAGTGCAAGTGGAATAATTCTCCCTGGCGTTGGCGCTTTCCCAAAAGCCATGCAAATGCTCAATGCCACAGGACTAGCAGAATTTTTGAAAGAGCAAACAACAAAAAAACCCTTGCTTGGCATATGCCTTGGCATGCAAATGTTGTTTGAAACAAGCTACGAATTTGAAAAAGTTGCAGGGCTTGGTCTTATCCCTGGCGAAATCAAACCAATCCCAAACTGCGGTCTCAAAATTCCGCACATGGGTTGGAACAACCTTGAAATAACAAACGAAAGCAGTCTTTTGCAAGGTGTGAAAGAAGGCGAACACGTATATTTTGTGCATTCATATATGGCGTATACCGACAAAAAATATATCTCTGCTGTCGCGTCATACGGCGAAAAAATCACTGGTGTTGTGCAAAATGGCAACGTGTTTGGCACGCAATTTCACCCTGAAAAATCAGGCGAAGTAGGGCTTAAAATGCTAACCAACTTTTGGAATTTGGCAAGCGGGGGTGCAAAATGATAATTTTTCCAGCAATAGATATAATAGAAGGCAATTGTGTCCGCCTTTTGAAAGGTGACTTTGGCACAGTTGAAAAAGTTGCCGAAAATCCACTTGAAACAGCAATGGGCTTTGAAAAAGCTGGTGCAACGCACCTTCATATGGTGGATTTGGACGGTGCAAAATTCGGCAAAAGAATCAACACCCATGTGTTTGTTGAAATAGCAAATCAAACAAATTTGTCACTGCAAGTTGGCGGTGGTATTCGCGATTTAAAAACGTGCGAGCAATATCTTTCAAGCGGTGTTTCAAGGGTTATCCTTGGGTCAATCGCAGTGAAAAATCCAAGTCTTGTGGCGGAAGCCGTGAAAGAATTTGGCGATAAAATCGTGGTTGGTATCGACGCACTAAACGAAATGGTTATGGCGGAAGGTTGGCTTGAATCAAGCAATGTGAACTATATTGATCTTGCAAAAGCTATGGAAGATGTCGGCGTGAAAAACATCGTGTTCACCGACATTTCAAAAGACGGCACACTTCAAGGTCCAAACCTTGTGCAACTTGACGCAATCAACAAAGCAGTTTCATGCAACATAATCGCAAGCGGTGGGATTGCCAACATTGGTGACATTCAAAATCTCACAAACCTTGATATGTACGGCACAATCTGCGGAAAATCCCTTTATAAAGGCACGCTTGATTTGTCTGAAGCAATCCGCATAAGCAAAGGCGGTGTGAAATGCTAGCAAAAAGAATCATCCCATGCCTAGACGTCCGCGATGGCAGAGTAGTTAAAGGCATAAATTTTGTAGGAATAAAAGACGTTGGCGACCCCGTTGAATGTGCAAAAATGTATAACGACCAAGGTGCCGACGAAATCGTCTTTCTTGATATAACAGCAACCCACGAAGGCAGAAAAACCATGGTGGACGTTGTGAAAGAAACCGCAAAGCAAGTTTTTGCGCCACTAACAGTTGGCGGTGGAATTTCCACAATTGAAGATTTCACAGCACTCTTGCGTGCGGGGGCAGATAAAGTGTCTGTCAATTCTTCCGCAGTAAGAAATCCAAGCTTAATTTCTGAAGCAGCAGACAAATTTGGCAACCAATGTGTGGTTGTTGCAATCGATGCAAGAAAGCGTGAAGACGGTGGCTACACAGTTGTCGTGAACGGCGGAAGAATCGATACGGGTCTTGATGCAATAAAGTGGGCAAAGAAAGTTCAATCACTTGGTTGTGGCGAAATTTTGCTTACATCAATGGATGCCGACGGCACAAAAAACGGCTTTGATATCGATCTTTTGAATGCAATCTGCTCGGCTGTCACAATCCCTGTCATCGCATCGGGCGGGTGCGGAAAACTTGAACACTTTTCAGAAGTTTTCCAAAAAACAACGGCAGATGCCGCACTTGCCGCATCGCTTTTCCACTATCGCGAACTTACAGTTTCGCAAGTGAAAGAACATCTGAAAGAAAATAATATTCCCGCAAGAATATAAAAAAATCAATAAGCAAAAAAGGAGAAATATGGATATTTCAAAATACTTTGCAAAATCTAATCTTATTCCCACAATTGTCACAGAAACGGGCACAAACGAAGTTTTGATGCTTGCGTATATGAACGAAGAAAGCATGCAAAAAACCCTAGAAACGGGCTACACATGGTTTTATTCGCGCTCAAGACAAGAGCTTTGGAACAAGGGTGCAACATCAGGAAACTTGCAAAAAGTTATAAAAATAACAGGTGATTGCGACGACGACACACTTCTTGTGGAAGTGGTTCAAATCGGTGGAATTGCATGCCACACAGGCAAAAAAAGCTGTTTTTTCAACGAGATTTATAAAGGGGAGTAAAGATGGAAAACAAAACTGATATGAAAGTTTTAAACGATTTATACGAAATCGTGAAAGAAAGAAAAACCACAAAAGAAGAGGGGTCATACACATGCTACCTTTTCGAAAAAGGTCTTGATAAGATTTTAAAAAAGTGTGGTGAAGAATGTTCCGAGATGATTATCGCATCAAAAAACAACGATAATATCGAATTGAAAAACGAAATTTGCGACCTTTTGTATCACATGTTGGTACTGATGGCAAACCAAAATCTTGACATAGCAGACGTGGCGGAAGTGCTGGAAGAAAGGCGTGCAAAAATTGGCAACTTAAAAACTTTCCATGTGGTGGACAAAAATTCATAAAAACCGCACAAATAAAGAAAGTCTAAGCTATTTTGCGAAAAAAATAGCTGATAAAGTTTTACAAAACACAAAAAATAATGTATAATAAATAAGTTATTGATGTGCAATCATAACAACGAAAATAAAAAGAGGTATTGAACATGTTAACTGCAATAGTTGGAATCAATTGGGGCGACGAAGGAAAAGGTAGAATGGTAGATTTGCTATCAAAGGACGCTGACATCGTCGTGCGTTATCAAGGCGGAAACAACGC
Source organism: Bacillota bacterium (assembly GCA_044426085.1). GTDB lineage: Bacteria > Bacillota > Clostridia > Christensenellales > CAMQZB01 > JAWXUU01. The sequence goes on along the minus strand of JAWXUU010000007.1, from coordinate 39,481 downwards.
TGGTCACACAGTTGTGAATGAAAGGGGCAAGTTTATTCTGAACTTGATTCCATCAGGAATTTTGCGTGAAGATGTTGTTAATGTTATGGGTAACGGAATGGTTATCGATTTGAAACACCTTAACGAAGAAATCGGAAGACTTCAAGCTGGCGGTATTGTTATCACACCAAACAACTTGAAAATTTCAAACAAAGCATCAATCTGCATGCCATACCACGTTCTTATGGACTGTCTTGAAGAAGACAGACTTGCCGACAAAAAATTCGGTTCAACAAGAAGGGGTATCGCGCCAGTTTATGCTGATAAATATATGAAAAAGAACCTAAGAATGAGTGATCTTCTTTATCCTGAAACTTTGGAAAGCAAACTTGCCGATATCGTAGAATGGAAAAACATCACTGTTGAAGGTGGATATAAACACGAAGCTGTCAGCACAAAAGCTATTTTGCAGTGGCTAACAACTTATGGCGAAATGTTGAAACCATATATCTGCGACGCGGGCGAATTCCTAAACGAATCTGCAAAAGCTGGCAAAGAAATCATTTTCGAAGCACAACTTGGCGCACTTCGCGATATCGATTTTGGTATCTATCCATTCACATCATCATCTTCAACAATTTCAGCTTATGGCCCAATTGGTGCGGGTGTGCCTAACCACAAAATCCAAAACACAATCGGTATCATGAAAGCATATTCTTCATGCGTTGGCGAAGGTCCATTTGTTTGCGAACTTTTCGGCGAAGATGGTGAAGGGCTAAGAAACGCAGGTGGCGAATTTGGCGCAGCAACAGGCAGACCAAGAAGAGTAGGCGGATTTGATATCCCTGCTTCAAAATACGGCTGTTTCGTTCAAGGTGCAGACGAACTTGCACTCACAAAACTTGACATTTTGTCAACTCTCGAAAAAATCCCAGTTTGCGTAGCATACGAAATTGACGGAGTGAAAAGAACAGATTTCCCTGCAAATGACGAACTTGATAAAGCAACTCCTGTTGTCGAATATGTGAAAGGTTGGTGCTCAGATATCAACTGGTGCAGAAAGCCAGAAGATTTGCCAAAAGAAGCGATAGACTACATCAAATATATCGAACAAGTGGTAGATTGCAAAATCAAATACGTTTCAGTAGGCCCAGAAAGAGAAGCGTACATCACAATGTATTAATCCAAAACAAAGGAAAAAATAAACAATGTCAAATAATCACAACTATATAAGCCCACTTTCAACAAGATACGCAAGCAAAGAAATGCAATACCTTTTCTCTGAAGAAAAACGTATTATCATTCATCGCGAACTTTGGACAGCCCTTGCTGAAAGCGAAATGGAGCTTGGACTTAACATCACAAAAGAGCAAGTTTCTCAACTTCGCGAAAACATCAACAATTTGAATCTTGATGTTGCCCACGCAAAAGAAAAAGAAACTCGTCACGACATCATGGCTCACATCTATGCATATGGTCTTCAAGCGCCTGCAGCAGCACCGATCATTCACTTGGGTGCAACAAGCTGTTTCGTTGGCGACAACACAGATTTGATTGTGTCTTATGAAGCACTTGATATTATCAAAACAAAACTCTTGCAAGTAATGAAAAATCTTGCGGATTTTGCCGATAAATATAAATCAGTTCCAGCCCTTGGTTTCACTCATTTCCAACCAGCACAACTTGTGACAGTTGGTAAAAGAGCAACACTTTGGCTTGCGGGTTTCCTTGACGACTATCAAGATTTGATTGATATCCAAAATGGTTACAGACTCCGTGGTGTGAAAGGAACAACAGGCACACAAGCAAGCTTTTTGGAACTTTTCGATGGCGACAGCGACAAAGTTTTCGCGCTTGAAGAAAAAGTTGTTGAAAAAATGGGGTATTCAAAAGTATTCCCAGTTACAGGACAAACATATTCAAGAAAATTTGATTATAAACTTCTTGCACTTTTGTCGGGCGTTGCTCAAAGTGCGTATAAATTCTCAAACGATATCCGTATCTTGCAAGGTTTGAAAGAAATGGAAGAACCGTTTGAAAAAACTCAAGTTGGCTCTTCTGCAATGGCGTATAAAAGAAACCCAATGCGCAGTGAAAGAATCTCAGCTCTCGCAAGATTTGTGATAACTCTTCCAATGAACGCTTCAATCACAGCATCAACACAATGGTTTGAAAGAACTTTGGACGACAGTGCAAACAAACGCCTTTCTGTGACAGAAGCATTCCTTGCAACTGATGCAGTTTTGAACCTTATGATAAACGTAACAGAAAGCATGGTTGTTTATGAAAAAGTTGTTGCAAAAAGATTGAGCGAAGAACTTCCTTTCATGGCGACAGAAGTTATCATCATGGAATGCGTGAAAGCGGGACTTTCCCGTCAGGACACTCACGAACAAATCCGTGTTCACTCTATGGAATCAACAAAGCGTGTTAAAATGGAAGGTATGCCAAACGACCTAATCGAAAGAATCAAAGCCGACGATTTCTTCGCGCCGATTCATCCGATTCTAGACGGTATTTTAAAGGCAGAAAACTTCATTGGCCTCTGCCCAAAACAAGTTGAAAGATTCCTAAAAACAGATGTTTTGCCAATCCTAAACAAAAATAAAAACGTAAATGTTCAAACGAGCATAGAAGTGTAAAAAAAGGCTACGAAGTAGCCTTTTTTTAAATTAAAAATTAAAAATTAAAAATTAAAAATTAAAAATTAAAAATTAAAAATTGTGGTAAAGCACGTGGCATAGCCACTGTGCATTCAATATTTAAAACATTGAATAAAAGGCAAAGGATAATATAGAATCCTTTGCCTTTTTAAATTTCTAAATAATAGCATGCACGAGCAAAGCGAGTGCTATACCACAATTTTTAATTTTCAATTTTTAATTTTTAATTTAAAATTTGCCAAAGGCAAATTTTACAAAACTTTATTTAAAAATGCTTTAGTTCTTTCATTTTGTGGATTGCCAAAAACATCTTCTGGCACGCCTTGTTCAACGATGTATCCACCGTCCATAAAGATAACTCTGTCGGCAACTTCTCTTGCGAATCCCATTTCGTGAGTAACCACAATCATAGTTGTGCCATCAGAAGCAAGCTTTTTCATAACTTCCAAAACTTCGCCAACCATTTCAGGGTCTAGGGCAGAAGTTGGTTCATCAAAAAGCATGATATCAGGTTTCATTGCAAGCGCTCTTGCGATTGCAACACGCTGTTGTTGACCGCCCGAAAGATTAGAAGGGTATTCGTCGTGTTTTTCAGAAAGTCCAACCATATCAAGAAGTCTAACAGCATCAGCCGCAGCTTCTTCCTTAGTAGAACGCTTTCTATCAACGGGTGCCATCATGATATTCTTTGCCACAGTAAGGTGTGGGAAAAGATTGAATTGTTGGAACACCATTGCGATATTTTCACGAATTTTAGCAATTTCCTTTGCGTTTGCACTAACGATATCATATCCGTCAACGAAAATCTCTCCACCTGATGAAATTTCAAGTCTGTTCAAGCAACGAAGAAGGGTAGACTTACCCGACCCAGAAGGTCCAATAAGGCAAACAACTTCACCGTCGTCAACAGTCAAACTGATATCTTTCAAAACTTCAAGATCCCCAAAGTTTTTAACTAGATTATTTACTACTACTTTCTGTGCCATTGCTAAACCTCCTTTCAATTCTTCCTGCAATTTTTGTGAGTGTGAAAATCACGATGAAATACATAATTGCTGCAATTGAATACATTTCAAAGGCCTTGAAGTTAAAACCAACTATTTGTTTACTAACGTTCATTAGTTCAGCAGTACCAATAACTGAAATGATAGAAGTATCTTTAAGTGTAATGATAAATTGATTCACTGTTGCAGGGATTGAATTTTTCAATGCTTGAGGCAAAACAACCTTCATCATACCACGAGACTGTGGCAATCCAAGGCTTAGTGCAGCTTCCATTTGACCTTTATTAATAGCGTTGATACCACCTCTGAAAATCTCAGAAAGATAAGCACCTGCATTCATGCTCAAAACAACAACGCCGGCAATAAAGCTAGTCATTGTGAAGCCAAAAGCACTTGTAAGCCCGAAATAAAGGAAGAATGCTTGAACCATAAGAGGTGTACCCCTTATGATATCAACATAAGCCGTTGCAATTCCGCGCAAGACTTTATACTTTGAAATTTTGCAAAAACAAGTCGCAAGACCTAAGACTATTGCAATAAGTAAAGAAAAAGTTGTTAATTCCATTGTTATCAACAAACCACTGAGCAGTCTTGGCGCATATGTCCAAAAAAGGCTTAAGTATTCGATGAAAGATTCAAAAAATGCCATGTGTAAATATTACTCCTGAATGTATTTTGCGATGATTTCGTCATATGTTCCGTTAGCCATAATGTTTGCAAGACCAGCGTTGAACATTGAAAGAAGTTCAGCGTTTTCGCCTTTCAAAACAGCAAAACCGTATGGTGTACCTGGTTCAGCTTCAGTAACGATTTTTAGTGGGATAGAGCCAGTTGAAATTCCGTATCCTAGAACAGCATAATCTTCAAAACATGCGTCTGCACCACCAGATGAAACTGCTAGATACATAGCAGATGAATCTTCATAAACATCATATGTGAAACCGTAAACACTTGCATTCAATTCAGCCCATGCATAACCTTCAGTTCCGCTTTTAACAGCAAGTTTTTTGCCAGAAAGGTCATTGTATGATGTGATTGATGTATTGCTTTGAGCGATACCCATAACTACGCCTGAAGAATAGTAAGAATCTGAGAAATCATAAGTTTCTTTTCTAACGTCAGTGATTGAGCAACCAGCAATGACTCCATCAGCTTGTCCTGATTGAACAGCTGCAAGAGCAGCGTCAAAACCAATGTGTTGAACTTCAATAGTGAAGCCTTGGTCTTCAGCAATAGCGTTGATGATGTCAACGTCGATACCAACGTAAGTACCTGATGCATCTGCATATTCAAATGGTGCAAATGTTGTATCTGAAGCGATGATGTAATCTGCATCAGAAGATGATCCGCAACCAACAAGTGAGAATGCCATAATTGCCACAAGTAGCAATGCTAGTATTTTTTTTACTTTTTTCATAATAAATCTCTCCTTAAATGTTAAAATATGTTAATATTATATCACAATGAAAATTCTTTGTCAAACAGTGTAAAAGATGTCTAAATATTGTAAACAGCAGTGTAATTTATATGTGCAATTTCGATGTTATATCAAGTCACAACATTGGCAGAGCATTCATCAAAAAAATTGCAAGCAACCCAAAAACCCCTAAATATCCGCAAAGCAATGCCATTGTTTCGGAAAGTGGAAAAAGCGAAACGGAAAAAAGGTTGAAGGTGAAATATAAAAATCCCGAAAGCATGGAAGAAACAAGCAAGAACGCGAGAAACTTTTCAGAAATCCCCGCAAGAAAACTAGATATTGTGATAAGCAAAACCCCAATGAAAAAACAAACGAAAACTGAAATCAAAATCATATCAAACCACCAAATGAACCCCTTTTGATTATATACTATGAAAAAAAGCCATATTTATGCAAAAACAAATCAAAAGGTTTGACAAATCAACACAAATCAAATATAATTTTTAAGTGCAAACTATCATGCATATAAAACGTTATATAATATTGTATATATAAAAGAACAAAAATTAATAAATAATAATAAAAAAATATAAAAAAGTAACAGTTTCGGAGGAAGAAAAATGAAAATTTCAAAACTTGTTGGCGTAAGACTAAGAGAAAACCCAGCAGACATCACAATCGCATCACACGCACTCATGACAAGAGCAGGCTATATCAAAGGTGTTGCAAACGGCATCTATTCACTTCTTCCGCCCGCAAAAAGAGCTCAACTAAAAATTGAAAGAATTATCCGCGAAGAAATGGACGGAATCGGTGCTCAAGAAGTGCTTTTCCCAGTCGTTATGCCAAGAGAACTTTGGGACGAAAGCGGAAGATACAGCGCAATTGGCAGTGAACTTGCAAGATTTAAAGACAGAAGCGATAAAGATATGCTTCTTGGCATGACTCACGAAGAAGCAGCCGTTCACATGGCGAGAAACATCGTGACTTCATATAACCAACTCCCATCAAGTATCTATCAAATCCAAACAAAATTCCGCGACGAACCTCGTGCAAGAGCAGGACTCATCCGCGTTCGCGAATTCACAATGAAAGACGCGTATTCTTTCCACACATCGCAAGAATGTTTGGAAGAAACATACGGCGAATATTTCGAAGCTTATAACCGCATATTCAAAAGAATCGGCATGAAAAACTTCATCGCCGTGAAATCAGATACAGGCATGATGGGTGGCAGTGTCGCTCACGAATTCATGCTGCTAACAGAAATCGGCGAAGACAAAATCGTCATTTGTGATGAATGCGACTATAAAGCCAATATGGAAGTTGCAGTTTCAAGTTATCCAGCCTTTGATTACGGTGCGGACTGCGAAATGAAAGAAGTCTTCACAGCAGAAGCACACGATATCGACCAAGTTTGCGAATATTTGGGAACACCAACAGAAAACGCAATGAAAGCAGTTTCATACGCAATCAAAGGTGACAACGAACGCCTAGTTCTAGCATTTATCCGTGGCAACTTCGAAATCAACGAAGCAAAACTTAAAAAAGCAATCGGTGAGGACATCGTTCCAGCGGATCTTGCAGACGGCATTCTTTGTGCCGGCAACATCGGACCATTTGGTCTTGAAGATAAGAAAATCGTAATCGTTTATGACGAATCACTCAAAGGCGCTTTCAACATGTCTTGCGGTGCAAACAGACCTGAATATCACATCACGGGTGTGAATGTAGCAAGAGATTTGAAAGGTGCAAAATTCTTCGACCTAAAGAAAGTTGAAGAAGGCGAATTCTGCCCAGTTTGCGGAAAACCACTTGGAATCCACAACGGCATTGAAGTTGGCAATATCTTCCAACTTGGCACAAAATATTCAAAAGCAATGGGCATGACAGTTCTCGATGAAAACGGCAAAGCAATCACGCCAATCATGGGTTGCTACGGCATCGGGGTTGGAAGAGCAATGGCAAGCGTGGTTGAAGAAAGCCACGATGAAAAAGGTATCATCTGGCCAATGAGTATCACTCCATGGCAAGTTTACCTTGCAAATGTGAAGCCAAACGATGAAAACGTTAAAGCAGAAAGCGAAAAACTTTATAAAGAAATGTTGAAAGCGGGCGTTGAAGTTATTTTTGACGATAGAAAACAATCACCAGGCGTAAAATTCAAAGATGCCGAACTTCTTGGCATGCCAATCAGAGTTGTTGTTTCACCAAGAAGCCTAGAAGCAGGCACAGCAGAAATCACAATGCGTGACGGCTCTTGCGAACCATTCAGCGTTGCAATTTCTGAAGTAACATCAAAATGCAAAGAAATCATTGCTGAAAAAATGGCTGAATTGCAAGCGTAACAAAAAATTCAACACGAAAAAACATAATAGGAGTACAGTTTTGGAAGGATACGTATCGTTTGATATAGAAAGTTGCAACGGAAAAAACGTCGGTGCAAGCATGTGCAGTTTTGGATATGCTGTTTTCGATAAAGATTGCAATAAAATAAAAAAGGAAGACATCTTGATGCGTCCAATGGTCGCTTCTTTCAAGCTATCTTCAGGAAGGGGTGGCAACGGAATCGAACTGGCATACAGCGAAGACGCTTTCATGAAATCACCAAAATTTCCCGTTTTATACAATCAAATCAAAGAAATCCTTCAATCAAAACAGCTTGTGCTTGGCTTTTCAATTTCTAATGACCTAAACTTTTTGAACAACGCGTGCGACGAATACGGTCTTGAAAGAATAGAATTTTCATATATCGACGTGCAAAAAATCCACAAACAAGTGTTCGAAACAGAAAACTTCGAAGGTCTTTCTAAACTTGCCGAAAGATACGAAATAGAATTTCTGCCACACCGCTCAGATGAAGATGCCTTTGTCACAGCAACTATATTCGAAAAAATCCTGCAAGAACTGGGTGTTTCTTTTGAAGAGTTCATGACAAAATATAAAAAGAAATTCCAAACAAACAAAAAAGAACAAGTGATTGTCGGCGACGAAAATTATTCAAAAAGAGTCGCACTTTCAACTGTAAAATCAAAAAAGATTTTAATGCACAGCTTTATCGAATCGCAAAAAGAAGAAAAGCGTGAAAAATCTGCGCGCCCATTTTTAAACGGCAAGGGTGTTTGCTTTTCCGATACGTGGGAATATGAAGATATAAACTTCACAAGACGCCTTATCGCAAGGTTATATGCACTAGGTGGCAAATATAACGGCATGGCAAAATGGAGCAAATATCTCATAATAGACAGCGAAAAAGAAGGGGATAAAGACATCCTTTTCGAAAGAAGAATTGCCCACGGCGAAAAGGTTTCCACAATGGAAAAATCAGAATTTATAAAAATGCTTGGCGAAATCCCAGAAATGAAATTCGACGATTGGAAAACACTTTGCAACCACAAAAAGGAAGTAAAAAAAGAACGCTATAAAAAAATAGCAAGAGAAAACAGACTCGGTTCAAGCACAAAACAAAACGAAACATAAGCTAAAACAACGTAAGATACAACAACATAAATCAAAAAATAAGGGAGCAATCAAACGCTCCCTTTTGTTATGCAAAAAATCAAAAACCAATCAAACCAACAAACCAACAAACCAACAAACCAACAAACAAACCAACAAACAAACCAACAAACAAACCAACAAACAAACAAACCAACAAACCAACTAAACAAATCAAACTAAATAAAAAAAAGGTGTGGAACGTCTTCCACACCTTTTGATATTATAGGATTATCTCATTTTGAATTAAGTAAGTTTTTTGTAAGACTCAATTCTGTTTGCAGCTTCAACTTCAGCTCTTTCGAAGAGAGCAGTAGCTTTTTCTGGATTTTGTTTCTTGAGTGAAGCATATCTAACTTCTGAACCAATGAAGTCTTGGTATTTTTCAGTAGTTTGGTTTTTGCTGTCAAGAGTGAATGGGTTTTTACCAGCTTCAATCAAAGTTGGGTTGTATCTGTAAAGTGACCAGTAACCAGCTTCAACGGCACGTTTCATTTCGTTTTGAGTCATGCTCATGTTGATACCATGGTTAATACATGGAGCGTAGCAGATGATAAGTGAAGGACCATTGTAAGCTTCAGCTTCTTTGATTGCATTCACGAATTGAGTTTGGTTTGCACCCATAGAACATTGTGCAACATAAACATATCCGTAGCTCATTGCGATCATACCAAGGTCTTTCTTCTTGATGTTCTTACCAGCAGCTGCGAATTTTGCAATCGCACCAGTTGGAGTTGATTTAGAAGCTTGACCACCAGTGTTTGAATAAACTTCAGTGTCAAGAACAAGGATGTTCACATCTTCGCCCATTGCGATAACGTGGTCAAGACCGCCGTAACCGATGTCGTATGCCCAACCGTCGCCACCGAAGATCCAGATTGATTTTTTAACTAGGCAATCAGCAGCAGCTTCAATAGTTGCAACAAGTTCGCCAAGTTCGCCATCGTAAGCTTTTCCGAATGTTGCTTTCACAGCTTCAGTTGCAGTTTTAGAAGCTTCAGCATCATTTTTATTGTCAATCCAAGTTTGGTAAGCAGCAGCTGTATCAGCGTCTACACCAAGTGCGATAGCATTTTGCATGTTTTCAGTTAGGTTAGCACGTTTTGCAGCGTATGCAAGATTCATGCCGTAACCGAATTCTGCGTTATCTTCGAACAAGCTGTTTGCCCAAGCAGGACCGTGACCTTTTTTGTTAACAGTGTAAGGACAAGTTGGTGCAGAACCGCCGTAGATTGAAGAACAACCAGTTGCGTTTGCAATCACCATTCTGTCACCGAACAATTGAGTGATAACTTTAACGTAAGGAGTTTCGCCACAACCAGCACAAGCGCCAGAGAATTCAAACAATGGTTGTTCGAATTGGCTACCTTTAACGCTGAATTTGTTGAATGTGTTTGGAATTTCAGGAACAGCAAGTGAATATTCATAGTTTGCAGTTTCAACTTCAACAACAGAAGCAAGAGTAACCATTTCCAAAGCTTTGTTCTTAGCAGGACAAACATTTGCACAAACGCCACAACCAGAGCAGTCTAGTGGAGAAATTTGCATTCTGTATTGGAAGCCAGGTTTGCCAGTGCAATCTTTTGTTTCGAAAGAAGCAGGAGCGTCAGCAACAGATTCACAAACAACTGGTCTGATAACTGCGTGAGGACAAACGAAAGAACATTGGTTACATTGGATACAGTTTTCTTTGATCCATTTTGGAACTTTGTTTGCAATACCACGTTTTTCGAATTGAGTTGTAGCTGTTGGAACAGAGCCGTCAGCATTGAAAGCAGAAACTGGAAGTTTGTCCCCTTCTTGTGCAAGAATTGGATGAACAACAGTTTCGAAATATTCATTTGCAGGGATAGAAGCAAGTGGAGCACCTTCAGTTGTAGTCGCCCATGATTCTGGGTAAGCGATTTCAACAAGAGCATCAATGGCAAGGTCAATTGCGTCACAGTTCATTTTAACAACCGCGTCACCTTTTTTGCCGTATGATTTTTTAACAGCTTGTTTCATATAATCTGAAGCTTCTTCGTATGGAATAACTTCAGCAAGTTTGAAGAATGCAGCTTGCATAACCGCGTTGATTCTGTTTCCAAGACCAACTTTTGCAGTAACGTCAAGAGCGTTCAAATTGTAAAGTTTAGCGCCTTTTTTAGCGATGGCATTTTTCACTGATGCAGGAAGATTAGCTTCCATTGCTTCAAGAGAGCTCCAAGCAGAGTTCAAAAGGAAAATACCGCCTTCTTTAAGGTCAGTGATCATATCGTAACGAGTAACGTATGAAGAGTTATGACAAGCGATGAAGTCAGCAGTGTCAATAAGGTATGCTGATTTGATTGGTTGGTCACCGAATCTCAAGTGGGAAATTGTGATACCACCAGATTTCTTAGAGTCATAAACGAAGTAACCTTGAGCGTATTTATCAGTGTGGTCACCGATGATTTTGATTGAGTTTTTGTTTGCACCAACAGTACCGTCTGAGCCAAGACCATAGAATTTGCAACGGATCATACCTTCAGGAGAAGCGTCGATTTTGTCGCCCGCTGGAAGAGAAGTGTTTGTCACGTCGTCCACAATACCAACAGTGAAGTGGTTTTTAGGAGTTTCCAATTCAAGGTTAGCAAAGATTGCGCCAATCATTGAAGGAGTGAATTCTTTAGAGCCAAGACCGTATCTTCCGCCAACAACGTCGATATCTTTTTTGCCTTGTTCAAGAAGAGTAGAGCAAACGTCAAGGTATAGTGGTTCACCCATAGAACCAGGTTCTTTAGTTCTGTCAAGAACAGCGATTTTTTTACAAGACGCTGGAATTGCACCGATGAATTTTTCTTGAACGAATGGACGGTAAAGTCTGACTTGAATCATACCAACTTTTTTGCCGTTAGCGTTCAAATAATCAATAGCTTCCATACAAGTGTCTGCACCAGAGCCCATCAAAACGATAACTTCTGTTGCATCTTCAGCGCCGTAGAAATCAAATAGGTTATAGCTTCTTCCTGTGATTGCAGAAACTTTAGCCATATTTTCTTCAACGATTGCAGGAACTGCGTTGTAATATTTGTTTGCAGCTTCTCTGTTTTGGAAGTAGATATCTGGGTTTTGAGCAGTACCTTTTTGATGTGGATGTTCTGGGTTCAAAGCTCTTGCTCTGAAATCAGCAACTGCGTCCATATCGATAAGAGGTTTCATTTCTTCATAATCGATAACGTCGATTTTTGAAACTTCATGAGAAGTTCTGAAACCATCAAAGAAATGAAGGAAAGGAACTTTTGAAGTAAGTGTAGAAAGGTGAGAAACAAGACCTAAGTCCATTGCTTCTTGAACTGATGAACTTGCAAGCATTGCAAAACCAGTGTTTCTACAAGCCATAACGTCCGAATGATCACCAAAGATTGAAAGGGCATGAGCAGCAAGTGCACGAGCAGAAACGTGGAAAACTGTTGGCAACAATTCACCAGCAATTTTGTACATGTTTGGAATCATCAAAAGCAAGCCTTGAGATGCAGTGTAAGTTGTTGTGAGTGAACCAGCCACGAGAGAACCGTGAACAGCACCAGCCGCACCAGCTTCAGATTGCATTTCAGCCATTCTGAGAGAGTTACCAAACACATTTTTTCTGCCTACAGCAGACCATTCATCAGCGACTTCCGCCATTGGTGAAGATGGAGTGATTGGATAAATAGCCGCAACTTCACTAAAGGCATAAGCCACATGAGACGCCGCGGTATTACCGTCAATTGTCATTTTCTTCATTGAGATATCCTCCTAAATAAAATCATAATAATATATTAAGAATATTTTATATTCCAAAATATAGTATAAACTACATGGCAACTAAAGTCAATAGCCAACCCAAAAAAAAATAATAATTTTTTGTATTTTTATTCACTTTTTAATGTCAAAAATACCATTTTGGTAACTTTGTTAAAATAAAGGCAATGTTCAAATAATATATTAAAACTATGTGAAATAATAATCAAAAATACGTATTTTTTTACACTTGAGTCTAATTTTATAAGTTAAATAAACTTAATTTAAATTAAATTGTAAAAAGCTATTGTAAAATCAATAAAATTTTGTTATAATACTAAAATGATAAGAAAATATTAATACGAAAAATTGTATAATTATGATGAAATACATCGGAGGTAAAAAATGAAATATTACATTGGAATCGACCTTGGCGGAACAAACATCAAGGCGGGTATTGTGAGTGAAAATGGGGAAGTTTTGCTATCGAAAAGCATAAAGACAAACTGTCCTAGAAGTTCAGAATCTATCATGGACGATATGGCACAGCTGTGCAGTGATGTCGCGTGTGAATTTGGAATCACTTTGGATAAGATTGAAAAGATTGGCATTGGCACGCCAGGAACGGTGAACAACGTGAAAGGGGAGCTTATATATTCAAACAACCTCGATGCCCACAACGTGATGATGAAGGACTACCTAGAAAAGAAACTTCAAAGAAAAGTGTTTGTCGATAACGATGCAAACGCAGCCGCCGTTGCGGAATATATTTTCGGCGCGGGCAGAGATGTCAAAGATATGATAGCAATAACTCTCGGCACAGGTGTGGGAAGCGGAATAATTGTCGATGGCAAAATCTTGCAAGGCTCAATGTTCTCAGGTGGCGAAATTGGACACATGGTGATAAGCGTTGGCGGAAGAGATTGCACTTGCGGAAGAAAGGGTTGTTTTGAAGCGTATTCTTCAGCAACGGGGCTAATTGCAACAACAAAGGAAAAAATGCTTGCAAACAAACAAAGCGCAATGTGGAATGAAGTTTCAAGCATAGACCAAGTCAACGGCAGACTAGCCTACGACTATTCAAGAAAAGGTGACGAAACAGCAATGCAAGTGGTGCAAGAATATCAAGAGTATCTTGCAAGCGGTCTTGCAAGCGTGATAAACATATTCCAACCAGATGTTATCTGCCTTGGCGGTGGCGTCGCAAACGAAAAGGAAAACTTGCTTATCCCTGTCCGCGAAATTGTGGAAAGGGAAACATACGATAAAGATAATCACACAAAGATTGTATCAGCCGAACTTGGCTATCAAGCGGGCATTGTTGGTGCGGCATTCTTGTGGAAAATTATATCGTGATTAAACAATAATATAATACCATACATAAGGAGCTTAAAATTTGAACAAAATCTCAACAAAAAAAACAGTGCTGCTATCACTTCTTTCAGCACTGTGCTATATAATATTGTATATAAAAATACCAATCCCAGCCCCAGTTGGCAATCCATTTTTGCATTTTGGCAACATGTTTGTCTTGCTGTTTTCACTGATGTTTGGCGGTGCAATTGGCGGGATTGCAGGAAGCGTTGGCATGGGTCTTTATGACCTTCTGAACGGCTATCATCTATACGCACCAAAAACGATAATTTTGAAGTTTTTGATGGGTGTCACATGCAGTTTGGTATATGCAATAGCAAACAAAAAACTATCTGAAAAAATCAACGCAATCGTGCTGGCGCTAGGAGTCTTTTTCCTTGCAATCGGCGTTGCTATTCACGCAACTTATCTTGCAACCGACGGCATTATATATATTGAAAGCATCGATGTAACGCTTTCTTTCTCGTCACTTTTATATATAGGTGCATATATTCTTGCAGTATTCATGCTCATTGGCTACTTTTTTGCGAAAAACAAAAATGACGACTATAAATGTGCCTTATTTGCATGCACATGCGGGGTATTTGTCAACTTAGTGGGAGAATTTTCCCTAGGCGCAGTTCAGTATATGATAATGACAGGCACGCCACTTTCTGCAAGCCTGATTTTATCGGCAATAAGCTTGCCGGCAACATTGCTAAACGGCATCATTTCAATCATCGTCGGGGTAAATTTATTTTATTTCATAAAAAACAAGACCAACTTGCTAGACAGTTGGAAAAATATTTGATAAAATGTATAAGTGTCATATTTGTGACACTTATTGTTTATTATAAGTTTATAAAAAAGTTATATACTTTGCGATGTTTATAAAAAAGTATTAATTTGTAATTTTAGGAGATATAAAATGAAAGCTAAAACTAAAAAGAAAATCTACATAGCAGTAGTGCTTATCGTTATCATTGCAATCGTAATTGCTGTTGTTGTGGCAAATCAGCCAAACGAAGAAGAAAAATACGATACATTCACAATGGAAACGGGAACAATCCAGAAAGTTATTGTTTCAAGTGCATCTGTTGTGGCTGAAGACATCACAACTGTTTATTCTCCAGTAAATGGAACAATCAAGTTCCAAGTTGAAGATGGCACAATCGTAAAAAAAGATGACGTAGTTGCAAAAATTGGTGCATACTCACTAAAAGCGCCACACGACGGCGAAATCATGTATATCCTAGACGAAGGCGACGACGTATACGCTGGCTATCCAACATATAAGATTATCGACTTTGACGGCATGGTGATGCAAGCGAGTGTAAGCGAACTTGATATCAACTCTATAAGTATTGGTCAAGAAGTGGAAATCACACTTTCAGCTTCATTTGAAAACTCATATACAGGCGTAGTAACAAGCATAGATAAAGAAGGTTTGAACTACACTGGCTCAACATATTATGTTGTAAAAACAACATTGGAAGGCGACGGTGTAGATCAAGTATATCTCGGCATGACTGGTGATATAAATATCGAAATCGGAAGCGTTGAAGATGTTGTTATTGCTCCAATTTCAAAAATTTCATTCTCAGGTTCAACAGCGTATGTAACATTGCGTGATGAAGAAGGTACATTCTATAATCAAGAAATCGAAGTTGGTTTCACTGATGGCGTGTATATCGAAATCATCGGACTTCCAGCGGGAACTGTTTATTATTATGAAACAGAAGATGATGTTGTAGTAACACCATATATGGGGTAAGAAATGAAACAAGTATTGAAAATGACTGACATAAGAAAAGACTATCCAATGGGTGATGATGAAGTTTTTCACGTATTGAAAGGTCTTGATTTTGAAGTTAACGAAGGTGACTATATCGCAATTTTAGGGCCTTCAGGAAGCGGAAAATCAACTTTCATGAACATCATTGGTTGTCTTGATGAAGCCACAAGCGGAGAATATATCCTTGCGGATAAAAGCATAAAGGGCAGAACCGATAAGGAAATTTCAAGAATAAGAAATAAAGAAATTGGCTTTGTTTTCCAAAGTTTCCAACTTTTGCAAAGAATGTCGATTTTGGATAACGTAATGTTGCCACTGATTTATCAAGGCGTATCCCTTGGCGAAAGAAAGAAAAGAGCAAGAAAAATACTAACAGATATCGGTCTTGGAACAAAATTCAGAAGCTTGCCAAGCCAACTTTCTGGTGGACAACAACAACGTGTGGCGATTGCTCGTGCGCTTGTGACAAACCCATCAATCTTGCTTGCCGACGAACCAACGGGCGCACTAGACCAAAAAACTGGTCTTGAAGTTATGGATTTATTCGATAATCTTCACAAGGAAGGCAGAACAATAATCATGATCACCCACAGTGCAGAAATTGCATCAAGGGCGAAAAGAGTATATAAAATAGTTGACGGATTGGAGGAGAAATAATGTTACTAGAAACAATAAAAATGTCCTTCAAAACACTGCGTTCAAATATCATGAGAACTTTTCTCACGATTCTTGGCGTTGTTATCGGCATAGGCAGTATCATTGCGCTAACATCAATCACGGAAGGTGCAACAGATGTCATGATGAGCGAACTTTCGTCTTTCGGAAGCGACACAATCTATGTGTCAATAACAGAAGACAGCACAAAGGACTATTTCAACGATGCGGATTTTGAGGTGTTTGAAAGCATAAGCGCTGTCACAGGTGTCATGCCAACAGCATCTGGATACTACACAATCTCAAGCGAACTTGGCCTTGAAGAATTCATTTCAACATCAGGTGTAAGCGAGCAATATTTTGAAAGAAACGATATCATTGTGGAGGGCAGAGGGCTCAACTATTATGATATTTTGTATAAGACAAATGCAGTTGTTATTGGTGAAGACCTTGCAGAAATGCTGTTTTCAAATATGTCACCAATCGGTGAAACTGTAAAAATCAGCGGTATTGATTTCGTAGTTGTTGGTGTGGCGGAAGAAAACGTAGGAATAAGCCTAGTCACAGGCTCAGAAATTTGCTACGTTGCGTATTCACACATTCAAAGCACATTCCTTTCAGGCGGTGTAACTTCACTTGAAATCTACTACGACACCGACGCTGTCACTTCAGAAGAAATGGAAGCGTTGCTAGAACAAGAATTATACTACATGCTAAATTCAAACGAAGATGCATATTGGATATTCTCTATGTCGGCAATTCTTGATTTGATTGACACAATGATGGCAACAATGAACTATCTGCTTATTGGTATCGCTGCGATTTCACTTTTGGTTGGTGGTATTGGTATCATGAATATGATGCTAACATCAGTAACAGAAAGAACAAACGAAATCGGATTGAAAAAAGCGCTTGGTGCAGAAAAATCAGTTATCTTGCTACAATTTATTGTCGAGGCGATAATAATAAGTACCATAGGCGGTATAATAGGTGTCGCCGTTGGCTACGGACTTGGCGGAGTTGCAGGAATGCTTATGGACTTCTCTCCAATCGTGACAAGCGAAGCTATTTTGATTGCAGTTGGATTCTCAGCAGCAGTAGGGCTTGGATTTGGAATTATGCCAGCGCAAAAAGCGGCTAACCTAAAACCTATCGACGCACTTCGTGCACTATAAAAACAAAGGAGAAACATTATGATAAACGTTCTAATTGTCGACGACAACGAAAGCATCAGAAGTTTGCTTTCACACAGACTTTCAAAAGAAGGATTCAACATCTACCAAGCGGGAGATGGCGAAGAAGCATACGACATTGTCTGCGAAAGAAATATCGACCTTATTATGCTTGATATCATGATGCCAAACATGAACGGATTCGAATTTTTGAAGCTAATTCGCGGTCAAAACTTTGAAATGTCAGTTTTCATGATAACAGCAGACGAAAACTTCGATAGAAAAGTCGAAGGATTCAAGCTTGGTGTGGACGATTTCCTTGTAAAACCACTCAACATGGAAGAAGTGGCACTTCGCGTCAATTCATTGCTCAGAAGAGCAAAAATAAACAAGAGCAGAATAATAACTATCGGCGGGGTAGAACTCAACGAAGAAACTCTTCAAGTGACGCACGAAGGCGAAGCAATCAATCTTGCGAAAAAGGAATTCCAACTTATTTTCCTTCTGCTTTCATACCCAAACAAAATTTTCACGCGTCAAAATCTTCTTGAAAGAATTTGGGAAGATGCCGACACAATCGACAGAACAGTGGACGTTCACATCAACAGACTTCGCGAGAAGCTTGAAGGTGTGAAAGAATTTAAAATATCAACAGTCAAGGGTCTCGGATACAAAGCTGAAATCTTGAAATAAGGAGCCTATGAAAACTCTATATGGCAAAGTTGCACTGATATTCCTTATCTCTGCAATCTTTGCAACATCGCTAATACCCCCAATATTTCTCAGCGTGGTCAGATACACTCTTGATATAGAAACGCACCCATTGTTGCTTGAACTTTTCAAGCGGTTCTTGTGGGTTACGCCTTGCCTATATCTTGCAGTGCTCACATTTGCGCTAGGGTTCATCGTTGTGCGTCCAATAACAACGCTTTCTGTTGCGGTTAAGGAAATTGCCAAGGGTAATTATAACCAAGAAATTCAAAGCGACAGAAACGACGAAATTGGCGAACTCATTGATAACTTCAACGCAATGGTGAAGCAAATCAAGTCGACTCAAATTTTGAATCAAGACTTTGTCGGTTCAATTTCACACGAATTCAAAACGCCAATAACAGCGATATTGGGCTTTGCAGAAGAACTCCAAGCGGGCGGTTTGCCAGCGGATAAACAAGAAGAAGCGATTGATATTATCGTGAAAGAATCAAAAAGATTGTCTTCGATGAGCACGAATATCCTATTGCTTTCAAAGCTTGATGCAGAAAGCATAATTGATAAACGCGAAACTTTCAGCTTGTCAGAACAAGTAAGAGAGAGCATACTTCTGTTGCAAAACTCGTGGGAAGAAAAGGATTTAGAACTTAATTTGGAACTTGAAGAAACAATAGTCTCCGGCAACGAAATGCTTTTGAAACAAGTTTGGATAAACCTTTTTTCAAACGCGATAAAATTCTCCAATCAAAACGGAAAACTTGATGTTTCAATAGAAATCAAAGAAGATGCAATATATGTTGAAGTGTCAAACTATGGCAAAGAAATTGCAAAACGCGACTTACCACATGTGTTTGATATGTTCTATAAAGCAGATAAATCAAGAAACAGCGAAGGCAACGGCTTGGGTCTTGCAATCGCAAAAAAAATAGTGCAAATCCACAAAGGCGAAATTATTGCAATGTCTAGCGAACAAAAAACAACATTCAAAGTAACTTTGCCACAATAAAATAAATCAATAACGCATATATAAAAATAAATTAAATTTTTTTTCAAATAAACATATGTTTTTTGTAGACAAAATTCAATATTTATGATAATATAAATAAGCGTTATTTGGAGAAATACCCAAGAGGCCGAAGGGGCTCCCCTGCTAAGGGAGTAGTACGGGTTACCGTAGCGAGGGTTCAAATCCCTCTTTCTCCGCCAACGCAAAGACCGAAGTGAGCAATCACCTCGGTCTTTTTTAATCCCCATTCCCTTATAGAATGCGGGTTGTAGAGCTTTTTCGCTTCTTGAGATCAACTGCAACTTTACTGCCAAAATTCAGCCGCGTGTTGCATCCGTGTTGCATTTTTTTAAAAAAATGATTTGAAGTATCAAAATTTTTATTTCTTATCACCCTATTTCATCATAAAATATATGCTTTTAACACTGCTTTTTGTCGAAATTATAAAATATTTGTATTTTTTTAAACAAAAGACAATATTTCACGGAATAAATTTAAAACGCAAAAATGAAAGAGTGTGAAAACCCTCTTTCTAAACAGACAAAACAACGAAGTCAGTTATTAGTTTATTGTTATTTATTTATGGTATATAGTTTCGATGATATTCCACTAAAGTGGAAGAAAAGGATACTTATAAAGGTTGAAATTATTAAAAAGCAATGTTTTTGGTTGACTAAAAGTGAAAAAAGGGGTATTCTCGTAGTAAGTTAATTAACGAAAGCAAAGGGGCTTCAAGTTTTGAAAAACAAAACTTGAAGCCCCTATTTTTATTGGAGGTAAAATCATGCTGAAAGAAAGTGAATGGAACAATATCAATAAAATATTGCTAGACCTGTACACTCTAGACAATATTGAATCGCTTGCAAGCAAATTTATGCGTATGTGCAAGATGCTGATTCCGCACACAGAAAGTTATTTTATGGTTCTTGATGAAAATCAAAACATCGCAAATGACATGAAATTTTATATCGGCGAAGATGATACTGCAATAGAAAAATATGAAACGGCATACTACGATGATGATTATTTAAAATTTCTTTATGACATAACAAAAGATACCGTTGTTTTTAAAGATAGTGACATTTTACCTGATGATGTCAGAATGGAAACAAACTATTTCAAAGAATATCTAAAACCAAAGAACATACCATATGCTTGCGGAATTTTAATTGCGAAAGAAGGTGTGATAAGAGGTATCCTAACTTTTTTCAGAGGTGCAGAAGGGGATTTTACAGACAAAGAGGTCTATATTTTGAACATCATCAAAGATCACTTGCAAAACAAATTCTATTCTTTGCTAGACGCTCGTGAAAGTGGTCGTGGAGTTAAAGAAATCAAGAATGAATATCAATTGACAAAAAGAGAAATCGACGTATTGAAACTTGTGAACTGTGGATATACAAACGAGGAGATTGCAAACATATTGGTTGTGACTCTCGACACAGTGAAAAAACACATCTATAATTTATATAAGAAAACAGGTGTGACAAGCAGAGTTCAACTATTGCGTATGATAAGTGAAAAACAGCAATAAAAGTGCCAACGGGGCATACAGGAGAATATTATGGAAATTCCAAGCGGAAGTGCATTGATAGTTATCGATTCACAGAATGATTTTGTAAACAACCTACCAGAAGAAATGGAAGGGGGGAAAGTTCTTGAAGAAGTTATCAAAACAATAACATATTTCAGAAGTAAAAAATTGCCAATCGTGCATTTCAGAGAAATCCACCGCCAGCAACATGTAGACTTTGGCAGAGAGCTAGATGGCGACGAAGGCGTTCACTGTATTGAAGGCACATATGATGCTGATTATTGCAAAGGTGTTGAGCCACTTGAATCTGAATACAAAATCGATAAAAGAAGATACAGCGGATTTTTCGCAACTGATCTTGATTTGTTGCTTCGTGGGTTGAAAGTTCAATATTTATATATTGTTGGTTTTCTAACAGATGTTTGTGTGCACTACACATCCGTTGATGCTCACCAACACGACTATCATATCAAAGTGTTCAAAGAAGCGGTTGGCGGTTCAAGCCTTGCTGCCCACAACGCATCACTAAATGCAATAGAATATCTTCAACACGGTGCTGTTATCAGCACAAAAGAATTAGAAGATTAATAAAAAACATCAAAAATCAGAAAAGAAAAATAATAAATATATCAAAACGGACAAAATTTTTATAAGAGAGGTATAAAACATGACATTAAGTGACGTACTCGCAGCGTTTGGAGCAGTGTTCGACGCGGTGACTGAAGCGATATTTGCAATGAGTTTTGGGTTTGCAATGGTTCCGTCAGCACTAGCATTTTTGGTTGGTATCATAGGTTGTTTGGCATTCAATTCGGTTGTTCCGATTTCTTTCCAAGCAGAAACAATAACAATGGCAGGTTCACTTGGCAGAAACACACGTGAAAGAATTTCAATCGTATTTTTCAGTGGTATTTCAATGGCTCTTATCGGTGCTTTTGGTCTTTTGAGTCAAATCGTGGCATTCGCAGGTGAAGATATCATCTATGCAATGATGGCAGGTGTTGGTATCATTTTGACAAAGATTTCTATTGACCTTGTGAAAGAAGATATCGCAGTTGGCGCGTCTTCAATGGTCGCAGCAATAGCTACATATATTTTAACGGAAGACCTTGTGTATACAGTGATGGTAGGTGTTATCATCTCAAGTATTGTAGCATATTTCTTTGGCACACATCCAGAAATCAAAGACGAAAACAAGAAATTCGTATTGCAAAAACCAATAATGAATCTGACAGTTTTGAAAGGTGCACTTGCAGTTATTTGTATTTCAATTGGTGGAAATATCGCCTTTGGCAGCATAACAGCAGATATTGCAGGCACAACAGCAAACGCAGATCACATCTCAATATATTCGGGCATCGCGGATGCAGTTTCTTCAATCTTTGGTGGTGCTCCAATTTCAGTTATCATCTCACCAACAGGGGCAGCGGATAACGCACAACTTTCAGCAATCATTTTGATGGCAATCATGGGTGTGATATTGATCACAGGTCTATTGCCAAAAATTGCAAAATTCATTCCAGTACAAGCTATTTCAGGAACATTGTTTGTTCTTGGTGCAATCCTAACAACACCAGAATACGCACAACTTTCACTTATGAGCGAAGGTTCAAACGTGATGGCATCAGGTATCACAATGGTTGTCACAGCGGTTTCAAACCCATTCTTTGGCTTGGTTTCAGGTATATTTGTCAAAATGATAGGATTTGTGTTGTAAGTTAATATAATAAAACGTAAATAAATCGATAAGGAGAAAATTATGAACAAGATTTTCACAAAAGAATTCAAGCCAGGCGAAAAGTGGTCAGGTTTGATTGGCAAAAACAAGTATATTCATTTCAAAGCACTTGGCGACAACGCAAACGTTGCAGTCTTGCTTTATAACATGCTTGACACATCAGAAAAATATAACATGCCCGATTCGTTGAAAGCACAATACACAGCCCACCTCACTCGTGGCAATGTTCTCATGAGTGACAACGGCAGAGTGCTTGCCAGCATAACAGAAGATAGCCTCGGTTGGCACGACACAATTTGTGGACACACAACAAGAAGTATGACTGATGAAAAATATGGAGTTACAAACTATCAACACCAAAGCGATAGCTATTATAAATGCGGTGAAGAAAACTTCAAAGTCGAACTTATCAGAAACAATATGGGCAAACGTGACTTGATGCCTTGTGTAAATCTTTTTTCAAAAGTTTTTGTTGAAGAAGATGGAAGTATGCATTATGATATTGAGCATTGCAAAAAAGGAGCAACTGTCACTTTGCGAACAGAAATGGACGTTTTGTTTGTTGTTTCAAACACGCCAAACCCACTTGATCCAAGCAAATCATATCCTTCAGTTCCAATAACAATGGAAGTTTTTGACGCACCAAAGACAGACCTTATGGATGAATGCGTGAACAAAAGAACTGAAAATTATAGAGCGTTTGAAAACACTTGGGATTATTATAATCTACTTGGAAGATAAGGAGAAGAATATGTACGGATTTATTGAAAAAGATAGCGAACTTCAAATTGAAGATGCAATATATAATGAGGTGGTTGAAGCGGGACTTGGTTGGATGCACGAACTCAAAGCAGGTCAAACATTCAGAATTTTGGATATGGAAGGCAACCAAGCAGCCGACACAACTTTTTATGACTTAAAAAACCCAGAAGACCACTATGGAGCAGTGATGACAATTGTTATGCAACAAAATATCTACCTCACAACAGGCAGTATTTTGCGTGCAGAATCAGGAAAAGCACTTTTGAAAATCACAGCAGACAAAACTGGCAGACACGATACAATCGGGGGCGCTTGTTCTTCACAAAGCAACACAGTCAGATATTCAAGGGATAAAAGATATATGCACAACTGTCGAGATAGCTTCATGCTTCAACTTGCAGATTGTGATATGGATATCAAAAAAAGAGATTTGGCACCAAACATCAACTTCTTTATGAACGTGCCAGTAACAAAAGAAGGTGGACTCAAATTTGATGATGGGGTTTCAGCTCCAGGCAAATATGTTGAAATGCAAGCTATCGAAGATGTAATGGTTTTGATAAGCAACTGCCCACAGCTAAACAATCCTTGCAATGCATATAATCCAACGCCAGTGCGTTTGTTGATTTGGGATAAATAAGGTGATAATATGACATATTTTCCAAACAAACTCAGCATAACTTGGATAAAGCAAGCATATAGTGCAAATCAAATCACTCCAGCAGAGCTTTTGCAAGAAATCATCAAAAGATCAGAAGCTGTCAGTGATAAAAACATTTGGATAACACCACCATCAGTGGAATTTTCTATGCCATACATAGAAAATCTTCCGAAAAACAAAGCTGATTTTCCACTTTGGGGAATTCCTTTTGCAATAAAAGATAATATTGACCTTGCAAATGTGGCAACAACTGCGGGGTGTGCAGAATATGCCTATACCCCAGAAAAATCTGCTTTTGTTGTTGAAAAATTGATAAAAGCTGGTGCTATACCAATCGGAAAAACTAACCTCGACCAATTTGCAACAGGTCTTGTGGGAACAAGAAGTCCATATGGCGAAGTTCACAACGCCCACGATGCAGAATTGATCAGTGGTGGTTCAAGCTCAGGTTCGGCAGTTTCTGTTGCACTTGGCCTTGTAAGTTTCGCTCTTGGAACAGACACAGCTGGTTCTGGTAGAGTTCCTGCCATGCTAAACACACTTGTTGGTTTCAAACCTCCACTTGGTTCTTGGTCAACATCTGGCGTAGTCCCTGCGTGCGCAAGCTTGGATTGTGTGACGGTTTTTGCAAGTTCCCTTGAAGAAACTCTTCTTATCGATAGTGTTGCAAAAGGATTCGATGCAGACTGTGCTTGGTCAAAATTCTATGAAGAAAAAGGCAAAACAGCACCAAAGAAAGTGTATCTTCCAAAAACTCAGCCAAGGTTTTTTGGTAGGTTTGAAGAAATCTATAAAGCAAAATGGGAAAACACAGTGAAACGCATTTTGTCACTAGGTATGGAAGTTGAATTTATTGATTATGACATGTTTGAAAAAGCAGCCTTGATTTTATATGAAGGTGCATATGTCGCTGAAAGATGGGAAGACTTGAAAGATTTTGTTGAGTCAAATGAAGGTAAAACTTTCCCTGTCACAGAACAAATCTTGAGGTCGGGTTCAAAAATTGAAAATACTGCTGCAAAACTTTTTGGAAATTTACATGAGTTGCAAAGTTATAAGCAAAAAACAAAAGTTCTTTTGAAAGATGCTGTCATGATCATGCCAACAGCTGGCGGAACTTTTTCTCGTGATGAAGTAAGGGAAGACCCAATAAAAACAAACAGTTTGATGGGACTATATACTAATCATTGTAACTTGCTTGATTTGTTTGCAATCGCAGTTCCAGAAAACAGCAAAGATAAATCAAATCCGTTTGGCATCACAGTGTTTGGTCTTTCGGATGCAGAAAACATCGTGACGCAATTTTGTGGCGAATTTCTCGCAGATGAAAGGGTGAATCTTGCAGTTTGTGGAATCCATAAACAAGGCAGAGCATTGGAATATCAACTTCTTGAACTTTGTGGAGAGTTTCAAAAACATACAACAACAGCAAAAGAATATAAACTATATCAGTTGGCAACAACTCCTGTGAAACCTGGACTATTCAAAACAGCAACAGGTGGCGAAGAAATAGAAATTGACATCTATTCGCTTCCGAAATCTAAACTTGGAATCTTCATGGATAACGTGTCATCCCCACTAAATATAGGTGATATAACAACAAAAGATGGAGAAATAGTAAAATCTTTCCTCTGTGAACCATATGCACTAGATGGTGCAAAAGACATAACAAATCAGAAGAAATTCTAAACCAATATAATAATAAAAGCCGTGATGGAATTGCTACAAGTCAATTCTATCACGGCTTTTTGTGTTATAATAAATTCAGAGGAGTTGTTGTTGATCGGAAAGTCAATTTCCTAAGGATATCAACAATGTTTTTTTGATACTCATTTTTCCATTTCGTGTTGCATTCGTGTTGCATTTTATTGTACGTGTGTCAATATTTATGTACCTGAGTACATAAAGTTGTACTGTGGTAAAGGTCTACACTTTCGATAAACAAAGGGATTGAGCTGAATCCCTTTATTCATGCGGGTTGTAGCGTTTTTGGTGTAAAAGGGTTCAAATCCCTCTTTCTCCGCCATATTGAAGCTCAAATTTGTCTTATCAAAAAAGCCAAATTTGAGCCTTTTTTATACCCAAAACAGCAATTACCAAGCTGTTTTGGGTATTTTTTTACGCCCAAACCCCCAAAAGGGACTTATCGTATCAACAAAACCCCAAAAGACAAATACGAATAGCAACTACTTTGTGTAATAGGGATTTGATTGTATACTGGAAAAAATAGTTAAATATATACAAATGGCTACTTTACATATATTCTATGTAAGTACATTTATCCGCACCATTCTAATAGGTCTATAAGTCTTTCGCTTATAGACCTATTTTTCTACCCTTTTGAGGGTCTTTTTTGCGTTATTAGCCTATTTAACCCTATTTTTGCCACTTTCAAGTCAAATTTTTCTTCCACCACACCAAATTTTTCTTCCAAAACCCCAAAAAAAACACCCCAAAACCACAAAAGTCCAAAAACACTTATCGACCGAGTGACTTCTACTCGCACGGTTGGCTTGATAGTGACTAAAGGGACTTGTAATATTATAGCGAATCACAAAAAAGACAAATCCGCTAAGCAACTAGGGTAGGATTCAGGACCTTGATTGATTGTGGGAAATAATACACCAAATCAAGCATATTAAACAACTGAAACAGTTGTTTTGATGGTGATTGAATGGTTTGGTATTGGGTATTTACCGCATTTATCCCCAAAACCAACACAAAACCTAACTACCTAAATAAAATAAACCCACAAATCCCACATCCCCACCCAACAATCACAACCCCAATTCCCCACCCGCAATCAAACAAGTCCCTTTATCCCCCCATGGGTGTTATTTTATAGTATTAAAATATTGCACACGAGGTACTTATGTGTTATAATATCTACAAAAGAACAAATGAGAGATACAAAATGGGCAAAGGATGGGGTGAATATGGCACTGGATAAAGATGGCTATGAAAATATAGCCTTTGAGAGAATACAGAATAGTGGGCAGTTAATTGGGTATTTAAAGGATTCAAAAAGAAGGCTTCAGTACAGTGATCAGGTTTATCATTATACCAATGTTCAGGCATTGTGCAATATAATTAAAAATAAAAAATGGCATTTATCTAACCCTAAATTTATGAACGATAAATTGGAGTTTGATGATGGCGATAGATCAGTTTGGGATAGGCTATTTTATAGTAGTTTCATGATGGAAGATGATGAAAGTATTGGAATGTGGAGTATGTATGCACAGCCTTGGGAAACAGGAGTTAAAATAAGTTTTCCACAAAAGGCAATTCTAAACTGGGTAAATAGTATAGATAAAATATATGAGGTCAGTTTTGGTGTTGATGGGTCTCATTATACATCTATTTATGATAGTACGAAACCGTATATTAGTGCAGTGGCTTATGAAGGCAATAAAAAAACAAAAAAGAAAGATTCAAAATCAAAAGATAAAGAATCGAAATCAGGAGATGAAATATCTACTCATCCTTATATATTAAAGTTTGGAACTGTGTCAAATAATAGTTTTGAGCCAATCAAGCGCAAATCTACAAATAGAGAGCTAACAGGTTATATAAAGGACGATGCTTGGTCATACGAAAAAGAAGTTAGGCTAAAGGTTGAATTTGATAAGAATGTGAGATATGAAAGGATTGCGATTGATATACAAGAAAGCGTTTTGAAAGAGATGGTCATAACTCCAAGTCCTTTGTTTGAAGGTGATTTTGAACGAATAATGCAAGGTTATGGCGTCAACTTAAAATCTGATAATGTACATATAGAAAGAAGTAGATTTGTAGATAAATTAAATATAAAAACCATTTGTTCATCTTGTGACATTAAGAAAAAATATTCATGTTTAAATAAAATTTAGATAATTATAGAACACATTTAAGATCCTCGTTAGAGGATCTTTTAAATAGTATTTTTTATGTTTGTGGGAAATTTTTGTAAGTTATATTGGCTTCTAATTGTATTCTTTCATTTCTTTAATATAAGACTTTGTTTAGCAGTGCCAAAGTCACATAAATGACTAAGAATAAAATATTTTTTTATTATAAGCACTCATTTAAATGGTCGGTCAGATAGAGTTGTCAAGATACGATGTGGAAATACAATAAAAACCCATATAAGTCGTGAGTTACAAAGGAGCAAAATGGATAATATATTTGGGCATGTAGATGCCGTGCTTTAAAAAACATCTTGCCAAAATAGCCTAAATTTGATATAATTTATATATACAGGAAATTTGAAGGGGGATTTAAATGGTGGCGAAATCTAATGCTTATATTGATAGGATTGGGGTGAATATTTTGAAAACATATTTATTGGACTGTCCTTGCTTTGATACGCTTGATATAGAGGAGGGTGGCAATAAGCTTATATGGGATGGTAGTATTGGATTAAAAGCAACGCATTCTGATTCCGCAGAAGGATATAGGCGTGTTCCCATACAGGTTAAAAGCACAACCCGACAAATGCGTGGAAAACATAATATAGAAAAAAGATATTTAGAGGCGTTTAGGACAGAAGGCTACGGACTCTTTATTGTTATCGAAGTAGAGATGAAGAAAATTTGGTATAGGTTTCTTTTTAAAAAAGAAATAGACAACGTCTTGAATAAAATAAATAAAAGTAAGAGTTTTGATTTCGAACAAGTTCCGCATAATGCAGTTGATTTTTATAAATTATGTAAGATACAGAGTATGAGACGGGAAGAATTAATTGGTCATGAGGAAGTAACGATTGAGGAAATGCATAAATATACTAGTGCAGATTTATTTTGTGTAGATGAAATAAAACAGCCAGTTGATTTTATAGATAAAAATGTTTTTTTAAAGCTGAAAGGTGATAACAGTCATGATGTAATCACTGAGATAAATAAAATTTATAATGTTATAAAATTTGAGCAAGCTGGATTTGATTTTAACGGCAAGCAATACTATCTTGGCATGACAAGAAGTATATTTGCGAATAAAGAAATTATAAATATCGGTAAATCTTTGATTTTGGAATTAAGTGATGGTAAGATTGATTTTATAATAAATGACAAAGGAAATGTATATGAAAGCGTTATAGAATATGAGTTTGCACATGATATTCTATCTAAGTGTAAAATAGAAGATCAAACAGCGTATAGAGATGTTGCAGATAAGATAAAAATTCATATTAATTTTTTAAAACAAGTATGTGAAATAGTTGAGAAAGTTGGATTAAATAAAAGCGAAATTTATTTTTCTAAGATGACGGAACAAGAAAAGTTGATTATTAGTCAGATTATATCTGGAGAAGCTAATGTGAATGCGGCATTTGGTTATTTGCCTATTGCTGAAAAGAACGCATTAATATTGTCGAAAAAAGAAAATGGACGTATTGTACTGGAAAGTGTATTTAAGAGTGATTTTAAAATAATGATGGCCAGCAATATTGATGATCCTGATTATAGAATATATTCAACAAGCCCGTTGACAGCAAGTATTGCTGATGTTTTAGTAAAGATTGATAATTTTGAAAAAAAAGCATTTGTAGATGCTTTGATTTTTGCCAAAATTGTTCCACAAGATAATCGAGAAATAGTTATAAACAATGTAGTGTTGGAATTAATCAATGCTTTTGACATTAAGGAAAACCGTGACTATTTAGAAGCGGCATTAGAAATTTTAAATCATTTGAAAGAAGATTCTAATATCTATTTAAATAAATTACAAATTTATAAAAGAATGGATTGTATTAAGATTTATCAAAAAGAAAAATTAGTAGAACTAAAAGAAGAAAGTGAATCTATTGAAATAAAGTGGGCTTGTAGTGTGTTATTAGATAATAAAATAGATTCAAAATATTGGTATAATAAAATAGAAAATAAAGAAATATTCAAGGGCTATCCAATATATACACTATATCTTAAATTAATTAATTGAGCGAATTTTGAATACATTCAATATGGCTATTGACTTTAGTGATTAAAAATGATAAAATATGATAAAATACGATAAAGGATGATTAAAATGGATTTATCTAATATATTAATAAATATTCGTGCAAGGAAAGGTTTTACGCAAACAGAATTAGCTGAAGAGCTAGGGGTTTCAATAGTAACAATTAATCGTTGGGAAAATTCAGTTTCTAAACCAAGTAAAGTTGCAAGAGCTAAGATAATTCAATATTGTAATGAGAACAGTATTTGTGTAGAGGTGAACAATGATTAATGGACTATCATTATTCGCAAATGTAGGCATTGCAGAAACATACTTAAAACGAGTTGGAGTAGATATTGTGGTAGCTAATGAGTTGTTGCCTGATAGAGCTAATTTTTATAAGCATTTATATTCTGATTGTAAAATGATTCAAGGTGACATTACTAATCAAGAAGTTTTCAACGATATTGTTGCATCGGCAAAGAAGTCCAATGTGGAGTTTATAATAGCAACACCACCATGTCAAGGAATGAGTACAGCGGGTAAAAAGTTAAAAGATGATATAAGAAATACATTAATAGTGTATGTTGTTTATATAATAAAAAGAATAAAACCTAAATATGTGCTTATTGAAAATGTACCTGCAATCTTACATACAAAAATTTGCATAGATGGTGAATGGGTATTGATAAATGATTATTTAAAAGGTGAGCTTGGCTCAATGTATGCATTTAATGATAATAAGATAATTAATGCAATGAATTATGGAGTTCCGCAGTCAAGGGAGCGATGTATATACTTACTTAGTCGTAATGATGTAAAAGTACAATGGGAATTCCCAATGCAATATGCAAAAATTTGCACAATGCGTGATGCAATCGGTGATTTACCATCATTAGATCCGAATGTTACCGATATAAGTAAAGATGAATTATATGAATTATTTCCAGACTATGAGAAAAAAAGAAAGCTTGGGGAGAAGGTGTCGAAATGGCATTATCCTCCGAAACATAAGATTAGGCATGTAGTAGCAATGATGAAGACGCCTGAAGGTAAGTCAGCATGGGAAAATAGTGAATATTATCCAAAACTGTCGAATGGGTTAAAATCAAAAGGTTACAGAAATACTTATAAAAGACAGTGGTGGGATAGACCTGCATACACGGTAACTAAATATACAAGCAGACTAGGGTCTCAAGAGAATGGTCACCCCGGAAGACCAATAGTTGAATCTAATGCAGAGCAAGATCGTATATGGTCTGACGCTAGGGTCTTAACTATATTTGAGTTAATAAGAATAATGTCTCTTCCGGATAACTGGAATATCCCTGATTGGGCTAGTAGTAACTTAATACGTGAAGTTATTGGTGAAGGGATACCGCCTAAATTAATAGAAAACATAGTGGGAGAATTGGGGTTGTTGAATGAAGAACAAAAGTAAAAGAATCAAAGGAGTATCATTATTTTCAAATGTTGGTATTGCAGAAACATATCTTGCCGAAATTGGTGTTGATATAGTTGTGGCAAACGAGCTTATTGAAGAGCGAGCTCAATTTTATCAGCATTTATATCCGAAGTGTAATATGATATGTGGAGACATAACGAACAAGGATACTTACGATAAAGTAATTAATAGTGCTAGGGAGCAGAATGTTGAACTTTTAATTGCGACTCCACCATGTCAAGGCATGTCATGTGCAGGCAAGAAAGATCCAAATGATGAGAGGAATAGCTTAATTTATTATGCTGTACAGGTTATTAAAGACTTGAATCCACAATTTGTTATTATAGAAAACGTTCCAATGCAACAGCATACCAAAATAATGCATGATAACGAATTGATAAAAATACCTGAATATATGGAAATTGAACTAGGTGATAGCTATAAATTTAATCAAAAAAGAATTGTTAATACTAAAGATTTTGGTGTAGCTCAATCAAGGCAAAGATATATCTATTTATTAACAAAAAAAGAGTTAGACTTTTCGTGGGAGATACCAACATTAGATTTAACAGAGGTAACATTGCAAGAAGCAATTGGAAATTTACCGTCGCTTGATCCTTGTCTTAGAGAAGAAGATGAAAAATGGAGATTTCCTGACTATGCGCAGAAAGAAGAAGTTGCTAAAAAGATTTCAAAATGGCATAAGCCACCAGTGCATAGTTGGAAACAGGTAGAATGGATGATGCATACACCTAGTGCAAAATCAGCTTTTGGCAATGATGTATTTTACCCAAAAACAAAAGGACGCAGAATAAAGGGTGCTCCTAGAACATATATGAGAATGGATTGGAATAAGCCTGCAACTACAATAATGCAAAATAGTGGCGTAATTTCTGCTTTCTCAACCGTGCATCCTGGAAGGCTAATTGTTGATGGAAATTTAGATGTAGAGCGTGAATATTCGGATGCTAGAACGTTAAGTATTTATGAATTATTAATATTATCATCATTACCACTTGATTGGGATATTCCTAGTTGGGCTAGTGATATTTTAATACGCAAAGTAATAGGTGAAGGAATACCTCCATTATTAATAAAATGGATTGTTTTAGAATTGCTTAAAGAGGTGTAAATATGTTGGGGAAAATGACGTTCGATAAGGCAAGTATGAACTTAAGCTATTTTTTATATAGTATTAAGCTAGTTGTAGAGAATGGTGGAGAAATTAGTAGAGAGCTTTTTACAGAAAGGATGGGTGCGTTCGGAAACATACCAATAAAGAATAATGATGGTAAAGAGAATAGAACTGCTTATAATAAATCAAAATTGCCTCGATATTTTGGATTTTTAGTTGTATATGAAGATAAAAAAGGCAAAGATATCATAAAAGTTACGCCAAGTGGGGAAAAGGTATATACTTTGATAAAAGAAAATCCAGAGGCAAGAGATAGTAAAACAAAATATTGTATTGATGATAACAAAAAGTCAGCTTTTATGGAATGTATATTTGCTAATATCCTATTTCATACCTTTGGAAAGAATAATACAGGTGCAGAACAATCATGTACAGACATAGAACCACCCAAAGTGATACTTAAGGCAATAAAACAACTTGGAAGTGCCACAGCGGAAGAATTGGTATTCATATTGTGTAGTCTTAATGAAGGAGAGATTTCATCATATAGCGAAGCTATTAAGCAAATAGAGAAGAATCGTAAGATTGGGGATTTCGATTACGGACCTTATATGGTAAAATGGAAGATGGAAAACAAAGTATCTGATTTCAAAATTGCAAGTGTGCTTGCTCATGATAGTATTGGAATTTTGAACGAAGAGAAGCACGCGAAGAGAAAGACGAAATCTTTTATGCTTACGGATCTTGCTAGACATACAATAGGCACTAAAATAGATAAGCTAAATATTTTTTATGAACCATTACAGCTAATTGTTTATGATACGGAAGATGAAAATTATGCATTCGAATGGGTAAGCAAAACATTGTTAGGCTGTGCTGATGAATCTGATTGTGTAATTTGCAAGCTAAAAGAAGACTTTGATCAGGCATTATTGGAATCTATTAATATTTCTAGAGTAAAACCTAAAAGCAATGTGTTTTTGGTTGTGCGTAATATGAATATTGCATCGATTAGTTCGTATTTTCAGAAATTTTCCGAATTGCTTCCTAGAGAAAGAAATCTCGAGTCTTTAACCAATGGACAATCTATAAAGAGAATGCAATTGTCAGAATGCAGTGCGTGCGAGATCGAAAATAGGGAAATATTTTTTCCAATTAATTTAAATATAATAGGAACGGCTTTATTTAATAAGGATGAAGAGGTGGATGAAAGAATGGATTACATGTTTAAGCAATGTTTAATAGAAACCGATATTGATAATAGTAAAAAAGAAAGTGATCAATTACTAGTAGAAAAAAATGGATTTCTTACATGTGAATGGTTTGCTCGCAAGTCATTAAAATATGATGATTTAGATATTGAGGCTAAAACCTTGTATGATGACTTTCAAAGTAACTTTTCTGTAGAACAATTAAAAGCCTTATCTGGAATGGAATTGCTAAAAA
Organism: Bacillota bacterium; assembly: GCA_044426085.1. GTDB lineage: Bacteria > Bacillota > Clostridia > Christensenellales > CAMQZB01 > JAWXUU01. Next base: position 5,852 of record JAWXUU010000007.1, on the reverse strand, counting down.
AAATGTTCTATAGTGGAGATTCGAACAAGGATAATCTTTGTTATTACCTAGAATTTCATGAAAGATATAGGTCATTATTTGGTAGTATAGCAGGCGGGTCAGCATATAAATTTGGATTGTTTTTTTATAATAAAACTAATTCTTGGACAACTGGTTCTGCTAATAAAACAAAATCTTTAACCAATGAAGAAGCCATATTATTAGGTGAAAGTATCAGAGATGCATTAGTTGGTGGGGCAAAAATAATAAGTAAATATGGTGCAGTCATTACCGTAGCAGATTATGAAAATCTATATAATCAATTGCGAGGATATATGCCAAAATATGTAGATGCAATGTGGGTTCAGAAATACTATCATATGCTGTACCCTGAATTGTTTCCAATATTCTATAGTCCAGTTTGGCAGAAGCATGTTTTGCGTAATTTGCAAATAGTTCCTAGTGAAATAGGTTTTATAAGAATGGGGCAAATTGCCTTATTCGTGAAAAATTGTAAAATTTCAAATGCTGTGTTTGCACAAATATTTTATGATGAAATCGGCGGCGTTAAAACATTTGCTAGAATAGGCACTGGCGAAAATGGTGTGCATTTTAATGAATGGGTAGAAAATAACCATGTTGCAGTTGGTTGGAATTTGATTGGCGATTTAACTCAATTTAAGACAGATGGAAATTTGTTAAACAGGGAAGAAATAACACTGAAATTAGCTGAACAGTATGAAACATATGATAAGAAAACAGCCTCACGTAAATCAGGTGAAATAGAAAAATTCTATAATTCTACAGTGGATGATACATATATTGTTGCAATGAATGGAGAAAAGATATTAGGAATTGCTAAGTTGACAGGTGAATATGCTTTTAATGAGAATTTAGCTTACGGAAATTGTAAAGATGTAGAATGGATTAAAATATGTCAGAATGATGAAAGATTGCCTAATCGTAGTGAAGGTAAATTAACAACATTCCATGAACTAGATGATAGTGATAATATTTGTCATTTATACTCGTTAATATATCAAACAGATACATGCCAAGTAGATGATAATTTATCATGTAAAGATATTGAGGAAGGAATTATGGAAGAAAGACAACCAAGAGAAAATCAAATACATCCATTGAATTTTATTTTATATGGGGCTCCGGGTACAGGGAAAACATATGCAACTGCGGAATATGCATTGGCCATACTAGAAAAGAGGCCAGCTGATTTAGGTAAAAAAGATAATAGTGCTAGAGCAGAGCTTATGGCAAAGTATAAGGCTAAAATTAAAAATGGCCAAATTCTCTTCACGACATTCCATCAGAGTTATGGGTACGAAGAATTCATACAAGGGTTGAGGCCAGACACAACGAGTGATGCCATGAGCTTCAAAACAGTAAATGGGGTGTTTAAAAATATCGCAGATAGGGCAATGAAAGATCATCAAAATGAGTATGTTATTATCATTGATGAGATTAATAGAGCAAATATATCTAAAGTTTTTGGTGAGTTAATCACATTAATTGAAGATGACAAGCGATGGGGTGAACTTAATGAATTAAGCGTTAAATTACCATCTGGCGAAGAATTTGCAGTCCCAAATAATTTATATATCATTGGAACAATGAATAGCGCAGACAAATCGATTTCTTTAATTGATACAGCGTTGAGAAGGCGTTTTGAATTTATTGAAACAATTCCTGACTACGATGTTATTGATGATGAAGAATTGAGAGGCATTTTGAGAAAACTAAATAAAAATTTAGTAAAGGAATTAGATAGTACCGATTTATTGATTGGCCATGCTTATTTTATAAATAAAACCATGGACAATCTATGTGATGTAATGAACCACAGTATTATACCACTGCTATATGAATATTTTTATGATAACTCTAATAAAGTTAAGGCGCAAATAAAAAATGCCATAGATGATACTTTATACGAAGTAGTAGATGGTTCATTAGGCCGAGTGAAGTTGAAAAAAATAATAGAGGAATAACACATGCTATTAAATTATTATGAAGAAAGCTTAATAAAAAACACAAAGTTGCCAAGTGAGTGGCAAAGCCAACTAGCATTGGATGAGTTAAGTTCTTTTCTTCAATTCAATTGGGAGCAACGAAGTGTATTTTATGATGATGGACAAGTGACAAGTAGACAGCAATTTATTGAATTTGTTGGACAACGAGGCATTAAGACAAAAAATTATATTGGAACTGTTGTATTTAAAGGACAGCAATTAAATATTTTTCCAAAAGTTTTTAGGACAGAGAAAGATGATAATGACAGAGATGATTTAGATACAAATCATTTAATGAAAAATCTTGTGCAATGGATCGAATATTGTGGCAAAATAGATTATCCATATATGAGCATAACAAGTGAATTAGATGATAGTACAAATCTACGAGAATTATTTGTAATCTTGTATATTAGATACGTAAAAAATGCGTTAGATCGAGGTTTGTTTTATCGCTATGAGGAGCATGTTGAAGATACAAGCTTGATAAAAGGGCGGATAGATTTTAGAGATTATTTTATTAAAAAATATCCAAACGGAAGAGTTGATAAATTTAAATGCGAATACTCAAATTTTGAGCATGATAATGTATTGAATAGAATAATAAAATATACATGTAAGAGTTTGATTAATGAAGTGAGTGGAAAGAACCAAAAAGTAATTCGTCATATTTTGATGAAACTTGCGGATGTTAGTGATGTTAAATGTTCACCATATGACTGCGATAAAGTGCGCTTAAGTAAATTGCAGGGTCACTATCAAATAATATTATCAATGAGTAAAATGTTGTTGTTAAATAAAACCTCAACATATAATGTAGATAACGCAGAATCTTTTTGTTTTCTATTTCCTACGGAAGTATTGTTTGAAGGGTTTATTGGCGGATTTATTCAAAGTGCTTTAGGTAGTGATGCTAAGGTGAGATTGCAGGCAAGTGATGAGTCATTGTTTAGTGATGTGCAATACTTAGGGGAATCTTTAGGTAAAGCATTTATAATGAAACATGATATTCTTGTTGAGCATAAAGAAAAAGGAGTGTTCATTTTAGATACAAAATATAAGATGATTAACAGATTTGCAGGAAGTGATAATGTTAAGCAAAGAGTTAATCAGGAAGCTAACTCAACAGATATATATCAAGTATTGGCTTATGCGAGAACTAGAAATTTACAGGATGTCTATTTATTATATCCGTTGTTTAGATTTGAAGATATTGAGCCGGGAAATCCTTTTGGTATTAATGAAGTAAAGGACTCTCAAGGGAATGCAATTAATGTGCATATAGTTAGATTACCATTTGTATTTGAGGATGATATTGAAAATACTAAATTAAAATTAAGAGAAGTAATAACGAATATTATTACATAGAAATATGATTAAGAAAGAAAATTCTAAACTTAAAGTAGCTAGCCTATTTGCGGGAATAGGTGGGATATGCCTTGGCTGCAAGCAAGCAGGTATGGATGTTATTTGGGCAAATGAAAAAGATTCAAATGCGGCAATAACGTATAAACATAACCACAAGGAAACGCAATTAATTGTTGGCGATATCAAAAAAGTGGATGTGAAAACAATGCCGGATTTCGATGTTTTGACTGCAGGATTTCCTTGTCAATCATTTTCAATTGCAGGCAAGCAAAGGGGATTCAACGATAGCCGTGGAAATTTGTTTTTTGAAATAGAAAGAGTAATAAGGGAGAAAATGCCCAAAGTGCTGTTTCTTGAAAATGTAGCTAATCTAGTTGAACATGACCACGGCAGGACATTCTTAGTAATTTATAATACATTGGTTGAATATGGTTATTTCATAAAATATAAGGTCATGAATGCTAAAGATTATGCGAACATACCGCAACAAAGAAATCGAATTTTTATTGTTGCGTTCCTTGACCAAAGGCTAAGTGATACATTTGAATTTCCCAATGAAGTAGAATTAACAAACAATGTGTTTGACATAATTGATAGGTCAGAAAAGCATGATGATTGCTATTATTATAATGAAAGTCATCCAAAATATAACCAGCTTATAAAATTTATGCAAGATGATATGGCTGTTTATAGGTTCACAGACTATGGCATATCTAAACAAAAGGAAAATATATGTCCAACATTACTTGCCGCAATGGGAACAATGAAGGATAGAATACCGATTATAAAAGATGACTTTGGCATAAGAAAACTCACTCCATACGAGTGCTTAGCATTGCAAGGTTTTCCGAAAGATTTTCAATTTAAAGGAATATCTATGAACGCAGCATATAAGCAGTGTGGCAACAGTGTGGTTGTGCCAGTGATTAGGAGAATTGCGGAGCAAATTAAGAATGTAATTGAATAATTATAGCAAAGATGCTGAATAGAGTAATTGCAGATAGCAATAGAAAATTATCAATAATAGCACATCGTTTCTCAAAATTTAATAGAAATGCTATGATACAGCTTGGTTATTATGGTTTAACAGATGCTTTGGCTCGATAATGAAGATTTGAAAGAAGAAATTCTAAGAAGTTTCAGCGAGGAAATTTATAAAAGATTGATAGAATGATTATGAGTTAAATACTCTTGAATGGACAAGTAACAGTAGGTGATAGCGATGAGTAGTATTGTATTAGAATTGCAACAAGACCTTTTAAAAAAGGATTGTGATATGCCAGCAGCATTGAGAAAAGCGCATATCATAGCTTATAAGTTAAAATTGAAAGATTTTGATAAGTGGATTACTAGTGAGTTAAATGGATATATAGATCAAAAAGCTATTCCAGAATATAGGAAAGTTGTAGGAGATATCAAGTGGTTTAACTGCTATCATGGTTGGGCACCAGTAGTATTTCACAAAAGTGAAGAATTGGAACGAGAACTAAAGGAGCATAATATAGATCTCAGTATTATTGGTATTGAAAAATTGTGCAAAGAAAGTGCTGGAAATCAAGTTTCATTTAAATTTATACCTAAAGTTCAAGACATGCTGAGGCAGGCTACTGGTGGTAGTGACGAAGAATTTTCATTGCTTGTTGGTAAACATGTCTTGCAATCTTTAATGGAGATGGTTAAGAATCAACTTTTAGATTGGACGTTAAAATTAGAAGAAGAAGGAATTTTAGGAGAGGATTTAATGTTTTCACTAGATGAAAAAGAAAAAGCAAGAGAGTTACCGCCTATAACAAATATTTTTAACGGACCAACAACAATGATATCCTCAAATGACGGTAGTATTAATGTAGCTACTGGGGATGGTAGTAAAACTGTAATGAATTATGGATACATAAAAAATATTATAGAGGAAATTAGAAGTACTATGGATAAAGAAGATATCAGTCAAGAAAACAAAAAAATTGCAGAAGAATTGATATCGGAATTAGAAGAAAAAGTAGAATTTAAAAAAAGTACGGTGATCATAAAATCAACACTATCAGCGTTACGAGATTTTCTAATAAGTATTGGAGCCAGCTTAACAGCGGCGATGATTCAAGCGAAAATAATATAATAATATAATGAATATTCGCTATGCATCTATTACTTGTGTAAAACTGATCTAAAAGAATTGAAATAACAAGATGGCAAATCTCATATAAATGGGAGGTGGCATCTTTTTTGTTAATTGAGACTTGAAAGATGGCAGTTTGTGTGATATAATTTAGTACAGAGATAATCTTCATGGAGGATTGAAAATTGGTTATAAAATATGACAAATTGATAAGGGATAATATTCCTGAAATAATTGAGCGGGCAGGCAAAACTTGCGTGGTGGAAGTGCTTGGGGATGAGTCGTATGCTTTGAAGCTTGCGGAGAAGTTGAAAGAGGAGACGGTGGAATTTTTGCAAGAATTCGATGCGGAAAACGACGAAAAA
>JAWXUU010000028.1:0-6675 GCA_044426085.1 Bacillota bacterium | reverse complement strand
TGTGCGTAGCGGTTCATGTTGTTTTCCCCCAATGGTCGGTTTGGTCACTTTCCATTATAAAGGATTTCGGTGTGAATCGCTATTCTTTTTTAGGTGTTGCACTTAATTATACAATCTATTAATATAAAATTTCAATTATTTTCATCTAATTTAAAAAAAGTTTCTTTTTCCACTATCTTTTTTGTTATCACGTTTGTTGTATTAGTATAAAACGAAAAAAGTCTAAAAAAAACGACTGTAGGAGAACTAAATGAAAAAAATTATTGCTATTGCACTTATCCTTGTTATGACACTTTCTTTTGTGGGATGTGGCGCAACAGAAGTACCAGACAAAACTTACACACTAGATAAAGACATTTTACAAGAAAATCTTTTCAATGTTATTGTTGAAGGTGACAGAGATGCTTTCAATAGCGTTTATGCTGTTACTGACGAAACATACGATGCACTTATGTCGGAAATCGTATCAAAAGATATCATCACTGATTATATCGTTTTCCTTCCTGAAACTGAATGGACAAACTATATTTTCTTTGCTTTCCAAACTGAAAACCCAGACGAAGTGAATTCTGCAATGACGCAGTATTTCGACACTTACAAAACTGATAAATGGCTTTCTGACGACCAAGTTAGCATTTTTGCTGAAAGTGATTGGTATGTTTGGAGCGTTTCTCTTGACGCAGACGCTGTTATCGAAACTGTGAAAAGTGGAGTGGAAAAAGACGTTATGCAAGCTGAGCTTCTTGCACTTAAAGAATCTTTTTCTGTTTTCGGAGCAAATATGCCATCAAGTCTTGATGATGAATACTTCGTTTTCGAAGGTATGCTTGAAAAATCTGATTTGACTGATATGTATGTTCTTAACAGCACAATCATCGGCGTTAATCCACTTATGATGTTCAAACCAGCTGAAGGTTGCGAAGATACAGTCAAAGATATGATGACAACTTGGCAACAAAGCCAACTTGACACAATGAGTTGGTATCAACCAAACCTTGTTCCTATTATCGAATCAATGGAACTTATCGAGCAAAACGGATACCTTATCTACATCATCAATGAATACCCAGATGAAACAAAAACTGCGATTGAATCTGCTTGGGTGGAAATCGCATAATAATAATTGACAGTTACAAAGCATTAATATACAACCCTTAAAAAGAGATGAGCCCATTTGCGGCTCATCTCTTTTTATTTTGCTTGATTTTTGAGTTTCGATTTCATCTTGTTATTTGCATTTCTGCCTGCTGTTTTTTAGAGTTCTGATTTGATTTTTTCGCTTATTGCGTTATCCACAAGCTTATCATAGTCCGCTTCTGTGCCTTTTTTAAGTTCGCCTGCATTATCCATGATTGCAAGAAGGTTGTTCCAACTTTCAAGCGTCATAGACATATCGTTTTGCCAAGCACCAATCGCAAGATATGAATCCACTGCGTTTGCAATTTGCAGTTCGCTTGTGCCTTCAAATTGTGGGGCTAGGACAGTTGCAACAACATTTGAATCGTTTGCTTGCATATAGGCAATCGCCTTATAAATTGCACGCACAAACCCTTCGCAAAGCTCGGCATTTTCTTCAAGATAACTCTTTTCTGCAACAAAACATGTGTATGGCACGGAGCCGGAATCTGCACCGATTGAAGCCACGATATTGCCTATGTTTTCCGCTTCAAAATCTGATGCGGTTGGTTCGAAAAGCGTTGTGTAGTCGCCCTGACCGCTTTGGAATGCCGCGCCCATAAGTGCGAATTCCACATCGTGGTTGAGCGTTATATTCACGCCGTCATAAAGCCCGTGCTGATTCAAAACGTATTCTAGAGTCATTGCGGGAAGTCCGCCAAGTCTGCCCGCGAGAACTTCTGTGCCAATCAAGTTGGAATAGCTGAAATCTTCCGCTTCTTCGCACCCCATCAAAAATGAACCGTCGCAATATGTGAGCTGCGCAAACGTAACGACATAATCCGTTTTGCCTTGACTTTCCACATACACCACCGTTTCTGGTCCAACAAGCCCAATATCCGCACCGCCAGAGACAACAGCCGTCATCGAAACGTTACTGCCACCGCCGTTTGTAAGCTCGATTGCTATCCCCTCTTCTTCAAAGTAGCCAAGCTCGATTGCAAGATAAAATGGCGCATAGAAAATCGAATGGGTAACTTCGTTCACACGCACAGTTTGAATGCTTTCTTCACTGTTTTCGCAAGCCGTGAAAGTGCAAAAACAAAGCACGACAATCATCAAAATAGATAATAACTTCTTCAAAATATGTATACCTCCTATGATTTTTTAACTTTTTAAAAAACCTATAGTCATATTATGACGGTTTGTTATTTTTGGTGAAAGAGAAAAGCAACCGTTTTTGCGATTGCTTTGTTTTTGTTTTATTGTTTTGTTTTTGATTTTGATTTATCAGTCGATAAAATCCACAACATCTTGGAAGTTTTTGCGGGCTTTGTTTGTTGCAACTTCTTCTTTTGTTGAATAGCCAAGTGCTATCACAAGGCGGATTCTTGATTTTGTGTTTATAAGATTTTTGATTTTCTTTTCGTCAAACCAGCCTAGAATGCAAGTTGAAAGCCCAAGTTCGGTCGCGCACAAGCAAAGTTGAGATGTGGCAAGTCCGATATCCACGCTTTTATAATCTTGGTCTTTGATTTTGCTTCCTACAAGTGCGGTTTTGTTATAACTGCCTTCAGAAACCACGATAAAAACGCCCACTTCGCTTGTGAATTTGTTCATGCCCATGCCTTGGGTTGCGATTGCGATTTCACCCGCTTTTTCACCCGTTACAACGGTGAATTTCCACGGCTGACTGTTGCAAGCTGATGGCGCGAGCATTGCACAATTCAGGCACGCTGTTATATCTTCTTTTGAAACTTGTTTTGATTTATCATAGCTTCGCACGCTTCTGCGAGTTTTTATCAGTGTTTGAAAATCCATAATTTCTCCTTTTTTTTAGCAGATTTGGTTTATATATCAATTTCGTCTTTAATAACTGTTCTATTCATTTTTATCATTAGGCAAATTGCGATTGTGATTCCCATAAGACCCACGCATGTGTTTGAAATGAACATTGCAATACCAAGCGTTGTTGCGCCGATTCCGCTGAAAAATCTCATCATGATAAGGATTGACGGAATTCTGAACACGAACAATCTTGCAAGGTTGGAATACATTGAAAGTTTTGTGTAGCCCAGCCCATAAACAAGACCCATAACCGCCGCGTTGATTGCAAGCGGAATGATTGAAATTCTTTCCCAATAGAACATGTCGGAAATAAGCTGAGCCATTTCCGCATCGCCGTTTGCGAAATACGAAACTATGTTATCGTTGAAGATAACAAGCAGTGTTATTCCTATTGTGGAAATAACGATATTCACGCAAAGCGAGCAAAGGAAGGTTTTTTTCACCCTTGCGACGTTGCCGATTGCGATGTTTTGGCTTATCACAACGGAAGATGCTTCTTCCATGCTGTTTGTGACGTTCATGACACTACTGCTCATGCTGTTGGAAACACCGAGTGCACCAGGGGCGAGATCGCCAAAATTTAGAGCTAGCACATTCACGATAACCTTGCCAAGCGAGAAAGAAAACTTGCCAAGGAAGATTGGAAATCCAAGCCCCCAGACGGGTTTTCCAACTTCTTTTGTGAATAGCAAATCTTTGAAGTTGTATCTGAAAATATAATTTTTGTTTAGGTATTTATAAAGCGCGCAAGTTGTTATCATAAGGTTTGCAATCAGCGTTGAAGCGGCAACCATAACAATGCCTGTGTCTAGCACGTAAACAAAAAATAGCGTCAAGATGATTTTGAAACCCATAGAACACACGTTGATTGCGAGCACGTTTGTTGTAGCGCCCCTTGCTTTTTCAAGCCCGAAAAACACGTTGTTCATTATTGACACACTGACAGAAAGCATTTGCACTGTGAAATATCCAAGCCCAATATCGATAAGTTCTTCGGAAAAGTTCACGAATTCTAGAATTTTCCTTGCGAATGGTATCACGCAAACAATAACCAAAATTGCTATGAAAAAAGCAACTGTGGCAAGGGTGTTTGCAACTTGTTTTGCCTTTTTGAAATCGTTTTTGCCGATAAGTCTGCTGACTAGTATTGAACCTGACGTTGCAAGTGATGTTGCGATTGCCAAGAATAGACTTTTGATTTGGTCGACCATCACCACCGAAGAAAGAACGTTGCCACCCTTTCCCGCAAGCACGATTGTGTCTATTATTCCGTATAGATAGTTGAAAGCATTCATAAACATAAGTGGCATTGCGATATAAAGCACCACGTGCAGCACGTTGCCCGTTGTTATGAATTCCCTTCGTTTTTGGTCTTTTGTGAGTTTTTTACTGTTGTCCACTATTCCGTCTTTCATCATTTTCCCTTCTCTTAATTCTTTCATCATTCTTTTTATTCTTCTAGTATGGTATTATATCATATACGTAATTTAAAAGCAATCTTTTGGGTGGGATTGTAAAAGTTGTGTAATTTTTTTATTGATATAAAAGTGGTTTTTGGGATAATAAAAAGCGGAGCAACTTTGATGTGCTCCGCATATTTTTTCGTTTTATATTTTGATTTGATTTTTATTTTGATTTGATTTATATTTATTTTGAAAGCAAATCTTGAAATTCTGGATGTTTTTCAAACCAAGACACGGCATAACTGCACGTTGGGTTTGCTTTTCTGTTTGTTTCTTTCAAGTTTTTCACAAGCTCGCCCATAAGTTTGCCTGCAATGCCCTGACCGCGCAAAACGTCGGAAACAAAAGTTCTGTTCACCGTTACAACATTTTCGCTTTCTTCTGGGAATGCGACAAGTGCGATAACTTCGCCGTTTTCGTTTTGGATTGTGATTTCATTTGTGTTGTGCAAAAATTCCATGATGTTCTCCTTTTATTGTTCTTTACTTTGGTTTTCGGCTGTTTTACTAGCTTTTTTCCACTTTTCTGGCCACATGATAAACACAAGTGCTGAAATCAACATCAAGATTGGATAGAAAAGATATGGGATTGGTTCTAGCGGAGAAAGCCCTGCAAGGCTCGCCGCCGTGAGAACTTGTGCGCCATAAGGGATGATACCTTGGAACGCAGAAGAGAAGATGTCAAGAAGGGATGCTGTACGCTTTGGTGAAACTTCGAATTCGTCGGCAATTTCCTTTGCGATTGGACCTGCGATAACGATTGCAACAGTGTTGTTTGCTGTTGACATATCAACAAGCCCTGCAAGCGTTGCGATGCCAAGTTCTGCGCCTTTTTTGCTTTTGATTCTGGTTTTGATAAAATTCAAAATGAAATCTATTCCGCCGTTTTCTTTTATAAGACCAAACACAGCGCCAACAGTTAGCGAAATAACTGTGATTTCGAACATTCCAACCATGCCGTTTCCCACAACAGAGAATGTTTCGATGATTGTGAAGTCGCCATAAAAAAGACCCACGATAAGCGAAAGCACTGTGCCTAAGCTTAGGACGATGAACACATTCACACCGCAAAGTGCTGTTATCAAAACGAGAATGTATGGCAAGATGCGAACAATGTCGTATGACAAATCTTCAGAGACGCTGTAGTTTGCGCCAAGCGTTACAATAAAGAAGATAACCAATGTCAAGACAGCGGCTGGCAAGACAATTTTGAAGTTTTCCTTGAACTTATCATCCATTTTGCAACCTTGAGTTCTTGTTGCTGCGATTGTTGTGTCGGAAATCATTGAAAGGTTATCACCAAACATTGAGCCGGAAATGACAGCCGCAACGCAAAGTGCTAGCGGAATTCCCGAAGCTGAGCTCATTTCTACGGCGATTGGCGTGAGTGCTGTGATTGTGCCAACGCTTGTGCCCATAGAAATAGAAATAAAGCACGCGATGACAAATATGCCCACAACCGCCACGTTTGTTGGCAGAATGCTAAGCCCAAAGTTTGCGGCACTTGTTGCACCACCAGCAGCAGAAACCGCACCCGAAAACGCACCCGCAAGAAGGAACACAAGACACATGATCATGATGTTTTCACTGCCCGCACCCTTTGCTGCGATTGAAACCTTTTCTTCAAATTTAAGTTTCTTGTTTTGGAAAAATGCAATGATGAGTGCTATCATAAACCCAACATAAGCTGGCATTGCATAAAAATCGCCCGTTATCACGCCAAAGCCGATAAACAGAACGAGAAAGACAATAATAGGCATAAGTGCCCAAAAATTTCCCTTTTTCATAAGTACTCCTATAGTATTATTTAATAACCTTTTTATTATACATTTTTTAGCGTGATGTGTCAAGACTAGTTTGGGAGAAAAATGAGAAGAAAGGGGATTTGTTATTTAAGTGGGAAGTTTTAGAAATTAAAAATTAAAAATTAAAAATTAAAAATAAAAAATTAAAAATAAAAAATTGTGGTAGGCACTCGCGTTGCTCGTGCACTCAATTATATTTGGACATTAAAATAGGAACGCCCTATCAAATAGTTACGTTCCTATCACAAGTCACAAATATATTGAAAAGCACGAGCGGCACGCGAGTGCATTACCACAATTTTTAATTTTTAATTTTTAATTTTTAATTTTTAATTTTTAATTTTTAATAATAGATTGTATAATTAAGTGCAACACCTAAAAAAGAATAGCGATTCACACCGAAATCCTTTATAATGGAAAGTGACCAAACCGACCATTGGGGGA
>JAWXUU010000015.1:0-39774 GCA_044426085.1 Bacillota bacterium | reverse complement strand
ATATGTGTTTTCACAGACCCAATAATGCTTTCGCAAGGCGGTTCTTTATGGATTTGGTACACAGCATTTTTCATCTGCATGCTATCGCTTATCTCTATGATAGTGTCAAGTGTGTTTATATTAAAATCAGACTATGACAACATAAAAAAGGAACTTTCAATAACGCAAAGGGTATCCAGTGCGGAATTCACAGCATCAATGCTTTTGCACGGATTAAAAAACCAATTGCTATCAGCAAATATCCTCGCAAAAAAGCTTGCAACGGGGCTAGACGCTGAAGAAGCCGACAAAGATAAACTTGTGGAAACCGCCCATAAGCTTTATGAAATAAACACCGAAATGTCGGAAAAATTGAGTTATTTATATAAGTCGGTGGACAGCGTTAAAACAGTTCTCAAAAAGATTTCCGTCGATGAATTTTCTAAAATGCTAAAGACAAAAGTTGCAATAAAGGATACGAGCAGTATCGTATCATATGCAATAACAGATGGCTACATTATGGCAGATGCCGAACTTTTATCGGAGGCACTTGTTAATATAATTTCAAACGCAATTGAAGCTGTGGAAAAAATCAACAGCAGAAAACTTGTTATTGTTCGAATATCTTTCACAAGAAATCACGCGTTGATAACAATAATAGATAACGGAATGGGCATGAAAGATGATATGAAAGATAAAATTTTCATGCCGTTCACAAGTTCTAAAAATTCAACAACCAATTGGGGACTCGGGCTTTGTTATGCAAGGCGAATAATAAAACAACATAGGGGAGACATAAGATTCACTTCAAAAGAAGGCAAGGGCACAACATTCTATATCACGCTTCCAATGGTGGGAAGCAAAGGGGAAAAGTGATTTATGGAAAATAAAATTAGGGTTATAATCGCTGAAGATATGGACATCATAAGGGAAAACTATATCGAAGAACTTCAAAAAGATTCTATGATAGAAATTGTGGGTGCAAGTGCATCGGGAAGCGGTGCTGTAGAACTTTTCAAACAGCATGGCGCAGATATTGTGCTTATGGATGTAGAAATGGAATCGCAAACAGCAGGGATTGTTTCAGCAAGCAAAATTTGCGAAATGAGCGCAGATGTGAAAGTGATTTTTCTTTCTGTTCGTGAAGATGACCAAACGATTATCGCATCGCTATCCACGGGTGCAGTTGATTATCTTGTGAAAACTAACGACTACGAAAAAATCATAGCCCACATAAAAAAAGCATATTTTGACAAAGTCGAAATGGAACTTGGAATACAAAGATGTATGCGAGATGAATTCTGGCGTCTAACAAAAAGTAATCATGAAATTTTGCTTTTCACAAAGAAAATTGCAACACTCACGCAAGCGGAAAGGGAAATCATTGGCTGTCTGCTAGAAAATATGAAGCTAAAGGATATCGCAAAAAGCAGATTTGTGGAACTTGTCACGATAAAAACGCAAATAGGTCAGTTGCTAAGAAAATTTGGTGCAACAAGATCGAAAGAAATCGTATCAAAAATAAGAGAATTAAAAATCGAAGAACTTTTTATATAATAAAATGTAAGAAAAATAAAACCGCAAGCAAAAACTTGCGGTTTTCATTTTGAAATTAAGGAGTGCAAATTGTTCCATCAACGTGTCTAGTTTGTGTCCAATCTGTCACATCGTGAATTGCAGGGAATTTTTTAAGAACATTAAAATCAGCATCAATTCCAAGCCCAGGTTTATCAGTCATTTTGATATATCCGTTAACAACCTGTGGCATTCCTGGGAACGCTTCGGCAAGGATTGGTCTTGAAAGGGCAGGTGTCAATTCTTGAATTCCCGTATTGTGTGATGCCATTCCAAGATGAACATTAGCCGCGTGACCAATAGGTGATACGTCGCTTGGTCCATGCCATGCAGTTCTGATACCAAATTGTTCAGCAAAAATTGCAAGTTTTCTCGCAGGTGTAAGACCGCCGATTTGGCTTATGTGAACACGCAAGAAATCGATAAGGCGATTTGTTATAAGATAGTCCCATTCCTTTGGATTGTTGAAAAGCTCACCAACCGCAATAGGAGTCGCGCATTGCGAACGCAAGATTTTGAACCATTCGCCTTGTTCTGGTGAAAGAACATCTTCAAGGAAGAAAAGTCTGTATTTTTCAAGTTCTTTTGCAAAGGCAATCGCTTGAATTGGTGACAAACGTTCATGTGTGTCGTGCAAAAGATTGATGCCGTCATATCCAAGTTTAGATCTCACATCGTCAAAAAGTTGCAACGTGTCGTTGATATATTGGTCAGCACTGAAATAATCGCCCGGCTGAGAATTTGGCGGAATATTCATTTTTCTTGGCATACCGCCGTATATACCCACTTGAATTCTAAAGTGTGAACAGCCTTCTTCTTTCATTTTTGCAATATTTTCCAAAAGTTGTGGCGTTGTTGGAGCATCACAATGCAAATAAACAGGCACAGCCTCACGCGCTTTTCCGCCAAACAAGCTGTAAACAGGAAGCCCTGCAATCTTGCCTTTGATATCCCAAAGTGCCATATCAACACCGGAAAGAGCATTGTTTGTTATCGGACCATTTCTCCAATATCCATTATTTTGAACCATATACCAAATATCGTCAATATTGTCGACATTTTTGCCAACAAGAAGTGGTTTCAAATAGTCATTCACGTAAAGTTCAACAACGCGATCGCGATATGCAAAAGTCGCACATCCAAGCCCGTAAAGTTCAGGTTCGCTTGTAAGAATCTTAACAAAAGTTATATTCTTGCCAGTCAAATTTGCCGAATGAACTTCAATATCTCTGATTGTTATATTAAGATTTGCATTATTCATGTTTTCCCCTCCAAAATTTCAAATCATTTCTAACATTGTACCATACAATAAAATATAATTCAATAGCAAATGGAAAATATATATAAAAACTTTATAAATTTCGCCTTTAATGATATAATATATAAGTAAAATAAATTTATAACATTTCCCTTAATATAACAAAAATATCCACAATTGCATAAAGTGTTTTATGTGAAATTTTCGCTTGACAGATAAATTTTAATCTGTTATACTGCAATAAGTTAATAATGATTAACTTATAAAAAAGGAGATTATATGGGAAATGTTTATATAGCGTTTGGGATGACATTGATTGCAGGTCTTTGCACCGGCATTGGAAGCCTTATCGCACTTTTATCAAAAAACACAAACAAGACTTTTCTGTCTGTCAGTCTTGGATTTTCTGCGGGGGTAATGATATATGTATCCTTCGTTGAAATTTTTGCAAAGGCAGAAGACTCGCTAGTTTTGCAGTGGGGAGAGCAGAAGGGTAAAATCGCAACAGTGCTGGCATTTTTTGGCGGAATGTTGCTGATTGCATTAATCGACAAATTAATACCTTCAGAAAAGAATCCGCACGAACTTAATCACGCAAATGAAGTTATAACAGAAAGCAATATATCAACGGAAAAAGATAAAAAACAGCTAATGCGAATGGGCGTGTTCACGGCGCTTGCAATAGCAATCCACAACTTCCCCGAAGGGCTTGCGACATTTATTTCCGCACTTGGTGATATGGAAGTTGCAATCCCGATTGTGGTTGCAATTGCCATGCATAATATCCCTGAAGGCATTGCGGTTTCTGTTCCGATATATCACGCGACAGGATCAAGGAAAAAAGCGTTTGTATATTCATTTTTATCAGGGCTTTCCGAGCCGATTGGTGCACTTATAGGCTGGTTACTTCTCATGCCAATAATGAGCGACGCAGTGTTTGGAATAGTCTTTGCAAGCGTTGCGGGTATAATGGTGTTTATTTCAATCGACGAACTCTTGCCTTGTGCAAGGGAATATGGAAAACACCACCACGCAATCACGGGTTTTGTTATTGGAATGATGGTGATGGCGACAAGTTTGCTGTTATTTATATAAATATGCCTAACGATGTATTTTTTTTAAAATTTTGTATATTTGTTAATATACAATTAAAATTTATTTTATAAAATTATTTGGGTTTAAAAAAATATAGACATAAGGGGTATATATGGAAACATGTGCTTTAACAGCTGATTCGACATGCGATTTATCTGAAGATATGTTAAAAAAGTATTCGGTGGAACTTATTGGATTAAAGGTTATAATAGGCGACAAAGAATACACTGATGGAATAGATATTAAAACAAAAGAAATGGTAGAACTTTGCAATAATAGTTCGATAATCCCAAAGACAGCCGGAATAAATCAACTTGATTATTTCGACCTTTTTTCTAAATACACAAACAAAGGTCAAAAGGTTATTCATTTCTCACTTTCTAGTGACCTATCAACAAGCCACAACAGTGCGGTTCTTGCCGCTAAAGAAATCAATAAAGATAAGCAACTTGTTTACGTTATAGATACAAGGCAATTGTCTTTAGGCAGCGGTGTGTTGGTTATGAAAGCAAGAGAAATGCTTGATTGCGGAATGAAAGTTGAAGAAGTTATAGATGAAGTCAAAGCTATAATACCAAAAATTTGCGCATCCTTTTGTGTAGACACATTGGAATACCTTCACAAAGGTGGCAGATGTTCCTCTGTGGAACTTCTCGGTGCAAACCTTCTTTCAATCAGACCACACATCAAAATGGAAGATGGCAAAATGTCAGTTCATAAAAAGTATCGTGGAAGCATGCAAAAAGTTGTAAAAAAATATCTTCAAACATTGCTTGAAGAAAACGACCCAGACTTTTCAACTGGCTATATTGGGCATTGTGAATGTGATGATGAATTTATAAAAAGCATCTGCAAACAGCTGAAAGATGTTGGATTTAAAGAAGTCGTCGTTCAAACTGTTGGTTGCGTGATAACATCCCACTGCGGAAAAGGCACAATCGGAATCGGTTTTATCAATAAGTAAAAGTAAAACAAAATATAAAAGCAAAATATAAAAACACAATATAAAAAACAAAAAAAAACAAAAGGTGATACGAAAGCGTATCACCTTTTTTGCAATTAAAATAAACTATGTTTCAATAACCAAATGAGCATTTTCTTTGATTTTGAACTTCTCGAAATATGCGTTTTCTTTTGGAATCCAAACATCAATAAATTGCTGTAATTTTTCCAACCCGTTGCGATTTAAAATCCTATTTTGCTGAGTTTCTTTGCTTGTGCAAATAAAAACATTCAAGTCAAATAAAAACCCAAGCCTAGGGTTTTGGGTGTAGCTCCCTTCAACAATGTTGAGTTTCTTGAAAGATGCACAAACAGTTTTGTCAAGTGAAAGAGAAGAGCATGAAAAGTGATGATATTCAATATCCTTGCCCACTTCAATCAGATCCAAAACTTCGCTTCTAAGCCTTTCAAAATCAAGGTTGCCCCCAATTTCGCTAAGTCTTTTTTCGCTTCTTTGGTGCTGTTGCAAAAAGAAACTGTCAGCGTGGAAAACGTTGCAATCATATCTTTTTTCTAACACTTCAGAAAGAAAAGTCTTGCCCCCGCCACACATTCCATCAATAGAAATCACAACGCAGTCTTTAAGCGACAAAAGCTCATCGATTTTATCAAAAAGTCTCATGTATCCTTGTGGAAACGAAAGTTTTTCATCGCTATTAAGTTTTATTGTATTATTTTGTTGCATTTTGTTTTCCTGTTATTATGCCGTTGCAAGAGATGTATATTTTCTCACAGCAACAACGATTGGTGGGATGATAACTAGTTGCAAAATAATTCCAGGTATAGCGTTTGTGAACGCACCAACAAAGAAAAGTTGGATTGTGAATGCAGATCCCATTGCAGTGTATATCGCAAAAGAAACAACGCCCCAGAAAATTCTTCCCACAATCATAGCACCAATAAGTGCAAGATAAGTAGAAATTGTGTTATTGCTCAAAACTGAAATCAAAATTCCGCTAACAATGCCGTAAGCCATAAGCTCGAATGCCATTGCAACCCCTGTTGGAAGAAGATAAGGCATACCCCAAATCATGCTTCTGAGCAGTGGAGCAACAAAGCCCACAATGCCACCGCAAACAGGTCCAAGCAAAAGCCCGCATAAAAGCACAGGCAAGTGCATAGGCAAAAGCATATTGCCGATAGTTTCGATTTGACCAGTAAAGAAAGGCAAAACCAAAGCGATTGCAAGAAACAAGCCAGAAAAGGCAATTTGTTTTGTAGTAAATTTAAACATGTGTAATACTCCTAAAATTTTATTTAGAAGCAAATTGAATGCTAAAGCAAGCTTGTGCTCGCCGATGATTCAATTATATAATATTTGAAAATATAAAGCAAGTAAATCACCATTCTAGCATACCCCAAAAATAACTTTTTGTAAAATTTGTGTTGCAAAAAATCTATGCATGTGATAAAATATAACAAAGGTACATAGGAGATAAAAATGAAAATAGTTGTGATAGATGGCAAGGGCGGCAAGATGGGTTCTGCCGTTATAGAAATGATAGTGAAAGAAAAAAGCAAAGATTGCGAAATTTATGCAATAGGCACAAACGGTGTTGCTACGTCAGCAATGCTAAAGTCGGGTGCAGATTTCGGTGCTACGGGTGAAAATCCTGTTGTTGTTGCTTCTCGCGATGCGGATTTCATCATCGCGCCGATTGGCATAGTGATTGCCGATTCATTATTTGGCGAAGTGACTCCAAAAATGGCGGTTGCTGTTGGTCAAAGCAAAGCGTATAAAATTCTTCTTCCTGTAAACAGGTGCAATCACCACATCACAGGTGTAAAGGATTATTCTATAACAGAATACATCGAAGAAATCAAACAAATTATTAAACTTCACGTATAAAACCATGAAAATAATAATTTCACCCGCAAAAAAAATGAAGCAGCAGTTTGACATCATAGAAAACACGTCAACACCAATCTTTCAAAGTAAAGCAGAGCATTTGTCGGCATATATAAAAAGTCTGTGCTTTGACGATTTGAAATCTCTCTTTAAAGCAAACGACGCGATAACGATGCAAAACTTTGAAAGATATCAGCAAATGGATTTTCAAAGTCTGCAAACTCCCGCAATTCTCGCATATGACGGCATTCAGTATAAATATATGGCGCCAGCAGTTTTTGAAGATGGAAACTTTGTATATGCCCAAGATAAGGTTCGCATTCTATCGGGTCTATACGGCGTTTTGAAGCCACTAGACAGCGTGGTGCAGTATCGCTTAGAAATGCAAGCAAAGCTTGAAATAGACGGCAACAAGAACCTTTATGCCTTTTGGGGCGACAGCATATATAACGCAGAATTTTTATCAGAAGAAGTGATAATAAACCTAGCATCAAAAGAATATTCAAAATCAATTTCAAAATATATCACAAAAACACAAAAGTGGATAGATATCATCTTCGGCGAAGTGGTTGATGGCAAAATTATTGAAAAAGGTGTTTATGTGAAAATGGCTAGGGGAGAAATGATAAGATTCATGGCGGAACACAACATTCAAGAAGAAACTCAAATGAAAAAATTTAATCGCCTCGGCTATATTTTTTCAAGCGAACATTCAACAGATAATAAATACGTTTTTATAAAGGAGAAGAAAAATGATTGAAGTATCAACAAAAGCACCAGAAATCGAATTGTACGAAGCAAATGGCAATCTTATCAAGTTGTCGGATTTTCTCGGCAAAAAAGTGATTGTTTATTTCTATCCAAGGGATAACACACCAGGTTGCACAAAGCAAGCGCAAGGCTTTGCAAAGTATGAACAAGACATCGCAAACGCGGGTGGCGTGATTATCGGAATAAGCAAAGATAGCGTTGCATCACATGTGAAATTCAAAGAAAAATACGACCTTCCATTCATTTTGCTTTCCGACCCAGAAAAAGTGGCAATTCAGGCTTTCGGTGTTTGGCAAGAAAAGAAACTTTATGGCAAAACATCTTTTGGTGTTGTAAGGTCAACTTTCATAATCGACGAAAACGGAATGGTGGAAAAGGTTTGGAAATCCGCAAAAGCAAGTGAAAATCCAGATCAAGTTTGCAAATATCTTGGCGTTCAAACATCAGAGTTATAAAAATACTTGACAAAAATCAAATAAAAGCATATAATACTCATATCAATATTTCTTGATATGAGTATTTATTTTTAATTACTTCATATCAAAATAAAACAAATAAATAATAATAGGAGAATATTATGGGACTTTTTGGATTTGGTAAAAAAGAAAAGAAGGAAGTTTGTCCTTGCGGTGGCAAATGCAGTGTAGAAGCGGAAAAAGAACAAGCAGTCAAGGTTCTTGGCGGTGGTTGTGCAAAGTGCGACCAACTTGAAGCAGCGGCAAAAGAAGCGTTGAAAGAACTTGGCATGGATGCATCAATCGAGCACGTTCGCGACTTTGCAGTTATCGCAACATACGGTGTCATGACAACGCCAGCACTTGTCGTTGATGGCAAAGTTGTATCAAGTGGCAAAGTTTTGAAAAAAGACGAAATCATTGCCATTTTGAAAGAAGTCAGATAATAAGGAAGATATGGAAAATAATAACCTAAGAGAAAAATTATGCTGTGAAGGCAAGCCTAAAGTTGCATTTATTTGCAATCACAACTCATGCAGAAGTCAAATGGCGGAAGCACTTGGGAAACTTTTTGCAAGCGATGTTTTCGATAGCTATTCTGCGGGCACTATTATAAAAAGTCAAATAAATCAAGATGCAGTAAGACTTATCAAAGAAATTTATTCAGTGGATATGGAAAAAACTCAATTCAATAAGAAACTTGAAGAAATTCCAGCTCCTGATATCGCAATTTTCATGGGTTGCAACGTGAGTTGCCCAATGCTTAAGGCAAAACACTCAGAAAATTGGGGTCTTGATGACCCGTCTGGCAAGAATGATGAAGAATTCAAAATCATCATTAATACTATCGAAGAAAACGTGAAAAGATTAGCACTTGAGCTATCAAAATAGGTGTGAATATGGCAGATTTATCAAACACAGCAAAAGTATTCAAAGCCCTTTGTGACGAAAAAAGGCTAGCAATACTCGAAATTCTGAAAACGGGCGAAAAGTGTGCTTGTCATTTGATAGAAACTCTCGACATCGCGCAATCAGCACTGTCCTATCACATGAAAATTTTGTGTGAATCGGGAATAGTAGAAAGTTGGAACGTCGGCAAGTGGACACACTATCAAATCAGTGAATCAGGTTGCAAACTCGCACATGATTTACTTGACAAAATAACACAAAGTGAAGAAAAAGAAAAATGTTGTTGTAATAAATAAAAAATATTAAAAACGCTTAACTTTTTCTTGACAACGATGAAAAATTATGATATTATATAACCAAGTTAAAGATGTTTAACAAATGCATAATACCAATGCAAAAATGTTTACTCTAAACCTCAGTAATTTATATCATTTGTAAAAGAGCAAGATTCAAGCCTTGCTCTTTTACTTTATGAAAGAAAATAAAAGGAGATACAATATGAAATTAACAAAAAATGCAATTGAACTTGCAAAAGAAATGTTCAAAGCTGACGATTCAGACGCACTGCTTTTCTATCCAAACAAAGTCGAAGGTGGAATAACGTTGGGAATAGGCGTTTTGAAAGCAACAGATGAAGACAGAGTCGTTGTAATCGACGGCTTAAAAGTTGTGATGACAGAGCAAATTGAAGAATTGCTTGCAGAAGTTGAATTTGACGCTGAAGATGGCAACTTTGTTATCTGTGACGTAGAATGCGATGATGAAGATTGCGATTGCGGTTGTGGCGGACACCACCACGGCGATGAAGAATGCGGTTGTGGACATCACCACGGCGAAGATTGTGGTTGCGGACACCACCACAAATAAACCACGAATAAACCAAAATAAGAAATTAAATAACAATATCAACATAAAGGAAATCCCACATCAACCGATGTGGGATTTTTGCTTTATATTTTATGAAGTCAAATTTAATTTTTAATTTTTCCAACTGCACTGAACAAACCAAACGCTACAATGTTTGCAACAACAATAGTAGAACCAACTGGCGTTCCTGCAAGTATCGAAATAATAAGTCCAATAAACGCGCAAGTAACAGAAATCACTGCAGAGCAGATTGTAACGCTTAAAAAGCTTTTGCAAACTCGCATTGATGAAACAGCAGGGAAAATCACAAGTGCAGTGATAAGAAGTGTTCCAACCAAGCTCATTGCAAGAACAATGATAACAGCTGTCACAACAGCAATCATAAAGTTGTAAAGTTCAATATTTCCGCCGATTGCTTTGGAAAAATTTTCATCGAAAGTAACAGCGAATATTTTGTTGTAAAAGAAAACAAAAAGCAAAATCACAACCGCCGAAAGAACAGCACAAAGCACAACGTCGCTCTTTGAAAGTGTCAAGATTGAAGTCGAACCAAAAAGCGTACTGCAAATATCGCCTGATAAATTAGCAGAGGTTGTGAACACATTTATTAGCAAATATCCAATTGCAAGTGCCCCAACCGAGAACATAGCAATGGAAGCATCCCCTTTTATTTTTGCATTCTTTCCTGTTCGCAAAAGCAACACTGCACAAATTGTTGTAACCAACAATATAATTGGTGTATCGTTTGTGATTTTCAAAACGGAAGCAATCGCCATCGCACCAAATGCAACGTGAGAAAGCCCGTCACCGATGTATGAAAATCTTTTCAAAACCAACGTAACGCCAATAAGGGCAGAGCAAAGCGAAATCAAAATCCCCGTGATGATTGCATATATAACAAAAGGAAATTGCAGATAAAAAATCAGCGTATCAATTATTTCGAACATAAACTGCATCCTCCTTTGTGGTCTACATATTCTTGTCTAGTTCCAAAAAATGGATTTTTGCCAATTTCAAGAATGTGTGAAGCATATGTTGTTGCAGTTTCAACGTCGTGGGAAATCATCATTATTGTGATGCCGTGTTCACGGTTCAATTTTTGTATTTCCTCATACATTTCAACAGAAACTTTTGGGTCTAGCCCTGTGACAGGCTCATCAAGAAACAAAAACTTTTCAGTTGCGCAAAGTGCGCGTGAAAGCAACACTCTTTGTTGTTGTCCGCCAGAAAGTTCACGATAGCATCGCTTAGAAAGGGTATCAACACTTAGTTTTTTCATGTTCTCAAGCGCAATTTGTTTTTGTGCTTTGCTATAAAATGGTGATAAACCGCATTTTGTGTGGAATGCAGACATAACAACTTCCCTAACAGAAGCGGGAAACTCTCTTTGAACTTCGCTTTGTTGAGTGAGGTATCCGATGTTGCCTTGAGAGCAGTCCTCACCCCAAGTGATATTGCCAGTCATAGGTTTCAACAGCCCAAGAATAGCTTTCATAAGAGTGCTTTTTCCAGCCCCATTATCACCAATAACGCAGAGGTAATCCCCTGCGTTAATGCTAAAATTTAAATTTTCTAAAACCACAGTGGATTCATATCCAAGCGTTAGGTTTTCGCAAATGAGTTGCGCCATAGGTTCTCCTTAATTTAAAGCTTCTCTGAAGATTTCAAGATTATCTTCCATGATAGAAATATATGATACGCCAGCTTCAAGATCAGCTGAAGAAACAGTTTCCATCGAGCTTACTTCTAAAATTGTTTGGTCTTGTGTTGCTGTAACGGAAACTACTGTTTCAGCAATTTTGTGCGTCACGCCAGTCACTGTCAAAACCACATCAAGGTCAAGTTTGTCCACTTTGCCAGCAAGAAAAGCAATTGTTTCAAAGCTTGCTTCAGTTTCAGCAGAACAGCCAGCGAATGCAGCGTAATATGTAAGTCCATAATCATCAACAAGATATCTGAATGGGAAACGATCCGCAAAAAGAACTGTATCTCTTGATGAAGAGGCTACCATTTCTGCATATGCGCTATCCAAAACTTTCAATTCAGAAACATAGCTAGCTAGGTTACTGTTGTATGTAGATGAATTATTTGGATCAATTGAAGAAAGGGTATCAGCTATTGCTGCGCAAATAACTTGAGCGTTTTGAACTGAAAGCCAAACGTGCTCATCAATTTCTTCTTCTTCATGATCGTGGTCTTCCTCTTCTTCGTCGTGGTCATGATCTTCTTCACTTTCTTCGTCATGGTCATGGTCATGATCTTCTTCAGTTTCTTCTTCATCATCAGAGTGTGAATGTTCAGTTTCTTCCATACCTTCAACAAGTTCTTCAAAAACAACTGAATCACCCAAGATATCAAAAAGGCTAATTGCAATCATGTCTGTGTTTGTTGATGTTGCAAGAAGGTCTTCAACCCAAGCATCAGATTCTCCGCCAACATAAATGAACACATCACAAGTGTAAAGTTCAACCATGTCCGCTGTTGTAGGTTGGAAACTGTGCATGTCAACGCCGTTATCAATAAGCATAGAAACGCTATAATTTTCTGAATCATCACCAATCATGTTCATTGTCCAATCATAAATAGGGAAGATTGTAGTGACGATTATAATTTCATCATCAGAATCAGTGTTGTTTTCGCTAGAGCCACAGCCTGCGAAAAATGTCAAGCAAAGCACAAGGCAAAGCGTAAGAGCAATAAATTTTTTCATATACTATAATTCCTTTTAAATTTTTTACTTTTTTCTACATAAATCGCATACGCCAGTAATGATTGTTTCGGATTTGTTAATCTCAAATCCAAGACCTTCAAGCGTTGCTTTGCAAAAATCATCAGCTGTATCGTTATCCAGATGAAAAAACCTGTCACAAACTTTGCAGTGTAAATGAATTTTATTTTTGCAACTACTTGCATTAGAGTATTGATAGAAAACTTCGCGAGTTCGCACTTTGACAACTTTTCTGATGTGACCTGCAGATTCCAATTCAGATAAGTTGCGATAAATTGCACTAAGACTTATTTCTCCATTTTCAATATGTTCTGCAATTTGCACTGCGGAAAATATATCGTGTGGATGC
Source organism: Bacillota bacterium (assembly GCA_044426085.1). Taxonomy (GTDB): domain Bacteria; phylum Bacillota; class Clostridia; order Christensenellales; family CAMQZB01; genus JAWXUU01. The sequence goes on along the minus strand of JAWXUU010000015.1, from coordinate 26,937 downwards.
ATGCTAAGAAAGTTTAGTAGCATTTTTCGTTGTCTAGTCATGTAAACAGCCATGTTTTCTCCTATCAATTTGCGATTTATTCTCAAATTCAAAAATAATTATAATCATTCACAATATAAAAGTCAATCAAATTTCATGCAAAAAAATAAAAAGTTTAATAATATTAACTAAATTTTTCGACAAAATAAAAATAGTACGCTGAATATCTCAAAAAAGAAATATTAGCGTACTATTAAGTTTGTTATTTCAATCCGTCAGAAATGGATTGTATAATTTTTGCAGATATTTCACTTTCTGCTCTTATTAAAACTGGTGGAAATCCAAGTTTTGCAGGAATTTTAATATATTTTTCACCAGAGTATACTGTGCCAGTGTATGGGCAAATCCAATTTCCTTTTGGAAGATATGCCTTCACGTTTTTTGCACGCTTCTTGCAAACGGGAGCAACCAAAATATCGCGACCAAGCAAATATTGATGTTTCAAAGTCTTGCAAATTTCATCATCAGAGTAGTGAAGCCAAAGCGATCTCACCATAGGGATTCCCTTTTCGACAGCTTCATTTTCGCAAAGTTTGTTGTACCATTTAAGGGCGGAATGCAATCTTCCCATCTTGGCATAAAAAGCGTAGCCTTCATCGTCGTAATAGAACTGATAATTAAGTGGATTTGCAAAAGCCCCGTCATGAGTTCTGAAAACAGGTGTGAATGCCGCAAATTCAAGCCATCTGAACATAACTTCTTTTGATCGCACAAGCTTGAAATATTTTGTTATAATAGTTGTGAAACCGCCGATATCAGTATGGTTGATGCTCATGCCAGAAAGTCCGCTTGAAATAAGCCCCGCAACGCTAGAAGCAAGCCCGTCGTATGCGTCAAAAGTTGGGTTTTGGTCACCCGCCCAATAAGCCGTTGCGTATTTATTGCTACCAGCCCCCGCACTTCTGTGGAAGATTAAAAACTTTCCAAGATTGCCTGTTTCTGCAAGAAGTTCGTAATTCAATTTAGCCCACAACACGGGAATCATAGCATGCGTTTCAAAGGTGTTTTTGTGATATGTTTGCGATTTCAACGGCAAGTATTCGCCGTAATCCGCCATCCAACCCGAAAGTCCACTTCCGATCATGCCAACTTTCATTTTTTCTTTAAGCCATGCGTATGCATCGGGATTTGTAAGGTCAACGTGAACGTATTTGATTTCTTTGTCAGTTGCAAAGTGATTTGTCCAAACGTCCCCTTCAAGATTGCGAACTAAAAAATCCTTTTCAAGCGCCTCAACATAAAGTGGATTTTTTTCTGCATCAAGTGATAAAAATGGGTTTGCATATCCCAAAAGGGCAATGTCGCGTGATTTAAGCTCACTTGCCCAATTTTTGAAATCAGGATAAAGCACTTCATCGGGAAACCATCTCCACCAAAGCGGTGGTCCGCCGTTTTTGCCCCTTCTGCCTTGCCAGTCTTCAATCCAAATCGCGCGTACAGGTGCGTTGTGAGAAATGCAAGAAGCAAGTGCATCATCAACCACTTTTCTTCCCCCGCGAATTCCAAGAATGCTGTCGTAAGCAAAATCAGGAAGGTGGCGAAGTCTGCCAGTATCCGCAGTCATGCTTTGCATAAGTGCAAGTGGTTCACATTCAAAATACATATCAAAATGTGCATTAGAAGCCATGATATGAGCGTATATTTCGTTCTTTTTGGAAGCTTTAACATCAAAGTGATAAATTGTAGTGTTCGTAAAGGAAACCCCTCTGAATTCGCTTGTCAAAAACACAGGCATTGGTGCGTAAGTAGAAAACTCGTCCCCCGCAACACCCTTGCCACCGAATTTTTCAATCAGCAGTGAAAGCGGCATAATCCCACGTCCAATACCTTGTTCCTTCGTGCAAAGTTCAATTTTTTTACCGGAAAATTCAACGTTGCTAAACTGTTCGCCAAACCCAAAAATTTTCTCTTCAACATTGGATTTAAACATAACTTGAAGTTCGCTGTATTTTTCATTTTCAAAATCAAAAGATACCTTTTTATCAGAAACAATAAGTGAAAGTTTCCAAGGCGAGCAGTCTTCATCTTTGAAAACACCCGCAAAGTTTATAACATTTCCTTCTTGTCCCCCCGTGATTTCTCCGCTTGATAATGTAACGGATTTCACGGTTCTATTAAGCACAATACTTCCCACGTTTTCAATTGGGTCAATTTCGCTGATAACACCGCCAAATTTTCTCAAATCAAGAATTGCAAGTTCTTTATCTGAATCAATTTCAACAATGCGAATAAGTCCATCGAAAAAAGTGATTGCAAGATTGCCTATAATAAATTTATTCATTGTTTTGTCCTACCCAAAGTTTTTCAAATTCCATACCAGAAACATATTCACAAGCAGTGATAACTTCTGTGTCGGAAATTGGAATGCCGTTTTCTTTTTTGAATTCTGTTGCTTTTTTAATAAGTTCGTAATTTTCTTTTGTAAGTCTGTATTTATAAGCGTATACAAACGTGATTGCACTGAGAAGCAAAGGAAGTATGCAATATAGCGCCTTAACCCCAAAAATAGCCATTTCACTTTGAACAATAACAACATCAGCAGTGCTTTCAATATATCCAAACAGTCCCAAAATAACGCTGACAAGGAATATTGCAATACCACTTGTAGATTTTCTAATAAAGGTTGACATGCCCGCATATATTCCCGCGTTTTTACTTCCGTTTATCATCTCATCTGTGTCTGGAAGATCAGGAAGAAGCGACCAAGGCACAAAAGCTGAAGCACTTCCGCCAATACCGCCAACAATACAGATAATAACAAGTCCGACAGTTGCAGTGTTTGCACCAAAGAAGAATGCAATAAACACAGAAATAATCTTAAGCGGTTGCCAATAAACAGCAACCATGTGTTTCCCTTTCGTTTTTGCAATGATGTTATTCACTGGAAGCATCATAACAGCAACAGCAAGTCCAACACCAGTGAAAACAGACATCAAACTGCTACGCAAAACAACATCAGCAAGCCAAAAAGCGAGCATAGTTGAAGTCACGTCGGTTGCCATTTGTCCATAAATGAAAATAGCAAGGTATTGTCTGTATGTTTTGTTTTTAAAAGAAATTGAAAGTTGTTGAAACATATCGCTAAATTTCATAGTTGAAACTGGCGCGTCATTTTCCCAAGTAGTTTTGAATGTGATAATAAGTGGCAAGCCATATAAAAGTCCAAAAATAAGACCCATAACAGGATAAGGCACGCCCATTGCGATGATAATTGGTGGCACGACAACAGAAACCAAAGCAGATAGATTAGATATAAGCATACGAATAGTAGAATATCCAGTTCTGTCGTTATAGCTGTCAATCATATCAGGCAAAAGAGCATTGTATGGTGTCATGACAATTGTGAATGCAGTTGAAAATAAGATGTATGCAAAGATGTAATAAACAGTTTTGCCCGCAACAGAAGAAATGCCAAAGCTGTACCAAAGTGTTGTGAATGTCACAATAACAGGCAAGATTCCAAGAAGGAAATAAGGTCTACGTCTGCCCATTTTGCTTTTGGTTTTGTCAGAAATAACACCCATAAGCGGGTCGGAAACAGCGTCCCAAATTTTGCCCGCCATAACAATAACGCCACCCCAAATTGCAGGAATGCCTTCAACGGTAACTAGAAATGCAAGGAATAGAAGCGAGATAAGTGAAAAAGCACCGCCCCCAAGAATATCCCCCGTGGCATATCCAAATTTAGAACCTAGAGTAATTTTTTTGTTTTTCATTAATTTTCCCCTTAATATTATTTGACTACGATATTAATATAAAAATCATCTTTTCATAATAATAACATAAATATGAAATTATTTCAACATTTTATTTAAAATAAATGTTAATAATGCATATTCAGTAACCAAATAAAATTTTGAAGTTTCTAAAAAGGCTTGTATTTCATGTAAAAAAGTATTATACTAAAACAGTATATTGAAAAATGCAAAATAATAAAATGCAGGGAGAAAATTATGAAATACTTTCTAGACAGTGCAAAAATTGATGAAATCAAATACGCTTATAAAACTTTTGGTATAGACGGAGTAACAACAAACCCACGTCATATTATGCTCAGTGGCAAACCATTCCTAACAGTTATCAAAGAACTTGCCGAGTGGGTTAAAGAAGAAGGAATTGAAGGGGTAGACGTTTTTCCAATTTCAGTTGAAATCAATCCACATCTTGACGACGCAGATAAAATGATTGAAGAAGGTAAGAAAATTGCGGAAATTTCGCCAAACTTTGCAATCAAAATTCCATCAACAGAAGCTGGCATAACAGCCGCAAGAGAACTTGAAAAACAAGGTATCAGAACAAACCTAACATTGGTATTTTCACCGTCGCAAGCTATCCTTCCTGCAAAAAACGGAAGTCTTTTCATGAGCCCATTTATTGGTTGGAAAGAACAAAACGGCGAAGATTGCAAGAAATATATTGAAGATATCGTGAAGATTTATAAAAACTATGGCTTCTATGGCAAAACACAAATCATATGTGCTGCTATAAGAACTCCAAAACAAATCGTCGATTGTGCAATCGCGGGTGCAGATATCGTGACAACTGCACTTGATGTTTATAAAGATACAATCAAACATCCATTCACAGACTACGGACTTGGCGTTTTCACTGACGCTTGGGATCAAACAATAACAGACTAGGAGAACATTATGAAAATAGGATTTATTGGACTTGGCATAATGGGTGAATCCATGTGTGAAAACATCATCAAAAAACACGATGATAAAGTTTATATATACGACCTTGTTAGGTCGCAAGTGGATAAGCTTGCAAATCTTGGCGGTATTCCTTGTGAAAGTTGCCGTGAAGTTGCAAAAAATGCCGATGTGATAATCACAATGGTTCCAAAATCAGAGCATTCAAAAACTGTATATTCAGATATCTTGGAAGTGCTAGACGGCGAAAAGCTTTGCATAGACATGAGCACAATTCATCCAAGTGTTTCTGTGGAAATTTCAAACATGGTCAAAAAAACAGGCGCAGAATTTATCGATGCCCCAGTTGTGAAATCAAAACCTGCTGCAATTGCGGGTGTGCTTGGTATATACGTTGGCGGAAGCGAGATTGCATATCTTATTGCGAAACCAATTTTGGAATACATGGGTAACAACATAATAAGAATGGGCGATAACGGCAAGGGGCTTGTGATGAAAATTTGTCACAACGCACTTGTTTCACAAATTCAAAATGGTGTGAATGAAACAATTGCTATTGCAAAAAAGCAAGGCATTGCAGTTTCAGAGTTTGCAAAAGCTGTTTCTTATGGCGGTGGTCAAAACTTCTATTTAGACGGCAAAGCCTCTGCAATAGAAAGCGAAAACTTCGCAACGGCATTCTCCGTTGAAAACATGGCAAAAGATATTGATATCTGCGTTGAACTCGCAAAAGAATGCGATGTTTTTGTGGGTGGCGTTCTAAATGCCAAGGATGTATACGACCGAGCACTTTCAGACGGACTTGCTAAAGAAGATTTCTCAGCCACAATCAAAACAGTTATAAAGGGGAAATAATATGGATGCACAATACCTATCAAAGGTGAATGATAAAAAAGTGTTTGATATCCACTCGGAAGAATTTAAAACCTATGGCAATATTGTTGTTGGAATTGATTTTTCTTCACTTGAGCCATATATGAATAGCACTACAATTCCGCAAGATGGAAATTTATATGTTCCAAGCACAGTTGAAATGGAAAGTTTGCCAATTGCGGGAATAATAAAAAACGAAATCTATGGCGGACTTGAAATTCAAATTGGCTACTGCAATGGAAGAAATTCAACTTGCAACGGCTTTGAATATCACAAATGTTCTGAAATCACTTATGCTGTAACTGATTTTGTGCTTATGCTTGGTCACACTTGGGATATGAAGGACAATACATATAATGTGGAAGACGCTCAACTTTTCTTTGTGAAAGCGGGAACTTCGTTTGAACTTTTTCAAACTTCGCTTCATCTTGCACCTTGCAAAGTGACATGCGATGGCTTTAAAGCGGTTATAATTCTCGCAAAGGGAACAAACACTGCTGATTTTGAAAAAGTAAAACCAAGCACTAAAGAAGGGGAAATCCTACTTATGAAAAACAAATGGATAATCTGCCATAAGGATAGAGAACCGCTTGTGAAATCGGGCGCAAAGATTGGCGTTATTGGCGACAACAGACAGATTAAATACTGACATTAAGGAAAATACTATGAAAAAATTTCAAATAGCATATCTGCCAATTGGCGTTCCAACTTTTCATCTTGAAAGTGCTCAAATAGAATTCGAAAAATCTATTGATTTAATAAAATCAATAACAGAAGATTGCGTGTTTCCAAGCGAGATGCTTCTTTCAATAGATAAAGTTACGGAATTTTTGCAAGATAAAAATCCAAATTTAATCATTGTGCAAAATATCACGTTTGCAAACTCTGCCTACGTTTCGGAAATTGTGAAAAAAACAAATGGCAACATCTTGCTTTGGACACTTCGCGAGCCTGTTATTGACGGCGGAAGACTTCGCCTAAATTCTCTCACGGGTGCATTTTCTGCGGGTAATGCAATGAAGAAATTGGGCATTTCTAGCTTTGAATATGTCTTTGGCGGTGCAGAAGAAAACAGCGTGAAAGAAACCCTTGAATCTGCAATCAAAGCTTCAAAAGTTAAATTTGACCTAACAAATTTGAAGATTTCTGCAATTGGTCACACTCCGCAAGGCTTTGGCTTTGGCAGAGCAACTGATGCAGAATTGCAAAAATATTTTGGTGTTACGCTTGAATCAATCGAAGCGAGAGAGCTTATTGATAAAGCAAAAAGCTACAACGATGAAGAATGTCAGGACTACGCCGATAAATTCGCAAGCTGTTGCTGTGGCTTTTCTGAATTGCCAGAAAAAAATATAAATGATTTTTATAGACTTTTAAAAGCGTATCACGATTATGTCACTCAAAATAAAATCGGTGCAATTTCTTCAAGATGTTGGCCAGACTTTTTCGTGTCATACGGAACGCCCGTTTGCGGTGTTTTATCTATGCTTAACGATATGGGTGTTTATTCAAGTTGCGAAGCGGACACATTCGGTGCACTTTCAATGTTTATCGGTGGAAAGCTAACTCAAGAAGCTACTTTCTTTGGTGACCCAGTTTCGATTGACGAGAGTGAAAACACAATAACATTTTGGCATTGTGGCATGGCTCCATGTTCACTTGCAAGTGGCGAAAAAGCAAATATTGGCGTTCATCCAAACAGAAAGATTGGTCCTGTTATGGACTTTGGCTGTAAAAAGTGTGACAGCGCAACTGTTTTCCGCGTTTCAAAAGATGAAAATGATAACTTCAGATTCTTTATTTCTAGTGGCGAAATCTTGCCAAAAGAAAAGCAATTCCAAGGTACGTCAATTGTTGTGAAGATGAAAAACAACTGCAAGGATATCATCGAAAATGCCGTGAAAGCGGGGTTTGAACCACATTATGTCGTCTGTTATGGCGATATCCAAAAAGAACTCACAATACTTGCAAACATGCTCAATATCCCTGTTTGCATTTATTAAAGAAAAGTAAAACAAAAAGATAAAACAAGTAAAACAAAACAAAGCCCCAACAAAAAAGTTGGGGCTTATTTATATGAATCTCTAAATTATTTTTGAGATTTTTCTCTTTTATAAAAAATCCAAAGTGGCGCTAGAACGAACACGGAAAAAATTGCCGATGCAAGATATATTGCGGGAACGGGCACATTCACAATTTCGCTGTATTCATTTATGTATGTTGCACCGGAATTTTGAATGATTGCATTTCCGATATACGGGCCAACAACCATTGGAATAAGAACGGTGAAAATAAGCCTCACACCTTGAAACATTCCAGCTTTATCTTTCGGTGTGTAATCGCGAACAGTGCTGTTAAGGATTATTGTAACAAGCAAATTGCCACAAAGTGTTATCGTGACAACAGCCAATAAAACCCACATGTTTCTTGCGAAAAACACCCCAATAAGTCCTACGATATAAAGTGAAACCGCGGGAATGACAAACTTTTTCTTCCCTATTTTATCAATGTGTTTACCGCAGATGATTGCAAAAATCGAAGAGAGAAGTATTCCAACTCCAAGCACAATCGAATATGAAAGCACATCTAGGTTTAGGAATTTTTCCATATAAACAATAAAATACGGCATAAATATTTGAACACCGCTGAAAAACACAGCAACTGCAATAAACAAAATATATAAGCCACTGTTTTCCTTTATAACTGATGGTCTAAAGCCGTATGAAACAGTTTCAAAATATCCGTCAGTTGAAATGCTTGTCTCCTTAGGTTCATGAATTATAAAAATACCCAAAACGCCACAAAGAATAACGAATATACCAACAGTGATAAAGAACATTGGATATCCAACAGCATCAATCAAAATTCCACTTCCACCAACAACGATAAGAAGTGCAACCATAGGAAGACAAGACAAAATGCCTTCAACCTTACCGCGATTTGTTTCGTCAGTGATGTTTGTAACCCAAGAATTGAATGCGCCGTCATTGGAAGTTGAACCAAAAAATGTCATCACGCAATCCATAATAATAACGATTGCAACAGTGATTGATGTTATTTGCGCGACACTTGCATTTGTTAGCAGTGCAGAAACATTTTCTCGCGAAATAAACGCAAAAGCAAGAATAGAAATTCCCCAAAGAATAGTTCCTGCAAAAATGAAAATTTTTCTCTTTTTCAGTCTGTCGGAAAGTGCACCCATAAAAAGTGCCGTGACAGTTGCAGTTATCGCACTTGCCGCAACCATGTTTGCAATATCAGTTGTTGTTCCGCCAATATAATTGAATATGAAGATATTAAAATACATATTTTCAACCGACCACGCAATTTGACCAATAAGACCAAACAAAACAATGGCGAGCCAACTGCCTTTAAGCGAAGAAGTGTTATTGTTATTCATTTTAGTTCCCTCCTATATTTATTTGAGTATACCACGCACATTATGATAAGTCAATGTTTGTTTAAAATATATATTGACATTGTTATTAAATGATGATAGACTTCTTATATTGACAAGGAAGGATTAGAAATGGAAAATATTATAAACAAACATGAAAATTTTGCAATTCCGCTTTCGGAATATCCACGTCCTCAACTTGAAAGGGAAAGCTTTTTCTGCCTTAATGGTGTGTGGGATTTTGAAGTTGCAAACATTGGCTGCAACGATTTTGAATTCACTAAGAAAATAACAGTTCCATTTTCTCCCGAAACAAAGGCGAGTGGGGTAGAAATGCAAATTTTTCCAACTGATATCATGCACTATAAAAGAAGTTTCACTTTGACTGATGATTTTATTAAGGACAGAGTTTTTCTGCATTTTGGTGGTGTTGATTATTCTTGTGAAGTTTTTGTTAATGGCGTATCGGTGGGAACAAATCAGGGTGGATATATTCCATTTTCTTTTGATATAACAGAAGTTTGCAAAAATGAAAACCAACTGTATTTGAAAGTGTGGGACCCGACCGACCAAGGTTGGGGTGCTCGTGGAAAACAGGTTTTAAAACCTAGCACAATTTGGTATACTCCTAACTCTGGTATATATCAAACCGTTTGGATTGAGAGCACAAATAAAACTTTCCTTAGCGAACTTACAATAAATCAAGATTTCGATAATAAAATCGTCACGTTTTTATTTGATGTTGACGATTATTCAAGTGGTGAACTAAAAATAAAACATGGCGAAAATATTGTTGCAAGCAAAAAATTAAAAGGCGAGAAGTCAATTGATATAAAAATTCATAACGCTTTATGCTGGTCGCCAGAATCGCCAACGCTTTACGATGTTGAAATTCAGCTTGAAAAAGATGTTGTGAAATCATATTTTGGTTTTAGAAAATTTTCAACAGAGATTGCAAAAGATGGCAAACTTAGATTGTTTTTAAACAATAAGCCATACCTTCATAACGGACTTTTGGATCAGGGGTATTGGCAAGAAAGCTTACTCACGCCACCGTCAGAAGAAGCGATGATTTTTGATATTCAAAAGACAAAAGAGCTAGGCTTCAACATGTTGAGAAAGCATATCAAAATAGAACCACTGCGTTGGTATTATCATTGCGACAAAATCGGAATGCTTGTTTGGCAAGATTTCGTTTCTGGGGGAGACAGCAAATATAAGCCAATGATAACAATGGTATTGCCATTTATTGGTGTCAAAGTTTCTGATAAAAGATATTCTCTTTTTTCAAGAAAAAGCAAAGACAGCCGTGACGAATTTGAAAAAGATGCGGTTGCAACAGTAAATCTTTTAAAAAATGTAACATCAATTTCCACTTGGACTATTTTCAACGAGGGTTGGGGACAATTCGACAGTGCAAGAATAACCGACAAAATAAGAGAAATAGACAAAACTCGTCACATAGATTCAACAAGTGGATGGCACGACACAAACTCTGGTGATTTTGCAAGCAGTCACATATATTTCAGAAAGGTAAAACTCAAAAAGGATAAAAGGGTTATTGCGCTTTCGGAATTTGGCGGCTATTCTATGGCTGTGAAAGGGCACTATGGAAACGATAAACCATATGGCTATAAAATGTATAAAGATAAAGAAAAGCTTGAAAACGACGTCGTAGAGCTCTATAAAAAAGAAGTTATTCCGCATATAGAAATGGGTCTTTCTGCAATTGTATACACGCAAGTTTCCGATGTGGAAGGGGAATGTAATGGGATTTACACCTACGATAGAAAAGTTTTGAAATTCTCTGCTGAAAAACTTCAAGATTCAAATAAGAAACTGTTTGATAAGTTTGAAGAAATAACAACATGATATCAAGAAATAACAACATGATATAACAAACAAATATTCCAATCAAAAAAAGCTCCCATTTGGGAGCTTTTAATATTTTTGTTTTAAGCCTTTATTGCCCAACGCATCTTTGTGGATGTTGCGCGAGAATTTTTTCTGCACTCTTCAGCAGATGGACGAATAACATCGTTTGCAATATCAGAAAACACGCCAGCGCGCATATAATCTTTGAATGCCTTTTTAACAAGTCTATCTTCTCCGGAATGGAAAGTCAAAATTGCAACTCTGCCACCGCTTTTTAAAACATTCGGAAGCTTTTCCAAAAAGTCATGTAACACTTCAAATTCATGGTTTACTTCAATTCTGATAGCTTGGAAAGTTCGTTGGCAGGATTTTTTTGCCATTTCTTTTTTCATAGATTTTTTAACGCTGTCATCATTTTCAACAATTTCATCAACAACCGCTTTAAGTTTTGAAGTAGTGTCGATATATTCACCAGTCTTGTTGTGTCGCATAATTGATTTTGCAATCTCGTGAGCATATGGCTCGTCGGAGTTTTCAATCAAAATATCTTTCAAATCCATGTAATTTATTTTTTGAAGCATTTCTGATGCGGGAATTCCCTTTTGAGGGTTCAATCGCAAATCTAATGCTCCTTCACGCTTGAAAGAAAAACCTCTGTCGGGGTTATCAATTTGCATAGAGGAAACTCCAAGGTCGGCAAGCATGAAATCAAACTCGCCAAATTCTTTGCAAACTTCGTCTATGTTTGCAAAATTAGTGTGAATTGGCGTGAAAATCTCTTCAGAAAAACCGTTGCAACGAAGTCTTTCAGTTGTCTTTTCAATTTCGATTGGGTCGATATCAAGACCGTAAACATGACCATTGCCTTCAAGTTTTTCAATCATCTTGCTAGTGTGTCCACCGTATCCAAGTGTTGCATCAAGTCCTTTTTGTCCGGGTTGTATTTGCAAAAAGTCCAAAATTTCATTCACGCAAATTGAAATGTGCATTCCCGCAGGGGTCTTGCCTTTTGAAATAATCTTTTCCACTTCGCTCGCGTATTTTTCAGGATTTTGTTCTTTGTATTTCTCGCTAAATCTTTTTGGATGTGTGCCTGAATATCTAACTCTTCTCTTGTGCGCTTGTTTAATTTCTTCCATAAATTCTCCCTTTATATCAAAGTAGATTGTATCACAAATAAAGCTGTTATGTAAAGTAAAAGACCAAATAAAAAAGATGCAATTCTCATCGCATCTTTTCCTTTCGAATTATTTCTTGTTTTCTTCGCTCCATTTTTCAATAGCCGATGTAACTTCTTTATCGTTATAAAAAGAGAAGATAATAACTGCTGCGAAAACAAACACTGCTGCAATAAGGGCAGTAAGCGTTATCCCATGTGTTGTCGCAATTCCGTCGGTAGAGCCAAGAAGCAATACGCTTGGAACAATAAAGAACCCGAAAAGTTCAAAAACACACTGCGCGAAAAGTTTTTGAAAATCGCAAAGGAAGAAAATTTATAAAACACAAACATCGAAAACGATAAAAAGTTTTCGATGTTATTTTTTAAAGGATAATAAAGGGTTTTGTAAAAATAATGTTTTGTGATAAAATAATGTAAAATATAATAAATGAAATAAGCATTGATTATTTTGTTATAATGTTGTATAATAAAAAAGATAAAAAGTTTTGGAGGGAGCAATGAAAAACGGCTTTTTCAAAGTTGCTTGTGCGACAAGCGAAATAAAAGTGGCAAATTGCCCATATAACGGAGAAAAAATTTCAGAAATGGCGAAGAATGCATCTTATAGCGGTGCAAGACTAATAGTTTTTCCCGAGCTTAGCATAACTGCATACACGTGCGGTGATTTATTCTTGCAAAAGAAAATGCTTGACGAGGCAAAAAATACTTTGATTGAAATTTTGCAAAGCACTAAAAATTTGAATTCTATTATATGTGTTGGATTGCCACTTGCGATTGATTCATCGCTGTATAACTGTGGTGCAGTTTTATATAAAGGTGAAGTTTTGGGTTTTGTTCCTAAACAAAACATTCCAAATTATTCGGAATTTTACGAAGCTAGACACTTTTCTAAAGGTGAAAAGGTTGAATATATAAATTTTAATGGTAAAGAAGTTCCTGTTGGCACAAACTTGCTTTTTGCTTGCGCAAACTTGCCTGAACTTGTTTTGGGTCTTGAAATTTGTGAGGATGTTTGGGTTACGATTCCACCATCTTGCAATCTTGCGCTTGCGGGGGCAACGGTCATTGCAAATCTATCAGCATCCGATGAAATAATCGGCAAAGCGGAATACAGAAAAAACTTGATTGCATCTCAATCAGCAAAGACGATTTCTGCATATATCTATACCGATGCAGGCAGTGGCGAAAGTTCAACCGACATGATTTATGCAGGGCATAACATCATTGCGGAAAACGGAGCAGTGCTCGCCAAGTCAACACTTTTTGAAACGGGATTTATCACGGCTGATATCGACTTAGAAAGAATCAGTCACGAAAGAAGAAGGACAACCACTTTTGAACAACAAAAGAGCGATTTTGTGAAAGTGTATTTCGATATGCAAATTGGGGATACGAAACTTGAAAGAGAATTTTCTAAAACTCCATTCGTGCCTTCAAATGAAGCTGAACTTGAAAATCGATGTAATGAAATTCTCAATTTGCAATCAGCAGGTCTTGCAACAAGAATCAAACATACGCATGCAAAAACAGCAGTTATTGGACTGTCTGGTGGACTAGATTCTGCACTTGCACTTGTTGTGACTGCAAATGCATATAAAAAACTTGGTCTGGACACTAAAGATATAATTTGCGTGACAATGCCTTGCTTTGGAACAACAGACAGAACAAAAAACAATGCAGTTATGCTTTCCGAAGCGTACGGCACTACACTGAAAACAATTGATATAACAAAAAGTGTCATTCAACATTTTGAAGATATTGGTCACGATGGAAAAACCCTTGATGTGACTTATGAAAATTCCCAAGCAAGGGAACGCACTCAAATTCTTATGGATATTGCAAACAAAACGGGTGGCCTTGTTATTGGAACGGGCGACCTATCAGAACTTGCACTTGGCTGGGCAACCTATAACGGCGATCATATGTCTATGTACGCTGTGAACGCATCGATTCCTAAAACGCTTGTTAGATACTTGATTGCATACGAAGCCAGAACAAGCGAAAAATTGACGGCTGTTTTGCAAGATGTTCTTGCAACGCCAGTGAGTCCAGAACTTTTGCCACCAACTGACGGTGAAATTTCCCAAAAGACAGAAGAACTTGTTGGACCATACGAACTCCACGATTTCTTCTTGTATTATTTCTTGCGTTTTGGATATTCACCGCAAAAAATATACAGGGTGGCAACAAAATCGTTTGATGGAAAATACGACAGTGCAACAATAAAAAAATGGCTTGTCGTTTTTGTGAGAAGATTTTTCTCGCAACAGTTCAAACGCAGTTGTATTCCAGATGGACCAAAGGTTGGTTCGGTAACGCTTTCGCCTAGGGGAGATTTGCGAATGCCATCTGATGCGTGCAGTGATATTTGGCTTAAAGAAGCTGAAAACCTATAAAAGCATACATGCGACCACATTGCAAATTCTGCAGTGTGGTCGTTTTTTATAACTGTAAATATTATACTGCATAAATGTATATTATTCGCATATCTTGTTAATTTATTAACCAATATATTTAAAATTATAATAAATTCAACATTTAAATATATAAAACGAGTAATTATTTAAAAATTTTACAATTAAAAATTAATAAATATACAAAAATAACGTATAAACAGTTGCCATTATTTAAAAAAAAGTGTATTATATCAAAGAAAAAGAAAATATATGAGGTGTATTATGGATAAATCAAAAATTAAAAAAGTTGTACTGGCATATTCTGGCGGACTTGACACATCAATCATTATTCCATGGCTTAAAGAAAACTACAATAATTGTGAAGTTATTGCAGTGTCAGGAAACGTTGGTCAAGCAAGCGAACTTGAAGGTCTTGAAGAAAAAGCATTGAAGACTGGCGCTTCTAAATTATATATCGAAGACTTGACAAAAGAATTCCTTGACGATTATGTTTTCCCATGCATGCAAGCTGGGGCAGTATACGAAGAATATCTTTTGGGCACAGCTTATGCTCGTCCACCAATTGGTAAGAGAATTGCCGAAATTGCACTTGCTGAAGGTGCTGATGCAATCTGTCATGGTTGCACAGGTAAGGGTAATGACCAAGTTCGTTTTGAAATGGCTATCAAAGCTTTTGCTCCTAATATGCCAATCATCGCACCTTGGCGTGAATGGGATATCAAATCTCGTGAAGAAGAAATTGAATACGCAGAATCTCACAACATCCCACTAAAAATTAACCGTGAAACAAACTATTCAAAAGATAAAAACATTTGGCATCTTTCACATGAAGGCTTGGATCTTGAAGACCCAATGAACGAACCAACATACAGCAAACCTGGTTTCCTTGAAATGAGTGTTTCTCCAGAACAAGCACCAGACAAACCAACGTATGTGACAATCCACTTTGAACAAGGTGTTCCAACATCTGTCGACGGTGTGGAAATGAACAGCGTCGAACTCGTAACTAAACTAAACGAAGTTGGCGGTGCAAATGCAATTGGTCTTCTTGATATCGTGGAAAACAGACTTGTTGGCATGAAATGCCGTGGCGTTTATGAAACACCAGGAGGTTCAATTATCTATAAAGCACACAGTGTTTTGGAATCAATTTGTCTTGATAAAGAAACTATGCAATACAAACAAATCATCGCACATAAACTTGCACAAATGGTTTATAATGCACAATGGTTCACTCCACTCACAACAGCGATTTTGGCTTTCGTAAAAGAAACTCAAAAACTTGTTACAGGTGATGTTAAGTTGAAACTTTATAAAGGCAACATGACAAACGCGGGTGTTTGTTCTCCTTATTCACTATACGATTTGGAAATGGCAACATTCGACCAAGATGAAGTTTACGATCAAAAAGATTCAGCTGGATTTATCAGTCTTTATGGTCTATCAACAAAAGTATTTGCAAACATGAAAGAAAAGAACGGTATTTTATAGGAAGCAAAATGTCTAAAAAAGTATTTATTGATGGAAAAGCGGGCACAACTGGGCTCAGAATATTTGAAAGATTGCAAGGTAGGGATGATTTAGAACTTATTTTGCTTTCTGACGAAGAAAGAAAGGATTATAATGCAAGAAAAACGGCAATCAACAACGCTGATGTCGTTTTCCTTTGTCTTCCTGATGACGCTTCAAGAGAATCGGTTTCTATGGTTGAAAACGATAACACAGCAATAATCGATGCATCAACAGCTCACAGAACAAATGTTGATTGGGCATACGGACTTGCAGAACTTTCAAATAGTCACGCTGAAAAAATCAAAAATTCAAAGCGTATTGCTGTTCCGGGCTGTCATGCAAGTGGCTTTATATCACTTGTTTATCCGCTTATTCAAGCGGGGTTGATAAAAAAGGATGCAATCCTTTCTTGCCATTCAATAACAGGCTATTCTGGTGGTGGAAAAGGAATGATTGCTCAGTTTGAAGATGAAGACAGAGCGGATAAATTTTCTGCACCACAAATGTATGGCATATCACAAACGCATAAACACCTTGCTGAAATGGCTTACGTGACCGGTCTTGAAAATCCACCGATTTTTGTCCCTATCGTAGCTGATTTTTACAGTGGCATGCTTGTTACTGTTCCAATTTCAAAAAAGGATGTTTGCGGTGCAACGCTAGAAGAAATCAAAGAAATATACAAAAATAAATATAATGGTGAAATAATCAAATTTGTCGACACACTTGACGAAAATGGTTTTGTTTCATCAAATAAAATGAAAAATCTTGATGCTATGGAAATTTCTGTTGTTGGAAACGATGATAGAATGGTTCTCACTGCAAGATATGATAACTTAGGTAAAGGCGCATCAGGCGCGGCGGTTGAAGCGATGAATATTTTGCTTGGCGTAGATAAAAAAACGGGATTGGAGTTATAATGGAAGAAATGAAAATAAAGGAAGGGGGAGTGTGTTTTCCGATTGGATTTAAAGCGAACGGAATTCATGCGGGAATTCGCAAGAATAAGACAAAAAAAGATTTGTCTTTAATTTTCAGCGAAAAACTTGCAACTTCTGCTTCTGTATACACAACAAACTTAGTCAAAGGTGCACCCCTTCTTGTGACTAAAAAACATCTTAAAAATGGATACGCACAAGCGATAATCTGCAACAGTGGCAATGCAAACACTTGCAATGCAGACGGTGTTGAAATCGCCGAAGGTATTTGCGACTTGCTATCAAAAGAAATTAACATCCCAGCGGATGATATTATTGTTGCATCAACTGGTGTCATTGGTATGCCACTAGAACTTGAACCATTTGAAAATGGAATGAAACAACTTGTTTGCGGTCTTGATTATAACAAAAGTGCAGACGCATCTGAAGGTATTCTCACAACGGATACAAAAGCAAAGGAAGTTGCAATAAGCTTTGAAATCGATGGGGTAGAGTGCAGAATTGGCGGTGTTGCCAAGGGTTCTGGAATGATACATCCAAACATGGCAACAATGCTTGTGTTTATAACAACTGACTGTGCAATTTCAAGCGAGATGCTTAAAAAAGCACTCAGTACAGACATTCAAAGTTCATTCAATATGCTAAGTGTTGATGGCGACACATCTACAAACGATATGGTTTCTATTTTGGCAAACGGCATGGCGGGCAACAAGGAAATCACTTGTGATGATGAAAACTTTGCAAAATTCATGAAGGTTTTGAACACTGCAACAGTTTCACTTTGCAAGCAAATTGTTGGCGATGGTGAAGGTGCAACAAAACTTTTGGAATGTAGCGTTACAAATGCAAAGACATTGCAAGATGCTAAACTTTCTGCAAAATCAGTTATTTGCTCATCTCTTTTCAAATCAGCTATGTTCGGAGCTGATGCAAACTGGGGTAGAGTTATTTGTGCAATCGGATATTCCAAAGCGAACGTAGACGTGGAAAAAGTTGATATTTCTTTTGAATCAAAAAAGGGATATATCGAAGTTTGCAAAAATGGTGCAGGGATTGAATTTTCTGAAGAATTTGCAAAGGAAGTTTTATTGGAAGAAGAAATAATAATCCATATCAACCTTAACGACGGTAAAGAAAATGCCCTCGCTTGGGGTTGTGATCTCACATATGATTATGTGAAAATAAACGGTGATTATAGAACATAAATAGGTTAAATGGTAAATGAGGGTATAATATGTCAACAGAATTCACAAATGCAGAACGCGCAAAGGTGCTCACGCAAGCTTTGCCGTATATTCAAAAATATAACAACAAAGTAATCGTTATAAAATACGGTGGCAATGCTATGATAAACGAAGATTTGAAACATCAAGTTATGGAAGATATCGTTCTTTTATCACTTGTCGGCGTGAAAGTTGTTTTGATTCATGGTGGCGGGCCTGAAATCACTGATATGCTTAACAGAGTGTCAAAAACAAGCCATTTTATTGATGGACTTCGCGTGACGGATAAGGAAACTATCGAAATAGTGCAAATGGTTCTTGCGGGTAAAATCAATAAAAATCTCGTGAATATTTTGCAGACAAAAGGTGGCAAAGTTATCGGGCTTTCTGGCATTGATGGCGGAATGATTAAAGCTGAAATCAAGCATCCAGAACTTGGATATGTTGGAAATATAACAGATGTGAATGTTCAACCGATAACAGATATGCTTGACCACGGATATATTCCAATAGTTTCAACTGTTGCATGCGATGATAAAGGTAATGTTTATAACATAAATGCGGATACTGCCGCTGCTTATATTGCAGGTGCATTAAATGCAGAAAGAATGATACTCATGACTGATATCGCGGGTATTCTTATGGATAAAGACGACAGAGAATCAATTATATCATGTGTGGATGTTGAAGGCGCAAAAAAATTGTTCGCTGATGGAATCATATCTGGTGGAATGATACCAAAAGTTGAATGCTGTATTGAAGCAATCAACAAAGGTGTTAAAAAAGTTATCATAATGGACGGAACAACACCTCATTCTCTTCTTATGGAAACTCTCACTGATGAAGGTTCTGGAACAATGGTTGTGGGGGATATTCAAAATGAATCTTAAATTGCAAGATAAGCAGTCAATTGCTAGCACATACGCACGTTTTAACCTTGAAATAACAAGTGGTAAGGGCGCAATCTGCTACGATGAAAAGGGAAAAGAATATATTGATTTAACAACAGGCATCGGTGTTAATGCATTTGGTTTTTGCGATGTAAAATGGCAACAAGCTGTTGCAAAACAAGCGGGCACACTTCAACATATTTCAAATTTATACTACACAAAACCGTGTGTGGAACTCGCAAATTTGCTAACAGCAAAAAGCGGTATGAAAAAGGTGTTTTTTGGAAATTCGGGGGCAGAAGCAAACGAATGTGCTATCAAAGTTGCAAGAAAATATGCATGCGAAAAGCACGGAAAAGATTGCTATAAAATCATAACGCTAGAAAACAGTTTCCACGGAAGAACGATAACAACATTATCAGCGACTGGGCAAGATGTTTTTCATAAAGACTTTTTGCCACTTACTGACGGATTTATTTATGCAGAGCCAAACAATATCGAATCACTTCACAATGCTGTCGAATCAGGCAACATTGCGGGAATTATGTTTGAAACAGTTCTTGGTGAAGGTGGCGTTTTGCCACTTGAAGAATCATTTATTAAAGAGATTGAAAAGATTTGCATACAGCGTGATATACTCATGATAATCGACGAAGTTCAAACGGGTAACGGAAGAACAGGCGAAATGTATTCATACATGCATTTTGGACTTAATCCTGACATTGTTTCAACTGCAAAAGGGCTTGGTGGTGGACTTCCAATCGGGGCAACACTGCTCGGTGCGAAAACTGCAGAAACTCTTGTTTTTGGAGACCACGGTTCAACATTTGGTGGCAATCCTGTCGCTTCTGCGGGGGCTGTCAGCATAATTGAAAGAATGGATGATGAATTTTTTGCGGGTGTTAAGAATCGTGAGAAATTTATAAGAGAATCACTAGAAAATAAAAAAGGTATAAATTCAATCACTGGGCTAGGGCTTATGATTGGTATCGAAACGGATAAAGATGCTTCAACAATCATTGCAGAGTGCATGAACCTTGGTGTTTTACTTTTGAAAGCGAAAAATAAGGTGAGAATGCTTCCACCATTGAACATACCGTTTGAAGATTTGAAAAAAGCACTTGAAATATTTATTTCAGTTTGCGAAAAGGAGTAGTAATATGAATTTAAAAGGTAGAAATTTTTTGAAACTTTTGGATTACACACCAGAAGAGATTAATTATCTTATTGACCTTGCAATAGATTTTAAAGCAAAAAAGAAAAACGGGATTGCTCATAAAATTCACGAAGGCAAGAACATTGCTTTGATTTTCGAAAAGACATCAACAAGAACCCGTTGTAGTTTTGAAGTTGCAGGCTTTGATCTTGGAATGAATGTGACATATCTTGATTCAGCCTCTTCACAAATGGGCAAGAAAGAGAGCATTGCAGACACAGCAAGGGTGCTTGGAAGACTTTATGACGGCATTGAATATCGCGGTTTTGGACAAAACATTGTTGAAGAGCTTGCGCTTTATGCGGGTGTGCCAGTTTGGAATGGACTGACAAACGAATTCCATCCAACTCAAATACTTGCTGACTTCATGACAATAAAAGAAAAATTTGGCAAACTTCAAGGTATAAACTTTGTTTATATGGGTGATGCAAGATACAACATGGGCAACTCTCTTATGGTCGGTGCAGTCAAAATGGGAATGAATTTCACAGCTTGCTGTCCTGAAAAATATTACCCAAGTGAGGAACTTATTGCAACATGCAAAGAAATTGCTAAGGAAACGGGTGCAACACTGAACTTCACTCAAGACGTTTTGTCAGCAACAAAAGGTGCGGATGTGGTCTGCACAGACATTTGGGTTTCCATGGGTGAACCTGTAAGTGTTTGGGAAAGCAGAATTGCAGAACTTTCTCCTTATCAAGTTAATAAAGCTGTTATGGATAATGCGGGTGAACAAGCTGTGTTTATGCACTGTCTTCCATCTTTCCATGATTTGAAAACAGAAATCGGCAAAGAAATGGGTGAAAAGTTCAATATTTCCGCTATGGAAGTTACAGATGAAGTGTTCGAAAGTGCACAATCAATCGTTTTTGACGAGGCAGAAAACAGAATGCATACAATAAAAGCTGTTATGGCTTCAACATTATAATATGAATAAAATGCTCCTTTTGGGAGCATTTTTTATTTGGGGCATAATCACATTATATCATCTATTATCACGGGTGAAACTTTGCTGTATTTATCGCAAAATCGTTTTAGCCAGCTGGAATCTATTGTGTCGGCGATATGAATATTTTCATCACCGCTTTTCATCGTTATTTTAGGACCTAGGCGGGTGACTCCATTTCTCACGATAACTCCCGTCACGCAAGTTGGACACATACCATCTTTTGTTATCAGAAGAGTCACTTCCCCAAAATCTTTTTTGCAAATTTCAACAAATCTTTTATCGGGCAAAACAGGAAGAGAAATATTGGCAGTTTGCCCACTTTTTCCCGTCTCGAAACATTTTGATATTTCGCAAACAAAAACTTTAGCACCACAGATTGGCTCGCCATTTTCATTTATGACTTCAACTTTAATACCACCTTCAGGGGTTTTTTCCTCGGCAAAAACAGTGCAGTCAAAACATGAAATAAACCACAAAAAGAGCGTGGCGATTATGCAAACAATTAATTTAATTATCACTTTTCTATTCATAGAAATATTTTGTGCAATTATTTTCAAAAATATATTGACTATAAGCAAAAAATGTTATAAAATAGAATCAAACATGGGAGGGTAATATATGTCAAATATTATTAAAGTAGATGTAAACAACATGATGACTGACTTTGTCGGTGATGCACAAGGTATCTCAAAAGCGGATATCGAAGCTATTGCGGATAAAACTAAAAATGCCTTTGAAACAATTCAAAATGGTAGAGGTACTGGCTGGACAGGTTGGATGGACCTTCCATATAAGCAAGATGAAGTGGTTGATGAAATCATTGCTCATGCAGAAACAATCAGATTGAAAGCTAAAAACTTTGTGGTTTTGGGTATCGGTGGATCAGCTCTTGGTCCTTTGGCGGTTTTCAACGCACTTTGCCACCTTCGCCACAACGATTTGAAAAGAAAACACAGAAATGCTCCAAAATTCTATGTTGAAGACAACGTAGACCCAGAAAGAATGTCAGCACTTCTTGATGTTATCGACATTAAAGATACATATTTCAATGTAATCACTAAATCAGGTGCAACAAGCGAAACAATGACTCAATACCTTATCATCATTGACCTTCTCAAAAAAGCACTCGGTTCTAAATTTGCTTCTCACGTTATTGCAACAACTGATAAAGAAAGAGGAAATCTTATCAAACTTGCAAAACAAGAAGGCTATAAAACTTTCTTCATTCCAGACGGTGTTGGCGGAAGATTCTCTGAACTTTGTCCTGTTGGTCTTTATCCTGCAGCTGTTCTTGGCATTGATATCAAAGCAATGCTTGACGGTGCAAAAGCTATGGATAAAATCTGTGCAAGAGAAAACATTTATGAAAATCCAGCACTTATCACTGCAGCAATGCAATTTATCTCTATGGAAAGGGGTAAAAACATCTCTGTTATGATGCCTTATGCAGATTCACTCAAGCTTATTTCTGATTGGTACGCTCAACTTTGGGCTGAATCACTCGGTAAAAATGTTGATAAACAAGGAAATCCTGTGAACGTCGGTCAAACTCCAGTCAAAGCAGTGGGCGTGACAGACCAACACAGTCAAGTTCAACTTTATGCTGAAGGTCCATTTGATAAAGTGGTAACATTCATCGGCGTTGAAAATTATAGAAGCATTTTCACAATCTCTGATGGTTGCGAAGATATCCCAGATGTAGGATTCCTTTCTGGTCACACTATGAACGAACTTATCAGTGCTGAACTTCTTGCAACAGAATACGCTCTCACAATTGCAAATCGTCCAAGTTATAAAGTTATGCTTTCAGAAGTTAACGCAAACACAATTGGTCAGCTTCTTTACTTCTTCGAAATGCAAACAGCATATATCGGCGAACTTCTTAATATCGACACATATAATCAACCTGGTGTTGAAGGTGGAAAAAATGCAACATACGCACTTCTTGGAAAGAGCGGATATGAAGCTAAGGCAGAAGAAATCAAAAATGCACCACAAAAGAAAGGCGAATTTATTATTTCTTAATCAAATAAAACACAATAAAACTTTGAAAAGGCAAAACTTCGGTTTTGTCTTTTTTTTATGAAAAACTTAAAAATCTTGACAATAATAAAACAAAAAGCCTTGACAATAATGAAATGTTGTGATATATTATGTGTATTAATAAGCATAGTACACCAATAAAAAGGAGGAAAAAAGTGTTCAACGTTGACAAACAATCAAGAACTCCAATATATGAACAGCTTATAACAAGCGTTGAAGAGAGTATTTTACATGGATTTTTGCCACTAGAAACAAAAATTCCATCAGTGAGAGAACTTTCAACAAGGATTGGGGTAAATCCAAACACTATTCAAAAGGCGTATGCTGATTTGGAGGCTCGCGGAATAACTCATAGCGTTCCTGGGATTGGTAGGTTTATTTCTAAAGATGCTGAAATCATATTAAAAGGTAGTGTTGAAAAACACTTTGAACAGCTCGCTGAAGTAATAGCTCATTTAAAACTTATGGGACTTTCTAGTTCGGAAATTTTATCTGCAACTGAAAACATTTGTAAGGGAGAATAAAATGATTAAAACATTAAATTTAACTAAGAAATTCGATGAATATAAAGCACTTGACAATCTCACATGCACGATTCCAGAAGGTTGCATATATGGGCTTATTGGTTCAAATGGGGCGGGTAAATCAACTTTTTTCCGCACAATAACTGGAATATACAAAGCTGATTGCGGTGAAATTGAAATTGACGGAAAAAGTGTTCTGAATAATCCACTAGCAAAGGAAAACTTTGTTTTTGTTCCCGACGATTTGTATTTTTTAAAATCTGCAAGCTTAAACAGAATGGCA
Source organism: Bacillota bacterium (assembly GCA_044426085.1). GTDB lineage: Bacteria > Bacillota > Clostridia > Christensenellales > CAMQZB01 > JAWXUU01. The sequence goes on along the minus strand of JAWXUU010000015.1, from coordinate 2,923 downwards.
AAGCTATATGCAAGCGTATATAAGAATTTTGACAAAAAACGCTTTTGCGAGCTTGTTGATGCGTTTGCCCTTGACCCAAATAAAAATATATCAACATTTTCAAAAGGAATGAAACGTCAATCAGCAACAATACTGGCACTTTCTTGCAAGACAAAATATTTATTTTTTGATGAAACATTTGACGGGCTTGATCCAATCATGAGAAACCTTGTGAAAACAGTGGTATATCAAGATGTATGCGATAGGGGTGCAACAGCAGTAATTTCAAGCCACGCACTTCGCGAACTTGAAGACACATGTGATCAGCTTTCATTGCTTTATAAGGGTGGAATACTTTTTGAAAGCGATGTTCAAAATTTGAAGACATCACTGTTCAAAGTTCAGATTGCTTTTTTGTCTGAGTTTGATAAAGAAATGTTTTCAGATATTCAAGTTTTAAACTATTCAAAGCTTGGCAAAGTTGCAAATTTGGTTGTGAAAGGGGATAGGGAAGTTGTAAAAACAAAACTGCAATCAAAAAATCCAGCAATTCTAGAAATTTTGCCACTTTCACTTGAAGAAGTTTTTGTTCACGAAATGGGTGCTCTTGGCTATTCAATCGATAGCAATTTGGAGGTGTGATATGAAGAAATTTGATATTAAGAATTATTTTTCGAAAAAGTTATATTTTGAAGCATTAAATCAATCAAAGATTACAGGTTTTTTTGCAATAATAGCATCAATAATTATCTGCTCAATATTTCCATTTTCAAGCCTTGTATCATATATGCAATATGCGAGCAGACAACAAGGTGCGTATTTTGTTAGTGTTTTGGAAGGAAACTTTGCGCTTTTGATTTTGATGTATCAAGTGCCAATATTCTTGGCATTCAATGGTTTTGAATTTCTATCAAAACGAAAAGCATGCGATTTTTATCACGCAATTCCTGTAAAACGTCAAAGTATATATTGCTCCTTTGCGCTTGCTGGTGTGACGTGGCTTGTATCATCATTATTACTTGGTGGGCTTTGTAGCACTTTATTTTTCGCAAGTGTTCCAAACCTATATATACCAATCGGTGGCTGTTTTCAGATTATTGGATCAGTGATTTGCGGCGCATTGTTGATATATTTTGCTTCGCTAATTGCAATTTTCGCAAGTGGGAATAAACTCACGCAAATTTTGCTTGCTTTTGCAATTGTATTCTTGCCATACACTATAAAAAATGTGTTGTTTGGAATGGTGGACGATATAACAGGCGTAACAACACTATCAAACATTGTTGTAACAATTCCGCTTGTTCCGATTTGTGCATTGTTTGGATACTCAACTTTAGATTTTGGTGGATACTTTGAACCAACAGTGATATTGGCAACTTTGGTTGTTGCAATTATTTTTGCAATACTAGCTGGTGTGATATTCTTTGTGAGAAAATCTGAACTTGCTGAAAATAATGCACCAAATAAATTTTTGCAACACGTTTATAGATTGGTGTTAATGATACCATTTATTATGTTTTTCACTTCGGTGGTCACAAATTCTAGCGATGTGTTTTCGGTGATGATTCCCGTTGTGGCAATATCAATAGTAATATACGTAGCCTACGAACTTGCAACAACGAAAAACTATAAAACAGCGATAAAATCCTTGCCGTACTACGGAGTTGTGGTTATTGCAACAATAATGCTTTTGGTTGTAGTTAATTTGACTGCGATAATATCAAATCAAATAACGCCAAGTGCAAGTCAAATAAATTATGTGCAATTCACAAGAAATACAAGTGGAAGTGTAGAATCGAAAAATGAAGAATACTACATCGAAAAGTATGCCCATAAAATAACAGACGAAGAAATTATTAACATTATATCAACAAGATTGGAAGATACAATCAATTCAAATGGTCTTACATATCTTATGGAAGAAAACAATGGAAATCAAAGCTTTTATAGGGTGTATGTAACTATAAACACGGGAATTTTCAGCTATGATAGAGAAGTTCTTGTTTCAGAAGAAGAAAAGAATATTATTGATAATTACTATGCAAATCTAACTGATTTAAACGAACTTGTAATCTATATTCCAGAAAAAGAAGAAATATTGAATGTCGAAATATACGGGTCTGGTATAGATAATAATAATACAATCATATCAGATGAAGTTAAAAGCACAGTTGTTGATATGTTTTACGATGAGTTCTATTCACTTTCGCAAGAAGAGCAGTATAAAATTTTGGTGAATAATTCAAGCCCAAGTATTATGCCTGTTTTTGCTGCGGAGGATACATCTTATGTGCCAAATGAATTTGATTTTAGATTGAATCTAACAACGCTTGAAAAATATGATTCTGAATTGACAACGGTTTATATAACATCGTTTCTGCCAAAAACGTATGAATATATTTTAAATTATGCATATGAAAATCAATCAACTATCAGCAGTGAAGAAATTGACAATTTCATTGTGACAATTGATGATAATTCAGAAGTTTATATGCAAATATCAATTTGTGGTCAAAACGATGAGGAAATTATCTTTTCGTCAAGTTGCACAGCGGATACAAATCCGTCAGTTGATGATTGTGTTTATATGCTAGAAGCAATAAAGAAAATTTCAAATAACGGCACAATTGAAAATTCCGATAACTTATATGCGATTGAAATTCAGGTTGAAAATTTATACTATAATTATGATTACAACGAAAGCTATAGCGATGTTGTGGCAGAAACGTATATAGATTTTGATTTCATTGCATCTCTGACATCTGAAGATTTACAAATATTCAAAGATATGCAAATCAAACAATTGCAAAATAACAATTAAAATTGATAGATTGTCAAATTAAGTGCAACACTTTTTAAAAGTATTTGCGAGAAACTCGATAGGCGACAACCAACCTAAGCGTTTTCGTGGTCTATTATTTATGAGATCTACAATTTTTTGTAG
>JAWXUU010000014.1:0-47523 GCA_044426085.1 Bacillota bacterium | reverse complement strand
CCCCAACGAAATGAAAGAGTTTTGGGCGTTAGCATGCCCAGTTTGTTGATTTCATGTGTTTCCTCTCCGAGAAAACACATGAAAGTAGGCTGTATCATTTTTTTACTTTTGATACAGCCCCATAATATTTTCTAATAATTGAATGCACAGAGAGCTTTGCTCTCGTGCCTTACCACAATTTTTAATTTTTAATTTTTAATTTTTAATTATTTAAGTGGTGCAGAAATTCGCATCCACTCACCCTCGCTCCACTCAACCAAACTCAACCTACTCAACTTCTCTGTTTTGTCCTAGTACGAAAAGTGCTAGTGTTCCTGGGCCGGAATGTGAGCCGATAACGACTCCGCAAAAGTCGATAACAACATCTTTGAAAATTCCTGTTGCCATCATCAATTCTTTTGCCATTTCCGCTTCCTTAATGCAATCGCCGTGACAGATATATCCGAGTGCGTCAGTTTTGCCGACAGATTGTTTTGTGATGTTTTCCACCATTGCTTTAATGGCTTTCTTTCTTCCGCGAACTTTCTTATATGCAACAAGCTTGCCTTCGTTATCAACGTGCATAACAGGTTTCAAATCAAGTGTTTTTGCTGCAAAAGCCGCCGCTTTGGAAACTCTTCCACCGCGTTGAAGATAAACAAGGTCGTCAACGGTGAAATCGTGAACAAGTTTCAATCTGTTATCTTCCAAAAATTTAGCAACTTCTTCAATTGAAGCGCCTTTTTTCATTTCTTCATATCCAAGGTTGAACAAAAGACCCATTCCGCGAGAAGCGCAAAGTGAATCAATAACGATAACTTTTCTTCCTGGAAATTCTTCTTCAAGTTCTCTTCCCGCAATAGAAGCGCCAGAATAAGTTCCTGAAACACCAGAAGAAAGTGTGAGATATAAAACGTCCTTACCTTCAGAAAGGTAAGTTGCAAAGCGTTCTTTCAACTTTGTTGGATTTATCATGTTTGTTTTTGGTGTTGCACCGTTTCTCATGTTGTCATAATAAGCAGTGTATTCTTTATCTTCAACGGGGATATAATCAGAAGTTTTGTCTTCGATTGTGTATTCAAGTGGAATTGGTTGTGCAAGGTCACGCTCGGTGAAATATTTTGGATTTAGATCCGCACCGCAGTCTGTTATGTAAATAAAACTCATAATTTGCTCCTATTTTTCTTTTTTTTGACAGCACAAATAAAATGTGCTATTATTGATGTGTAATTGTAATATAATTCATATTAATATACAATAATATTACAATTATAAAATAAAAAAATTTATTTGTCAAGATTTCGCGGTTTGAATATGCCTATAATAAAATAAAAATCGAATAAAATCAAATGGATTTTGGAGTGAGAATGAAAAGAGATAGCGACACAGCCAAATATTTAAAAGTGAAAAAAGTTGTGGGAATTCGCATGCGAACAAAGCTTGGCGAAGAAGCGGGCGAGCGGATTTTGCGACCAATGATTGCGGAAAATGTCGAAATAAAAGAATTTAACTATTTGGGCGATTCCGATTCTTTTCACGATTGCGACTTCATATATTGTGAAGACGGCGTGAAAAATAAACCGCTGATGATATATATCCACGGTGGCGGTTGGACCGTTGGAAGCAAAGAAGCCAGACGTGGCATGCTGTCGGTTTTTGCAGAGCAGGGCTTTTTTGTTGTCAGCATGAACTACACCCTTTGCCCCGAAGCGGAAAGGTTTCAGCAAATTCGCGAAATATATTCATGTACCGATTTTGCAATATCAAAATCAAACGAATACGGCTTTGAAAGTGGCGGTGTGTTTTTTTGTGGCGACAGTGCTGGCGGTCACCTTGCAACGCTTGCGTCGGTTTATAAAAACAATAGCAACCTTGCAAAATTGGTGAATTATAACTTTGAAAACCAATATAAAATTGTGGGTGTTGCCCCAATTTGTGGCGTGTTTGATTTCAGAACAGTGCTGTCTTGCAAGTTTATGTTCATGAAAAAATATCTGTGGGCATACGGTGGCAAAATCAAACCGTTTTTGAAAAGCGAGCGAAGTTTTCTGGAATCACCTTTGAACTTTCCCAAAGATTTTCCGCCATGCTTTATTGTTATGGGTGAAAACGATAAGCTTAAAAAGCAATCGGAAGAACTCGTTTTCGCACTTGCAAAAGAAGGCAAACAATTCAAAATCTACGTTGGAAAAGGCAAGGGCGGTTTCCACGTTTTCCCAATCATGTTCACAACCGCGATGGCAAAAGAATGCCTTTGCGAATTGGGTGAATACCTGAAAAGCTTGCAGTGATAAATTAGTGATTAATTTGTGGCAAATGATAACTTGGTGTGTTTTTTGTGGTATTTTGTGGTATTTTGCAGTATTTTTCAAGCAAAATGCATGAATTTTCGTAATATACATACTAAGATTTTGCATAAAAAATCTGCAAAATCTTGAAAAAAACGGCAATATTACGTCATTGCTACAATAATTTTCCAAATTCCATGTGAAATAATTGACAAACAGTTGCGTTTGGAGTAAAATCAAGATAGGGAAATTTGTTGTTTTAATGAATGATAAATTTTGGGAAATTAAAAAATAAAAATATGGAGTGTAACAAAATGACTGAAAACAAAAAAGTACTACAGTTTATTGAAGAGTCAGCGGCTCTTTGCAACCCAGATAATATTGTTTGGATTGACGGCAGTGACGAGCAAAAAGCTGAGCTCACAAAAGAAGCTTTGGCAACAGGTGAAGTATTCGCGCTAAACGAAGAAAAACTTCCAGGCTGTTTGTATCACAGAACAGCAGAAAACGACGTAGCTCGTGTTGAAGACAGAACTTTGATTTGCACAAGCAAAGAAGAAGATGCTGGCCCAACAAACCACTGGAAAGCACCAGCAGAATGCTACGCAATGCTTAATGAACTTTTCAAAGGTTCTATGAAAGGCAGAACAATGTATGTTATCCCATATTCAATGGGTGCAGTTGGTTCTAAATTCTCTAAAGTTGGTGTTGAACTTACAGATTCAATCTACGTTGTTTTGAACATGCTTATCATGACACGTGTTGGAACATCAGTTTGGGACGTACTTGGAAACTCAGAAGATGTGGTTTTGGGTCTTCACTCTAAAGCACAACTTGATGCTGAAAACAGATGGATTTGCCACTTCCCAGAAGATAATAGAATTATGTCTGTAAACTCAGGCTACGGCGGAAACGTTCTTCTTGGTAAGAAATGTTTCGCTCTTAGAATTGCATCATATCAAGGTAAACAAGAAGGCTGGATGGCAGAACATATGCTCATCTTGGGAATCGAAAAAGACGGCGTAACAAAATATGTTTGTGCTGCTTTCCCATCAGCTTGTGGAAAAACTAACCTTGCAATGCTTATCCCACCAGAAGGTTATCAAAAAGATGGCTACAAAGTTTGGTGTGTCGGCGATGATATCTCTTGGCTACGTCAAGGCGAAGATGGCAAACTTTATGCTATCAACCCAGAAAATGGTTTCTTCGGCGTTGCTCCAGGAACAAACGCAAAATCAAACCCTAACGCTCTTGCGTCAACTCAAAAAGGCACAATCTTCACAAACGTTGTCTATAACGAAGCTGACGGAACAGTTTGGTGGGAAGGTCTTGATAAAAATCCACCACAAGGTTGCAACGATTGGAAAGGCAATCCTTGGGATACATCATCAGATGTGAAAGGTGCTCATCCAAACAGTCGTTTCACTTCACCAGCAATCAACTGCCCATGCATCTCTCCTGAATTTGAAAACCCAATGGGTGTTCCAGTTTCAGCAATCGTGTTCGGCGGAAGAAGACCAAAAGCAGTTCCACTTGTATACCAAGCAAGAGATTGGAACCACGGTGTATTCATCGGTGCAACAGTTGCGTCAGAAACAACAGCTGCTGCTGCTGGTGCTGTCGGCGTTGTTCGTCGTGACCCAATGGCTATGCTTCCATTCTGTGGATACCACATGGGCGACTATTTCAAACATTGGATTGAAATGGGCGAAAAACTTGGCGAAAATGCTCCAAAAATCTTCAATGTAAACTGGTTCCGTCTTGACGATGAAGGCAACTTCATGTGGCCAGGATTCGGCGACAACATGAGAGTTCTTGATTGGATTATCAAAAGAGCTCACGGCGAAGCTGAAGCAAACGAATCTGCAATCGGTATGATTCCATCAGCTGATCAAATCAACTTCGAAGGTCTTGGCCTTTCTGAAGAAACAATCGCTGATCTTTTGACTGCAGACGTTGAACTTTGGAAAAAAGAAGCAGATGGTATCGAAGAATTCTTCAAAAAATTCGGAGACAAATTGCCAGCTGAACTTACTGAACAACTATCAATCCTAAAATCTAACTTGAACAAATAATTGCAAAAAAAAAAGGGAAGCACTGATGTGCTTCCCTTTTTTTTTTGCAATTATTTGTTCGCCCCGTCACGAGAGGTCTTTTTCGGTTTTTTGCCCCAAATGCGGGATTGGCATATGCCAATATAGCCTGCACCCGCCTTCGTGGCAAAAATTCCGAAAAATCCTCACTCGTGACTGCCACATTAGTATAAGTTATGTCACGTAAAAGGTGTGGCTTCGCCACCAAGTATTTTGAAGCAATGAAAAACTTCGTTTTTCTATTGTGTGGAATTCTTTCAATATTAAAAAAAGCGGAATTTTCCCCAATATTTATATATTGAAAGCACGAGCAACGCGAGTGCATTACCACAATTTTTAATTTTCATCGAGCTCGCAGAGCGAAGCCTGTTTTCAATTTTTAATTTTTTTTGCCCACAAAAACGCTATATATTTTTAATAATTCATGCTATAATACCCTTCGATAAACAAAAGCTCAAAATGGGCAAAAAAACACGAGGTTTAAATGAAAACATATAAAGCGACAACGCTTGGGGCATTTTCGGGGATATTTATGCAGGCGATAGTTTGCAATCTTACCCCTGTTATATTTATTTGTATTATGGATATTTATGGGTTGACATATGTCGACCTTGGCACGCTTGTCATGGTGAACTTTTTGATGCAGATGACGGCAGACATTAGTTTTTCTGGTGTGATTGATAAAGTTGGATATAAAAAGATGATTTTCCCAGCCATTTCTTTAACGGCGGTGGGGCTTTTGGTGTTTGGGCTTTCGCCTTATTTGTTTGATAACATCTTGGTGGGTCTTTATATCGGCACGGGCATTTTTGCATTCTCTTCGGGGCTTTTGGAAATCACACTGTCGCCACTTATCGCCGTTATAAATCAAGAAAACAAATCAAGCGCCATGGGGCTTTTGCATTCATTTTTCTGTTGGGGCACTGTGGCGGTCGTGCTTGTCACAACGCTTATGATTGCGGTTTTTGGCGGTGCATATTGGAATTTTATCGCGATGTTTTGGATTGTTGCGCCAATAATTTCACTTTGCTTTTTTGCTAAAGCAAAATTCCCAAACGTATCAAAGGAACGTGAAAAGGAAGGGTTTTCCAAAAAAGTCCTACTTTCGCCATACGTCATTGTCGCACTTCTAGGCATGTTTTTTGGCGCGGGCGGAGAAATCGCAATAAGCCAATTTTCTTCAAGCTTTTTGGAAAGCGGTATGGGGCTCAACAAAACCACTGGCGATATTCTCGGCGTTGCAGGTTTTGCCGTTTGCATGGGTGTCGGCAGAATAATTATCGGCAAGGCGGGCGATAAAATTGATTTATCAAACGCTATGATAGCAATGAGCGCCCTTGCGTTTGTGACGTATGTGATGGCGGGGCTTGCAAAAAGCACAGTCATGGTCGTTGCGTTTTGTGCACTCACAGGGCTTGCTGTTTCATGCCTGTGGCCGGGGATTATGACACTAGTTTCAATCAAGCATGCAAAATGCGGTGCGTGGCTTATGGCTATGTGCGCGGTTTTTGGCGATTTTGGCGCTTCCGTTGCACCGTATTTCATGGGCGTAATCATCGATGCAGGTGCAAATATCCCCGCAACCGAGTGGCTCATGAACGCATACCAAATCACAGAAGTCCAAGCCGCAATGCGAATATCCTTAGTCGCAGTAGCAGTTTTCCCCCTAGGCTCGCTCGCCTGCCAAGTGGGCATGAAGAAGTTGGCGAAGAGAAGTTTGGAGGATTAGATGCGAGTTTTTGCACCAGCTTGTTAAATTTTAAAGTGAAAATTTAAAAGTGAAAAGTGTAGATGGGCGTCGGTGGGATATTGGATACAAGTGGCGATGCCACGCGAATTGAAAGGTGAAAGGTGAAAGGTGAAAATTGTGGTAAGCACTTGCTTCGCTCGTGCATGCTAAATTTTAAAATTTAAAGGGTACACATTTTTTGTGATGTGAACCCTTTTTTTTATTCCGATGTTAAGATAATTGAATGCACGAGCGAAGCAAGTGCTATACCACAATTTTCACCTTTCACCTTTCACCTTTCAATTCGAGTGGTGATACTGCTTGTATCCAAAAAGGCATTGCCGTCCTATTTCATCCCCATCGCCCCTCCCAACTCCAATCTTTTTTTATTTTCAATTTAAATTACCTTGTTATAATAACAAAAAACTGTTATAATAAACGAGTATAGTCATAAAGATAATACATAATCTAGTAAATCAAAAATAAAAAACGAGGAAGTTTTTATGAAAATATTAATAGGTAACGACGACGGGATTGGAAGTGTGGGGATTTTGGCGCTTGTGAAAGAGCTTGCGAGAAATCACGAGGTTCGCGTTTATGCACCGATGGGCAACAGAAGTGGATTTTCTCATTCGCTCACAGTTCGCCAACCGATATATGTGAAGCAATCAGACATTTTTGCGGATTTGGGCGTGAAGGCATGGGAATTTTCCGGCACACCAGCAGACTGCATAAAGCTTGGTCTTGATATCGATAAAACATTTGCGCCAGATATTGTCATTGGCGGAATAAACCACGGTCCAAACATGGGCATGGATGTTATGTATTCGGGAACGTGTGGCGTTGGCATGGAAGGATCGCTTGCGGGTGCTTGCGGGATTGCCGTTTCACTTGATTGCCATTTTGAAGATGGAAACTACCAAACTGCCGCAAAAGTTGTCGGCGAAAATTTGCAATTGCTTTTTGATGCCCACATCGGAACAAGCGTTTGGAACATCAACGTGCCAAACCTTGCATATGGTGATTTGAAAGGGGTGGAACTAACTCAAATCGGCGTGCAAATTTATAATGATGTATATGAAAAAGGTGAAGATGAAAAAGGCGTTTTCTATTCACTTGGCGGCTACACAGTAGACCACAATCAAAACCAGCCAAACGGCGATGTGGAAGTTGTGAAAAACGGCAAGGTTTCTATAACGCCAATAAAGCAAAACAGAACGGATTTCGAAGAACTTGAAAGGTGCTACGATATTTTCAGTTCAAGGAAGAGCACTAAAGGAATAATATGAAAATAGCAATAGTTGGCGGTGGCGCTAGCGGTGTTTTTTGCGGAATTCACGCAAAGAATGATAAAAATCAAGTTGTAATCTTTGAAAAGAATGAAAAACTCATGAAAAAGTTGTTCATAACAGGCAAAGGTCGTTGCAACATCACAAACGACTGCGAAAAGGAAGAATTTTTCCGCGCGGTTTTAAGAAACCCAAAATTCTTGATGAGTGCTTACGACAGCATAACTCCGCAAGATGTGATGGAATTTTTCGAAAGTCGCGGTCTTGCGACAAAAGTTGAGCGCGGCGGAAGGGTTTTCCCCGTAAGCGACAAATCAAGTGACGTTTTGAGAATTCTTGCGGGTGCTTGCGATAAAGTTGGGGTGGAAACAAGGCTTAACACCGAAGTGAAAAGTATTTTTCGCAAAGGTGAACAGTTTGTTATCAACACGGGCGGTGTGCGCGAGAATTTCGACGCGGTCGTGATTGCAACTGGCGGTGTGACGTATATTCAAACGGGAAGCACGGGCGACGGATATAAATTTGCAGAAAATATGGGGCTAGCGGTTAAAGACCCAAAAGTTTCACTTTGCGGATTTGTGACAAACGGCGGAAATTCCGATATCGCGGGACTTGCGCTCAAAAATGTCAAACTCAACATAAAAGATAAGAAAGGCAAGCTCAAATTTTCAGAAATGGGAGAAATGCTTTTCACTCACAACGGGATTTCAGGCCCGATTGTTCTCACGGCATCAGCGGTTTTTGCGGGCAAGAACTTGCGCGATTATGATATCACGCTAGATTTGAAACCGGCGCTTTCAGCCGACATGATGGAAAAACGTCTGCTTTCAGATTTTGAAAAGAACATCAACAAAAATTTCAAAAACTCACTTTTCGACCTTCTTCCACAAAACCTTATCGAAAGGGTTATAAAACTTTCGGGAATAGACGGCGACAAAAAAGTGAACGAAATAACAAAAGAAGAGAGAAAATCCCTTCTTGAAACATTCAAAAATCACCCGCTTTTCGTGAGAGATTTCGAAGAAATAAACGGCGGAATCATCACTTGTGGTGGCGTTTCGGTTAAAGAAGTAGCACCGCAAACAATGATGAGCAAAAAAGTTCCGAACCTATATTTCATCGGCGAAGTTCTCGACCTAGACGCAATAACAGGCGGTTTCAACCTACAAATCGCATTCTCAACAGCATATATGGCGGGGATTAATCTTGCCTTGCAAGATTAATCCCAATTAAAAATTAAAAATTAAAAATTGAAAATTAATGTAATGTACTCGCTATCGCTTGTACTTTCTATTATTTAATATAATAAAAAATTGACTGCACAAGGCGAAGCCTGTGCCATACCACAATTTTTATCGAGCTCGCAGAGCGAAGCCTGTTTTTAATTTTAATTTTTAATTGTTAAAAACGGTCAAATATAAGCACTAGAAACCAACGCTTATGTAAAACTTTATTCGGAGGAGGCAAAAATGAATTTCGTTATCGCAATTGACGGGCCAAGTGGGGCTGGGAAGAGCAGTATTGCTAAGTCGCTTTCGGGGGATTTGGGGATAACTTATCTTGATACGGGCGCGATGTATCGTGCGATTGGGCTTTATTGTCATCAAAATGGTGTGGATATTTTTTCTGCTGAAGAAGTTTCTGCTGTTTTGGGGGATATCAAAATAGATATGGGGTATGAAAATTCCCAAACGAAAGTGGTGTTGAACGGCGAAGATGTTTCCCTTGCGATACGTGAAAATCACATTTCGCAAATGGCGTCAGACGTTTCAAAACTCGTGTGTGTTCGCCTTGCGATGGTGGAAAAACAGCGCGAGATTGCAAGTGGCAAAAGCATAGTTATGGACGGCAGAGAAATCGGAACATTCGTGTTCCCCGATGCGAAAGTGAAGTTCTATCTTGATGCAACAAGCAAGGAAAGGGCGAAAAGAAGACGTTTGCAACTTTTGGAAAAAGGCGAAGACATAGCAGTGGAAGTTTTGCAAAAAGAAATTGAAACCCGCGATGAAAACGACAAAAATCGTGAATTTGCACCGCTCAGGCGCGCAGATGACGCAATATATATTGATTCAACAGATATGACGCTTGTTGAAGTGGTTAAAAAAATGAAAGATATCACACATGAAATAATCGGTGTGTAAGGAGATAAAATGTGGCTTTATAACGTGGCAAGAGTGCTGCTAACAATACCATTAAAACTGGTTTTCCCAACTAAGGTATATGGAAAAAAACCGTTGCCAGAAAATCGTTGCATTGTTGCATCGAATCACCTTTCGGGGTTTGACGCACTTTTGATGGGCGTTAATTTCAAGAGAAACGTGACATTTTTGTGCAAGGAAGAACTCTGTGGAAACTGGTTCACAAAATGGCTTTTCAACGGGCTTGGTGCAGTTTCAATCGCGCGTGGTGGCAATGATTTTTCCGCAATGAAAAAAATTCTCGCAACGCTAGAAAACGAAAAAGCGGTTGCGCTTTATCCCGAAGGCACGCGCAACAAAACAGCCCCGGGCGAACTTTTGCCTTTCAAAACAGGGGTTTCAATGTTCTCGCTTAAAACAGGTGCGGATATCGTGCCGGTTATTCTTTTGAATAAGCCAAAAGCTTTCAAAAGAAATTATATGCTTATTGGCGACGTTATCAAAGTTGAAAAGTTCGAAGGCAGATTGAATTCTGAAGAACTTGAAAACTTCACAAAAGATTTCCAAGCGAAAATGGAAAATCAGCTTGCACAGTTAAAAACGCGAGTGGAAAATCAAAATAAAACAAAGGAAACACAATCTTAATGCCTAAGGAATATAAAATCACAATAGGTGAATTCTCAGGCTTTTGTTTCGGCGTTCAAAACGCAGTTGACATCGCAAAAAAACAGTGCAATGCCGTCACGTTTGGCGATATTATCCACAACGATTTTGTGGTGGGTCAGCTTGAAGAAAAAGGGATTTATGCTGTGGAAGAAGTGTCGCAAACCGCGGGCAAAAAAGTTGTGATAAGAAGTCATGGCGTTTCCAAAAGCATACAAAATCAGCTGGAAGAAACCGCACTTGAAGTTATCGATGCAACATGCCCGTTTGTGAAAAAAATCCACAACATCGTGTGGGAAAACTCGCAAAAGAACAAAGTGATTTTGATTTGCGGTGTGAAAGGTCATGCCGAAGTTGAAGGTATTTTGGGATATTGCGGAGATGCAGAAAAATACGTTTGCGAAAGCGTAGAAGAGTTGCAAAATCTACCGCTTTGTGACAAAAACCTTTGCGTGGTCAGTCAAACAACCTTTTCCAAGGATAAATTTGAAAAAATTTGTGAAAGTATTTCCAATATAGGTATCAAAACAGTTGAAGTTTTCAACACAATTTGCTATACTACTGAGAAGAGACAGGTAGAAACATGCCGTCTTTCGAAAACTGCAGACCTATGCGTTGTTGTGGGTGGCAAAAAAAGTTCAAACACGCGCAAACTTTTTGAGATTGCAAGTGAGAACACAAAAACAATTTTCGTTGATAAACCAACTGAGATCGAAAATTTCGATATCAAGGGTTTCAAAAATATAATTATAGTTGCTGGCGCTTCAACTCCACGGGAGCTTAGCAAGGAGGTAAAGTTTAAGATGGAAGAAATTAAAAAAGATTTGGTCGGGGCCGAAATTTCAATGGATGATGTTATGGAGTCTCTTGAAAAGAAGAAAAATTTTAGAAGGGGGCAAATCATTGAATGCACGATTGAACAAATCACAGATGACGGACTACATCTATCTTTGCCAAATGCAAAAACAGAAGTTTTGCTACCTGCAGCTGAAGTTTCACTTGAAGGTGAATACAGCAAAGAAGCATTCAACGTTGGCGAAAAAATCAGCGTAAAAGTTTTGGAATCAACTCCTAAGCTTTTGATTTCGCTTAAAGCTATCGAAGAAGAAGCTAAAATTGATGCAGAAATGGAAGGAATCCTTGCTGGCGAAGAATTCAGCATGGCATTCAGCCAATCAAACAAAGGCGGACTTAAAGGCAGAATGGGAACATACACAATTTTCGTTCCTGGTTCACAACTTAAAGTTGGTTTTGTTAACCCTAAAGATTTCCCAAAATATATTGGTAAAAAACTTAGATTGAAAGTTATCAAAGCAGAAGGTAAAGACCTTATTGCTTCACAAAAAGCAATCTTGGAAGTTGAAAAACTTGCAAAAGAAGACGGTTTCTGGAGCAAAATTGCTGTTGACGAAGTTGTGACTGGTAAAGTTATGCGTTTCACTGATTTTGGTGCATTCGTATCTGTTGAAGGATTCGACTGTCTTGCTCACATCTCTGACCTATCATGGGAAAACATCAAATCATGCGACCAAGTTTTGGAAATCGGCAAAGAATACGATTTCAAAGTTTTGAAAGCTGACAGAGCAACAAGCAAAGTTTCACTTGGATTCAAACAACTTCAAAAACGTCCAATCGAAATCATCGCAGAAAAATATCCAGTTGGATCAATCGTATCTGGTGCAGTTGTAAGATTGAGACCTTTCGGTGCAATCGTACAAATCGAAGAAAATGTTGAAGGTCTTATCCACATTTCACAAATTTCTCACACATATGTTGACAACATCGCTCACGCACTTGCAGAAGGTGACCCAGTTGACGCGAAAGTTATCGATATCGATATGAACAAAAACAAAATCAACCTTTCTATCAAAGCGTTGCTTCCAGAACCAGAAAAAGCACCAGCTCCAGAAAGAACAGAAAGAAAACCACGCAGAAGACAAGACGGCGAATTCTCTAGAAGAGAAGACGAACTTACATCATGGGTAACATCAGAACCAACTGGTGTTTCAATCGCTGACCTTCTTGGCAAAAGCGAATAATTTATTTTAATTGAATTTTATTTAGTTTAATATATTTAGTTTAGAAAGACCGATTTTTATTGGTCTTTCTATTTTTTTGTTGTATATTTAGGTTTTATCCCTTGCCCGAGGGCGAGTGGAACGGGGAAATTAAAAATTAAAAATTAAAAATTAAAAATTGTGGTAAGGCATGGGCTTCGCCCTATGCATTTCAATTATTAAATAAGATAATTAACGCGTTTCTATTAAGAAGAAATTTTTATAGTACAATTTCAATAAATTGAATGCACGAGCGAAGCGACGTGCCTTACCACAATTTTTATCGAGCTCGCAGAGCGAAGCCTGTTTTTAATTTTTAATTTTTAATTAGAATATAAATAATTGGTTCCACCAATTATTTATATTCTACTTTGTTTTGTTTGTGCATAAAATATTGCAAAGGATAAGGGGGATAAAATATGGCGACGTTTTTTAAGGAGCTAGTCAATTTTGATGGGGATGAAAATGGGTGTTTGCTTTTGCTTAATGTTATGGACGGGCTTGGCAGATGCGAATTCAAAAGCGGTGGCATTTTGGATGGCGAAGTGGTGCTGTTTTTGCGTGATTGCGAAGTTTCTTGCAAGGTTGAAAATGGCGAATGCGATTTTTCTTTCGAAACGCAATCTCGGTGGTATTATATTGGGGTATACCAAAACGGCAAGCTTGTTTGCGAGGGCGGAAATTCCCCAAATTTGATAAAGGAATTTGAATTGCCAAAGATTGAAGCAACCGACGCATTTGAAGCCCGCGTTGCAGATTTCAACTACTACGAAAAGGAACTTGGCGAAATGGGCAAGAGCGCAGAAGCCATTTTGGAAAATTCAAAGTCGAAATCAAAAGCCAAATCGCAACAGCAAGCCAAATCGCAACAGCAAAGCAAATCGCAACCACAAAGCAAGGCAGATGCAAAAACAGCCACAGAAAAAACGCAAAAAGAGAGTATAAAAAATTCAAAAGTGGGAACAATTTCTAAAACTAAAAATGAAAAAACAGCTGAAATTTCAGTCGAAAATCAAAGCGAAACGGAAATTAAAACAGCAAAAACAACCCCGCTTGAAAACAAAAGCAATGATGCTGGAAAAGGCAAATCAGCCACAAAAAGAAAGCGTGAAAAGGATATCAACTTTTTTGAAATGGCGAAACCGCAAGTGGAAAAAATGCTTGCGAAATTCCCAAAAGAGGAATTTTTGGAAGACGTGCTTGAAAACAGTCGTTGGGTGAAAGTGGAATTTTCAAAGGGCGTATCTTATGCCGTTGGGATAATTTTTGGCGACGATATGGTGCAATATATCGGCTACGGCGTGAAGGGTAAGTTTTCAAAGCCCCCCGAATTTGAAAATTTACAGTTTGTTCCGCTTGATATTTCCGCCCCCGATGGCGAGGGGTATTTTTTGATTTTCCAAAGTGCAGAAACGGGCGAAAAAGTATGATTTTCGCCCAAAAATTGCAAAAAAGGAACATTTTCGGCATGATATTTAAAGAATTCTTAAAAAGATAGTTATTTTTGAAAATTTTCCAATTTTTAGTTTGTAATAAATAATGAAAAACACTTGCAAAATTATTTATTTATGCTATACTCTTAGTGTATTGTTATTTTGTAAATTAAAAAAAAGGAGACTTATATGAAAAAGACGATGAAAAGAATTGTTGCTTTGGCGCTAGTTCTTTGTTTATCACTTTCGCTTTTCGCAGGTTGCGAAGGCAGTGTTAAGACAAGCGACGAATATCTGCTTTCAGAATATGGCATGACATTCGAAGACTCTAGCTCTGTTTATACAGGCGAAGCACAAACTGTTGAAGTATCGGTTGGATCGGTAGCTTCAGGAAAAAGTTATTCAGTTACATACGTTTACGAAAAAAACGGTAGCACGGTTTCTCAAGCTATTGATGCCGGAACATACGAAGTAATAGCAGAAATTTCAGATGACAGTGGAGAAATTTACTACCTAACATCTGACTTCACAATAACAACAGCAGGACTTTATATTGACATTCCAGATCAATATGTAAGAAAAGGTTCAGACGCAACAGATGTTAAAGATGTTCTTGCAGACCTAGAACTTCTTGGCGACGACACAATTGCCGACCTTGGACTTTCTTGGGACGTTGATAATATCGATGATATCGATGCAATGACAGAAGTTTCAGAAGGTATTGCCCTTGGTGTGGAATCATCAACAAGCAACTATTCTGTGACGGTATCAAAGGGTGTTTTGTATGTCCTTTCTTATGCAGACTACACAGCTGTTGGAACTCTTGCACTAGACATTTCAAACTTGGTTTCTTATAACGACAGATTCGACGAACTCACATATTCAGAAAACAGCGCATATTCAAGTGCCGCAAAAAGAGTTTTGGATATCTTTGATAACTCAGACGACTACACAGCGATCCAACTTAATATGCTTGGCGATGTTGACGAAGCAACTCTAACATCAAACAAAGCACTTGCAGATAAGAGAACATCACAAGGTTACTCACTCGATTGGGATACAGAAGGTGAAATCAAAACAAGCGAGATTGATGTAGACACAGATGCACTCGTGTTTGAAGCAGTACTTAAATATGAAGGTTGGTCTTCTGATAGTGTTAAAATCGACGACACAATCTCAGTTAAAGATGACGACGGCGAAACTAGTGACGAAGCAAGATTCTATGTTGATAACGGATTTGTGATTGACTATGACGGCAGAGATGACGAAGACGAATACGATTATGAAAAAGAAGTTGTTTATGGCGACTATTTCTATTTCGTTATTCAAGATTATAACAACGAAGAAAACACAGATGCAGCTTACATCATCACAACACTATATGTAAGAAACAAAGAAGTTGACTACGATGATGGTAAATCATACACTCTTTCTGATGGTAATGATTACATGGTTTACAAACTTCGTGCGGACAGCACAACACTTGGCGCTATCGGCACAAGCAGTAGCATCGACATCACTGTTGAAGCTGTTTCTAAATACTATGTAAATGGTATCGACGTAAACGAAGAAAGCAACGCAGCTATTTCTTTGATGTATATCGAATCAGATGACGATTATGCTTTGAAATATTCAGCATCAAACCACAGTGCTTATTCTAACGGTTTCTCAGATAGCATTTCTGATAGTGCCGCTGTTGATAGTGGTGCAACTAACACATATAACTATTTCGTTTCAGGCGAACTATACGAACTTGAAATTTACATGATGGACGGATTCACAGTTTCAGAAATCACAATCGGCGATGATCTTGTTATCGACGGAAGTGAAATCGTGGATAACAAAGTTGAATTCTACGTGACAGAAGACACATTTGGTGTTGACGCGGGCGAAGCAGTTGATATTTATGTTGACACAGTGAAATCATTTGATTTCGGCATGAAAATCAGCGATAGAACAGTTAGAACATCAGATGAAGACGGAACATACGAAACAGACGACGGCACAGTTCTTGCGGACGGACTAAACATCAGCGGAACAAGCGCAACAATCGTTGAAGGCGACGTTGTTGAATTCCAATTCATCCCAGCAGACGACTTCTATGTTACAAGCGTTATGCTTTATGCAGCAGGCGTAGATTTTGATGATGACAACAATTCAGCAGTAGGCTATATCGAACTTATCGAAGAAGTTTCTTCAGATGGATACCTCACAATTGACTTCTCTGAAGATTGCGATTATTTCGATTTCGAAGATATCGAAGGCGTATCAGAACTATACCTTTATGTTACATTTGCTGAAAAATACGAATTTGAAGTTATTTCAGATGATGTGACATTCAAACAAAACTCAGCTGGCGAATGGGTGAGTGACTACGGTGTGATTTCAGTTCTCAACGTGGATGAAGAACTTATCGATAGCATTGCAAAAGGCGACTTGTTCGTTGTTTATGCAGAACTTGAACCAGGTTATGTTATAAGCTCAATCAAAGTTAACTCAACTTATACAAGCAACATTGATATGACTCAAACTAAATCTGATGATCTTGATTATCTAAGCACATACGCAGAAGAAATCTTCGACGATGGCGAAATGTATTTCTTTGCAAATTCACTATATAACACATCAAGCCCAAGCTTAAAGAATTTGAATAACTACACGTTGACACCTGCTGTGGGGGATACAGGAACTGTAAAGAATGATGATAAAGATGATGTTGCAAATCCATACAGCGTATACTACAACTCTGATGGCTATCGTCTTGACGCTGGTGAAGCAGTTACAATCGAAGTTACATTCGATCAATACTACGAACTTGATATGGATGACGGACTAAGAAGTGGATCGTCATTAACATACTCTGGTAATTTCTATTACACAGAAAATCAACGTGAAATGATTATCTTTGCGGATGACGACAGCGATGATTTGTATGTCACTATCACATTGGGTGATGATTGGTTGAAATGGATTTTCAAAGAAAGTGCAGGCTTCGATTATAGTAAGTACAATAGTGACCAATCTTCTAGCTTGTCAAGCGATGATTATGACGATGCAGTTGACGAAGTTATCTTCTGGCTAGAATGCGAAGGTGAAGAACTTGACGATGTTTCATATTCAGGAAGTAAGATTGACAGATGGAGCGAAGTTGATGCATTGCTTGGATCAAGCCCAACACTTTCACTTTCTGTTGAATTTGGTGATTTGATGGATCTTGTTGAACCAGGCGACGTTATCGTGGTTTATGTTGAATACGACGTAGAATACGAATAATATTAAAATAAAATCAAATTGATTTAAAAAAACACTGCCTTTATGGCAGTGTTTTTTTAACTTCAAAATCAATGGGGACATGCTAGATTTATGCGTTTATTCGCGCCTATTTTTTCGTGGTGTTCATAATTTCAAAAGGGGATTTTTCCACTTGATATAGGTTGTATTCAAGCTTGTTGAAATCATTTTCAGTCTTTTGCCCCTTGCAATTTTCTTTGCGGTTTGGTCGCACGGCATCGCTTTGCTTTGGTTTATCACTTGTTTTTTCACTCGGTTTGTCACTTGTTTTTTCATCTGCCTTAACATTCGTCTTGATATCCGCCTTAACATCTGCCTTAACATCTGCCTTTGCATTTGTCTGCGCATCTCTTTTTTCAGAATCACCGCCGTGAACATCCACGATTTTTGTGGTTTTTGCAATGTTTTTGTGTGTGAAATATCCAAAATTTCTCTGCAAAATTTTCATTCCCCCTTTTGATAATAATAAAAAACTTCATAAAAATTGCAATAAAAGCAAAAAAAGACAAAATTTGTTTGCTAATATCGCCAAAATATATTATACTATATAGGCTAATTTAAATTTTTAGAATTCAAAACTAAAAAAAGGAGACAAAAATGTCTAAAAAAATCATTGCGGTAATTCTTTGTTTGGTAATGGTGCTTTCACTTTGTGGATGCTCATCGCAAGTAACATATACATTCGACGGAGTGTCAACTGGTCCAACATCAGTGGCAAATGTTGAAAACAACGGCTCTAACATCGTGTTTGCTGATGGATATGCATATTATGTGAGCGCTTCACGTTCTGCTTATGCAACAAACGTGTTCGGCGAAACAGTTTACGGCGCTATCATGAGAGAAAACCTTTCAACAGGTGAAATCGTGACAATCCAATCAAAACTTGTTGCGGATCAAAACAGCGTTGGTATCTTCATTTCTGGCGACAAAATCTACTACACTTCTCCAAGTGACACAACAGACAGAGATGGCGACCTTCAAGTTTCTTATCTCGACGTTATGGTTTGTGATTTGAACGGTGCTAACCCAGAAAAACTTTACACATTCGGATACGCAGCAGTTGTTTCTTTCGTGGAAGAAAACGGCGTTGTTTATGCAGTTTTCGAAGATGAATATCAACTTAAAGCAATCGACCTTTCTGCATCAAAACCATCATCAACAGTTATCGCTGAAGATTACTACAGCGGTGTAAGTTCTTCATATGGCGTTTACATTGTCAGAAGCGAAGGTTGGTATCAAGATGTTTATAAACTTTCTATGACAGGCGAAGAAACACTTGTTATCAGTGGCAAAACATCAGATTCTGAAAAACACGACGTTTCTATCCTTGCAATAAGAGATAACAAAATTTATTACACAATGAACGACAGTGTTGTGAAACAAAACACTGTGACATACGTTTGCGACCTCGATGGTTCAAATGCTGAAACAGTAACTTCTCTCACAACAACATCTGCAATCTATCCATATGCCGATGGTTATATTTTCCAAGTGGATGCAAACATCTATTATAAAAATGGAAACGATTTTGTGATTCTTGACGAAACAACAGCGGGCAACTTCAAAATTGAAGGGGATTATTTGTTCACTTGCACATTCGATAGTGGCATAGCAGAACTATACAAAACTGACATTTCAGCAATCATCGCGGGCGAAGAAGCAGAAGCTGAACTTATGTTTGAAGAAAGTGGCGACACTCTTTATGAAACAACAATCGGTTCACTAACTTTCTATGATGGCATTGGATATTATTATTCAAACAATTCTTCATATAAAGAATTCTACGCATTCGATGTTGAAGGCTACACATCTTGGTCTATGATTGGATAATTTCAAGGCATTTGTGGCTTGAAAACCAAATTATAATATAAGAAATCGAAAACACCTTTCGGGGTGTTTTTTTTTGTGAAAAGCAAAATTTTTGCAAAATTTGGGCAAAATTGAAAAAAATTGCATAAAATGAAAATAAATATATAAAATAAAACAAAAAAGTGGGTTATTTTTCTTTACAAAATTGAAAATTTTGATATAATAGCTTATGAAAAATACCATTATAAAAATTCGTGGAGTTATAGTATGGATAAATATATTAAATGCCCTAGATGTGAAGTCAACTATATTTTGGAAAGTCAAAAGTTTTGCGACGTTTGCAAAGCAGAACTAAAAATCGCACCAGATATTTACAGCGAGGAAGAAGAAGACATGATTCTTTGCCCAGTTTGTGGCAAACACTACATCTTCCCAGACGATGAAAAATGTTCAGCTTGCAAGACAGGCGAAGTGGAACTTGATCACATCGTTATTGAAGATGAAAAAGATGAAGAATGGCGCTCGTTCCTAGACCCAGACCCAGACCCAGAAGAAGCCTTGCCAGAAGGCATGCAAATGATTGCATTCGACGACGTTATCGAAGAAGAAGAAAGCGAAGCAGACGAAGATGAATCTTTCGAAGATACCTACGCATACGACTACGACGACAACTTTGACGATATCGAAGAAGAAGACGACGATGATTACAACGAAGAAGAAGATGACGACGATTTTTAATCGCCAGTCTTAAAACGCAAAAACCAAACCGCTCACCCATGTTTTATTCATGTGTGGGCGGTTTTTATTTTACAGTGTAAAAATGCCTTGAATTTTGCAGAAAACTGTGGTATAATAAAAAAATATATGCCATTTTTTAATTACAAAGGAGAAAAGCTTATGATGGGTAGAATCAACAGAATTTTAATATCGATAACACTTGTGTTGTGCCTTTTGCTTTCTGCTTGCGGTGGCATTGCTACCCCTGATGATCTCGATGAATTTATTGGTGAAGAACAAGAAACCCCAACGGCAACTGCTGTGCCAAATCAAGATGAAGAAAGCAAGCTTGAAGACAGCGCAGAATTCGGGGTTGTGCAACTTTCAGAAACGGAAGATTTGCTTTTGTCCTACTACGGCATATCATTTGCCGATGACCAAATTTATCAAGCTAGTTTTTATCAAACAACTCGCTCCTACGATTTCGCGGAAATCCCGATCGGTGTTTCTTGCGACAGCAGTTATGCCATTCCAAACGGAAAGGTGAGTATCGTTGCAAGCGTTTCGGCATATAACCACCTTGGCAATGTGCTTTCAAAGGGGATAACATCCAACATGACATCAAACGTGCGTGCGGAAACTTTTTCAAGCGATGATTATATCCACGGCATTGCAATCACGTATCCCGGCACGTATTATGTGAAATACACAATAACAGTGAAAGATTCCGCAGAAGAGCTCCTTTCGCAAGAATACGAAGCTCAAACGCTCACCTACGTTGTCGAAAAGACCTACGTGATTGAAAAAGTGGATGCTTATATTTATTCTGAAAGCGATTTTTATTTTGTCAGCGAAGGCGGTGCAGATGTTCGCGATGATGCGGAAATCTATATCACAACAAGCGAAGGTTGGGACATAACTGAAATTTGCGAACAGGATATATACGACACTTCAAAAATCACACTTAATGTGGAAAAAATGACAGTGGAAACAGATATGGCGGGAGAATATGAACTCGTGATATCCGCCACGAAAAACGATGTAGAAATGGAATACATTGATATCGTATCGAAGTATTTTAACATAGAAATCCAAAATGGATACAGATATATCATCCCCGCCCAAGATGCAGTTGGCGTTGTGGCGGTTTACGACACCCTTTCAAGCCTTTTGGTTGATTATTATATGGACGAATACGATTTTGCAAAATTCGATTCATATATGGCGGTTTTGAAAGACTATCAAGGGCTGTCCGACACGCAAAAATTGCTTTTTGATTTCTATCCATACTACCTTTTGAAATACGATAAAGATTTCAGCTATAATGATTACTACGCAATGCGTTCCGCCCACGATTGGACGCTCAGATTTGAAATCGACAGCGAAAGGGTGGAATATGGCGAAACCCTTGCGAAAATGATTTTGTCATATGAAAGTGGCGATTGCGAGATTGCGGAAATTGCAACGTATCTTGTGGGGCTTTCAAGCGAAAGCGTTTGCATCGATGAAAGTTTGGATTCTAGCAACATGATATATTATTCCGATTTGGAATTTGCGGTGCTTTATGCCTTTGGCGGAAACGCGGAAAACGGTTATGTCGATTTGGAAATTGATGAATGGGGCGATAGCAGTTTTGCTGAAAGCCAAAGCCTTGTGAATGTAGAAATAAATTCAAGATTGCTAGAATTTGAAATGTACGAAAGTGCAGTTGACGTTTTTGTGGCGATTTTGAAGGGTGAAAACAGCACGGTATTATCATCTGGCATAAACTTTATTTCAGCATACGAAAGCTTTTTGGCAGTTTCAGATGGCGACGAATATTCACTTTTGATTTTTGAAACAATTGGCGAGTTTATAACTTTTGAATACGACAGCAAATACGAATGCTACAACGCTACGCAAACGGAAAGTTTAAGTTGTGGCGACGTTCTTTCAAGCGATGTTTTGTTCGGGATAAAAATTCTTCGCGAATGCGTTTTTGAAAGCTATCAAAACCTTCTTGGCGTGCAAAAGTCGCATGCCGTTGCGGGTGAATATGCAACTGCATACTCCGCTTGCTGTAATATGATTTTGCGTTTTGAAGCATACCTTGACGTTGTGGAATGTTTCCAAAGTGATTTGCAAAACGGCAGTGTCACTCTTGAAAACGGCGGTGTTTTGATTTTCGACACGCAAAGTGAAATCGGCAACATCGCGGGGGATAACAACATTGCAAACGTGATGTTTGGTTGTTCAATTCTGAACGTGGAAAGCGTTGTTAGCGCACTTACAGAATAAACTTAATAAATCAAAATAAATACAAGCTATTTGTACTTTTATGCTAAATATAAATACAAGCTATTTGTACTTTTATGCAAAATATGAATACTGACATTAAATACTAATACTATAAGCCAAAATGAAATGATTGCAGTGAAACTTTCACCGCAATGGGAGAGAAAAATTGGACTACAGCAAATTTATAAGCAAGCGGGTGGAAACAATAAAGCCATCCGGCATCAGAAAGTTTTTTGATGTTGCAAAAACAATGGACGGAGTTATTTCGCTTGGTGTGGGCGAGCCAGATTTTATCACGCCATTTGAAATTCGCCAAGCGGGCATTTCGTCAATACAAAAAGGGCGCACGCAATACACTTCCAACAGCGGGCTTGATTCCCTTCGCGAAAATATCTCGCGATACCTTTTTGAAAGGCTTGATTTGTCATACGATGCGTCGGAAGTTTTCGTGACAGTTGGCGCAAGTGAAGGTATAGATATTATTCTTCGTGCAATAATTGACGAAGGCGACGAAGTTTTGGTTTGCGAGCCAAGCTATGTTTCTTATGCGCCAGTGATTCAGCTTTGCGGTGGTGTTGCCGTTGCTGTGCCTTGCTATGAAAAGCATTCTTTCAAGGTTCAAGCGTGCGATGTTGAAAAATTGATAACAAACCGCACAAAAGCTATTGTTTTGCCATATCCAAACAACCCAACGGGTGGCATTTTGGAAAAGGCGGAAGCGGAAAGCATTGCAAAGGTTTGTATTGATAACGATTTGCTTTGCATATCCGACGAAATTTATGCCGAACTGACATATGGCAAAAAGCACTTTTCAATCTGCAGTGTTGAAGGCATGAAAGAACGAAGTGTTCATCTGAACGGCTTTTCAAAAGCGTTCGCCATGACAGGTTGGAGAATCGGTTTTATTGCATGCCCGAAAATCTTGCTTGAACAGTGCTTGAAAATCCATCAATACACAATCATGTGCGCTTCAAGTGCTAGCCAATACGCCGCCGATTACGCCCTTGTTTCTGGTTTTGAAGATGATTTTGCATCGGTGGAACTTATGCGTGACGAATATGATAAAAGGCGGAAATATCTCTTTTCAGAATTCACAAGGCTAGGTTTTGATGTGTTCTTGCCAGAAGGTGCGTTTTATATCTTCCCATCGGTGGAAAAATTTGGCATGACGGGTGAAGAGTTCTGCGAAAAACTCTTGCTCGCAAAAAAACTCGCGGTTGTGCCGGGCTCTGCATTTGGAAAGTCGGGGGAATATAACATTCGCATAAGCTATGCCTATTCTATGGACAGCTTGAAAGTGGCAATTTCAAGAATTGAAGAATTTATTTGTGAAATTAAAGCATAATAAATGTGGCTTCTTGATAAGAAATAAAAGAAAATTTTTTAAAGGGTGTTTTCAAAATGCCCTAAAGGATATATAAATGGAAAATATAGTAAGTTTGCAAAATTGCAATGATTATTCCGAAGAGAATGTGAAGCGTGCAATCGAAGGTGTTTTTGCCCCTTTTGGCGGAATATCTGCGGTGGTGAAAGCGGGTGATAAGGTTTATTTGAAATGCAACTTTGTTCACGGGAAAGAACCAGACCGCGCTGTCACAACTCATCCCATGATAACTCGCGTTGTTGCGAAGATGTGCCTTGAATGTGGTGCGGTTGTCACTGCGGGTGATTCCAGCGGTGGACTTTATAACAAAGCGCACATGGGCAAGGTTTATAAAATCACAGGAACAGAAGACGCACTTGCCGATATCGATGCCAGCATGAACGAAGATTTCACTTCATCGGTGATCGCTGTTGAAAACGGCAAAGTGACAAAGGAAATCGAAGTTACAAACACAATCCTGAATGCCGATGTGGTTATCAACCTTGCGAAACTCAAAACCCACACACTTACGCGATACACAGGCGCTGTGAAAAACCTTTTTGGGGTTATTCCTGGGCTGAAAAAAGTCAGCGTTCATGGGGAGTTTCAAGAAATAGGCAGATTTTTCGATTATCTTTTTGATATCAACGTTGCGATTAAACACAAAGTGCATTTCCATATTGTGGACGCAGTTTTGGCAATGGAAGGGGAAGGACCAACCGCCGGCGTGCCAAAGGAAATGAATTTGATTTTCGGTGGCGTAAACCCGTTTAGTGTTGACTTTGTTGGCACAAGCCTTATTGGTGAAACAAAAGATTTCCCACAAAACGAATTTGCAATTGCAAGGGGACTTTTGGAATCTGAAAATATTCAAGTTATCGGCGAAAAGGTGGAAGAAAGAAAAAAATCTTTCGACATTCCCGCCCCAAGGCCAGATGCCGACTTGTTTGAAAAATATCCAAAACTTGTCGCTAAGGTCATAAAAAAACTCACAATAACATATCCTACAGTATCAAAAAAAGATTGTCGCGGTTGCAAAAAGTGTGCACAGCATTGCCCACCAAAAGCCATCGACATGTCAAGCGGAAAAGCGGTGTTCGACTACAGCAAGTGCATAAGATGTTTCTGTTGTCAAGAACTTTGCCCATTCGGCGTGATAAGAATAAAAAAACCAATCGGAGCAAGAATATTGGCTAAGAGAAAATAAGCAAAGCTTATTTTCCCTTTTACTTTCAACGCAAAGCGTTGATTGCTTGACTTTTGTGGTGAAAATGTGTATAATCTTGTGGATGTAATGATATTTCTTGTGAGAAATATTATTTTTTTATTATCGATAAGGTAGTATTATGGAGGTATTATAATGGAAAAAGAAGTATATTTGACGGCGAAAGGTCTTGAAGCTTTAAAAATAGAACTCGATGATTTGAAGATTAATAAGCGTACGGAAATTGCTGAACAAATTAAAACAGCAAGAGAATTCGGCGATCTTTCTGAAAATGCGGAATATGACGCAGCAAAGGAAGAACAAGGTAAAATCAATGCGAGAATAGCTGAGATTGAAGCTGGACTTCGCAACGTTGTCATCATTGATGAAAACGTAAAATCTGATAAAATTCAACCTGGTTCAACTGTCACTATCTATGATAAAGAATTTAAAGAAACAGAAACCTACACAATCGTGGGTGTTTCTGAAGCTGATCCAAGCAACAACAAACTTTCAAACGAATCACCAATCGGGGCAGCAATCATCGGCAAGAAAAAAGGCGATATTGTATCTGTGAAAACACCTGGTGGCATTATCGAAATTGAAATTATCAGCATCGACTAATTGAAAAAACAACTCGGGGAGAGCCCCGAAACATAAAGAAGGTAGAAATGGAAAATCAAAACACACAACAAACAGTGGAAGAATTGTCAGAAATTCTTAAAGTCAGAAGAGAAAAACTTCAAGCACTTTGCGAAGCGGGTGAAAATCCATACGCACAAGTTCGTTTTGAAAAGACTCATCTTTCAAAAGAGATTTTGGAAAACCCTGAATTGGTTGGAACGCAAGTTGCAATCGCGGGCAGAATCATGGCTAAAAGAATCATGGGCAAGGCGGCTTTTTGTCACATACTTGATGGCGAAGGCAGAATTCAATCGTATATCAGACGCGACGAAGTTGGCGAAGAAATCTATAAGGGGTTCAAAACTTGGGATATCGGCGACATCATCTTTGTTAAGGGTAAAGTTTTCGTAACAAAAACTGGCGAAACTTCTATTCACGCAGAAGAAATCGGATTGCTTTCTAAATCGCTTTTGCCACTTCCAGAAAAGTATCACGGCCTTAAAGACCCAGATCTCAGATATCGCCAAAGATACGTGGATTTGATTGCCAACCCAGAAGTGAAAGAAACTTTCGTTTTGCGCTCAAAAATTATTTCTGCAATCAGAAGATATCTTGATGGACTAGACTTTATCGAAGTTGAAACACCAATCTTGAACACTATCGCAGGTGGCGCAACAGCAAGACCTTTCACAACTCATCACAACACACTAAACATCGATATGTTCCTTAGAATCGCTCCGGAACTATATTTGAAACGCCTTATCGTTGGCGGATTTGAAAGAGTTTACGAACTCGGAAGAATGTTCAGAAACGAAGGTATGAGCGTGAAACACAACCCAGAATTCACAATGATGGAACTTTACGCTGCATATTGGGACTATCACGATATGATGGATATCACAGAAGGTATCTTCAATTACGTTCTTGATAACGTTATCGGCACAAGAAAAATCAACTATCAAGGCACAGAAGTAGACTTTGAAAAACCATTCGAAAGAATCACAATGATAGACGTCGTTAAAGAATATGTCGGAATCGACTTTGCACCACTTTCAGCAGAGCAAGCTATTGTGGAAATGCGTGCAAAAGGCTTCGACGTTGCCGATGGCGAAGCTTGGGGCAAAATGCTTTTCCAAGCGTTCGACGAAAGAGTGGAAGAAAAACTTATTCAACCAACATTCATTTTGGATTACCCAGTTGAAGTTTCTCCACTAACAAAAAGAAGCAACGAAGACCCACGTTTGACTTACCGTTTTGAATTTTTCATAACAGCAAGAGAAATGGGCAATGCATATTCCGAACTTAACGACCCAATCGACCAAAAACAACGTTTCGAAGCACAAATGCTAGAACGTGAAAACGGTGACGATGAAGCGCAAATGATGGACGAAGATTTCGTTACAGCACTAGAATACGGCATGCCACCAACTGGTGGTCTTGGAATTGGTATCGACAGAATGATTATGCTTCTAACAGACAGCTTCTCAATCAGAGATATCCTCTTGTTCCCAACAATGAAACCACTTGCAATCCAAAAACAAGAAGAAGAAAAATAAATAAAAACAAAAACAAACCCTCGAACTTTTGTTCGGGGGTTTTTTGTTTTTGGGAAGTGGTTGATGGTCGACGGTCGACGTTTATATGCAAAACCTTGTATCTGCCCCGCAATGTCGCCCTATTAACATTCTCTCCCCAAAATACCATTGACATTCACTTTATCACTATGTTAATATGTAGTGAATAAACAATAAACGTGCAAATGTTTATCATGGAGGGGTATATGACAAAATTTATTGATTTGGAAATTGATATTCCAAAACCGGAAGAAGTTAATGCAACTGCTATGGCACTTATTGGTGGGATTGCCATGGGTGAAACTGCCGAAAAACAAAATTCAAAGAAATTGAATTGAAGTATTTCCCAAGCAGAGTATATGAAGAAGATGACTTCATGGCAAAGGGCGCGTTGTGGTATAAACAACAACACGTTTTCAACAACGCTTTTTATTATATCGACTATGTTCTTGCGGAGAACTTTGCTTCACTTCTGCACTCGCGAAAGCGGGAATTGCAAGCCCGTTTGAAACAGCAACAATAAAAAATGTGGCAAAATCAGTCAGCGAATATCTCGACAGTATTGATGACCTTGCATTATAAAAAAGGAAAAACAAAAAAGAAATAGGAAAAATTTAAATATGGAATTTATAAAAGCAAAAGAAGAGCACGTTGGAAAAATTATGGAAATTATCGCATCGGCTCAAGCATTTTTGAAATCAAACGGCGTTGTGCAATGGCAAAATGGCTATCCAACAACGGAAAAGATATTGCAAGATATCGCAAATGGTTACGGGCATATCGCTTGCGAAAATGGCGAAATTTTGGGGTATTTTGTGATGTTTGTTGGCTACGAGCCTGATTATTTTGAAGGTTGTTTTCTC
Organism: Bacillota bacterium; assembly: GCA_044426085.1. GTDB lineage: Bacteria > Bacillota > Clostridia > Christensenellales > CAMQZB01 > JAWXUU01. The sequence goes on along the minus strand of JAWXUU010000014.1, from coordinate 20,132 downwards.
AATGCTGATGGCGCTTGGAAAACAGACTTTGAATACGCAGTTGTCCACCGCGTTGCAGTGGGGGTGAAAGGCAAAGGTCTTGGAAGTGCGATTTTTGATTACGCAATGCAAACCGCAAAACAAAACGGCGCAAAGGCAATGCGAATAGACACCCACCGCCACAATATCCCAATGCAAACTGTTTTGAAAAAACACGGCTTTGAATATTGCGGAATAATCAACGTATCAGAAGGCGAAAGATTTGCTTTCGAAGTGGTGCTGTAAAATTTTTCCAAAAGTATTGATTATTTTTGAAAAGAGTGTATAATAAATAAATATACGTTTAAGCGAAATATAAAACAGGAGAAAAAAATATGGTATCATTAATTGTTCCAATATATAACGAAGAAGAAGTTTTTCATTTGTGTTATGCCAAAATCAAAGAAACAATGGAAAAGTGTGGGGAAAAATACGAAATAATCTTCATAAACGACGGTTCTAAAGATAAAAGCTTAGAATTGCTGAAAGAATGCCAAAGCGTTGATGAAACTGTGAAAGTTCTGTCTTTTTCGCGAAATTTTGGTCATCAAAACGCAGTTTCTTGCGGTATGGAACACGCAGTTGGCGATTGTGCGGTTATCATCGATGCCGATTTGCAAGACCCACCCGAAGTTATTTATGAAATGATTGCTAAGTGGAAAGAAGGATACGAAATCGTTTATGGCAAACGCTTGAAACGTCACGGCGAAACCGCTTTCAAAAAGGTTACGGCCAAAGTTTATTATAAGATTGTCGATTCACTTGCCGATGTGAAAATCCCACGCGATGCGGGCGATTTCCGCCTGATTGATAGAAAAGTTATCAACACAATCGTGGATATGAAAGAACACAACCGATACCTTCGTGGCATGAACGGTTGGGCGGGATACAAAACAACTGCCGTGGAATTCGTTCGCATGGAACGCGCCGCGGGTGAAACTAAATACACAATGAAAAAAATGCTCAAGCTTGCGTCTGACGGCATAATTTCCAACTCCAATAAACCGCTGTTTCTCGCAATGAAATTCGGGATATTCTTCCTTATTTTGTCAGGTCTTGGAATGATTGCCCTAATAGTTTTGGAAATTTTGGCTGTCGTTGGCACAATCGGAAATGCCCCAAGCCTAGTTTTCTGGATTTGCGACATGACAATCCTGTCAGCCAGCGTAGTTCTGATTTTCCAAGGCATTCAAAATATGTATATAGCAAGACTGTATGACGAAGCAAAAAACAGACCAAACTATATTGTGAGTGAAAAATATGGATTTGGCAAATAAACTTGAAAAGGAAACAATAATAAACCAAAAATCATAAGCAACAAAAAAAGGGGTAACAAAAAATGAAAGACAACAGAATTAAACAACTTGCAAAAAATTTAGTGCGTTATTCTTGTGACGTTCAAAAAGGGGAATGTGTTCTTGTGGAAGGGGCTTTTTCCGACAGCGAACTTCTTCATGAAGTCGTATCGCAAATTCACGAAGTGGGTGGTCTTCCGTTTTATAACTTCACCGACCCAAAAACAAGGCATGCTATGCTTGCGGGAACAAACAGCGAACACATGGCACTTTGGGCGGAAATGGATAAGGCGAGAATGGAAAAAATGCACGCTTATATCGGCATTCGTGGCGGTGACAATTCCTTTGAACTATCTGATATTTCAGAAGAGAAAATGGCGATTTATAACGGGGTTTATTTCCACGATGTGCATCACAACGTCCGCGTGAAAAAGACAAAATGGGTGGTACTTCGCTATCCAACGGCAAGTTTTGCACAAATGGCGGGTATGTCAACAGAAAAGTTTGAAGATTTCTATTTCGACGTTTGCAATCTCGACTATTCAAAAATGGACGAAGCGATGACACCGCTTGTAGAACTTATGAACAAAACCGACAAAGTTCGCATAGTTGACGCAAAAACCGATTTGACATTCTCTATAAAAGATATCCCTGCCGTGAAGTGCAGTGGGCTAAGAAACATACCAGACGGCGAAGTTTACACAGCACCCGTGAAAGATTCCGTGAACGGTGTTATATCATATTCCGCTCCATCAATTTTCGACGGCAAGAAGTATGAAAATATCCGCCTAGAATTTGAAAACGGCAAAATCATGAAAGCGACAGCCAACGGAAGCGACGAAATCATGAACATATTCAAGCGCGACGAAGGTGCAAGCTATGTCGGCGAATTTGCGATAGGTGTGAATCCATTTATCACATTCCCAATGCTTGATATCTTGTTCGATGAAAAGATTGCAGGTTCAATCCACTTCACGCCAGGTGCTTGCTATGACGAAGCTTCAAACGGCAACGTCAGCGGTATCCATTGGGATTTAGTGCACATCCAAACCCCAGAATACGGCGGTGGCGAAATCTATTTCGACGGCATGCTAATAAGAAAAGACGGCATCTTTACACTAGAAAGTTTGAAATGCTTGAACCCAGAGAACCTTAAGTAAAATTAAAAATTGAAAATTAAAAATTAAAAATTGTGGTAAAGCATTTCGCTACGCTACATGCATTTCAATTATATTTGGCTACAATAATCCAAACGCTTGAACATTTCAAAATCTATTAATGTAAAAAGACTTAAAAATTGAGTGCACGAGCGAAGCAAGTGCTTACCACACTTTTCACTTTTCACTTTTCACTTTTCACTTAAATACCCGTGCAGAATTTTGTATCCATTAACCATCGCTACCCCCCAAAAAGGAACTTATGTCAGAAATAAAAAATCGGCTCGCGGATCTTGCGGGTCAAAGTTATTCAAAAAATATATACACGTTTTCCGACTTTCTTTCGGAATCTAGCCTTTCGGAAGTGGAATTTGTGAAATTCGACGCCAAAAAAGAAGAATTTGGGGGCTGTGATTTTGCATCTCGAAAGATGCTCAGATTTGGAAGTGATTGTTTTGGTAGTGGTGAATTTCCAATTAAAATATTGCATATTTGTCCGAAATCAAAAAAGTTTGCGGTGGAAATTTCACATCGCGACATTTTGGGTGCGGTGATGAGCCTAGGCATTGTGCGTGAAAAGGTCGGCGATATTTTCACCGACGGCAAGGATGCATACGTGGTTTGCGAAAGTAAGATTGCAAAATACATATGCGAAAATCTCGAAAGCGTGGCAAGAAACACGGTGGAAATTGCAGTTGCAACGCAAATCCCAGAATCGTTCGCCCCAAAAACAGAAATGTTGAAGCTATCCGTTGCCTCACCGCGGGTGGACAGCGTGATTTGCAAGCTTTATAACATCTCTCGCGAGAGTGCTTTGGAGCTTTTCAGAACGCTGAAAGTTTCAGTTTCAAGCAAAGCCACCGAAAACAACAGCAAAATATTGCAGTGTGGCGATGTGGTTTCCGTTCGCGGTTTTGGCAAGTTCAAGTTTGTTGGGGAAGCGGGAATTTCCAAAAAAGGCAAGACGTATGTGCAAATTGAAAAGTTTGTTTAAAAAACTTGCGAAGTAAAACGCATAAGCAAAGTAAAATGCACAAGCAAAGTAAAACGCACAAGCAAAGTAAAAAAAATGCACAAATAGTACATTTTTATACCGTGGTCAAATTTTCACAAAACCGCAGTAAATCGGTTGTCTATGCGGGTGAAATGTGATATAATGCACTAGAATATCTATCTAAAAAGGTATTTAAATATGAAAAGAAACAAGGAGGTTTCATTTTGCTGATAAGTCGGCGGGGTGTCACGTTCTTTTTTTTATAATACTAGGTAAACATATTGAGAGGAAAACATTATGAAGGAAAACGTAAAACAGAAAATTTCACACGGCCTATATGATCCACAGTTTGAAAAAGACAACTGCGGTATTGGTGCTGTTGTGGATATCAAAGGCAGAAAAACCCATTCAACTGTTGATGGTGCACTTAAGATTGTTGAAAATCTTGAACACCGTGCCGGCAAGGATGCGGAAGGCAAAACTGGCGACGGCGTTGGTATTTTGCTTCAAATCAGCCACAAGTTCTTTTCAAAAGTCTGCAAAAAAGCGGGCATCGCAATCGGCGAAGAAAGGGAATATGGCGTGGGTATGTTCTTCTTGCCACAAGAAGAATATAAACGCAAACAATCAATGAAATTATTTGAAACTATCACGAAAAAAGAGGGTGTAGAATTCCTTGGCTGGCGTGAAGTTCCAACATGCCCTGACGTTCTTGGCAAAAGTGCAATCGATTGCATGCCAAGCATTTGGCAAGCGTTTGTGAAGCGTCCTTCTGGCGTTGCAAGCGGAATCGAATTTGATAGAATGCTTTATGTTATTCGCAGAGTTTTCGAACAAGCGGATAAATCATATGTTGCAAGCCTTTCCAACAGAACAATCGTATTCAAAGGTATGTTCCTTGTTGGCGACCTTCGCAAATTCTATATCGACTTGCAAGATGAAGATTACGAATCAGCAATTGGTATGGTTCACAGCAGATTTTCAACAAACACAAACCCAAGTTGGGAAAGAGCTCATCCAAACCGCTTTATCCTTCACAATGGCGAAATCAACACAATCAAAGGCAATGCCGATTTGATGCTTGCCCGTGAAGAAACAATAACATCAAAATTCATTGACGAAAAAGATATGCCAAAAGTTCTCCCAATCGTGAACACAGCGGGAAGTGACAGCGCAATGCTTGATAACGCGATAGAATTCATGGTGATGAACGGCATGGAATTGCCACTTTCAGTTATGGTGACAATCCCAGAACCTTGGTCAAACGATGCCACAATGAGCCAGAAGAAACGCGATTTGTATCAATACTATGCAACTATGCTTGAACCATGGGACGGCCCTGCTTCGATTTTGTTCTCTGACGGCGACGTTATGGGTGCAGTTCTCGATAGAAACGGTCTTCGCCCATCAAGATATGTGATTACTAACGACGATAAACTTATCCTTTCAAGTGAAGTTGGCGTTATCGAAATCGACCCTGCAACAGTTGTGAAAAAAGATAGACTCCGCCCAGGCAAAATGCTTCTTGTGGATACAGTTTCAGGAAACCTTATTTCCGACGACGATTTGAAAGAAGATTACGCTTCAAGACAGCCTTATGGCCACTGGATTGATTCTAATCTTGTTAAGTTGAAAGATTTGAAAATTCCAAACATCAGCATAAAAGAATTTGCTGGTGAAGAACTTTTGAAACATCAAAAAGCGTTTGGATATTCATATGAAGATATGTCAAAAGCAATCTTGCACATGTCAAAAACGGGTGGCGAAGTGATTTCCGCTATGGGACACGACTCTCCACTTGCTCCACTTTCAGAAAAACAACCACCATTGTTTGATTATTTCAAACAAATGTTCGCGCAAGTAACAAACCCACCGATTGACGCAATCCGCGAAGAAATCGTAACTTCAACAAGTGTATATGTTGGTGCAAGGGGTGATTTGCTTGAAGAAAAAGCAGAAAACTGCAAAGTTTTAAGAGTTGATAACCCAATCCTAACAGAAACTGACATGCTAAAAATCAAACACATGAAAGTTGATGGTTTCAAGGTTGCAACAATCTCTACAGTTTATTATAAAGGCACAGCGCTTGAAGTTGCCATCGAAAAACTATTCGTGGAAGTTGACAAAGCTTACATGAAAGGTTGCAACATTGTTATTCTTTCTGATAAGGATATCGATGAATATCACGTTGCAATCCCAAGTTTGCTTGCCGTTTCAGCCGTTTCAAAATACCTTGTTCGCACAAGAAAAAGAACAGCGCTTGCAATCGTTTGTGAAACTGCAGAACCGCGTGACGTTCACCACTTTGCCACACTTCTTGGCTACGGTGCATGTGCGGTCAATCCTTATCTTGCTCAAGAAACAATTCGTCAGCTTATTGCAAACGGTCAACTTCAAAAAGATTTGTACGCAGCTGTGAACGACTATAACTCTGCGATTTTGCACGGTATTGTTAAGATTGCTTCAAAAATGGGTATCTCAACAATCCAAAGTTACCAAGGCAGTCAAATTTTCGAAGCGGTTGGTATTTCTCCTACAGTTGTCGATAAATATTTCGCGGGCACAGTTTCTCGCGTTGGTGGTCTTTCAATTTCTGATATTCAAGAAAGAATCGAACAAAACCACTCAAAGGCATACGACCCACTTGGTCTAGACACAAACAGCGAACTTGAAAGCTCTGGTGCTCATAAGTTCAGAAGCGGAAAAGAAGAACATCTTTATAACCCTGCAACAATCCACCTATTGCAACAATCGGTGCGAACTGGCAACTATGATATGTTCAAACAATATACTAAGCTTGTGAATGCAGAAGGCAAAACAAACTTCCACCTAAGAAGTTTGATGGATTTCAACTTTGCGGAAAACCCAATTGATATTTCAGAAGTTGAACCTGCAAGTGAAATCGTGAAAAGATTTAAAACCGGCGCTATGAGCTACGGTTCAATCTCTCAGGAAGCTCACGAATGCATGGCGATTGCAATGAACCGTCTTGGCGGAAAATCAAACACGGGCGAAGGTGGCGAAGCGATTTCTCGTTTGACAATTGGTGCTGACGGCTTAAACCGTTGCTCTGCAATCAAGCAAGTTGCAAGCGGAAGATTTGGCGTAACTGCGAGATACCTTGGCAGTGCAAAAGAAATCCAAATCAAAATGGCTCAAGGTGCGAAACCGGGCGAAGGTGGACACCTTCCTGGCGGAAAAGTTTATCCTTGGGTTGCAAAAACAAGAAACTCAACAACAGGCGTGGGGCTTATTTCTCCACCGCCACACCATGATATATATTCAATCGAAGATTTGGCACAACTTATCTACGACTTGAAATCAGCAAACAGAAGGGCAGATATCAGCGTAAAACTCGTTTCTGAAGCGGGCGTAGGCACAATCGCCTCTGGCGTTGCAAAAGCTGGTGCGAGAAACATCGTTATCAGTGGCTACGACGGCGGAACAGGTGCTGCACCAACAAACTCAATTTCTTTTGCGGGCAACGCTTGGGAACTTGGTCTTTCAGAAGCTCACCAAACGCTTATCGCAAACGGACTAAGAAGCAGAATCCGTCTTGAAACAGATGGCAAGCTTATGAGCGGTCGCGACCTTGCGATTGCGGCAATTTTGGGCGCGGATGAATTCGCATTTGCAACAGTTCCACTCGTGACAATGGGTTGCGTTATGATGAGAGTTTGCAATCAAGATACATGTCCAGTTGGTGTTGCAACTCAAAATCCTGAACTAAGAAAAAGATTTGCGGGCAAGCCAGAACACGTTGAAAACTTCATGCTTTTCGTTGCAGAAGAACTCCGTGAATACATGGCAAAACTCGGCGTTGCAACAGTTTCTGATTTGGTTGGCAGATATGATTTGCTTTCTCAAAAAACTGAAACTCCAGGCACAAGAGGCAATAAAATCGACCTTTCAAGAATTTTGTCTAATCCATATTTGGAAGTTGAAAACGCAAAATATAACGAATCAGACGCGTTTGATTACGCACTTGAATCAACAAAAGATATGACGATTTTGATGCCAGAATTTGAAAAGGCACTCAAGAAAAAAACACATAAAAAAGTTACTGTTGATGTTATCAACACAGATAGAACTTTCGGAACAATTTTCGGAAGCGAAATCGTGAGAATGTATCCAGAAGGTTTGAAAGAAGACACATTTGTCGTTAAATGTAATGGCAGTGGCGGTCAAAGTTTCGGTGCGTTTATTCCTTGTGGACTCACGCTTGAACTTGAAGGTGACAGCAACGATTATATCGGCAAAGGACTTTCAGGTGGTAAAATCATCGTTTACCCACCAAAACAAAGCAAATTCAAAGCGGAAGAAAACATCATTGTCGGCAACGTTGCCCTTTATGGTGCAACGGGCGGAAAACTTTTTGCAAGCGGTATTGCGGGCGAAAGATTCTGCGTGAGAAACTCTGGTGCAGTTGCCGTTGTTGAAGGAACAGGCGACCACGGTTGTGAATATATGACTGGCGGTAAAGTGGTTGTTCTTGGCAAAACTGGCAAAAACTTCGCTGCGGGCATGAGCGGTGGTGTCGCATATGTTGTGGACGAAGATTGGGATCTATACCAACGCGTGAACAAAGAAATGGTAAGCATAACAACTGTCACAGAAGCGCACGACATCGAAGATATTAAAGAACTTATTTCCGAGCACGTTCAAACAACTGGTTCTGCAAGGGGTAAACAAATTCTCGAAAACTTTGAAACATATATCAAAGTGTTCAAGAAAATCACTCCACATGATTATGATAAAATGATTAAAATGATTGCCAAAATGGAAGAAAAAGGTCTTTCTGGCGAAAGAGCAGAAGTAGAAGCGTTCTACGCAATGAAGAAATAGGAGATAAATCTATGGGTAAAAATACAGGATTTCTAGAGTTTGAACGCAAAACTGTGCACAATGTTAAACCACTAGAAAGAATTAAAAACTTTGATGAATTTCATCAAACACTATCAACAAAAGAACAAGAAACTCAAGGCGCACGTTGCATGGATTGCGGTGTTCCATTCTGCCAAAGCGGTATGATGATTGGGGGGATGACATCAGGTTGTCCACTCGGAAACCTTATTCCAGAATATAACGACTTGATTTTCAACGGAAGATGGGACCTAGCTGTCAAAAGATTGCTTTCAACAAACCGCTTCCCAGAATTCACATCTCGCGCTTGCCCAGCACCATGCGAAGCCGCGTGCACTTGTGGACTTCAAGAAGGATGCTCTGTCACTTGTAAGGAAAACGAATACGCTATCCAAACATATGGATATAAGCACGGAATCATAAAAGCAAACCCACCGCAAAACAGAACTGGCAAAAAAGTTGCTGTTATCGGCTCTGGCCCTTCAGGTCTTTCTGTTGCAGATTTGCTAAACCACAGAGGTCACAGCGTGACTGTGTTTGAAAGAAGCGACAGAATCGGTGGACTTTTGATGTATGGTATTCCAAACATGAAACTCGATAAAAAAGTTATCGATAGAAAAGTTGAAATCTTGAAAGAAGAAGGCATCACTTTTGAAGTTAATTCAAACGTGGGCGACAATATTTCAGCAAGCACAATCTTGGAAGGCTTCGATGCCGTTATCCTTGCTTGTGGTGCTTCAAACCCAAGGGATATCAACGCTCCTGGCAGAGATGCAAACGGAATTCACTTCGCAGTTGACTATCTTTCTGGCGTGACAAAATCACTTCTAGATTCAAACCTAACTGACGGCATGGCAATCGATGCTAAGGATAAAAAAGTCCTTGTTATCGGCGGTGGCGACACTGGTAACGACTGCGTGGGCACATCAATTCGCCTTGGTGCAAGCGGTGTTGTTCAATTGGAAATGATGCCAAAACCAAGCGAAAAACGTGAAGCAAACAACGCGTGGCCAGAATGGCCAAGAATTCTCAAAACAGACTACGGTCAAGAAGAAGCCATTGCGGTTTTCGGAAGCGACCCAAGAATTTTCCAAACAACTGTGAAAGAATTTAACAAAGATGAAAACGGCAACCTTTGCTCTGCAACTATTTCTAAGCTAGAAAGCAAAAAAGACCAAGCGTCAGGAAGAATGATGATGGTTCCAACGGGTGAAGAATTCGTTGTGGAATGTCAACTTGCATTCATTTCAGCTGGTTTCTTGGGTGCTCAAAGCTACGTTTGCGAAGCATTCGGTGTTGAACTTTCAAATCGCGGACTTGCTGGCGGTGAAGATTTCAAAACTAACCAACCAAAAGTGTTCTCTTGTGGCGACGTAAGAAGAGGCCAAAGCCTTATCGTCTGGGCACTAAGAGAAGGCAGAGACTGCGCAAGAACAGTCGATGAATTCTTGATGGGATATAGTAATATTTAGAGAGAGTTTGGTTTGTGGATACAAAAATCTGCACCACTGATTCAATTAAAAACAGGCTTCGCTCTGCGAGCTCGATAAAAATTAAAAATTAAAAATTGTGGTAAGGCACGGGAGCAAAGCTCCCTGTGCATTCAATTATTAGATAATACAAAAAAGCGTTGCAAGTAACGCTTTTTTTTACTTTTAAATAATAGCATGCACGAGCACTGCAAGTGCTTACCACAATTTTTAATTTTTATCGAGCTCGCAGAGCGAAGCCTGTTTTTAATTTTTAATTATTTAGGTGACGCAGATTTTTGTATCTAGACAACCAACGCTTTTTTCTTGACCAAAATCACAGTTTCTGTTATCATGTTATCAGGATAAAAAAGGGGATATTTATGAACAAAAAATTATTGGTGCTTGATATCGACGGCACGCTTACAAATTCTAAGAAAGAAATCACAGAAATAACTCGTCAAGCGGTTGAAAAGATGATGAAAGCGGGGCATTCTTGCATGCTTGCAACGGGCAGACCAACCCCAGGGGTGTTATTTATTGCAGACGAACTCAAATTTGGCGAGCACGGCGGATACACGCTTTCCTATAACGGTGCAAGGGTGATAAACCACAAGACGGGCGAAGTTGTGTTTGAACAAAAACTTGACAACAAATACATACCAGAAATTTTGCAGTTTGCAAAAGATAACGATTGCGGTGTGATGACGTATAACGAAAAGGAAGTTATCAGCGGAACGCGCGTTGATAAATATGTGCAGTTTGAAGCGAACCTTTTGCGACTTCCGATTGTGGAAGTTGATGATTTTGAGAAGATTGCTTTTCCCGTGAACAAATGTTTGATGACGGCAGAACCCGAAAAAGCGGAAAAACTCTGCGAAATTCTCGCTAAAAAATACGAAGGCAAAATGAGCGTTTATAGGTCTGAACCATTCTTTATCGAAATCGTGCCACTAGGTGTGGATAAAGCCAAATCAATAGAAAAAATATTGCCAATTTTGGGCTTTGAAGTGTGTGATTGCATCTGTGTTGGCGACGGATATAACGACGTTTCCATGATTAAATTCGCTGGCACAGGCGTAGCAATGGCAAACGCAGTTGCAGAAGTGAAAGCAGTGGCAAATTTCCACACAAAATCCAACGATGAAGACGGAGTTGCATGGGCAATTGCAGAGCTGTGCTTCGCACAGCACAGCAATTGAAAATTAAAAATTAAAAATTGAAAATTAAAAATTGTGGTAAGGCATGGGCTTCGCCCTATGCATCCAATTATTTAGATAATATAAAAGTAGCATTACTATCAACAAGTAACGCTACTTTTTTAATTTCTAACATTTTATAGTATGCACGAGCAACGCGAGTGCTTTACCACAATTTTTAATTTTTAATTTTTAATTTTTATCGAGCTCGCAGAGCGAAGCCTGTTTTTAATTTTTAATTTTCGTCGAGCCCGCAGAGCGAAGCCTATTTTTAATTGTCTAGTTTCCCGAAAAATCACAACAACGCGCTAAGTGCCAGCTTGTGATATTCTTTTGGGCTGTGACCTGTTGCGGTTTTGAAGACTCTTGAGAAATAAAGTGGGTCGTCGTATCCGCATTCGTAGGCAACTTGAGAAATTGAGATGCTGTCTTCAAGGGTGTTTGAAAGCAATTTTCTTGCGTAAGTGATTCTAAGGTCGATAAGGAATTGTTGTGGCGAAGTGCCGATTTCCTTTTTGAACAACTTTTTAAGATAGTTGCTGTTATAATTTTCTTCAAGGTCGAACATATCATTCAAATCAAAAGTTGATTCTGCAAAGTGTCTGAAAATTGAATGACGCATTTTTTCGATGATAGGAGAATATCTCTTGATATCGGAAAAAGCAACGATGTATGACACAATAAGGTCGCCAAGGTTTTGAAGTATCCCTTCTTTGCTCATGACGTCGCAGTTATAAATGTAATAAATATTAGCCATGCAACCTAGAAACATTTTGTTGCTTGTATCCTTGATTTTTGCGATTTCTTCTATGCCAATAGAAAGCTTATCCATCGTGATGTGGATATTCTTGAACCCGTGTTCAGAAACGTTTGCGTGAACTTGGTTTGGGGGGATAATAACAAGGTCGTTTTTGTTATAATCCAACTTCTTTCCGCATTCCGCATTGTCCAAAAGAAAAGTGCCGTTCCCGCTAGTGCAAAAAACCAGCTCCCAACTCTTGTGCGAGTGCCAATTCACATCGAATGTTTGATTGTGTTTACCAACTGTTAAAATAGTATTCATATTGTTCCTTGATGTTAATAGTTAAATTATACTTTAGTCTTATTATACACTATAAAATGCATTTTGGCTATTATATAATGAAAAAATCTTTATAAGTTGTAAAAATTTGATTGCCAATACGCTTAATTCCACCGCTCAAATGGTCTGTGATGATTTTTTCTAGGCTAGAAACGTCTTTGTTTGATATCGCATCGATAAGCATTTGATGATCGCAGATAACGTCGTTGAAGTTTTCTTTAAGTTTCATGTCTAGTATTCTGAAGCGAGTATAGCTGGAATTTGAATTTGAAATCTTTTCCCAAAGAAAATGTTTGTTGGCTTGTTCAAACCAAATAAGGTGAGTTTGCAAATCGCAAGCGTAAAATTTTTGAATAATAGCTATATCCTGCGTTCTTTGATATTCTGCATAAAGTTTTACAAGTGTTTCTTGTGCAAATTTTGCTTTTTCAATATCGAGTGGAGTTGCCGATTGGATAAAATCGCGAAGCACCATTGTTTCTGCTGCAGTTCTAAGATAAATCATCTGCTGAATTTCGTCGAAATTAAGAAGCGAAACTGTTGTTGATGCTCTGGACTTAATATTCACAAGCCCGTTTGTTTGAAGTTTTTGCAAAACACTTCTTATTGGTGTTCTGGAAACGCCATATTTCCCGCAAAGTGTGTTTTCGCTTATAACTTCGCCAGGTTGTAAACGTAAATATAAAATATCGCTTTCAAGTTCGTTGTATATTTCATCTATTGTATATTTATCCATTGTATTGCCTCTCCTTAATGTCCTTTTTATTATTGTATACAAGTTATAAAATTTTGTCAATTATTTTTAATAAAAAAATAAAAAAGCTTTAAAATAAAGGGATTTAAACAATTATTTGCTTATAAATTAACATACAATACATACTTATTTCTTAAAATAATCTTAATTTTATCAAAAAAATCCATAAAATAATATCAAAAATGCATGTACTTTTTAAATAATAGATGATATGATTTGAGTATAAATTTGAAGTGGCACTGCGGTGCAACTTACAAACAGGAGGAAAATATGAAAAAATTTATCGCTATTTTGCTAGTGCTTGTTATGGTTCTTTCAATGACAGCTTGTGGCAGTTCAAGTGAAACAACAACGATCGTTGATGACGACGGTAACGAAGTTGAAGTTGTAAAATACACTATGATTGTTGGTCACTCTCAAGGTGAAGGAAATCCAAGAACAATTTCTATGGAATCATTCGCTGAAGATGTGTATGAACAAACAAACGGTCAAGTTGAAGTTATCATCTACGATTCTGGTTCACTAGGTTCTGAAAAAGAAACTCTTGAACAAGTAGTTGCAGGTCAAATTCAAGGTATGAGAGGCGGTCAATTCGACTTCAGCCCAAGACTTTTGATGTTCACACTTCCTTTCCTTGCAAACACTGCTGATGAAGTTGCAGCACTTCTTTCTTCTGATCTTGCAATGTCTGTTGCAATGGAAGCTGAAGAAGAAACTGGAACAGTTATCATCAATATGTGTGATGCTGGTGGTTTCCGTCAATTCTCAACAACTGGCGTACAACTTACTGATCCTTCAGATTTCGCAGGTTTGAAAATGAGATCAAACGGTATGCTTACAGTAGACTGGACACTCGAAGCTCTTGGTGCTTCTCCAGTGACAGTAGCTTATAACGAACTATACATGGGTCTTTCAACAGGTCTTGCTGATGGTCAAGAAAACCCTTGGACAAACATTGCATCAATGAAATTCTATGAAGTTCAAGATAACTTCACTCAAGTTAACTATCAATTCCATCCAGACCCATTCTATGTGAATGCTGATTGGTGGAATGCACTTCCAGCAGATCTTCAAGATATCGTTATGGATTGTGCAACTGATATGGGTAACTACAACAACGATCTTATCATTGAACTTGAATCAGAAGCAAGACAAACAGTTATCGATGCAGGTGGCAATATCTACTACCCAACTGATGCTGAACTTGCAGTATTCCAAGAAGCAGTTTCTTCAGTTTATGACACAGCAATCGCAGAAGGTATTTGCACACAAGCAGAAATCGATGAAATGCTTGAAATCGTTGCTAACGCATAATTAAAGAAAAAATTAAACAAAAAACTAAAGAGGGAGAGGAATTGTTCCTCTCCCTCTTTTAAAATCATTAAGGGGTAAAAAAAATGGAAACATTTAAAAAGGTCAAAAAAGTTGTTTTCAATATCTATTATGGTATTGGCGCAGCCAGTTTGGGGCTTCTCGCTTGTTTGGTTATGTTCGCAGTTGTGATGAGATATATCTGGGGCAAAAGCTGGGGCGGACTTTCTGAATTCAACGTTGTGCTTTTCGCATTCTCAACACTTTGGGGCATGGGACTTTGCATATTGAAAGAAGAACACGTTATCATTGATATTTTCTATGATAAACTCAATCCAAAAATAAAAAGGATTTTCGCACTTGTCAACTACACAATAGTTCTTGCTGTTGTTGGTGCATTCATTTATTTGTCTTATTCATATACGGCGCTTGTTGGAAAACAAATCAGCTTGGGCATGAGAATTCCAATGTATTATATGTATGGACTTATGCCAATTTGCGGAATTATTGCTTTTGCTTGCTGCATTATCAAACTTATTGATTTTGCAACATGCGACGAATCACATTTCGCAGCGAAAAATAAAGTTCTCACAAAAGATGATGTTGCAGCTGTTGCAGTCAATAAAGAATCTGTAGAAGAAGTTGCCGCACCATGCGACAATAATATAAAAGGGGAGGAAGTTTAATATGGCAATGTTGATTATTTTGGCACTTTTGCTTGCCTTTGCATTCATTGGCGTTCCTCTTGCTTTTGCAATTGGCGCTTCTTGTATTGCTTATCTTGGAATTTTGGAACCAAACTTCCTAACAATTGTGGCTCAAAAAGTTTGGTCAGGAACATATTCTGAACTTATGATTGCAATGCCACTTTTCATGATCGCAGGTGAACTTATGAACACCGGCGGTATCACAAAAAGAATTATTAAATTCTGTTTGCAACTCGTTCGTCCATTCCGTGGCGGTCTTGGCGAAGTAAACGTTGTTGCATCAATGATTTTCGGTGGAATTTCAGGTTCATCAGTTGCCGACACATCAGCAATTGGTTCAATCATGATTCCATCAATGCAAGATGAAGGTTATCCACCAGAAGCGGCTGCGGGTATCACGGTTGCATCTTCAACAATGGGTATGATTATTCCGCCATCAACACCAATGATTGTCTATTCAATGATTTCAGGTGCATCGGTTGCGGCATTGTTCATCGCGGGTGCAATCCCTGGCATCTTGATTGGTCTTTCTCAAGTTATCTTGGTGTTCATCATCTCAAGAAAAAAAGGATGGCATCCTAAAAAATCAGATTTCAACTTGAAAGAATGTCTTTGGGATATCGGATCAGGTTTGCCAGCACTTCTTATGCCACTTGTTATCGTTGTCACAGTTTCTGGTGGTATTGCAACAGCAACAGAATCAGCTGCAGTTGCAGTGTTCTATGCGATGATTGTCGGTTTCTTTGTCTATAAGGAACTAACTCTCAAAGCAGTTTGGCAATCACTCAAAAAAGCATTCATTTCATCAGCAACAATCATGATTATCATTGGTTTCACATCAGTGTTCACATGGATTTTGACAAGACTTGGAATCCCAGCAACAATCGCAGCATTCTTCATGGGGCTTAATTGGCCAGCATGGATCATCGGTATCTTGTTCGTTTGCTTGATTCTTTTCATCGGAACATTTATCGACGTTTCACCAGCGATTTTGATGCTTTCACCAATCATGCTTCCTGTTATGATTGCATATGGTTTCTCTTCACTTCAATTTGGTGCAATGCTTATCACAGGTCTTGCTGTGGGTCTTGTGACTCCACCAGTGGGAATGTGTCTTAACGCATGTAATAAAATCAACAGAATGCCAATCATTGAAATATTTAAAGGTGCAGCACCATATGTTTGTTGCAACATCATCATTTTGCTTGCTATCACATTGTGGGCTCCACTCACAACTTGGTTCCCAGCATTGCTTGGATATTAATCCTTGATTCAAATTTAAAGAGGTAATATATTATGAACTTAAAACAAAAAGTAAAAGCAGGCGAAGTAGTTTTTGGAATGGCATGTTTCACAGGCACAACTTGCGTAATTGAAAATATCGCTATGTCAGGATTAGATTTTATCTATCTTGATTTGGAACACACAAACTATATGCTTGATGAAGCGTTTGAAAAACAAATCATGGCGGCAAAACTTCACGATATCGGAATTCTTGTGAGAATGGCAGATGAAGATGAAGTTTCAATAAGAAAAGTCCTTGAATGGGGCGTTGACGGCGTTGTTATTCCACACTGCAAATCAGCAAAGAATGCAAAAGACTGCGTTGAAGCTGCGAAGTTTTATCCACTTGGAAGACGCGGTGGCGAATCAAACGTGAGAGCAGCGGGTTTTGGGTATAATAACTTCAATTGGAATGATTATATCAAACAGCAAAATGAAGATACTCTTGTTATCCCAATGGATGAAGATTTTGAATTCACACAAAATATCGATGAAATTTTGGCAGTTGAAGGCATTGATGCAATCAACTTTGGACCAATTGATTATGCAAACTCTTTGGGTCTCCCAATTGGATATTCAATGGGCGAAGAAGTGAAAGAAGCTTTTAAAATATTGGTTTCAAAAGCAAAAGAAAAGGGCATTGGCGTTTTGGGTCCTGTTGTTCCACCAACAAAAGAAAACATTGAAAACGCTGTTGCGGATGGATATAATATGATTATCGTGGGCAACGATATGTGGCATTTCCAATCAGCGCTAAAAAATATGATGAATAACGAAATTATTCCATATAAAAACAAATAAGCTATAAACAAAAGTAAGGCTAATAAATTTAAAAGTGTTGGAAAATTGCAGTGAACATAATATAACCGTGATTTTCCATAACTTTTAAAATAATAGCAAAAAATTTATTAAATTATATTGAAAATAAAATACAGTAGTGCTATACTTGTATAATAGAATAAAAAAATAAAAAGAGGTATAAAAATGGATATCAGATACAGTGCAAATCAAAAAGATTTCAAAAGATACACAACTGAAGAAACAAGAAAAGAATTCCTAATCGAAAATCTATACGTTGCCGACACAGTTCAATGCGTTTATTCGCATGTGGATAGAATGGTGACAATGGGCGTTATGCCAGTTGAAGAAGTTATTTCAATTGATAAAGGAATCGACGTTTGGGCAAACTTCGGAACAAAATTCTTGCTTGAAAGAAGAGAAATCGGCATGTTCAACCTTGGCGGAAACGGTAAAGTTTCTGTTGATGGCGTGGAATATGCACTTGGATATAAAGATTGTTTGTATATCACAAAAGGCGCAAAAGAAGTTTTGTTCTCAAGTGATGATGCGTCTGCACCTGCGAAATTCTATATGGTTTCAGCACCAGCGCACTGTTCATACGAAACAAAACTAATCAAAAAAGTTGACGCTGCAAAAGTTCCACTCGGCGACCTTGCAACTTCAAACAAACGCGTAATCAACCAATTTATTCACCCAGCAGTGCTTCCAACTTGCCAACTTTTGATGGGTCTTACAGAACTTGAAGAAGGAAACGTTTGGAACACAATGCCAGCGCACACACACGAAAGAAGAATGGAAGTATACACATACTTCGAAATCGCAGAAAATAACGTTGTTTTCCACATGATGGGCGAGCCAGACGAAACAAGACACATCGTAATGAAAAACTTCGATGCAGTGATTTCTCCAAGCTGGTCAATCCACGCGGGTGGCGGAACATCTTCATATTCTTTCATTTGGGCAATGGGCGGTGAAAACCAAGAATTCACTGATATGGACGTTATCACAACAACAGAACTTAAATAATTATTGCGAAAAACATGGAATTTCAAAAGTTCCAAACCAATAAATAAAATGAAAATATAAGGAGCAAAAATGAATCAATTCAGACTTGATAATAAAATCGCTTGGGTGACAGGCGGAAGTTATGGCATCGGCTTTGCACTTGCAAGCGGAATGGCAGAAGCGGGCGCAACGATAGTTTTCAACGATCTAAATGCAGACCTTGTTGCAAGAGGCATGGCTAATTATGAAGCAGCTGGCATCAAGGCATACGGCTATGTTTGTGACGTAACTGATGAAGTTGCAGTTAATGCAACAGTTGCAAAAATCAAAGAAGATGTTGGCGTTGTGGATATTCTTGTGAACAATGCGGGAATCATATCAAGAAAACCAATGCTAGAAATGGAAGTTTCAGATTTCAGAAGAGTAATCGATATCGATTTGAACGCGCCATTCATCGTTTCAAAAGCAGTTTTGCCAGCAATGATAGAAAAAGGTCACGGCAAAATCATCAACATCTGTTCTATGATGAGCGAACTTGGTCGTGAAACTGTCGCCGGATACGCTGCTGCAAAGGGCGGTCTTAAAATGCTAACAAAAAACATTTGTTCAGAATTTGGCTCTGCTAACATTCAATGCAACGGTATCGGACCTGGATATATCGCAACTCCACAAACAGCACCACTTCGTGAAGTGCAACCAGATGGCTCTAAACATCCGTTTGATTCGTTCATCTTGGCAAAAACACCAGCGGGCAGATGGGGCAACCCTGAAGACCTTGCCGGTCCTGCTGTTTTCCTTGCATCAGACGCTTCAAACTTCGTGAACGGTCACATTCTTTATGTGGACGGCGGAATTTTGGCTTACATCGGCAAACAACCATAATTATATAGATAACATCAAAATATATAATATAATTTTTTTCATAAAAAACGAGCATTGGTATTTTTCCAATGCTCGTTTTTATAAACGCCAAATGTTTGACATGGGAATATCAAAGTGATAGAATACTTGTATAGCAGTTATAGGAGATAGAAATAAGTGATAGAAAATAAAGAAACGCAAGATTTTTGGCAGTTGCCTGCGGTGATTGCAATATTTGCGATAATTTGCACAGCACTTTGGGGCAGTGCATCGCCAGCAATAAAAATCGGATATGAAATCCTTGCGGTGGAAACAACTGACATCGCAACAAAAATGGTGTTTGCGGGGGTAAGGTTCACCCTAGCAGGTTTTGCACTTTTGGTTTTCATGTCGATAAAAACAAAGAAAGTTTGCGTGATAAAAAAGCAAGATGCAATTCCGTTTATTTCCATGGGTCTTATAACGGCGGTGCAATACGTGTGTTTTTATGTGGGGCTCACATACACAACTGGGGCGAAAGGTTCGCTTTTTTCTTCAGTCAACGGCTTTATTATCGTGTTGATAACGCCACTAATTTACAAATCGGAAAAACTTAACGCAAACAAAATCATCGGCTGTATAATTGCCGCTGTTGGGCTTGTTTTGATAACAATGGACGGCGGTGTGCAAGAATTTTCAGGCTTCTCTTTGAAAGGTGAAGGTCTGGTTGTGCTGTCTTCAGCCTTTCATGCGGTGTCTTTTTATATGACAAAAGCATTTGCAAAAACGCGCAGACCAGAAATTCTTGCGGGTTGGCAACTGCTTATCTGCGGACTTGTTCTGTTTTCAATCGGGATAATTTTCGGCGGAAACTTGCAAATCACAAGCGTCGCGGGCGTTGTGGTGATTTTGTATCTTGCGGTGCTTTCTTCATTCGCATTCATGCTTTGGAGCATACTTATCACCCACAACCCAATAAACAAAGTTTCAATGTATAACTTGTTCACCCCAATTTTCGGCACACTGCTTTCCGGCATAGTGCTGTCAGAAATCATCTTCACATGGCAAAACATAAGCTCGCTAGTGCTGGTTTCACTAGGAGTGTGGTTGGTGAATACAACGTGGGGGAGAATTAAAAACAGGCTTCGCTCTGCGAGCTCGATAAAAATTAAAAATTAAAAATTGATGTAAGCACGGGAGCAAAGCTCCCTGTGCATTCAATATTAGATAATGCAAAAGGGGCTGTATCAAAAGTCCCGACAAAAAAAGAGCAGAAATGCGAGATAAAATCTTGCGTTTTTGCTCTTTGCCTATTATAATATAATTACTACAAAACACCATAAAAGGCAAGGTA
>JAWXUU010000027.1:0-9028 GCA_044426085.1 Bacillota bacterium | reverse complement strand
GCATAGATTATATCATAACTATCCGTTTTTTCAAAACGGAATGGGGCGGTTGTGGGAAAAAACCCGTAGGGGCGAACCCATGTGTTCGCCCGCCGCCCGTGCAAAACCGCCCATAAAATGCAAAACCACCGTGCGACCCCACCCCGTAGGGGTCGATGCCCACATCGACCCGCGCCCGTGCAAAACCGCCCATAACCCGTAGGGGCGAACCCATGTGTTCGCCCGCGCCCGTGCAACATCGCCCATAAAATGTAAAACCACCGTGCGACCCCACCCCGTAGGGGCGAACCCATGTGTTCGCCCGCCGCTCGTGCAAAACCACCAATAACCCGTAGGGGCGAACCCATGTGTTCGCCCGCCCCCTTTGTAAGTGAAAAGTGAAAAGTGAAAAGTGAAAAGGAATGTAAAGCATTTCGCTATCGCTACATGCATTTCAATTGTATTTGGAGACAAAAAACCAAACGCTTTAACATTTCACAATCTATATGATGTAAAAAGGCTTTAAATTGAAAGCACGAGCGAAGCAAGTGCATTACCACACTTTTCACTTTTCACTTTTCACTTTTCACTTTAAAAAAAACGTGGTGCAGATTTTTGTATCCAGACAAACACCGCCCCCGCCATCCCCCCTCCTCCCCCAACCCCCAAAAACTAACCACAAAAACCCGACAAAATGCACAATTCCCTTGAAAAAACATTAAAAATTAACTAAAAGTATAAAAAATTGACACAAAACTGTTGCGTTTTGAAATATAATATGATATACTTTTTTCGATGATCGAGGTATTGTCTGCTTTGACGTGTGTGCAAAATGTGGCGGAGTGACAAATAAATCCACGACGATCGAACTTAATAAAAAAGAAAACTAACAAACTATTGATTTTTTTAGGAGGTAGTTTATGAAAAACAGAGTACTACGTTCTGCACTAGCTGTGATCTTGGTGATCGCAATGGTGTTGACTATGGCTGCCTGTGACACGAGCTCAGATGTTGTTGAAACAACAACAACTCCAGCCACTGCCACACCAGCTACAGAAACTCCAGTTGCTCCAACAGAAGCACCTGAAGTTACGACTGCTCCAACAGTTGCTCCAACAACTTCAGTTGAAAAAGACGAAGTTGCTGATACTTTCGGTATCGTGATGGAAACTGTTGACGGCACTTATGGAACAAAAGCATACGTTGGTGAAGATACATTCAAGGATTATATCTTGGATGAAATTTCAGCATCAACTGGCGACGTTTATGCTTATTCAATGCTTGACATCAGCAAATCACTAATCATGGACGAAGATTATTCAATCGAAGTTCGTGTTGATGGTGTTCTTGTTTATGATGGCTACGATTCAGGACTTGTTTATGCTGAATCAACAACTGATGGCGTATCAAACTCATACAGCAAAACAATTACTGTTGATGTAACAGATTTCTATGATGGCGATTCTGACGATACAGTTAATGTAACAATGTATTTCGTTGACGAAGACGAAATTTATGTTGCATATTCAATCGCTGGTGACTACGAAATCGAATTCGAAATCACAATTGTTGATGCTGCTGCAAACTACGGCGCATGGGATATCACAGATGACCCAGACGAATGGGAAACAGAAATGATTCTTACAGCTTCACTTGAAAAACAACAAAAAACAATCTCTATCGATCCTTTCGTGGTTGTTGAATCTGATGGCGAATTGCAAGTTGGAACTGCAGGAACTCGTGGTTCATCAACAAGTGCTAACACACTTGATAACACAAAAATTGACACAATCGTAACTTTCGAAGAACTTATCGACTTGACTTATGGTTCTGACGAAACAGCACTTTCTGGATACGGTTTGTATTATGAAATCGACTATACAAAAGAAGCTGCAATCGGCACATACGCTGTTGAAGTTTACATCGTTAAAGATGGCGACACAGATTATGAAGAAGTAGACCTTGATGATATCAACGAACTTCTTATCAACACAGAAATCGTTGCAATCGACACAACTGAAATCTACGTTATTTCAGAATACGACTGGAACGAACTTCGTGACGTTGTAACATCTATCGGTGAAATCGATTTCTCAAACGGTCTCGTTGAAAACACAGACGCTGGCGAGTGGAGTTACACTGACGGTGTTGTTGCATATGTTGCTGATGGTGATGATGGTGATGATGACTACGACTACGTTGCAGACGGTTTCTACGGCGACGATATGAACCTTGACACTCAACTTGTTCTTGCACTTGCAAGATACAACGCACTTTCAGCTGCTCAACAAGCATTCTTCGAAGGTGGTATGATCGCTGATTTGGGCGCATACATCGAAACTGAAAACGTTGAAGCTTGGTTGAATAACGAAGAAGATGCTAATATCACTGCTATCAT
This sequence comes from Bacillota bacterium, assembly GCA_044426085.1. Taxonomy (GTDB): domain Bacteria; phylum Bacillota; class Clostridia; order Christensenellales; family CAMQZB01; genus JAWXUU01. The sequence goes on along the minus strand of JAWXUU010000027.1, from coordinate 6,651 downwards.
CGCTGATATCACTGAAGCGGTTGAATATGCAGATGAATTGACTAGCGTGTATGTATCTAATAACCTAGTTACTGGTGGCAATGGTAAATCCTTGACATCTGAGACTGTTGGTGGAAATAAAGCATCAGATCTTTACGTTATTGACTATATCGTTTCTAACTATGATGGTGTTAATGCTGGAGATTTGACTGATGCAACGCTTGTAACAGGTACTGGTTCTGCGAATTACGGTCTATATAAGGCTGGTACTACTTCTACTAAACTCACTTATAATTTCTCAGATGCAGATGATGTTAAAAAGATTGCAGCTTTGATCTATAGTAATGAAAAACTTACTTCAACTTACGCTTTCTCAGGTGAAGAATACCTTGATTACCTTGAAGATGCTGAAGATGCTGCTGAAGACAAATTCATCCTTGATGCATTCAAAGATGTAGTTGACGATTCAGACATGGCTGATTATTTCGACACTGTAGATGATGACACTTATGCTTACATTGTATATTCAGATTACATGACAAGCAACTCTTCTGCTATCACAGCTTACAACACTGTTGACACATATTGGAACAGCCTAAGCGAAGATGATCAAGAAATTATCGAAGAATCAACTTTGGATGATTATATTGAAGCTTACAAAACTTACACAGCTGCTGTATCATCTTTCGACGCTGCAGAAGTTGATTCTGTTGTTGAACTTATCACTGGTGCATATGCTGCATATTCAAAAGCAATCGTTAACGGTGCTAAAATCGTTTACCAAGATGGAACTGATTGGGCATACATCAACTCTACAGAAGTTAAAACTTTGACTGCTGAAGCATATTCAGCATACAGCGCATTGACTTCTGATCAAAAAGAATTGTTGGATGTAACAGAATACACATATGACGGTGGTGAAACTACTGATGAAGGTGTTACTGCTGCTGCTCTTGCAAAAGTTCAAATGATGAACATTTATGAAGGATCTGATGGTTACTACACTGCAACTGCACTAGCTAGTGGTAGTACTGATGCTCTTATCTCAACAATTTATGCAACTGCTGCCTATGATGATGGCGCAGATCTTGAAATCGAAGAAATTCTTGACGCTCTTGTAGCTATGAATGATGACGTAGACACTATGCTTCAAGTTATCAACTATGTAAACATCGAAGATTATTCAACTGAAACTCTTGTTTATGGAAGATTGAACCAACTTGTTTATGGAACAACTGGTATGAACTTCCCATCAAGCAGATATGCTATGGACGACATCATCAACGCTCCAGACAGACTTGTTGCTGACGTTGTTGCTGAATATCAAGCATGGATTGATTATATCCTAGATCTTGAAGATTACAAAGCTGACGTTGCTGACGCATTCGAAGCTGGTGTTGCTGAATACTTCGCTGATAACGCTGATGATTATTCTTCTTCAACAATCTCATTTGCTACAACTGATGATTACCTATATGAAGCTATCATCACTGCAATCATGAATGAAGGTGTATATTCTGATGATGAAGTATCTGCTTCTATCGTATCTGATGTTAACACTGCTGGTTACTTTGCAACTAAGTATGCATCTGCTGCTGATTATAATGATGCAATCAAAACAATCATCGCAACTTCATTCCTTACAACTTATGATATCGAAGATTTCGAATCTGCATACGATGCGTTTGAAGAATTCTGCGACGTTGACGATCTAGTTGACCTATACGTTGAATCTTTCAAAACTTCTGACTAATCAATAGTTTGATTAAAAAAAAGATGCCAAGCCCAGCTTAGCATCGGGCACGGGAAACCGTGCCCTTTTTTTATCCCCAAAAACCGCGCCCCCCAAAACCGCGCCCCCAGTGGGGGAGCTGTCTTGCTACGTCGAAAAAAACGCTAGAACAAAACCCACCACTAGCAAGACTGAGGGGGCAGGACAACAAAGTGGGTTAAAACGCAATTGAATGCTAAACCCTGCTTTACCGCAGGTGGCAAACATAATGAATGAATAAAAAACCGTATCCCACAATAGCCATACAACAAAAAAAAGCCGTGAACCACTTGTTACACGGCTTTTTTGGTTTCACGGCTATTTTTATGCACATTTTCAATTTATTCCTTTTGGCTACCACCTGCGTGGGACAGTTTTCATCATTCAATAACGTTCTAACCCACTCAAAAGTCCTGCCCCTTCAGTCTTGCTAGTTTTTCTCTTCAGTTCTAGCAGTTTTCAAGCGTAGCAAGACAGCTCCCCCACTGGGGGCGCGTGTCCTCGAAATTGCCCCCCCACGTCGCAAGCCAGCTCCCCCACCAGGGTGCTTCGCAAGGGGGCGCGTGACCCAGAAATTGCTCCCCACGTCGCAAGCCAGCTCCCACAATAGCCATACAACCCCCCCCACAAAAAACCATTGACAACCACCACTGCGTGCGATATAATGTAATAAAAAGCAAGGGGAAATCGCATGTCATACGAAAATAGTAATATATCAAAAGAGCGGAGCAGGTATTTGCGCAAGCATCAGACATTTTTCGAATCGTTAATATGGCGATACTATTTGAAAGATTCCGATTGGAAGTTTCGCAGGCAACATGTTATTGGCGGTTTTATTGTTGATTTTTATTGCATAAAATTACAATTGGCGATTGAAATTGATGGTGTGCATCATCACGACGAAGAAAAGGAAGCCTACGATGCGCGGAGAACAGTTTTTTTGGAATCAAAAGGGGTGAGGGTTTTGCGGATTGATAACGCCGTGATTCAATACGAATTTGATGTGGCGGTTTCCATGATAGAAGAAGAAATCAAGGATATATTGAAGTGTAATTTATGAAAAACCCCGAAAAATGAAAAAAAATAGGAAAAATTATACAAAAAGTATAAAAAATTGCACAAAAGCCTTGCAATTTGTGATATAATGTGATATATTTTTATTGTTATAGGGAAGAGGTGTCTTTTTTTTCCGACCTCCACACTGCACACGTGGGTCTTGGGAAACGATTGGCTAAGGAAAGTCCTATGATAAAATAATGAAAAAAACTAACAAACTATTGATTTTTTTAGGAGGTAGTTTATGAAAAACAGAGTACTACGTTCTGCACTTGCTGTGATCTTGGTGATCGCAATGGTGTTGACAATGGCTGCTTGTAACACTGAAACTGTTGATCCAACAGTTGCACCAGTTGTGACAGCTGCTCCAACAGTGGCTCCTGCAACAGAAACACCAGCGACTGACGCTCCTGCAACGGAAGCGCCAACAGTTGTTGTTGATTCAACAGAAGCTAAACTTGCTGAATATGGCATCACATTCCCAGACTTTGATTCTTTGGTATACGACGTATACGATAGTGGCTATGATAAAGATAACATGACTTTCGGTGTTAAAATCGACTCAGACAATATCTATCAAGATGCTTACGAATTCTCAATCAAAGCAGTTCTCGTTGGTCAAACAATCGACGGAGATTCAATCTCTTCATCAAACTTGTTGAACACAGCTGCTTCAGACAACGACAGCAAAACAGTAAACTGGAATGGTTCAGATTCAAAAATTTACTACACAGTTGCTGGCGCTGGTGTATACACAGTAACATACACAATCGAAGTTGAACACGACAAAGATGACGAATATGGCTACTACGCTCCAGGCGAAGTTGAAGAAGAATACACATTCACAAAAACTTACACAGTTGCTAAAGCTGCTTTGAAATTGGAAACATCTGACGATGCATACCAAATCAATGACGACATGTTCTTCGTTGACAAATCAGTAACAAACAATGGTGTTTTGGAAGGTGCTTCAGACGACGACTATTCTGCAACAACAAACGTAACAATTTGTGACGGAACAGTTGCTGGCGCATACACTCTTGCAATCACTATCTACAACGATGATGATGAAGAAGTTGAAGCTGACGAAATCGTTCTTGATAACTACTACGTAACTGTAACTGAAGGTACTAGATACATTCTTACAGAAGAAGAAGTTGCAAAAGTTAACGCACTAAGACAAATGGCTGCTGCTGACGCTGGTGTTTACACAACAGAATATTCAGTTGAAACAATTGCTTACTACGAAACTTTGAACGACGGTCAAAAAGTTATGGCTGAAGTTGAATACTCAACTAATTGGGCTGACAGAGCAGACGTTAAATTGTACACTTCATCAAATGTAGTATCATACTACTTGACAACTACAAAAGCAGTTACTGAAGACGATATCGAAAAAGCTATCTACAACATGGAAAGAGATGACCTTATCGATCAAGTTGAAGATGCAATCGAAGCTTACATGACAGCATCAACAACAACTAAGAAAGATGCAGCATTGACAGTTCTTTGCGAACTTCTTTTGAACATTGATAACACAGCTAACGAATATGGTTCAGACCTTCTTTATGTTTTGACATCACTTGATGGTCTTTCTGCATACAGCAATGCAACATTCTCAACTAAAGCGATGGATTCAGCTAATAATGATACAACAGATTTCACTGATAATGAAGCTAACACATACTACAAAATCGTTTCTTCAGGATATACTACAAATGAAAATCTTATCAAATTCACTGCTTCATACGATACTGATGACGAAACTTACGAAGTAAGCTTCGGATACTACAACGAAGATGTTGCTGCTGCTGCGTCTAAATTCGTTGTAAACGCAGTTTATGATGAATATGTAACTGAGTATGTTAAATACTTGGTAGAATTGTTCTATGGCACTGATGGTACTGATGGCTCATACTTCACAGTAGTTGATACTCAAGCAATCAAACAAGACGATATCGATGATTTGCAAGATGATTATGATGATCTTATCGAAGCATATGAATCTTTGATTTCTTACCAAGCTGACCTTGAAATTTATGGCAGTGCAACTGATTTGTGTGATATCCAAACTACTGCAGCACAAAAGCTTTCAGGAATTTCTTTCCTTGCTAGCCAAGACCTAGATGACGGTTATGCTGATGCTTGTCAAGCAATCGACAAAATCATCGCTAGATGGGATGCATACATCGCTCTTATCGAAGCATACGGATTTGAAGAAACATACATCAACAATGCTGATCAAGAAGACCTTGCTGCAACATACATGGCTATGTACGCACTTCTAGGCTACAGCTTCGACAACGAAGAATTGGCTTCAGCAGTTGTTCCAAATGGTGACCCAACTGATACTGATTATGAATATTCATATGTAACTATATCAAATGGTGGTGCTGTGTACGCTGTATATTATGATACAGGTGGATGGTACTATGATACTACTGGTGGCACTAAAACATATGTTTCTAATAATGGTACAGTTACACATGTTAACAACATCTCTGAAACACTTTCAAATGCATTGTTCGCATATACAAATGTTGTGACTGGTGAAGTTGTCTACAACACTCCAGACCTATTCGTAGCTGGCGAAATCGCTGCAACTGAAACTATGATGCAAATCGCATTGGCAGTTCAAGCAGAAGTTGACGCATACAAAATTGATCTTCTTCAATATGTAATCTCAACTGATGAATACACTGACATCTACAATGAAATTGAATCATCTGGCACATACTATGAAGAAATCATGGATGTACTTCTTGGTACAACAGTTATCGATACGACTAATAAAACAATAGTTCCATATGATGTTGCTGCATATGCTACTGCTGGAACTTTGAACGGAACTTCATGGGCTACATTGGCTGAATTCGTTACTGATGATACTTATGGAACTGAAAGTGATAATGTTTCAACTCAAGTTGCTGCTAACCTTGCAGACGTTTATGCTTATATCGATGCATATGTTGCATACCAAGCTTTGGATGATGGTTCTACATTCTGGAAACAAGTTGAAAAGAATGGTTTGGACGCAGCAATCGCTGATATGTTCGAAGACATCATCGAAGATACTCAAGACAGAATCGATGCAATTTGTGATGACAAAGAAGATTTGTCAAATGTAGTTACAATCACTGCGATGACTACTGCATCTGAAAGTGTAGTAGGAGGAGTTGAAGTTGCTATTGGCTCAGACGATCTTGCTGCTACTAACTACACAGTTGCTTATTCTATTGCAAGTTCAAACACTCGTCTTGTATTCACTGAAAATAATACTACTGCTGGTACGTACTCATTCACTGGAACTTTGGTTGCAGATGATACTATTACTGTATCTGCGACAGTTACTTACACAGGTGCATATGCATACTTGGGTACAGAAACTATCTCTAAAGTGATTACTGTAAGTGCAGATGTAGCTGGCTAAACTCAATAGTTTATTAGACTCAATAAAAACATAAGAATGGAATATATTCCTTGAATATACCCATTCCAAGGGCACGGGAAACCGTGCCCTTCGTTTTTCCCCTTTCCCCCCCGCGCACAATCCCCGTAGGGGCGAACCCATGTGTTCGCCCGCAAACGTGCAGGAATGCAATAATTATCCAAAAAAACGTGCGACCCCCGTAGGGGTCGATGCCCACATCGACCCGCGTTCAGGCAAAACCGCAAATAATTATATATAAAAACGTGCGACCCCACCCCGTAGGGGTCGATGCCCACATCGACCCGCGTTCGGGCAAAACCGCAAATAATTATATATAAAAACGTGCGACCCCACCCCGTAGGGGTCGATGCCCACATCGACCCGCGTTCAGGTAAAACCGCAAATAATTATATAT